>CP045477.1 GCA_009392915.1 Candidatus Forterrea multitransposorum CG_2015-17_Forterrea_25_41 | reverse complement strand
AAAAGTATAATGTAGGGTTTAGTTTAAAAAGATTATTCTTCGAATTTTAAAAAATAGTCTTTTCTCGGCCAGCTACCCTCTGCTTGAAAATAGATATATTCTATAAATCCCTTGTTATTTTGTAAAGTAAATTTTTAAATAAATAAAAAAAGGTGATTAAAAGATGCAAATAATATATAGAAGAGAACTTTCAAATTTTGAAACAAAGTTTTTAAACAATATTAAAAACACATTACTTAAAAGAATGGAAATTGGACAAATGAAGAAAAGTCACAGTCATATGCTAATAGATGTTTTAAGTGAAATTGATTTTAGAAGAAGTTATAATAATTAAATAAAAATTAAAAAAATTAAGAAGAATTATAAATATTATGTATTAATACATAATATATGGCAGTGTCTAAAAAAGCCTTTGCCTCTATAACTATTCTTCTATTTATGCTCTTTTTTTTATTTATAACTCTCGAAAATAACCTAAATGAAACCACTGATCTTATAATCATTAAACAGATTGAAACTAGAAAAGAAAATATTTATTACAACTTTGAAAAAACCATTAAAAATACACTTAATGATTGTGAAAGCAATCCTTTAGTTGTTAAAGAAAAAATAAGCTCCAATATTTTTGAATATGGAAATAAAAATAATTTCTATATTCAAAACACTATTTCTAAAGAAAAAAACAAAATTACTTTATTAGATACAACAGAAATAATAAGAGTGATAATTTACAGACCATCTGAAAGAATATTAATTAAAGAAGCATATATTACAAGAGGGATTTTTTATAATAAACAATTATTATTTATTGTAAAAAACAGAAACTATCAAGAAACATTTAATTTTCCTAAAAATTATTTTATAAGAGAGGTGGTCTTTTGTTAAAAGGACAAGTTTCTCTTGAATTTATATTTGCTTTTTTAATAATACTTATAACTCTTTATTTATTTATAAACACAAATATTTATTTTAAAGAAACTTTAAAAGAAAAAATTAATTTTAAAAATATTAATCAGGAAATCTGTTTTATTAAAGAAAAAATGTTAACTAAAAATAATGGAGTATTAGTCTATGATGCTTGTAGAGCAAAAAAAAGCACAAGTAATGATACTTGATGTTTTAATATTTATAATTCTTATAATAATTATATTATCTATTGAAACAAAAATTATCATCAGCTATAAAGAAAATATTTCTTTTAAAGAAACAGAAATAGAAATTATAAAAAATGATTTTTTAATTGATATATATTTATTAGATTGTAATTATCTAGGAAAAATTAATCAACAAACAAAAAAATGTCTTGCTAATGAAATAGAAATAAAAAATTTAGAAAAAATTAAGCCTTACTTTTGTGAAATTAAAATAAATAATGACCAGATATATAAAAAAAATGGTGAAATAAAAAATAAACATAATAGAGGAATAATTTATAAAAATAAATTTTCGATTTTAGAGGTTGGTTTTTGTGAATAAAGGAATAATGTTTACAATAGATGCAATCATTGCGTTATTATTTGTTGGAATAATGGGGTTTATTTTACAAGTACCAAATATTGAAAGTGCAGAAAAAATATTAATTAATAACAGAATATCTGATCTTTTAATAACTTCTCAAAAACTAGAAATAGATTCTATTGAACAATTAGAAGAAAATTATAAATTATTATTCCCAACAACAGAAGGATATATAATAATTAATAGTAAAAAAAAAGAAATTAATAAAAAAAATAATAAATACAGAATAATTTCTCAAAACATTAAATATATTAATAGTTCTAATAAAGAAATATATATAGAAATAGGAGTTAAGTATTAATATGTTTTATATTATTGGAATTGGACTTACAACAAAACAATTAAGTCTTGAAGCAAAAAATGCAATTTTAGAATCTAAAGAAGTATATATTGATAATTATACAAATATTTTATCTTTTGGAGAAATAAAAGAACTAAAAGAAACTCTTGGAAAAGATATTATTCAATTAAACAGAACTGAACTTGAACAAAAACAAGAATATTTAAAGAATGATTCTTGTCTTTTAGTTATTGGAAACCCATTATCTGCAACCACACATTACTCTCTTTTAGAGGAACTAAAAAAAAGAGATATAGAATACAAAATTATTGCAGGTATTTCAATTTTTAACTATAGAGGGTCATTTGGACTTTATGAATATAAATTTGGAAAAACAGTATCTATTGTATATCCTGAAAAAAATTATTTTCCTAAAAGCTTCTATGATCTAATTTTAGATAACTTAAAAATAAATGCACACACATTATGCCTTCTTGATATTAAAGTTATAGAAAATAGATTTATGTCAGCAAAAGAAGCTTGTGAATTATTAGAAGAAATTGATACTGATAAAAAATTAGAAAATAAAACATGTGCTATGCTTTCTGGTATGGGTTCTGTTAATGAAAAAATAATTACTTTTAATTTTAAGGATTATAAAAAATTAAAAGAATACCCTAAACCTCAAAGTTTAGTTATTTGTGCAGATTTAAATGAATTTGAAAAAGTGAGTGTTGATGAATACAGAGATTGAAGAATATTCTGAAAAATATAGAGAACTTTTAGAAAAAGCAATAAAGACAATAAAAATAAACATAGAAAACGAATCTTTCTTAAAAGACATGGCAGAAGATTATTTCCAAATGGCAACTAACTATCTTGAAGATGGAAAAGTTTTTCAAAAGAATAAAGATTTTAAAAGAGCACTAGCATCTTTTTCTTATGCTTATGGATGGATAGATGCTGGGGTTAGAATAGGTTTATTTTATGGCATAGACAGAAACATGTTTACACTTTATAAATAAAAAAGGAATTTTAAATTATGAATGCTTATATTGATGGAAAAAGATGTATAGTTACATCAAATAATCTTAAATCAAGACTTATTGAAAAAGGATTTGGAACTAAAAAAGAAGATTTATTAATTTTAGATTTATTTGAAAGTTATTTTCTTTTAGAAACTAAAAAAATAAAAATAACAAAAGATGAAAAAGAAATAACAATAACTCAATTAAAAGAACATATTAAAAAATATATCAAAGAATTTACAGATAAATATTTAGTTTATAAAGACTTTAGAGAAAAAGGATTTATTGTTAAAGATGGTGCAATTTTTGGATTTGATTTTAGAGTTTATGAAGGAAATAGTAAAACACATCAACATACAAAATATGTGGTAGATGTTAAAAAAACACATAAAGACGAAATGACAAAAGTCATAAAATCTGAAAGGCTTGCAAATAGCATAAAAACTAAATATGTAATTGCAATAATTGATCAAGAAGATAAAATTACAAAAATTAAATTAGAAAGAATTTAAGAACATTTAGTTTCCCAATAACTTAAAGGACATTGAGTGCTTCTTAATTGAACTTTTATTGGACGTACACCATTATAATCTTCAATAATAAAATAGTTTGATTCACCTTTTGAAAGACCATTTGAATCTAAAACATCATTGTTAGAGAAATCTACTTGTTTTGCATTATCAATAATTGTTACATTAAAATTATAATCACTATCAAAATCAATATTACCTGAATTAATAAAACTTGCAGTAATTGTTTCTTCTGAAACATTATAAATACAAGAAACAAAATCAATGTATGCTCCAACACATTCTTTATTTACAGCGTTATCAGCTTCACTTGTATTTTTTGTAACAAAATCAGAACCCCAAGATAAAAGTATAGCAACTAATGCTAAAGATACTACAATTAATAAAATAGTTGCGATTATAGGGCTTATTGCTTTTTTCATAAAAATTTCAAAATTTATAATTTAAAAAAAAATAAAAAAAGAAAAACTTTCTTTATAATTATAAAGAAAGTCTCTTTTTATTATATACATCTATTGACAGTTTTTGATTTGTGCAACTGCATCTGAAGCACAATAGTTAGATATTACTTCTACATCGTATCTTCCTGTTGCAGCTCCAGGGAAGTTTGCATCATCAACTGTAATTAATGCAGTTTGTCCAGGAGTTAAACCTGCCCATTCTGTTGTTGCAGTTTCAGATAAAGGTAAATTTAATGTTGAATTACCATCTGATGTGTTTCTAATATTTAATATTAAATCATCTCCAGCAGAAATATCTACTGTACCAGTGTTTTTAACGTAAAATACTAAATTATTTGAATCGTTAATCATACAATTTGATAATTGGATTGCAGCACCCATACAACTTGTGTCAACTACACCTGTTGCATCAGAAAGACTGTCTGTTGTGAAAGATTTTCCCCAAGCAACAACGATTGCAATTAATGCTACAGCAACAACAATCAATAAAATAGTTGCGATTAATGGAGATATTGCTTTTTTTATTTTCATTTTATATCACCTTATATTTTCATATTTATAATTTTTTTAAAAATTAACTACATCTAGAGATATATGATACTCTATCAGGACAATTTTTAACATGTGCTTGTACTCTCTTAAGAGGAGTTGCAAGACCTTTAATACCATCAATAGCATTTAAAGTTGAAGCTAATGACATTGCATTACCAGTAAAATTTGGTTCAATTTCAACACTTGCAATCTCATCATCTGCATCAATAATTGTTAAAACAATATTTTGATCAATTTCAACTGTAGATCTATCAAATAATATTAAAGTTCCAAATCCATCTAAAGATGTATAAGAACAGCCAGAATCTATATATATATTAACATTACTACAATCAATCCATTCTGCAGAAGTATCTGAAACACTTGTTGTGGTATCTCTAAAATTTTGAGAAGACCAAGAATATAATATCCCTGCTAAAGATAAAGCAACAGCAACTAAAAGAATGGTTGCAATCAATGGAGATAATGCTTTTTTATTTTTCATTTTTTTTCATTTTAATATATATATATTTTTCTTAAATTATAATAATATATAAACTATAACATATATAAACCTATCTTCTTTAAAATACAAATTAAGATTATAAGAAAATTGCTGAAACAATTACATATATAGGAACAGAAACCCCTACAAGAATAATTGAATGCCGTATCCCTGCAACAAAATTATTTTCGGAAATTAAACCAATTGTTGGACCTGCAAATAAACCTTGAATAACAATTAAATATAAAAAGTATTTATTAAAATTAACATCAGACATTGAAGATGCATTTGTTGCTCCTTCTCCAGTTAATGAAACTGTACTACCACTAAGCATTGGCAAAAAAACTATTTGTATAATTAAAATAATAGCAATAAAAACAAAAAACATAAAGTAACTTGAAAAAACTGTAGAAAAAGTTTTAGATTTTCTTTCTTCTACCATATCATTAATTGTTTTAACATAATCTGAAATTGATGCGAAAATTTTAATTATATTTCCACCAACTTTTGTAGTTTCAGAAATGATTTGTGTAATTTGTGCAAATACTGCACTATCAATATTTCCAAAAACATCATTTAAAGCAACATCAAAAGGAACACCAATCTTTATTTGTGCTGCAATTCTTTTAATAGGTGCATTTAAATGACCATAATCGTGTCTAGATGCAACTTCAATAGCAGTTACAATATTCATACCACCTTGAAGAAGATCTTTTAGATCATCTAAAAACACATATAGATTTCTTTCATAAGATTTAATTCTTGCAGTGTATATTCTTGCAGCAATACCTACAGCTGCAAGTAAAGGAAAAATTGAAAAAACTAAAAATTTAGTATTCATTAATAAAACAAAGAAAACAATTGAACCTACAGAACCATAAATAACATAATCTACGAAAAACTTTTGTTTTTCTGAAAGAGTTATTCCAAATTCTTTTTTCAAATCCATATTTTATCTAACCACTAACTAAATTTAAAACAGCTATAAATGAAATATTAATTATTGGAACCATTAAAAATATTCCAATCTGTAATACAGTGTTTATACTTAAACCTGCAACACCACCACCAACCATACCTAAAAGCATAATACCAGAAAATAAAAATAATGGACCTGCAACAACAATTGCAGAATAAATATCACCAAAAGTTTCTGCTTTTTGATTTTGGTTATTTAATAAAAGATTATATTGAAATCTTGCATGCTCTGCTTTTTTTTTCATAAATTCAGGTAAAGATCCACCAGCTTCAATATTTGATTTTAAATCTAGTAAAAACTTTTTAAGATCATAAGAAGGAGTTTTTCTTGCAGAAATATCAATTGCTTCAAGAAGTGAAATTCCTAAATTATTAACATAATAAGTAATTTTTGTAAACTCTTTATCTAAATATTGACTTTTATCTTTTATTGTCTTTGTTGAAAAAATTGCAATTGGAGGTGCACCTGATTCAGCTACACTTGACATTCCAATAATTGCTAAAGGTAATGCATTCCTAATACTTGTAACTTTATTTCCAATAATTAAATAAGGATTAAAAACTGCATATCCCACAAATACAATGAAAATAGATAATGCTAAAATTACGACTAACTTTAAGCTTATAATATCTGGAACTAAATTACTTGCAACAGTTCCAAAAATTAATATCATAAAAAGTATAAATAATGCAAAAAATAAATTTTTAGAAAAATAAACATCTATATCTACAGTTATGTCTGCTTGACTTAATGCCTCTTCAAAATCATCTGACTGAATATTTTTTGTAAAAGGCAAGAATAATCTATATAGTTCTTCTTCAAAACTTATTTTTTCTTTCTTTTTTGGAGCCATATAAAATATATTTATAATTTTTAATAATTTATAAGACCATTTTATTTTTATATCTTTCTTTTTAATAGATATTAATAATAGACTTACAAAAATTTGAAAAACAATGATAGATGCAGAATTTAATAAAATCTTAGAATTAATATTTTTAAAAAAAAATGATTCCATGACAATTAACATTGGAATGCCTAGAAGTAAAATTTTTAAAGATTTTATAAATAATTTTACAAAAGAACAAAAAAAAGAAATTATTGAAATAACCTCTAGAGTTTTAAAAGGCAATAATGTTGAAAATAAAAGAGAAGTTATAAGAGATCTTTTACTTTCAAATTATGTAAAAGTATACCGAAATAAAGATGTAAACAGAAGTACAATTTCTCAATTAAGAAATCTAGACAAAGGATTTTTCCTTAAAAATAATATTCAATCATTACAATTTGAACAAACTTGTAACCAGACATATAAAGGTTTTTTAAGAGCCTTAAAATCAGATACCTTACAGACTACAAAAGTAAAAATTGATGGCAAACTTACAAGAGTTTTTATAAAAGATAGAATTGGAGAATATGGAGGACTTGAAGGAAGAAATTGGTTATTTATAAATCCTCAAAACCTTAATGTATATTCATTTAAATCAGACCAGAATGGAAAAATTACAAATATTTTTAAAAGAATAGATTTTGAAAAAGGAAATATAAAAATTAGTCAAGAAGTAAAACAATACGCATATGCTTTTAAAAAAGAACTTTATGAAAAAATTAAAGAAACTTATTTTAAAAATAAAAAACCAATTTCCTTTAAAAAAGAAAAGAAAAAAACAATAATTAAAAAGAAAAAATAATTAAATATTAAACTCTACAACATCTCTATTTTGTAAAACATAATTTTTAGAAACTGTTTGTCCAGGGTATTTTGTAGAACCCCATACTTTTGCAGATTTTAATTGTTTATAAAAGTTTTTATGAATTAATTTTGCAGCATCTAAAACAGTATTACCTTTATCTATTACTAATGGTTCTGTTTTGTCTACTTTTTGTCCAGGTTTTTTCGTAAAAACAATTACACTTTCTAAAATTTCAAATATTTTTAATGTAACCTCTTGTTTTAAAGAAAAATCATAAATAGGTATTTGTTTATAATAAAAAACATCTTTAAAAGATTTAGTAAATGGCATAGACACAACAATAACTGATTTATAAGATGCTCTTGGATTAATTAAAAGCATTAAATCATCTAAATGAGTGGTTTGATTTAAAATTATATTATGTGCTCTAAAACCAGAAGATTTTAAAATTTCAATTGCTTGATCTTTTGGAACTTTTAGAAAATGATCATTTACAAACGAAATTCCAGAAAATTCACTTTTAGAAATTTGAATATTTGGTTTTTTCTTTGTAACAAAAACATCTTGTTTTTCAAGAATAGAAATTAAATATTTTAACTCATCAATAGATCCATCTTTTATTAATAAAACTAATGCATCACAAACTCTAATCATAGAAAAAATTTGAGGAGTAAGTTCATGTCTTTCAAGAAAAGAAGGAAGTTCTATTAATTGTATTAAAGCACCACCGTAATTTAAAATACCAACATCTGGTTTTTTAGTAGTATAAGGGTATGCTGCAATCAAAGGTTTAGAATTTGTGTATTCTGTTAAAAAAGTACTTTTACCTGAATTAGCAGCTCCAAAAATAAGTATTTGTCCAGCACCCTCTTTTTTAATATTAATTGTATTTCCAGTTCTTTTTCCTGCAGTTATAGCTTGCTTTTCCATTTTTGATTTTAGAGCAGCAAGTTTTCTAGAAAGATCTTTTCTTAAGTTTTCACCCCCTTTATGAGCTGGAGCACGAGAAATCATTTCTTGTAGAGCAATTATCTTTTCTTCATCATTTCTAGCTTCATCAAATTTTTTTTGAGCTAAAGCAAACTCAAAAGATACGTTTGCAGGCATTACTGATCACTTATTTTTAAAACAATTAATTTTTCAAAAAATATGTTTTTTTCAGAAACTGGTTCAAATTTCAATTTGTTAAATTTCAATTCAAAATAAATTTCATCAAGATTATTATGAGAAGAAACTAAAAGATAACAGACACCATTCTTTTTTAAAAAATTAGGTAATTGAGAAATAAATCTTAAAATTATTTCACTACCTTCCTCTCCACCATCAGTTGAAAGAACTTCAATTTGTTCTGAAGGTACATAAGGAGGATTGAAAACAATACAATCAAATTTTTCATCTTCAATTGCAGAAAATAAATCTGATTGAATAATTATTTGGTTGTCTAAAGAATATTTTTCTTTAAGTAAATTTAAATGATTAATTACATTTTCATCAATATCTATAGATGTAATCTTTTTAAAAAAAGATGCTGCCTTTAAAGAAATTATTCCAGAACCTGAACCTATCTCTAAAAAAGATTTATCATTTTTAACAAATTCTTTTTCTAAAGAATCTAACATTAAAAAAGTGTCTTCTAAGGGAGGATAAACCTCTTTTGAAAGATTTAAAAGAAAATCTTTATAATTAAATTGAACCATATATAATATATGCAAACAAACAAATATAAGCATTATCTTGACATGCATTGTCATTATGATCAAATAACTATTCAAGATATCAAACAAAAATTTACAAATGAACCGTTAATAGCTATTGCACAGTCAACAAACATAGAAGATTATAGAAAATATCTTGAAATTAAAGCTGAAAATATACCTAATCTTTATTTTGGATATGGATTATATCCTGATAATGTTTTAAAAAAAGATTTTGAAAAAATAGAACGAGATCTTGAAGAAATAGATTTTAGTGAAGCACTTGTTATTGGTGAAATTGGAATGGATAAAAAAATTACAGAAAATCCTTTTAATATTTCATTACAAGAAAAATTATTTAGAAAACAAATTGAAATTGCAGCAACTTTAAAAAAACCAATAGTAGTACATACTAGAGGAGCTGTTAAAGAAAGTTTAGAAATTTTAAAATCATATCCAGAAGTTAAAACTATACTTCATTGGTTTACAGCTGAAAAAGAAGAAATTGAAGAAGCCTTATCTAGAGGATATTTTTTAACCGAAAGATTTGCAAAACCAAAGATTGAAAATATTGAAAAACATTTAGATCAAATATTTATTGAAACAGATCTTCCTGTATGGCAAAATGGAAAAGAAACAACTATTGAAAGTATTAAAGAATCATATGAAGTTTTTTCAAAGAAATATAATATGCCTTTAGAAAAAGTAAAAGAAAAAATCATTAATAACTTTTTAAAACTGTTTCCTACAATAGATATCTAAAATAGACGTGAAATAAATATGAGTGAAGATTTTTTTGAAGATAAAATTGAAATGAAACCTAAAAACACAAGTGAAATTAAAGATATAGTTATAGCTTGGCTTGGAATTTCCTTATGTTTTGCATTAGTGTTAGGAGGATACAATTTATTTAATCTTTCAAACTTTAATGATTTTTCAATAATTACTTTCATATTATTTTTAGTTGTTAGCTTAGTTGTAACTGGAACTGCTTTTATTTTACATGAACTTGCACACAAATATGCAGGAATATATTATGGTGCAAAAGCAAAATTTGTAAAATGGAATGGACCTTTATATTTTGCAGTTTTTTTTGCATTTATTTTTGGTTTTGTTTTTGTAGCTCCTGGAGCAGTATATATTTTTGGAAAAAGACTTTCTGTTAAAGAAAATGGAATTACTTCTGCTGTAGGACCAATCACAAATATTATTTTAGCAGGAATCTTTGTTTTACTTGCAAGTATAATTACAACTCAAAGTACAATTGTTGGAATGATTTTATCTTTAGGAATATTAATTAATTTATGGATTTCTTTTTTTAATTTACTACCATTCGGACCACTTGATGGAAAAGCTATATTTTTATGGAGCCCTTTTTTATGGGTAATCTTAATGGCAATCTCAATTGGTGGATATTTGTTATTTTCAGGAATAATTTAATTAACATATTTAGATATTCCTGAAAGAACTTGACCTTGTGAGACTTTATTTTTTAATTTAGAATAAGTTTTTAAGATAGCTTCTTTTGTTAATTTAGATTCTTTATACTTATTTTCTTTTAAAGTTAAAAATACAGATTCAGTAATTAAAAGATTTAAATCTGCAGGAGAAAAATTATTTGTAAGATTTACAATCTCATCTAAATCTATTTTTTCATGTGGAGTTTTTGATAAAAGAAGGGATAATATTTCTTTTCTTTCTTTGTTTGTAGGAAGTTTAAATTCCATAAATTTATCTATTCTTCCACTTCTTAAAAAAGATTTATCTATAATTTCAGGTCTATTTGTAGCACATATAAACAACACATCTTTTCCAGCTAAATTATCAAGTTCAGATAAAAGTTGATCTAGAACTTTTATGTTTCCAATAGAATCATCATGTCTTTGAGTAAGAGAATCTATTTCATCAAAAAACAAAATTGAAGGAGCGACAGATTTAGCTTTTTTAAAAATATGTCTAATTGTTTTTTCTGATTCTCCAACCCATTTATTAAAGATTTCAGGACCTTTAACATATAAAAAATTAATACCATGTTCTTTTGCAGTTGCTTTTACAAAAGAAGTTTTTCCAGTTCCTGGAGGACCATAAATTAAAATATTTTTAATGGTTTTAACATTATATTTTTGTAAAAGACTTTTTCTTTCAAGAGAAAGATTAATTATTTCAGAAAGAGTTTCTTTTTGTTCTTTTAAAGCTCCTAAATCAGAGTAATTTATATTTGGAAGATCAACAAAAACTTCTCTTAAAGCAGAAGGTTGAACTACTTTTAAACCTTTTTCAAAATCTTCTTTAGAGATTGCTAAGTTTTCTAAAATTTTTGAAGAAATTTCTTTTTTAGGAGAAGAAATATCAGAAATTTTACTTTTAATTGCAATAATTGCAGCTTCTTTAACTAAAGCAGAAAGATCAGCTCCTACAAAACCATGAGTTACTTGGGCTATTTTTTTTAAGTTTACATCTTTTACTAAAGGTACATTTCTAGTGTGTATTTTTAAAATATCAAGTCTACCTTCTTCATTTGGAACATTAACATCAATTTCTCTATCAAATCTTCCAGGTCTTCTAAGTGCTGGATCAATATCATCTTGTCTATTAGTTGCACCAATTACAATTACATCCCCTCTTGAAGAAGTACCATCCATAAGTGCTAAAAGTTGTGCAACAACACGTTTTTCAACTTCAGAAATAAACCCATCTCTTTTAGGAGCAATTGCATCAATTTCATCTATGAAAATAATTGCAGGTGTTTTTGCTTGTGCTTTTTTAAAAATATTTCTTAATTTTTCTTCAGCTTCGCCTACAAACTTTGCCATTATTTGTGGAGCATCAATACCTATAAAGTTTGCTTTAAGTTCATTTGATAAAGCTTTTGCAAGTAAAGTTTTTCCTGTTCCTGGAGGTCCATAAAGTAAAATTCCTTTTGGAGGAGTTACATTTAATTTTTCAAAAAATTCAGGATATTTAAAAGGAAGCTCAACCATTTCTCTTATTTTTTCAATTTCAGGTTTTAACCCTCCAACATCCTCATAACCAATAATTTGTTTAATTTCTTTTTTAGAAGCTGGTTTTTTATTTATAATAAGATTTGTTTCTTCTGAAAGAATTACTATTTTTGAAGGAGATGTGTTTGTAACTTCATAAAGATAATTTGAACCAAAAATATTAATCATTACATGGTTACCATTAACAAAAGGTCTACCTAAAAAATTCTTTTTAATAATAAGATCTTGATTTTCAGAAAATAAATTAACTTCTTTTAAAGGTGCTAAAACAATTTCTTTTGCAACAACAGGTTCTATTTTTTTAATAGTTACAAAATCACCAATAGATACATTAGCATTTTTTCTAGTGTATTGATCCATTCTAATAATGTTTTCTTCACCAGCTTTATTTTTTTCAGGCCAAACCTGTGCAGCGGTAAAATCATCACCTTTAATTAAAATAATATCTCCTGAAATTATATTTAGCTTTTGCTTAACCATAATGTCAAGCTTAACTATGTTTTTACCTACAAAATCTTCAGAAGCTTCTTGTACTTTTAGTTTAATTGAGTCTTGTTTTTTTTCAACCATTAATTATCACAAAGTTAAATTTTTTTTAAAAAATAAGTTTAATAAAATAATATATATATTTATGAACCAAAGTGTTTTAATAGTTATTTAATTAATTCAAAAGATCCAGGAGGAAGTGAAGAGTCTATTTCTTCTTGAGATAAAGATATTCCTTTTTTAAAATATAAATTTTTAATTTCTTTTGAAACATCTGATTTCTTTAAACTACCTGGAATTAAATAAAATTCATCTTTATTTAAATTATCATTATAAGTTAAAAGTACTGGGAAAGGATAAAGACCAAGCTTTGAATCATAAATTAACTTTAATTTTAAGTTTAATTTTTTATAATATATTCTTTTTCCTCTTATAACAAAAGCCCCTGAACCTAAAGATTCACCTGTATTTGCAGTTTTTGAAACTTGATCAGGAGAAACAGAATAAACTTCTGCTGAAAAAGATTTTGTTTTCCAAGCTGAAGAAAAAATTAAAGCAAAACATGCGGCTTCTATTTTATCTTCTTCAAGAATTTCTTTTTTTAAATCATTTTTTAAAATAACATGTGGTGCTCCATGAACATCAGCATGAAAATAAAGATCATTTTCTTTTAAATGTTTTTTTATTAAGAAATCATTATTTTTAGTGTCTTTTCCACCTAATACTAAGAAACCATTAGTTGTAAAGAAAAATCTAAATTTATGATACCATTCTTTTTTCTTCTCAGTCTTTTTTAAAACATTGATTTTATTTTTTTGTTTTTCAATAATTTTTTTATCTTGAGAATCAATCTTTTGTTTAGTTATTAATATAGCTTTATTTGCACCATCTAGTTTAGATTTAAACTTATTTCGTTCTAAATACTTATTTTCTGCATTTCTTCCAGCAGATAAAGTATAATTGATTTCAACAGACATTTCTATTCAGTTCCTTGTTCTTCATTTAATAAATCAATTAACACATCAATTTCATTTTTATCTTTATAGATTGGAGAAGATAAATAATAACTTGAAGATTTTTTTATAAAATCATAATAGTTCGGTATTTTGTAAACATATTTTTCTCTTAAACTATTATGAAAAGATTCAATATTTTTTGAAAGAAAAGAAATTGCAATATTAAAATCTCCATCAGAAATTACTTGTGAAGCTGATAAAACATTTTTATCTTTTTTTAAAATATCAAGAAGTTCTTTTTGTTTTTCTTTTAAAGAAAGATCAACTTGAAAATAAGAAGATGATTTTAAATTATAACCAGCAACTAAAGGATCTAATAAGGGACGATACCCTAAAACAAATTTTTCATTTTCAAGAAAATCAATTGAAGATTTAATTGTAGCTCTATGAAAACCAGTAATTTTTTTAATCTGCCTAATATTTGGAACAACAGCTCCTTTTCTTGTCATAGCAGATAAAATTTTTACTCTTATTGAATCATTTATTTTCTTTATAACAGCCATATATAATCAATATAATTATATATTAAAACATAATAAAAACATTATGGTTGTACAAAAAATAACATTTAAATAAAAATAACATAAAGTCTTTAAAAAAAATACATTTATAAGCATTTATGATATATATTATATTATAAACATCTAATTTTTTAAAAACTTTAAAAAATGAAAATCTATGGAAAAATTAACAAAATATGAAATAACTAGAATATTATCTGCTCGTGCAGAGCAAATAGCATATGGTGCACCTCCTTTAGTAAGAAGTACAAAGGAAGATACAGCATACATTCTAGCAGAAAAAGAATATTTAAAAAAAACAATACCATTAGCAGTAATTAGAGATGTTAATGGAGAAAGACAAATTATAAGTGTGAATTAATTATGGGAAAAGCAGTATCAAATAGCATAAAAGCAAAGGCAAAAATAATAATGACAGAATTTAGTGACAAAGTAGGTATTGAATTTGAAACTAATAAAAATTTTTTAAAAGGCATGAAACTTCCTTTATCTAAGTTAACTATTAACTTAATGGCAGGTTACATGACAAGAACTCTTAGAAAAGCACAAGAAGAAAAAGAAATGCTTGAAAAGAAAATGGATGTTGCAAAGACTCCAATCAAACAAGCAAAAGATACTAAAATACATGGTTAATTTTATTTTTAACCATCTACTTTTATTTTTTTAAAATAACTTATATCTTAAAACAGAAATAATTCCACCAAAAGAATTTAATGTTTTAATTACTTCTTCATGTCTTTCATCAACCACATGAACTTTTGTTTTATATTTCTCAGCTTCTTTAATTAAGTTTTGTACTTTATCAATATCTTTTTGCCAAAAAGAATAAGATATTAAAATAAAATCACAGGCACCTGTACTTAAAATATTTAAAATCTCAGTATAACCATAGATTGCAAGAGAATTATCTTTTCCAAGATTTTCTTTAAAAGAATCAATCATGTTTTTTTCTTTTACAATAATTGAATTTTCAAAAAATTTTAAAATTTCTTTTTTACCTAAAAGTTCATTAATTGCAGATTTAGAAGTACTTGAAAGATTTACAACTAAAGATGAAAGACTATACTTTTCAATTAAATATTTTGAAAATAAATTTTTAGTACCTCCTGGGCCTGCAATAATCAATTGTTCTTTATTGTTTGAAACAACAGAATAAATAGATTCAAAAAAGTTAGTAAAATCAAATGATTGATTATATCTTTTTCCATGTTTACCTGATTTTATAACTGCAATATTTTCATTTGAAATTCCAGATAACATATAAATTTCAGAAATTTCATCATCTAAAATAACAACATTAATTTTATTTTTTAAAGAAGATGCATTTTTTAAAAGATCAATTTGAAAATCAAAAAGTTCTTTTTTAGTAATTGAAAATTTATTTTGAAGAGAAACTTCTAAGGTATGATATTCTCCTAAGGGTGCAAAGTCTTCTGGTTTTGAAAAAAATATTTTTCCAGTAAATCTTAAAGAGTTAAGAGTTGAAGAATAATCTTTTTTTTCAATATCAATTTTCACAAAAACAGGTTTTCTATCACTATCTCCTGTTTGTTCATTTTTAAGTCTTCTATATGAACTACCACTTATAACATCTCCTTCTTGAGCAATAGTTTTTATAACCCATAAATCTTCTATTGTTTGAGGAATGAAAACAATTTCTTTTGTTTTATAATCTATTTTTATAATATTCATAAAAAATCATTTTTTTAAAAGAGATTTATCCATATCTTTTGGTATCTTTTCATCTAAAATATCTAAAATTGTTGGAGCAATATTTGCAAGAGTTGGTTTTTTAATATTTTTTTTCAAAGAAAACTTATCAGACACTAAAATAAATGGAACTTTATTTAAACTATGAGCTGTACTCATTGATTTGTCAGGATAAATCATTTCATCACAATTACCATGATCTGCAGTAATTATCAAAGTTGTTTTTTTATCAATTGTTTTTAATATTTTATTAATAGAATCATCCATATACTCTAAAGAAGAAATTGTAGAATGTAAATTTCCAGTATGTCCAACCATATCACCATTTGCAAAATTAATAACCATTAATTTATAGTTTTTCTTAATTGCAGGAATTACTTTTTTAATTAACTTTAAAAGAGACATCTCTGGCATAAGATCATAAGTTGAAATCTTTGGAGATGGAACTAATATTCTATCTTCATTTTTGTTTGCTTTTTCTTGACCTTGATTAAAAAAATAAGTTACATGTGCATATTTTTCTGTTTCTGCAGCTCTTAATTGTTTATAACCAAGCTTTGAAATTATTTGTCCTAAACCTGTAGCTGGTTTTAATGGAGGAAAAATAACATTTAGATTTTTAAAGTTTTTATCATATTGAGTAAAAGAATAAAAATTCAGATTTAATTTTTTAGTTTTAAAATTTTTAAAAGATTTATCAATAAAAGCACTTGATATTGCTCTTGCTCTATCACTTCTAAAATTAAAAAAAATAACTGTATCTTTGTTTTTAATTAAAGCATCTTTATCAAATAAAGTTGGAACTAAAAATTCATCTGTAATTCCTTTTTTATAGCTTTTTTTTATAAATACAGCTTTACTATCATCAATATTTCCTTCTCCGGTAACAATTACTTTGTAAGCTTTTTCAATTCTATCCCATTTATGATCTCTATCCATTGCATAATATCTACCTGCAAGACTTGCAATCTCAATTACATGTTCTAATTTTCTTTTATAGATGTATGCTTTTAATTTTGAAATATATTCAAGAATAGATTTAGGAGGAACATCTCTACCATCTCCAAAAAGATGTAAATATACTTTTTTTAATTTTTTTAATTTAACCATATCAATTAAAGCAAATAAATGGTTAATATGAGAATGAACTCCACCATCACTTAAAAGACCCATTATATGAAGAGAATTATCTTTTTTAACATCCTTAAAAGCTTGGTTTAATATTTTATTTTTAAAAAAAGATTTATCTTTTATTGATCTATTAATTCTTTCAATATCTGAAAGGACTATTCTACCAGCACCAATTGTTAAATGACCAATCTCAGAACCTCCAATCTGTCCTTTTGAAAGTCCAACATATTCTTCACTTGCACCTAATTCTAGATAAGGATATTTTTTAATTAAAGAATCTAATGTTTTTGTATTTGCTAAAAATGGAGCATTGCCTGGATATTCTTTATTAACTCCCACACCATCTAATATAAGTAAAAGTACTTTTTGATCATTCATTTGTTTTTTCACCTTTTTTTATATTTTTAAACAATTGAAAAGGATGTTTTGTTTTACAATCATTAACACATAAACCATTGCTTTTTAGAGTATCACAATTTGGAACTGCATATTTTTTTTCAATTATTTTTTGGATTTGATAACTTGCAATTTTTTCATCATAGTTTGGTAAGTTTTTAAAAAGATGTAATATTTCATCAAAATTATAACCTATGTTAGATAAAAAAACAGCAATATAAAAATTTTCAATATGAGATAGTTTTTCTCCACCTATAAGTTTGTTATATATTTTTAAAAAGCATGGTGGAAAAGTATTAACTTCAGGTTTATTAATTGTTTTAATGTCAAAAGTATTTTCAGAAATTACTTTTTTTCTAATATAATCCCCATATTCTAAAAATAATTTAGGAAGATCTTTTTTTTCAAGATCTATATTTTTTAAAATTCTCTTCTTTAAAATTACAGATAATAAATCAATAACTTCTAATTTTGTAAAATAAATTTTACCATCATCAAGATTAGAATATTGTAATTTATAATCATCTGTTAAGTTTAAGGATAAATATTCAACTAAATTTAGATAATATTTGTTTTTATCCTCATCAAATTTAATTTCTTTACATAAATCATCTTGTATTTCTTTAAATTCTTCTTTATCTAAAAGTTGTTTTAAATAATAATGCAATTGTTTTTGATAGTATTCACCAAATCTTTGATAAAGAGGATTATAGTCTACTACATTTAAAAGAATTCTTGATAAAGGATATAAGGTTGCAAACATTTTTGCGATTCTTTCATCATCAATTCTAAGATATTCTTTCCATTGTTTTTCATTTTCTTGTATGTCTTGAAAAACAGTTTTTAAAATAAACAAAGTTGCTTTTTTAATAGTTTCTTCATTAATTGAAAAAAGATCAATTTCTTTTGATTCTAAATATTCTTTTGCTTTGTTTGAAAAAGGATATTTGATAATGTAGTTATAAGACATAAATATATTTAGTATATGAAAAGAAATAAAAATGTGTTAGATTTACTAAACAAAATAACTTGCTTCTATTAATCCACCAATAATTAAACAAAATATAGCAAGTAAAAATAAATATAAAAAATCTCTTGCAGCATGCCACTTAAAAGGAGTATTAAAAACACCTTTAAAAAGATCTCTTGCAAAAATAGCTCCTGCAACAGAAGCTACAAAATATGCTAAAACTTCAAAAAAACCATGAGGAATAAAACCTAAAAAAGCTATAAGTCCATGTTTTGAACCCATGATTGCAGCATTAATTCCTGTATGATAAACTGCAGAGGAAATATAATTAATAATTACAACCGCTAAAAGAGATGCATTCCAAGCAATTAAAAATAAACCACCAGCACCATAAAAAAAAGATAGAATTATTGCAGAAATTACAACTATTAAATTATTGTTAAAAATTAAATAGAAAACTTCCCAAAATTTATTTGTATTATAACCACTTGAAGATAAATCACCAGTTATTGAATTTCTAACTTCACTTACTCTTTCAAGTTCTTCAAATTGTGCGTTAAAAAGGTTTTCAGAAACATTATCACTTAATACAAAATAAGAAGTTATTAATGTAAAAACAATCCCTAAAAAGAAAAAAAATAATAAAATAAAAATTTGTTTGTGTCTTAGAAAAAAAGGTTTAGAATAATTTGTAATATATGAATCATAAGAATAAACACGGTTTAATAAAGGAACTGCACCTATGATTATAAAAGATAAAATTGCAACACTTAAATATTTACCTGGAAAAATACTATTTGAAAAAAATATTGCAAAAACTGTAAGTAAAATAGCTTCAAAAAACATTAAGTAAGGTCTACTTCTTAACTTAAAAGTATTTGTAATTAATTCTAGAACCATACAAAAATAGATAAGGAAACAATATAAAAATATTTCTAATTATATAATATATATTATTATAACTTATTTTATAATTATACTTAAAAAAATGTGATTAAAATTGAATTCTAAAGAAGATAATATACAAAAAATACTTAAAAATATACCTCAACAAAGAACTCTTAGAGAAGGAGATATAGTTATTGGTGAAGTTGTACAAACAACTGATAAAATAGCCATTGTAAACATAAATAATAAAAGTGAACATGTTTTAAGCCCTTCAGCAACAGGAATCTTATTTATTAATAATGCATCTGAAGATTATGTTGAAAAAATGGGAGATGTTGTAAGGATTGGGGATATTGTTAAAGCGAAAATTACAGAACAAGATAAATTTGGTTTTAAAATTAAGATTAGTGAACCTGATCTTGGAGTTATAAAATCATACTGTAAAAATTGTAAAGCTGAATTAAATTTAACAGACGCTAGTATTAAATGTTTAAATTGTAAAACAATAAATACTAAAAAAATAGGGAAAATGTGAATAACCATGGATTTTGAATTTATAAAAAAAGAAAAAAATGAAATTGAAATTAAAATTATAGAAGAAGATGTTTCTTTTTTCTATTTAATTGAAAATATTGCAAGTTCTAAAAGAGATGTAGAATTTGTAGCTCTTAAAAAATCTGATCACTTAACAAACGAATTTATTTTTTATTTAAGAACAAAAGAACAAGCAGCAAAAGATGTTTTCTTAGAATGTATTTCAGAAGCTGAAGAAAATGTTTTATCAACAATTAACAACCTTCAAAAACTTACACAAGATTAAGGTTTTAAATAATGAAAGATAGATTAAAATATTTAGATCCATACTATTACATAGATACACTTCTTTTAAGACTTTTTGGAAAACCTAAAAGTTTAGATACAAAAATAATGTATTGGATTTTTTATTTAGTCTATTCTCTTATTTTAGCATTTATTATTTTTAAATTATTAGGATTAATTTTAGGAACTTCACTTCCTCTTGCAACAGTTGTTTCTGGATCAATGGAGCCTAGTTTTTATAGAGGAGATATTATGGTTATATCTTCTGCTAAAAATTTAAAATCAGAAATAATTACTATTGATGAAAATATTTCAACTAAAAATTTAAGTGAATTTGCAAAAATGGAATATAAATTAAATAGTTATGGAAACAATGAAGTTAAAACAATAGAAATTAATAATCAAATTATTGAAATTAAAGACGCTATTGAAAAAAATAATTCAGTAGTAGTCTATAAATCAAATCTTACTGGCAGAGATATTATTCATAGAGTTGTTTTAATTATTAATGCAAATGATGGAAAATATGTTTTAACCAAAGGAGATAATGGAGAAACAAATTATATTATTGATCAAGATTGTGCAATTTCAGGAAACTATATTGTGAATGGTTGTTTAAATGTTTATCCAATTAATGTTGAAAACTTAATGGGTAAAAAAATATTAAGAATACCATATATTGGGTATCTAAAATTATTTTTATTCAGAGGATAAGTGAAAATAATGCCTAAAAATCCTTTAATAGATAAAATAATTACTAATTATAAAGGAGCAATTAAACTTCAAACACAATACACTATTGGACATGAACCTACATTTATTCAAAATTTAATTGACAAATATAAAACTCCTGAAAAAATAGAAACCGCTTTAATGGTACTGTCAAATCTTCCTAGAAATTCTTTTTATCCTGATGCTGAATTTTTTAAAATAGTTGATTATAATTTAAAATTTAAAAAAGTTTTTGAAAAAAAAATTGAAAATTTTAATTTAGATAAAAAAATAACTCTTAAATATGCATCTTCTGAAATAATTCCTGAAATTGGTTATTCAAATAAACATGTTGAAGCTCCATTTCAGATAAATGCTTATTTTCAAGGAGAAAACTTTGGATCTTTTAATTTTATATTTTTATTTAAAAATGGTAAAAAAGAATTACAAATAAATTTAATTCAAGGAAAAAAATATAGTCTAAAAACAAAAGAAGCAAATAAAATATTAGGAAATTGGAAACAAAAAGTTATTTCAAATTTAGTTGATATTTCAAAAAAAATGAAAATTCCAACTTCTGGAGTTCTTCCAAGAAAATATTCAACAGTTACAGATAAAGAATATGAAAGAATTATTATAAGTTATCTTGATGCATATATTGAAGGTGGAATAAAATCAGAAAAAATAAACTTTGAAAATGTAAAATCTACATTTATAAATAAATTTAAAAATTATATTGATTTAAAAGAAAAAAAACAAAAAATAAAACCTCTAAAAACTAAAAAAGAGCCAATTTGGAAAAAAATTAGAAAAACTAAACATTAAATTCTTTTTCTAAAAGATCTTTTATGCTTTTAGAATCAACACCTAATTTTATTAAAGTGGTGTTTCCTTTAACACCTTTACCTGATTGAGTAGTAGAAATGAAACCATAAGCTTCTAATTCATTGATATACTCTCTAAACCATCTCATAGACACTGGTTTTTCACCATATTTATTTGAAACAACTATATATGTATCGTATATCTCACCAGAATAAAGCACATTTTCTTCATAAGATCCATCAATCTTTAAAATTCCTTTTGGAGATTCTGATCTTTCTGTTATAGCAAGTAAAACTAATTGTAATTGAACAGGCAATGTTAAAACCATACTTCTAATAATCTCATGTTCAACTTTATCTTTTGCTAAATGTACTTCTTTATCAGTTACAAAATCTTTTTTATTCATATCTGCAATTTCACCAGCTTTAAGTAAAAGCATTAAAGCAGTCCTTGCATCACCAGATTCTTTTGCAGCCATTGCAGCAGCTGAATTTATTGCAGAATCTAGAACAACATTTTCTTTAAAAGTTAAAGATACTCTTTGTTTTAAAATTTCTTTTAGTTCTTCAGCATTATACGGAGGATATACAGCCTCTTGCTCACATAAAGAACTTTTTGTTCTAGGATCAAGTCTTGACATAAAAAATAAATTATTTGAAATACCAATCATTGAAACACTAGATCCAACACCTAATTCATCATTACTTCTAGATAAAGTATATATTAAGTCATCTATCTCTCTATCTTTAATTTTATCAATTTCATCTAAAATTACAACAAAATTCAATTCATTTTCTTTTAAAAAAGTTATAAATTTATCATAAATAAAAGATTTTGAATAACCTACAAAATTTTTATCAGGATAAAACGATTGAACACAGTAAAAAAGAATAGCATGTTTTGTTTGATAATTTCTACAATTAAGATAAAGTGTATAAAGACAAAGATTATTTTCTTTTGAAATACTATCTAATTGATTTACAACATGCCTTACAGCAGAAGTTTTACCTGTGCCTACCTTTCCATAAATAAATATATTATGTGGTTTTTCTTTTTTAAGTGCAGGAGAAAGCCATAAGGACAATTCTTTTATTTGTTCATCTCTAAAAGGTAATTTTTCTGGAACATAATGAGGTGATATTTTATTTTTATTTACAAATAGAGAACCTTTGTTTAAATATTCATAAAAAATGTTATCACTCATATTATATTTAAGATAAATTGGTTTTTTATAGCTTATTGTTTTATTTTTCAAAGATCTATTTAAAAGAATAATTGTATTAAAAATAAATAACCATTAAAAAAGGAAAGATGATTATGAGTACTGATTTAGAAAATTTAATACCAAAAAGAGAAGAAAACACTTTAAAAGATATAAAAGAACCAAATAATAAAAACTATAAAGCAATAGTAATTACTGTTATTTTTTTAATAGTTATTGGATTTTGCACATATGGGCTAATTTATGTTTATAAAAATTATATTTCTGGGCACTATAGTAACAATCAAGAAACTGATTTTTTAGATAATTCTAAAGATTGTATCCCAAGTAATTTTGAGAATAGACAAGAAACTACATCTTTGTTTATGATGTATTTAAGTCAAGATCTAAATTACAATATTAAAGGTCTAAATGAAGATGATAAATGTGAAGTTGAAATAAAAACAATCGATGCAAATGTATCTTTTGATTATGACGATGTTTTAGAATATGTAAATAAAGAAGAAAACTTAGACGCAGTTTATTTTCAATATATGCTTTTAAAATCTTTTGATCCTGACTTCGATAATAGTAAACTTGAAGGAGAAATTACTTTAGAAGAAAAAAATCAAGCAAAACAAGAAGTTATAGCACTTATAAATGAAGAAAAAGAAAAACCAGGATATACTCCAGTAAATGGTGCTGAAAAAGAAACTGCTGAAATGTTTATTGGAAGCACAGAAGTTTGTGTCTTTGAAAGTTTAGAAGGAATTGATGACTTTTTATCTAAAAAAATGACAAATAGTGTTTTTCCAAACGAAAGTAGCATGAGTTATAAAGATGATGTAAGTACAAGTATTAATATTTATGGAAATGTTACTTGTACAACTCTAAACTAAAATAATATCTGAAGAAGAAATTGCATTATTAATTAAATCTTCTTCATTTTCAATTTTTTTTTCAAAATCTAAAATTTCATCTACTGTAGATCTAGTTCTTGGATGCTTTGAAAGCATATAAGAACAACAATCAGGATAAGGAATTATTGAAGTTTTGTAAGTATCTATTTTTTTTGCAATAGAAATTATTTCATTTTTATCAAAAGCTATTAATGGAGAAAAAATTGGTAATTTTGTTGCTGAATAAATAGTAGTCATATTTTCAATAGTTTGAGAAGCTACTTGACCTATATTATCTCCTGTTATTACAGCCTTTGCATTTTCTTTTTTTGAAATTTCATCAATTATTTTGAACATAAATCTTCTATAGATAATCATTCTATAATCAGAATCAATATTTGCAATTATGTGTTTTTGAATTTCAGAAAAAGGAACTACATATAATTTAGAATTACCTTGAAATTGATTTAAAGTAGTTACAAGTGTTTTTATTTTATCTAAAATTTCTTTTTTAACTAAAGTATTATTATAGATGTGAACAAATATAACTTTTGCACCTCTCTTCATAAAAAGAAAAGCTGCTACTGGACTGTCAATACCACCTGAAAGAGAACAAATTACATTTGCACTAACACCTACAGGAAGTCCTCCAAGACCAGGAGTTCTACTTGTAAAAATAAATATTTCTTTTAAAGAAACTTCAACAAATAAAGTTAAATCTGGATTTTTAATATCTACTTTTTTATTTAAAGAATTATAAATTACTTCTCCTAAGGAAACATTAATTTGTGGAGAAGTTAAAGGGAATTGTTTATTACTTCTTCTAGCATCCACTTTAAAAGTATTAAAATCTTGATTTTTTAAAAAAAGAATTGTTTGCTTTTTTAAATTTTCAAAGTCTAAAGATGATTTAAAAGCAAATGAAAAATTTGCAATACCAGGTATTTTAGTTAATTTATTTTCTAAAATTTTTATTTCTTCTAAAGAAGGTTTATTTATATCAATTAAGATAAAACCATAATGCCTTGTTATCTTATGTTTTTTATTAAGAGACGCATGAATATTTGAAATTAATTTTTTTTCAAAGAAAATTCGATTTTTCCCTTTAATTGCAATTTCATTGTAATGAATAATTATTGAATTGTACATATATATATTAAGAAGTTAAAAAAATAAAAAGAGAGTAGTTTATTTAAATTTTAAAAAACTACATTTTTTGTTAAAAAAATAAAACTATTGAACAGTAATTCTTACTTTTTTAGTTATGTTTGTTAAACATCTTCTAACTCTAACCTTTCCTAAAACACTCCAATAGATACTATATCTATCACCTGTTAAAAAACTAACTGCTTTAATTATGTTTTGTTGAGTCTTTGTAGGAGTAAATACATCTAGAGGTATTTTTAATTGAAAAGGAAACTCTACAACTTCTCCTTTAGTATAAGCTCTTTCATTTTCAAGATCTAGTTTAAAATCATAAATTATTGAAGATCTTGTTGTTGATTGTCCAGAATTATTAACTCTTGTTTGCTGAATTGCAGACAAATAAACATAAGCCCCTTTTGATTCAAAATCTCTTTTTACAGTTAAAATCATTTTTCCTTCAATTATATCGCCAGGTGTAAAATCATGTTTATTTAGAATCACATTAATTTTACCTTTAAAAAAACCAAAAATAACAACCACCTCTTTTTTTATAAAATTGATTAATAAACTAATAATAACTTGTAATATTTATAAAAAGATAGTAAAAAAGCACAAAAAATACATTTTGTATTTAAATATTTTGGTTTATAATTATAATATAAATTGCATTTATATAATTTCGAGGTGGGGAAAAAATGGCCTTTTTAGATAAAATGTTTACAGGTAAAAAAGAAGAAATAGATATTGACGATTTCTTAAACAACATGGATGTAGAAGATGTACCAGAAGATGTAGATTTCTATGTAAAACCAATTAGTTTACAATCAAATAATGAAGTTGAAATTGTAATAAAAGAATTAAAAGAAAGAAACTTTGTTATTTTAGACATAGAAGGAATTTCTAAAAGAAATCCACAAAGAGCAAAACAATTTGTTGGACAATTAAAAATGTATGTTACTGACAAAGGTGGAGATCTTGCAATGATTTCTAAAACAAAATTATTATTGGTACCAGAAAAAGTAAAAATTATTAAAAAAATGAAATAAATGCCAATAACAGTTACTGAAAAAAGGTTTCCAATAAAATTAGAGCCAAGACAAGCATTAGATATATTTCAAGCGGCTCTTAAAAAAAAAGGTCATAAATATGAGATAAAGAAAGAAAATCTTTATCTTACTATTACACCTTATTGGGTCTGTTTCTACGATATTTTAATTAATAAAAATGAGAAGTTTAATAGAATCTCAAACCAAATTGCACTTAATTCTATAAATAATCAAATTAATGAAAAAGTTATTGATATTTTTAAAATATCAAAACCAATCATTAAAGAAAATTTAGAAGCTCCTAAAACAGAGCAAATTCAGATTAATCTTAAAAAAAAAATTGTTACAAAAGAAGAAGCTGAAGAAACAATTATGAAATATTTGGTTTATAAGCACAATGTTTTAAAAGATCAAATCTCCTTAAGCGGTATTGAACAAATATATGTTCCTAATTGGAAAGTTAAACTAGATAAGTTTAAACTTAAGATAGATGCAATTACTGGAGACGTTAATAATTTTGAAATAATTCCAAAAAAAGAAAAAACTAAAATAGAACTTATTAAAGAAGTTTTTTCAGAAGTTAAAGAAGATAAAAAATTAGGTAGTTATTTAAAAGATTTTTTTATGGGAATTATTGACGGAATACTTTTTATTTTTAAAGAAATTATTAAAAATTACAAAATAATTTTATGGATAATACTTATAGCTATTTTAATATATTTAATATTTCTTTAAGATTTTTAGATTTGGATAATAATTCTCTTATTCTTGCAGAACCTTGTTTACCTTTAAAAAAAGGAATTAAAGATACTTTTAGTTTAGAAAAAGAAATTGGATATTCTTTAACATATTCTAAAAAAGATAATAAAGCTTCATCAGAATAATCTTTTTCTAAAAGAACATTATTTTTTGAAAAATAATCTATTTGCTTAAAGATAAAAGGATTGCCTAAAGCTTCTCTGCCAACCATAATTCCAGAAAACTTATTCACATGTCCAAGATTTGTTTCATTAACATCTCCATTATAAATTATTGGAAGTGAAGTAATTTTTTTAATTTCCTCAACTCTTGAAATTTTTGATGGAACACTATAATTTTCTTTTGCAAGTCTACCATGAACAGCAATTGCAGAAACACCAATCTTTTCAAAATTATTAATCATATCCTCTAAAATATCTTCTTTAAAACCAAGTCTTACCTTTACAGTAATTGGTTTTTTAGAAGTAGAAACAATTTCTTTAATTATTGGATAAACTTTATCTAATTGCTTTAAATTATAAGAACCTGACTTACTATTAATTATTTTTAAAGAAGGACAACCTAAATTAAAATCAATAATATCAAAATATTTATAATTATCAATTAAATGAGCAGCAGTAATTGTTTTTTTTAAACTTAAATCTCCAAACAACTGTAAAGATACAGGAGATTCTTTTTCAGTAGATGCTAAAAGATCTAATTTAGATAAATCTTCTTTATATTGAATAATGTGATTTATATTCACCATCTCTGTATAACATAAACCTACATCATAATCTTTGCAAAGAAGTCTAAATGGAAGATGAGTATACTCTTGCATAGGAGCTAAAACTCCTTTTTTTCTTATAGGTATATTTTTTATTTTAAAATTGATCATAAAGTATATAATGCTTAGATAAAAATAAAAAGAAAACCTTATAAATTCTTTTAAGTAATAAATATATATTATAACTTATTTTATTATAAAAATGTGAAAAATATGAATAAACAAGCAGGACTTTCAATTTTATTAGTAGTATTAATTTTAGGATCTATTGTAGGTATGTCAATTGGGGCAAGACCAGATGTAGATACAACATATCAAGATTTTGAAGAAGATTTAAACATACCTTCAGAAATGTATGTTGGGGAAACTGAAGCAATAGTTTCAGAAATGTTTTCAGAATTAATAATTGCAAGTAATACAGATGTTTTTGAACAAACAAAAATAGAAAATGATTTAATTGCAATTGAAGGAGTTAAAAGATCAAGTATACAATTTAATAAAGATTCTGAAGAAAAAATAATATTGATTGCAAAAATTGTAATTGACCCTTTACTTCAAGAAGAAATAATTACAGAAATAAATAATTTAGAATATTTAACTTCAGAGCCTATTGAAATATATAAACAAGCAAGAGTTGAAATTAACAATAGTGTTAATTTTAGAGCAACAAGTGATGAAAACAAAACAATGGATTATGATTTTGTAGATTATATAGTTGATGCAGTTGTAAATGTTAATACTCTTAAAAAAGATAATATCCAAGGACAATTACAAGCAAGTTTTAAAGGAGAAGTTTTAGAGTATGTTATACTTTATGAAACAACTAACCTTACAAGCTCACCTTCTCTTGTTTTTGATGAACAAGAAATTAATATTTTAGAATGGAATGAAAAATATAGATATTCTACAAAAACAAATTATCTTAATGATAATGATGAAAACTCAATTAAAGAAAAAATTAACGAAATTGAAAAAGTTACAATTGTTCCAGATTATAGTTTAGTGTATCAAGGACTTGACATTAATGTTTCTAAAGAAGATTTAAACATTAGTGAAATTGAAAGTATTGATAAAAACATAGAAGAAATAAAAATTAGTTTTATAGCTGACTATAACCTTAGTAACTATACAGAAATAAAAGAAAAATTAATTGAAAATGGATTTTTAGAAGAAAATAAAGTAAAAGATTTTGAAAAAAAATATCTTCTTGAAAGTTCTGTAGAAATTGAAAATATTATTGAAAAAATAACACCATTAGATTTAGAACTTGAAGAAATTGAAAAAGAAGCTATCTTGGATGTTGAAAAAATAACTTTACAAGAAGAAGAATATACTTATTCTGAAAAAACATACCCTGTATGGCTTGAATATCCAGAAGATATAAATAAAGAAATAATTAATTTTAATGTCCAAGCATATGTTACTAGAAAAGACATTATGTTTTTGATGTTAGATAAAAAAATAGAAGAATAATTTTTTTAAAAATTATTCTGACAATTTAGATATTGCTTCTGCAATATCTCCTTTTGTTTCTTCTAAAGTTTCTTTTGCTTTTTCTTTAGAAACATTAGCAGATTCTGACACCATGTCTATGTCTTCTTGAGGGATTGTTAAAACTTCTTTAGTAGTTACAGTTCCAGCTACTTGAAAACTTCTGTTTCCTTGCATTACAATTTCTGTAACTGAAGGATCAATTACTTCAATAACAGAACCATCTTTAAGTTCAATTATTACTTTTGCAGCATCAATATCATTATTTTCAATACCCATTTGCTTCATTAAAGCATTCATTTTTCTTGGGTCCATACCATTCATTCCAGGAATCATTTATTAAAACCTCTTTAATTAATTTTGTTATAATATAATATATTGTTCTAAAAATTAATAAAGGTATTTATTTTATTTAGTAGAGTAAAAAACAAAAGTTCTTAAAACAAATATAACCATTATATATATTAAATATTAAAAAATTGATAACTTATGAAACTAAATACAAAAAGAATCACTACAATTGAAGAGCTTAGTGAAACATTAGACTTAAATCTTACTGAAAAAGAAATTAAATTATTAAGATATTTTTTGAAAAAGAAAATAATACATATAGCTAATAAAAAAATAATTTATCCAGGGGTTAGTGAAACTAGAAAAAAACAAATTGAAATTGAAAAAAACCTTTCAAAATTAGAAAAAGAACTTAATTATTGGAAAAATAATAAAAATAAAGTTGAAAGGAATAAAAAACTAGCTCCAATTACTATGTTTCTTAAAAAAAACTATTGGAGACATAAAATTAAAGAAATTACAAATAAAGAATATAAACAAGATGTTCTTGATTCAAGACTTACAGATAAAGTATTACTTGATCCTGAATATAGTAATTTATTTGAAACTTTCCTTGTAAATCCAGATTATAGAAAAAAACTTAAAGAAACTATTAATACTTCAATTGTCTATAAAAACAACAGTATTGGTGGATATAGTGAAAAGAAAAAAGAATTTAAAATTAAAACTTCTGAAATGAAAATTGATCAATTAAGAAAACAACTTAAAGAAAGTCAGTTTAAAAAAGAAATGTATGATAAAATTATTGAAATTTTAAAAAAATATTCATAAAATATTAAATATAAGCTTATTAAAAATATATATAAAGGTTATATTGTATATATTATATACATATATAATGTCTAAAAAATGAGAAAAAATGGAAAGACGAAAAATTAGTTTTCTTGGAGATTTAATAATTATCATTATAATTGTGTTTTTTGTATTCTTATTCTTAAATCAATATAATCAAAATAATGTTTTAAAAATAGAAAAAATAAATCAAAAATATAATGTTACAAATAACATATTAGTTCCAGAAGATTCAACAGGGTATATTTCAGAAATTTCTTTTATTTCTCAAAAAGAAATTACAACACCATTAATTGAATTTATAGAAGTTTCAAAACAAGTCTCTGAAATAGAAAGACAAATATATAGAGCTTCAGTTGTAAGAGAAGAATGCATATCAAGAGATTTAAGTCTTAAAATAAATGGAATTTTACTAAAAATAGATAAATTAGAAAATGATTTTGAAAAAATAAATACAAAAGAATATAAAAAATTAAACATTGATAAATATTTAGAAAACTTAAGCGTTCTTAAAAATAAATATACTACTTATAAGTTTGAACTTCAAGATGTTAAAGTTTGTTAAAAGTGAAATTTAATGGAAATTATTGCAAAAGGTGCAGAAGCAACTATTTACAAAACAAAACTATTTAATAAAGAAGTTTGTATTAAAGAGAGAAATTCTAAAAAATACAGACATCCTGTTTTAGATACTAAAATTTTAAAAACTAGAAATAAAGAAGAAGCTTTTTTGCTTAAAAAAATAAAAGAAATAGGACTTTTTAGCCCTTACATATATTCTGTATCAAATAATAAAATAATTATGGAATATATTAAAAACAGTAAAAAACATAAAGATAAACTTGAAGAAATTGGAATTGAAATTGCAAAATTACATAATAATAACATTATCCATGGTGATTTAAACTTAATAAATATACTAACTAATAACAATAAAGTATATTTTATTGATTTTGGACTTGGATATGTTTCTTTAAAGATAGAAGATAAGGCAACTGATCTTTTAGTTTTTAAAAAAACCCTTTTAGCCCTTAAAAGAACAGAAAAACTATGGGTTGGTATTAAAGAAGGATATCTAAAAGGAACTAATAACAAAAATATTATAAAACATATAGAAAATATTGAAAAAAGAGGAAGATATCTTTAAACAATAATATATATAAATACATCGCAATAATAATATATATATTAATACTTTTTATAAAAATATCGCCACAATTTTTATAACAACATAAAGAAAATTATAAATTAAAAAAACATGATTAAGTATGGTTGAAAAAAAAGAAATTAAAAAAATGGATAAAGATCAAATCTATAAAAAAATAGAAGAATTAACAAAAAAAGGAGAGTCTAATGCAAAGATTGGACTTGAACTTAAAAAAGAAAATGTTTTAAAAACAAAAAAAGAAACAGGTAAAAGAATTGGAAAAATTCAAAAAGAATTAAACCTTAATAAAGAAATACCTGATGATTTAATGGCATTAATTAAAAGAGCTGTTACATTATTAAAACATAATGAAAAAAATAAAAAAGATACCAGAGGAAAACACGGGTATCAATTAACTGTTTCTAAAATTAACAGATTAAAAAAATATTATATTAAAGAAGGAATTTTACCAAAAGATTGGAGATATTCTGATCAAAAAGCAAAATTACTTGTAAGGTAATTTTTAACGATTATAAAATGGTGTAATTAACATGGCTAAAGTAAAAAAGAAAACAGTAGATAATTGGAAAAAGAAAAAATGGTACAATGTAACAGCAGATCCTGTATTTGATTCAAAAGAAATTGCAAAAACAGTTGCTTTAGATAGTTCTAAATTAATTGGTAGAACTATTAAAAAATCATTAAATGATTTAACCTCAAATATTAAAGATTCAGGTTACACTGTAACATTTAAAATTAATAAAGTTACAGGTACAAACGCTGAAACAAAGCTTGAAGAACTAAACACTAAAGTTGCAAATTTAAAAAGAATGATAAGACGTGGAAAATCAAAAATTGAAATTATATTTTTTGTAGAAACTAAAGATAATCAAAAAATAAAATTAAAAGTAATGTGTCTTTCAGGAACTAAATTTACAACTGCAACTAGAACTGAAACAAGAAACCTAATTGTAGATTCTTTAACAGAAGATATTAAAGAAAAAACATCTAGAGAAGTTTGGACAAACATAGTTTATCAAAAATTTTCTGAAAAACTTAAGAAAAAATTAGTAAAATTAGGTTATATAAATAAAGTTTTAGTTCTTAAGGCAAAAATAATTTAATGAACTACTATGCTTTTTTTATATTTTCTAGTATTTATTTTGATTGGTATCTTCTTACATCTATTAAGAGGATACGATCTTTTTACTATTTCTTTAATTTATGCACTCTTAAGTATAATTCTTTACTTTATTAATATCTATGCAGTTGCATATGTAATTGTATTTTTCGCAATAGCAGAAGGTATAACTTTAATACTTAATAAAAAACATGAAAAAAGAAATTACTTAAACATTATTGGAAATTGTTCAGCAGCAGTAATATTTGTAATAATTGGTTTTATTTTTGATAAATTAAACTTTTTAGATTATTCATTATTTATTCTTGCAAGTATAGTTTCAATAAATGCTGCTTTTTCAGACACTTTTTCTTCAGAGATTGGAAAACTTTCAAACATAACTCCAAGACTTATTACTAATTTTAAAAAAGTTAAAAAAGGAGAAGATGGTGGAATTACTTTTCTTGGGATCACAGGTGCAATGATTGCATCTTTTATTTCTGTAGTTTATTTTTATATTGTAGGTTATACTTTTACATTTTTAATAGTTTTATTTATTGGTGGAATATTAGGATCTATTGTTGATAGTTATATAGGTGCAACAATTGAGAGAAGAGGAATCTTTAATAATAATCAAACTAATTTTCTTGCAACTTTTATAGCTGGTGCTTTATCTATTTTAATATATATTCTAATTGTTTAATTTCAATTATAATATTTTATAAAGATAAATATTTATAATCTCTTTGATAGTAAATTAACTATATGCACCTAGATAAAAAAACAATTAATTTCATTATTTATTTTACAATAATATACACTTTATTAAGTTTTATATTTCTTAAAACAATTGCAACTCCATTGATTAATCTATGGGAATATTTAATAAGAAGTATTTTTGGAGACTTCTTAAATTATGAACCTTTTATTTTTGTACCAATATGCAGCGGAGTAATTAGCATTTCTGTTTATCTAGGAATAATAATCTCATCAAAAATAACATTAAATAAAAATAGTAAAATTAAGTGGATACTTTTGAGTGTTCTTTTGCTATGGATAGCTAACTTTTTAAGAATAGTTTTAGTTTTACTTGCAGAAAAGATAAGCTTAAGTGTTTCAAAAATAGCACACATACTCTTTTGGTTTGCAATGGGGTTAGTTATACTTTATCTAATACTTAAAACACTTAAAAAATAAGAAAAAAGGAAAAATTATTTTCCTTCTTCAGCAACTATTTTTCTTGCAATCTGTGCATAAACTGGTCTTACTAAAAATACACCTATTGCAGTACCAATTAAAATAGTTACAGCAAAACCAACTAATTTTCCAAGACCTAAACTAAAGAAAATGATTGGGAACATTGTTGCAGCAGCAGTTGCAGCAGCAGCAAACATAATAAAGAAAGCTTTCTTAATTTTCTTTAAAAGACTTTCATGATGTTCATGCTCATCTTTTTTCTTGCCTCTTAAAAGTTCATCAATGATAATAATATTATCATCAACACCAGTTCCAATAGTTGCTAAAATACCAGCAACAGCAGCTAAGTCAAGTCTAAAACTCATAAGAGAAAGTATTCCTAAAAGAATTAAAATTTCACTTGAGGCTGTTAAGATAATTGGTGCAGCTAAACTAAATCTTTTATATCTTATAAATAAAACAACTGCAACAGTAAGAATAGCAAACAAACCAATAAGCAAAGATGTATTTAAAAATTGCTTTCCTAAAAATGGAGATATTGATTCTGTACTTATACTGTCAATTGCAATAGGAAGAGAACCTGATTCTAAAATTAATAATAAATCATCAAGTCTTGCTTGAGAAGCTTCTAATGATTCTGCATGTCCTGTAATATTAAGTTGAGAAAAAGTTTGAAATCTTGAAGATTCCATACTTGAAACATCCATGTTTGCAATTCCAGGAGTTATAGAAATTACAGATTTTAAACCTGTAACACTCCAAATCCATGGAAGGTTTTCTTGTTTTTCAATAGAGATTACTTTAAAACCAAGTTCTTTTAAAGAATTTACATCGTTATTAGTTATTCCTGGAGAAACAATTACTTTAGAATAATTTTCTAAGTCTTTTGTTAAACTTGAAACATCTTCTGCAGATAAATTTCCATCAATAACATAATACGGAGAAGTTACTTGATCTAAAAGATCTTCAATTGGAAAGAAAGAAGAATAAAGTCCAGGTATTACAGGAACTTCTTTTTCTTCTGTAAAAGTTAAGTTATCTATTAATATTATACTATCTACTGGTCTGTCAACAAAGAAATATGTTTTATCACATTCATATCTTTCATCTAAAGAACCAGAAGAAATTCCAGTAGGAGTACATTTATGGAAAGTCATTTCTGCAAATCTTTTTGCAGAATCAGGAGATAATAAAAACGGAAGAGACCATTGATAGTCAACACCTTTTGAAACTTCTGAAATTCCATAACCTCTAGAAGGATCTTTATAGATTGATTTTATATCTTCACCTGAAAATAAAACATCCCCATTTAAAACTGCTTCAAAATTTCCTTGTTTTAAAATTGCGCTTCTTAAACTTGCAATTTCATCAGGATCAGATTCAGCAATCTGTATAGTTATATATTGACTTCCAGAAGGAGTTACTCTTGCATCTTTTGAACCAGACCAATCAAGTCTTCTACCTAAAATAGATGCAGCTTGTGCTAGTTCTTCAGAAGATACTGATTCTTCTAAAACTACTTGAAAAGCAGTTCCACCACTAAAGTCAACTCCAAATTTTAAACCATTAGTTAAAAGTAAAACTAAAGATATGATTATTAAAATAATCCAAAAAATAATTATTGGTTTTTTTATTAATGTTCTCATGGTTAATTCACATTTTTAAATTAATTTTTATGTTTCCTTTTTGCATATTTAATTAATGCAGGTGCATTGAAAAGCCATGTAGAAATTACATCACCAACAAGACCACATAATAATATTACAGAAATTTCTAAGATAATAAACATCTGTGCAAAATAAGAAATTATAAGCATTACAAGAATAGTTGCCATTGTTGTAAAAGTCATGGTAAGCCCAGTTGCAATTGAAGAATTTGCTGAATCAATTGGATTTCTATTACCATCTTTTAAAATTCTTGTTGTTAAAAGAATATCTGTATCAACAGAGTATCCAATAAGCATTAAGAGAGCAGGAATTGTGGTTAAACTTAAAGGTATATTAAATAAAGCCATACCTGCAAGAGCTGCAAACACATCAAAAATAACAGCAAAAATAATTAATCCTGATGGAACAATCTCTCTGAAGAATAAAAGAATAACAATTAATAATAATGAAAATGCAACAATTCCTACCTTTACAGAACTATTTACAAAATCTTTTCCTAAAGTAGGTGCGATTTCTCTAGTTTGTATTTTTGCATCTTCTGCTAAATCTAATTCTGATTTAACAAGATTTGTAACTTGATTATAAAAACTATTATTTGCAAGACTTATGTTTTCTGAAACTTTTGAACTTAATTCATCTTTGTTATTTATTTGTTGAATAGAAGTTAAATCATTTTCTGTTAAAAAACCTCTTTCCTTTAAAGGAGTTAATAGAACAATAGAATCTTGTTTTAAAATTTCTAAATCTTTTGTAAAATCTAATTTTGATCTTTCTGCTTTAGCAGTTTCAAGATCTTGTTGTAGAGAGAATTCAATTAAAAGTCCATATTCATTTATACTTTTAACTTCATTTACTTGTATTTGAGAAATATTATATTTTTCGACAAGAGCAGTTTCTAAAGAAGTGTAATCTTTTTCTTGAGGATAGTGTACGATTATTTGATTTCCTCCTTTAAGATCAATACCTCTTTCAATACCTGGAAAAATAAATGCAATTAAAATAAATATTATTAAAATAACTAAAGGTATAATTATCATTTTAGAATAGTTTTTATTTGTAAAAAATTTCATATTAAATCATTCTCTTATTTTATAAATTTATAATTTTGTTTTAAGAAATAAAATACTATAATTAGTATTAATATATATTATATATTTAGAAAAGTATATAAAGATTAAGTTAAGTAGATAAAGCGCAAGTTAAGTTAAAAATATTTAAAAGAGAAAAAATTCACTAAGAATTTATTCTAACAATTACAACTCCATCAGCACCATGACCACCTCTAGTTCCGCCAGCCCAACCTGCTGATCCTGTGTTTGTAGCACCATCTGTTCTCCCTCCATTACCTCCTCTTCCTCCTAGACCATATACAACAGGAGTTCCTGTAATACTATATGTACAACCAGGACCTTCAAGACCATAACCCAGTCCTGCATTAAAGGCACTTCCTCCACCACCACAACCTGCACCACCAGATTTAGGACTTGTTAAAGCCCCACCAGCACCTCCAGCTTTAGATATTGCTCCAAAAGAAGAAGCAGTACCTGCTGATCCTTTTGTATAATTTACACCTAGACCTCCAGCACCAATTACAACATTTGTTGAACCTGAAGGTATTGAATAAGATGCACTATAATATAACGCTCCGGCACGACCACCACCACCATCATATCCACCACCACCTCCACCTCCACCAATAACTAAAAGTTCAGCAGTTAATGGGATGTTAGAGGTAAATGATCCATTTGAAGTAAATTTATGAATTCTATAACCTGTACCATTAGTTATGGTTCCACCAGTAGTTACTATTTTAGTTAATCTCAAAGTATAAGTTTTAGAATACTTATCAACATCACTAACTTCTATGGTAATTGTTTTTTCAGTACCATCACTTAAATCAATAGGACTTGATGGAGAACCTGAGGAAACAGTAGAACCATTTACAGTTATTGTTCCAGCCCCAGTCGGAGTAACAGTTACAGTATTAGAACTATTTAAAATTAATAAATCATTATAATTATAAGTACTACCAGAAAAAGAATAACCTGTAACACTATCACTGAAAACTAAATTAATTAAATCATCAACATACACAATAACAATCACAGAATTAATTTGAGAAATTGAAACAGTTTCTAAATCATCAGTTACACTTAAAGTTATTTCATGAGTTCCTAAAGTTAAATCAGAAACATCTATATCACAACCAACACCTAAATTTCCATCAAGATTTGAATCCCAAGAACAAGTGTAACTTCCATATGTATTAGTTGCACTCCCTAAAAAATTAACTGTATTTCCTTCTGTTGAAGTAGAACTTGCAATAGGAGATACTATTTCTGGAAGTAAATGATCTTTAATTACAATAGTTGTTACTGCAGTTTTTGTTTCTAAATCATCTGTTATATTTAAAGTTATTTCATGAGCACCTATGTTTAGATCATCAACATTTAAATTACAACCAGTACCTAAACTTCCATTAATATTTGAATCCCAAGAACAAGTATAAGTTCCAAAAGAATTAATTGTTGTACCAATTAAATTTATGTTATTTCCTACTACAAAAATAGAATCTTCTAAAGGAGAACTAATGATTGGTGTAAAACTATTCTTAACTAAAATATCAGAAGTAACACTACTAGTTCCTACATCATCAATTACATTTAAAGTTAAAGTGTGATTACCCACAGATAAACTTGAAGAATTAAAAATACAATTGGTGCTTAACAAACCATCAAGATTTGATTGCCAATTACAAGAATAATCACCTAAATTATTATCAATAATTGAATTAAAATCAATAGAGGTGTTTACTAAAAAACCAGAATCATCAATTGGAGATAAAATACTTAAACTTAAAGGAGGATGAATCACAACAGACAAAGATTTTTCAATAGTTGAATTAAAATCTGTGATTGTTAAAGTAATTAAATGATTGTTTACAGATAAAGAACTTATTGTAAAATTTTTATCAGTACTTAAAGTTCCATCTTTATCAGATACCCATAAATAAGTTTCATTCCCAGAAGTATTTAATGCCAAAGAGTCAAACAAAATAGAATCTCCAGACCTTATACTAAAATCTTCAGAAGGATTTGTAATTTCTCCTTTAAAAGTACAATCACTTGCATCAAAAGACTTTGAAGTAACAGGCACAGTAATATACTCATCTTTGGAAGTAATTAATTCTATTGTAAAATTTTTCTCAGGAATACAAACTAAAGGAATTGTTGCAATACTGTTTTTTCCCAAATAAACTTCAGTTTCTAAGTATCTATATTCATTTAAAAAAGGATAATCTAAGGAACTATTTATTTTATAACCAATAATTGACGCACCTAATTTAGAATTTGTATTTTTAATAAATAAATTTTTTTCAAATAAATTATCTTGCCAAACAAAATCAGAAAGACTAGATTTTTCAAAAACTCTTTCAGAAAGAGATAAATTATCTAAAGTGAAAGATTTACCCCACAATAATAAAACAGACACAATAATGACTATTACAACAACAATTAAAATAGTTACAATTAAAGGACTTATTCCTTTTTTTGAAATAGCAAACATATCCTACACATAAATAATTATATAAATATATAACATAATATAAGAAAAATATAAAAAGGTAAGCTTAAATGATAATTTTTTTAAAATCAAATTACTACTGTTTATAAATTAAATGAACTATAAATATATTATTAAGAACAACTTAAAAAATAAGAAAACAATATGAAATTCCCAGAAATTATTAAAGCAGATTCTTTTTTAGAAATTATAGTAAATAAAATAAAAAAAGAATATAATCAAAAAGATGTGCTTTACTATGTTAATTTTGTGCATAATAAAATTGCAGATAGACTTACACATATATATTCATCACTTCCAGATTATTCAAAAATGGATGAATACTATTTATTAATGTCAAAAAATATTGTTCAAGAAAAAGTTTTAGATAAATATAAAAATCACTATATTACAACAATTCATTTAATAAATTCCATTTCTGAAAAATATAAAAGATTTGTAAAAAGAGAAAAAAAATATACAGATAAACTAAAATTAAAAAAAGAATATTTAGGAAGAATAAAATCAATGCTTAAAAAGTTAGATGGTACTAATGAAATATTAATGGGATATGGAAAATATTTTAGAGCAATACCAAACCCTCAAAAACTATTTACTGTTGTTTTAGTTGGAGCTCCAAATACAGGAAAAACAACTTTGCTTGCAGAAATTACGACCGCAGATCCTGAAATTAATAGTTATTCTTTCACAACTAAAACTTTAAATTTTGGATATTATAAAAAAAGAGAAGAAATAATTCAAGTAGTCGATACACCAGGGCTTATTCATGAAGATTTTAAAGACATGAACTTTATTGAAAAACAAGCTGTTGTTGCAATAAAAACACTTGCAAATGTAATCATCTTTTTATTTAACCAACATCAATCTTATGATGAACAAAAAAAAATCATAGAAAAACTAATGGATGAAAACCCTGATAAAAAAATATTAGTCTACCCAAGTTTTGGTGGAAAAATGGAAGGGTACCCAAACATCACTTTAAAAGAAATTTTAGATAAAAAATTTTAAATTAAACTTATTTTGTTAAATCTATTTTAAAAATATAATTATTTAAAGGAAGGTTGTTTACTGAAGATATATTATTATCTTCAGAATATTCATACAATTCAATATATTCAACAGATCCATTAAAATAATCTAAAAAAGTATTTTCTAAACCATAATTTGTAGCACCAATTATTGATTTATAATTATATGTTGGATTGTCACTATAATAGATGTTTGTAATATCATAATAAGGATAATACCAAGGTTCGTTACAAAAAAAAGAATTATAATCTATATTATCTTTAAGACACAAATTAATTAAACGACCATTTTTATGATAAATTAAATCATAATACTTATTTGAAACTAAAGGGGGTGTTTGTCCAGGATCTCCTCCAGAATAACCCCACCATAAAGAACCACCATTTTGACTACCTACAATTGCAAAATTACCGCTTGGAAGAACCATAAATTTAAATCCACCTCTTTGTCCTGAACCATAACCTGAAACACCAGAATATTTATATGAAATTAATGTTTGATAGCCAGAGACTGAATCTAATTTAAATTTTGTTTTTATAATAAAATCATCTATTTCAGGTAAATTTAAATCTCCATTTACATCTAAATAATAACTATTTACATCTAAAAGATTCTTTTCTAACAATTCTTCAAAAGAATATACTTTTTGATTTTTAAAATCATTATGACAATAATTTATATTTAAAATAGATTTTTTTAAATTAACTTTAAAATAATCTCCATCTGTTGTTTTAAAAAGAATATCTAAATTATTTGATGGAAAGCAAATTAAATCTATTTTTAATAAATTACCTTTATTTAAAACATCATCTCCAGAAATTACAAATTCTTGATTATAAAACTCACCTTCCCCGTTTATAAATTTATAATTTTCAAGCACAATATTTTTATTAGCGTTATTTTTTAAAATAATACTTGAATTTTCTTCAGAATCATAAAAAGAATCTATAACAATAAATTGATCTAAAGAATTATTTGTTTTTATTAAATCTACTTTTTCTGAATTCGTTATAACAAAACTTTTACTCCAATTGGTAATTACACCTATAAAAGCAATAGATACAACAATTAATAAAATTACAGAAATTAAAGGTGAGATAGATTTATAATTTAAAGAAATCATACATAAAACATTATTTAAAAAGAATAAAAACCTTTTGATTTTAATTAGAAACAACATATAAAAACATATTTATATATATAATATATATTAGAGAAATACATTTTTAATTCTTATTTAAAAAAAGGTGATTAACCCATGCCAAAAATTACAAAGAAACAAGAATTATGTAATAAGATGGTTTTAGAAATTATTTCTGAAGCAGATTATTTACTTGAAGATCAAACAATTCCAAAAAATGTATTAGGTGTCATAAGAAGCATAAAATCTAAACTTACAGATAATCTTTGTTCTCTTGAAGTTTCAAATATTTTATATGAACTTGAAGAAACAATAAATACTGTTAATGCAACAGAATATAGATCTGTAGTTTGGAGCTTAATTTCAAAACTTGAAACTTTAAAAGAGAATATGAAATAAGAATATGGATAATGAAATCATAAAATATGCAAAAGAAAATAATTTAATTCTTACACCTGAGACATTAAAACATCTGTCTAGTGATAACTATAAAGAAATTTTAAATAAACTTAAAGAAAAAAACTTATTTATTGTTAAAGAAAAAGATATTCTTGATGTTAAGAATCAAAAAGAAGATAAAAAATATTTTAAAAATTTTTATATTTTAGATAAGTATGATATAACTGGTAAAAACTATTCACAAGGAAGTATTGAAGACTTCCATAAACTATTTTTAGACAAATATGAAAAAATATCTAAAATGATTAAAACAAGACCTAATTTTGAATACACAACAATTGAACAAGCAAGATTACTTGTTAAAGGAAAACCAGCTGATGTTATTGGGATGGTTTATGATAAAGGAATTAGTAAAAACGGAAATTTAATTTTAACAATTGATGATCCTACAGGTCAAATAAAACTTGTAATCATGAATAAAGATGAAAATGAATTCTTTAAACACAAAGAAATTCTTTTAGATAATGTTTTAGGTTTTAAAACATCTTTACTTTCAAAAGATATGTTAATTGTAAATGAAGTAATTTATCCAGATATTCCTTTTGAAAGAAAAACACACAACCTACCTCAAGATGTTTATCTTACAATAATTGGAGATGTGCATGTAGGATCTAAAAAATTTAAAGAAAAAGAATTTTTAAAATTTATAGAATGGTTAAATGGTAATTTTGAAGAAGAAAAAGAACTTACTAAAAAAATAAAATATTTAATTATTGCTGGAGATTTAGTTGATGGTATCGGAGTTTATCCCTCACAGTTTAATGAACTTGCAATTACAGATATTAAAAAACAATATGAATTGTTTGAAGAATATATTTTAAAAATTAGAGAAGATATTGAAATATTTATTATTTCTGGAAATCATGATGCAGTAAGATTATCAGACCCACAACCTGCAATTACAAAAGAATATCTTCCAAGACTTTATGAAAAAGAAAATATTCACATCTTAGGATCTCCTGCTTGGGTTGTTATTGAAGGGTTTAAAACATTAATGTATCATGGAGCTTCACTTCATGGAATTTACACAGAAATTAAAAATGCAAAAATGGATAAACCAGATACAGCAATGATAGAAGTTTTGAAAAGAAGAGATTTAATGCCACAATATGGTCATAGACAAACATTTGTACCTATTGAAAAAAATCTAATGGTTATTGAAGAAGTACCAGATATTTTTATAACTGCAGATGTTCATCATCATGCATATTCTAAATATAAGCATGTACACTTAATAGCATCATCTTGTTGGCAAGACATGACAGATTTTCAAAAAGAGTTAGGACATATTCCAACAGTTTCAAAAGCGCTTTTATTTAATTTAAAAACAGAAGAACTTTTAATAAAAGATTTTTTAGAAAAAGAAATTTGAAAAAGAGAATATTAAATGATAAAAATAATTGCAAGAAAAGATGTTTCTCAATATTTTGAAAAACTCACAGAAAAGATAAATAATCAAGTTGATGTTGCAAAAGATGCAAGAAAGACTGGAAGAGATATTGATACAGACATAGAAACATTTCCTGCACAAGGTATTGCTGAAAAAACAGAAATTTTAGTTGGACCAAAAGGAGTTTCTAAAATATATCATGATCTATGGGAAGTACATAACCATGATAGATTTAAAGTTACTTTAGATATATTTAATCAAATTTTAGATGGGACTTTAGGTGGAATTGAAGATCCAGAAAAAAGATTAGAACAAGCAATTAGAACTGCTTTAGTTATTCAAACAGACGGAGTTGTTGTTTCTCCCTTAGATGGACTTCCAGAAATAAAAATTTCAACAAATCCAGATGGTTCAAAATATCCTGATATTTATTTTGCAGGACCTATTAGAGCTGCAGGAGGAAATGCACAAACCTTACCTGTACTTCTTGCAGACCTTGCAAGAAAAAAACTACATCTAGATAGATATAAACCTTCAAAACAAGAAGTTGATAGATTAATTGAAGAAAATATGATTTATCAATCAGATGTTGTTGTTAGACAACAAAGAGTTACTGAAGATGAAATAAGAGTAATTGCAGAAAATTGCCCTGTGTGTATTAATAGTGGTCCTGATAGTGATGTTGAATTAATGGTAAACAGAGATCTTGAAAGAATTAAAACAAACAGAGTAAGAGGTGCAATGTGTCTTGTAATGATTGATGGTGTTTATGTTAGAGCCATGAAAATATTAAAAACAAGTAAAGTATTAGGACTTGATTGGTCTTGGCTTGAAAAATTAATTAAAGTTAAAAAAACCTCAGAAGGTTCTTTTGAACTTAAACCTTCAACAAAATATCTAGAAGGACTTGCAGCAGGAAGACCAGTTTTCTCATACCCTTTAGTACCTGGAGGATTTAGACTTAGGTATGGTAAAACAAGAACAACTGGGCTTATGGCAAAAGCAATAAACCCTGCAACCATGTATATTTTAGAAGAATTTATAGCAGTTGGAACACACGGCAGAATTGAAAGACCAGGAAAGTCTTTACAGTATTTTCCATGTGATAGTATCGAAGGTCCAATTGTAAGATTAAAAAATAAAGATGTAATTAAAATTAATAATGTTAAAGAAGCTTTAAAACATAGAGAATCAATAGAAAAAATACTTTTTTTAGGAGATATTTTAATTAATATTGGAGACTTTAAAAAAAGTGGACATCCTTTAATTAAAGCAGGATATGTTGAAGAAGAATGGCTTTCTGAAATGAAATATCTTTTAAGAAAAGAAGAAATAACAGAAGATGATTTTGAAAATCTGTATGAATTTTATAAAAACCCAGATCCTTATAAAGCAATTAGTTTAAGTTTAAAGTATAAAGTTTCTTTATATCCAAAATACATTGCCTATTATTCACTTCTTGATAATGAAGAACTAAAAATACTTATTGAAAAATTTAGAACTGCAGAAAAAATATTTTTAGAAGATAAAATTATTGGTGCAAAAATAAAAACAAATAATGTTATAAAAAGTATTTTAGAAAAAATAGGTGTTGAACATAAATATCTTCTAGAAGAAAATAAAATATTACTTGAAAAAGAAATAGCATATCCTTTTTTAAAAACTCTTGGTGCACTTAATGCAACAAATCCTCTTGAAGAATTTAAAGAAGTTTTAGAAGATAAACAAAAAACAATTGTTGAAAAATTAACAATAATTTCAAAATTAAAAATAAATGAAAAAGCAGGAAGTTTTATTGGAGCAAGAATGGGAAGACCAGAAGCTGCACACGAAAGAATTTTGCCAGGTAAAAGTGCAACTATTTTTCCTGTTGGAGAAGGTTTTGGAAACAATAGAGATCTATTAAAAACAATTGATTCTAAGAAAAACTATTCTGGAAGCATGGATATTAAAGTCAAAGGATATCAATGTGAAAGTTGTAAAAAAATAATGTTTACACCTTACTGCTTAGAGTGTGATCAAAGAACTAAAGAACTATATGAATGTTATAGTTGTAAAAAAATTAGTTTTAATAAAACTTGTCCTGTATGTAATGAAGAAGGAAGAGCAAAAATAAATAATAAAGTAAATTTAGATGACCTTATTAAAAAAGCAATTAATAATCTTGGTGTTGGTGTGCCTGAGACTTTAAAAGGTTTTAAAGAACTTGCAAGTCAAGAAAAATATACAGAAGCTCTTGAAAAAGGAATATTAAGAAGTAAACACGGACTTTATGTTTTTAGAGATGGAACAATTAGATATGAAGCATTAAATGCAACCATCACTCAATTTAAACCTAAAGAACTTAACCTAACTGTTGAAAAAGTTAAAGAACTAGGTTATGTTATAGATTATCAAGGAAAAGAAATAAAAGATGAAAATCAAATAATTGATCTTTTTCCACAAGACATAATTATTTCAGATCACACTGCTGAATATTTTTTAAAAATTACAAGATTTATTGATGATCTTTTAGAAAAATTTTATAAAAAAGAAAAATATTTTAATTTTAAAGACAAAGAAGAATTAATTGGTGAACTTGTAATTGGTCTTGCACCACACACATCAGCTGGAATTGTAGGAAGAATATTAGGTTTTTCAAAAGCAAGACTTTGTTTTGGACATCCTTTTTTTATTACAGCTAAAAGAAGAAATGTAGATGGAGATCAAGACTCAATAATGCTTTTAATGGATGCATTATTAAATTTTTCACCTAAATATTTAAGTAAAGGTAGAGGTGGAAGAATGGATGCACCTATTGCTTTTACAACTGTTGTTAACCCTTATGAAATTGATGATGAGTGTTATGAAATTGAAACAGCTACAGAATATCCTTTTGAATTTTATCAAAACTCTAAAAGATTTTTAGATGCTGATGATAAAAATTTAAAATATGTTTCTGATTATCTAGGAACTGAAGATCAATATACTTGTATGAAGTTTACACATGATACTTCTATTTTTGATGAAGGACCAAAAATGAGTGCTTACCTTACAATTAAATCTATGCAAGATAAAGTTGATAGACAAGCAGAACTTCAAAAAAAGATAAGAGCAGTAGATAATAAAGATGCTCTTGAAAGATTATTACACTATCACTTATTCCCAGACATTATTGGTAACACCAGAGCTTTTGCTCGTCAAGGACTAAGATGTATTAAATGTAATTCTAAGTATAGAAGAATTCCTCTTTCTGGTATTTGTCTTAATTGTTCAGGTAAACTTGTAATGACAATACATGAAGGTTCTATTAAAAAATATTTAGAAGTTGCAAAAAACTTAATTAAAAAATATGAATTAAAACCTTATCTTTATCAGAAAGTAATTCTAGCTGAAGAAGATATTAATTCTCTGTTTGTTGATAAAGAAGAAATGAAACAGAAATCTTTATCTAACTTTTTTTAAATAAAAAAAATAGAAAAAAAACTTAAAGAAAAATTATTCTTTAAGCTCGATACCCATTTGGATATCAGATGGAACTTCAACCCTAATAACTTTTCTTAAGATTTTATCATCAGCCTTAACATCAATAATTCTTTTATGAATTCTTAATTGAAATTTTTGATAAGTCTCAGTTCCTCCACCAGAAACACCTCTTCTTGTTGGAACAACTAATTTTTTTGTCTTTAAAGGTATTATTCCAGAATGTTTAACACCTGCTCTTTTTGCAACATCTATCAAGTTATTACAAAAGTCGGTGAGTTTTTCATAATCAGTACTTGTTAAAACAATTCTTGCTGTCTGCATAAAATCTCAAACTCCCTTCTTTTAAAAAATATAAAAAAAGAAAAAAGTAAATTTAAAAAATTTACTTCTTTACTTTCTCCTTAACTTCTATAATAACACCAGCAGCAACTGTTTTACCCATGTCTCTTATTGCAAGTCTACCAAGTTGTGGATAGTCTTTGAATGCTTCTGCAACTAAAGGTTGAGTTGGTTTAATTTTTACAATTGCAGCATCTCCTGTTTTTAAGAATTTTGGATTTTCTTCTTTTGTTCCACCAGATTTTGTATCAAGTGTTCTTACAAGTTCTGTGAAAGTACAAGAGATTTGAGCTGTGTGTATGTGGAATACTGGTGTGTATCCAACTGTTATTGCTGAAGGGTGGTTTATAACAATGATTTGTGCTGTAAATTCTTCTGCAATTTTTGGTGGATTTGACTCGTGTCCAATTACAGATCCTCTTCTAATGTCTTTAGGACCAACTTTTCTTAAGTTGAAACCAACATTATCACCAGGATTTGCTTGAGGTAATTGTTCGTGGTGTTGTTCAATTGATTTAACATCTGTTAATGTACCTTCAGGATTAATAATAATTTTATCATTAGGTTTCATAACACCTGTTGAAACTTTACCAACTGGAACAGTTCCTACACCTTTGATATTGTAAACATCTTGAACAGGAAGTCTTAATGGTTTATCTGCAGCTGATGCTGGAGCTTTAAATTCATCCATTGCTTCTAAAAGAGTTTGACCTTTAAACCATGCTAATTTTTCAGATTTTTTAGCAACGTTATCTCCCATCCATGCTGATACAGGAATTACTTTATACATTTCGTCTTTGTAACCAATTCCTTTTAATAATTTGCTAACTTCATCTTTAACTTCATTGAATCTTTCTTCTTTATATTCAATTTCATCCATTTTGTTAACAGCAACAATTAATTGATTAATTCCTAATACTTTTGCAAGGTATGAGTGTTCTTTTGTTTGAGCCATGATACCTTCTTTAGCACCAACAAGTAAAACAGCAGCATCTGCTTGAGATGTACCTGTAATCATATTTTTAATATAGTCTTGGTGACCAGGAGCGTCAATAACTGTGAAAAAGTTTTTCTTAGTATCAAATTTTTTATAATTAACATCGATAGTAATTCCTCTTTCTCTTTCTTCTTTTAATGTGTCCATCATGTAAGCGAAAGCGAAAGTTCCTTTACCTTTCTCTTGAGCAATAGCTTCAAGTTTTCTGTAATCTTGTTCTGATAAAGATCCAGTGTCGTACATTAATCTTCCAACTAATGTTGATTTACCTTGATCAACGTGACCAATGAAAATTGTGTTAATATGTGGTTTTTCACCTGCCATATTTATTCCTCCGTTATTTTGATTTAAATTAATTTTTTTGTTTTTTTAAAATAAAAACATAAATTTTTCTTGTAATTTTTGTAAAAAACAAGATAAATTTACAAAACACATTTTACTATAAATAGTGTCTTATAAGTATATATATTAGTTAAACCAAAGTATTTTTAAATAGATATATTAAGGAAACCAAAGCTAACCTCTTTACTATTAAATATAAAAAATAATAATATATAAAATGAAAAACTATATAAACCTAAACCTATAATATATTATTAGAGGTAAAGAAAGAATATGTCAATTAATTTTTCACAGATATTAATAATAATTTTTATATTTTTGTCATTTGGTACAATTATAGCTATAGTTAATTTAAGAGTTAAGAAAAAAGACCCTATTAACAAAGAACAAAAAACATGGCAGATTATTGAAAATTTAAATACTAAGAAAAAAGAACTTTTAGAACAAAAAAAAGAACTTTCTTATAGATATACAGCAAAAAGTATTGATGAATCAATATATTCAAAAACATTAAAAGAAATTAATGACGAACTTAAAAAAATAGAAACTAAAATTAATTTAGAAGTTTCAAACCTTACAAAAATACAAAAAGATGACTCTCCTGAAGAAGAACTAAGATTTAAAAATCTTAAAATAAAAGGAGATGTTAGTGAACTTGAAGTTGAAAATTTAAATTTAAAAGAAAGAATTAAAGAACTTGAAGATTTTATTAAAAATATTAAAAAAAATACAGAAACAAAAGCTAGCGAAGAAGATATTAATAAAATTAAATATTATTCAATAATTATTAATAAATATAAAGATTTAATAAACGAAGATGAAAGAAAAACTATTTCTCAACTTAAAGAAATGGTAAAACCAAATGATTTAACAATAAAAAGTATAATTTCAAAATTCACACCAATTGCTTATGATTATAATAAAGATTATTTAACAACACTTAGAAAAATATATAATTATCTAAGAACAGAAATTGATGTTATTGAAAATGATTTAAAAGTTATTTTTTGGATGGATTTTTCAAAAATTATTTCTGAAAAAATTTGCGATGAACAAACAATATCAGTTATTCTTTGTTCTGTAATGCAAGGAATGCAAGATAACTTATCAAGCATAGAAGTAGTTTTACTTGAAGATGATAAAGTACATTCTTTTGTAAGTACAAAGATTAAAGAAACTTATTATATTTTAGATATTGTTCAAAATATACCTATGGATACTTATAAAAATACTGATGTAAACAAACTTTATGAAGAATATAGGTTTAACAATAAAAAAATAGTTAAAAAAATATATTCTTATAACAACCTAGAATATACAGATTATAGTAATGAATAATTTATGGAAAATATACAAACCACAAGTACTGTTTTTTATTATATCGCTAAAAAATTAAAAGAAGAATTTAATTTAGGATATATTAATAATGTGCAGACTATTGATAACAAGATATGGAAAATAAAAATACATTCTAAAAAAACAAAAGAACTAATTATAACTCCTGAAATATGTTTTTTACCAAAACATACTTTTCCAGTTTCAGAAATTTTAGGATTTGAAAAATATCTTAAAAAAAAATTATATAATCAAAGAATACATGATATCTATCAAGATAAAAATAATAAAGTAATTTGTTTTAAACTTGATAAATATTATTTAATATTTGAATTCTTTTCAAAATCAAATGTAATTTTAACAGATGAAAATTTTAAGATAATAACCTCAAGACAAAAAGAAGAATGGAAAGATAGAACTATTCAGAAAGGAGAAACTTATAATTTCCCTTCTGGAGAAGATATTAAACTTAAAAATAAAAAAGAAATAGAAGAAGAATTAAAAGATTTAACAGATCCTGAAAAAATTAGAGTGCTTTCAAGAAAATATAATATTGCTCCTATGGAAATTAATGATATATTAGATTCTAAAAAGCAATTAATTGAAAATATTTACCAAAATTATGAGCTTGAAAACCCAGGGGTAAAAAAAATCAATAAAAATAATAAAAATAGTTTTATAATTTCAAGAGATGGAGAAGATATATTTAATTCTTTTGAAAACGAGTTTAAAAATTTCTTTGAAAAAAAAGAAGAAGTTAAAGAAACTATTAAAAAAAACAAAGTTTCAGAAATACTAAAATCACAAGAAGATAAAAAAGAACAGTTTGAAGAAAAAATAAAGACTCTTGAAAAAGAAGGAGAATTTATTTATTCTAATTTTACACTTGTAGACCAAATAAATAAAATTATTGAAAAAGCTACTTTTAAAAAAATAGATTCTAAAGAAATTATTTTAAAAATAAATAATTATTTAGAAGAAAAAAATATTAAACTATATATTACTGAAATTAATCAAAAGAAAAAGACATATACAATAGAGAAGAAAGAATAAATAAAAATTTATTCTTTTTGTACTTGACCTTCGTCTACTATAAAAACATCACTTACAGCTAAAACACTCTTGTAAGGTATCTCAAGCATGTTTCCTTGTAAACTTAATTTTTGTATAAATGCAGATGCAGGATCTACTTCAACTAAAATAGATTCTATTTCTCCTGATTGTTCATTTACCATTAAATCAATTAAACGTCCGATATTGTCTCCTCTGTTTGTAATTAATTTTTTTGTAGCAAGTTGTCTTGCAATAGCATATTTGTACATAGTTAATTCCTCACTTTAATTTTAAATATAAAAATTATATTAATATGTTAGTAATTAGATTTATAAATGCATCGGTTTAGATTAACTAATTGCTTTAAAATTATAGTTTAGAATACAAACTAATAAATAAACTAATGTTTTTAAAAACATACACTCATAGATAATATTTAAATGTGAAAAATTTATGGATAGTGAAAAATACTCAAAAACTACTATTATTATAATTGTTGTAAGCCTTATTGTTGGGTTTATACTTGGTGCAATTGTTTTTTCTGGAAATTTGTTTACAAAAAATAAAAATAACCCTAGTTTTAATGAGATTCAAATATTAAATAAAGAAATCAATAATTGTATAGATCAATTAAATATTTGTGAAAATCAACTTACTATTGATGTTAACTTAGATTAGAATAGTACCATTTTCTAAAACAAAGTTCTTTTCAGAAATAGTTTTTACTTTTTCAGTGTTCTTTTCCTTATATCTTAAAACTTTTCTCTTATCATCTACACCAGTTACTTCTCCTAAAAACAAACCATACTTAGAATAGACTGAAAGCCCGACTAAAAGAGGACTAACTTTAAAGTTCACATCAAATAGAACAGTAAATCTACTTACTAAAACTAAAAGGATTGATCCAAAGATTACCACTAATAAAAAGAATGAAATATTTATATCTTGAATTATAAATTGTAAAGCAAAATCAACAATTATTGAAAATATAATTATAAAAAACAAAGCAAAAATATTTTTACCTAAATTAAACATTTTTTTCAAATAGAATAAATCAATTATTGAACCTATAACTAAAAGTACAAAAGCAATAACTATTTGTAAAAGTACAGATCTAATAGAAGAAACAATAATAAACAAATAATCAAAATATTGATTTTGATAATAAAGATTTAATCCTTTAATAATTGCAAAGATTAAAAAGAAAATAAATGCAAGATAAAAAGGAAGACTTATCCTGTATATTGAAAATTTATTTGTAACATTTTTAAAAAAAGAAATTATTTTTTTATCTAAACTAAAACCTTTTACTAAAAAATACATTCCTAGTAAAAAAGCAACAATCTGTAAAGCATAAGCCCTAAAGAAAACAAATAACAATAAAGCAATTGCAGGAACACCATAAACAACTCTTGCAAAAAAAGGATCTTTTAAAGCTCTTTTTATTGTATAAAAGGTACTTTCTAAACTTTTAGATTGTCTAACAATTACTGTTTCTTTAGAAATTATAGGTACAAAATTTTGAATTAATGGAATTACTTGATCATCTTCTGCACCATCACTTACAAAAACAACACCTGTTGCAGGATAAACAGACAATACTTGTTTTAATTGATTAGCTATATTTTTATCAGAAAATAAAATATTTTCTTTTGAATGTCCTGTTAATGTTACAATTTCAACATCAGTATTACTTTCTAATTTTTTATAAACTTTCAAACCACCAAAAATACAATTTGCATCTGAATCTTCAGGATCTGCAATTCCAAAATTAGTAACAACCTTTACATTATTTTTAAAACCAATGATTGGACCAGTAACATTAATTTTTTGACCAATATCATTATCTCTATCTACACATACGACTAATATCTTTTCTTGATCTAAAATCTCATCAGAGATTGTTTGAGAAACTATTTTCACTTCATTAGTTTTATTAGTTTCTGATTTTTTAGATTTAGCCATGAGTACTCCAAAATATATAATATAGAAAAATATATAAAACAATTGTAATTTAATTTATTTACATAAACTTATAAAAATGAATATTCTATGAATGAATCTAAATTTAAAAATTTTATCTTTACAATATTGACCCTTTTTGTTTTAGGTTTAATAATCGCTATTTTTTATTTAAGTCAAAAAATACAAACTAGTGTTTTTTGGTTTTTAGGAATTGTGTTTTTTATATTCTTAATATTTAAATTAAAAATAATACTTACTTTAAAAGATTATGAAAGAGCAGTAATTTTTAGATTTGGAAAAGTTAGAAGAGTTGGAGGACCAGGATGGACTTTTGTATGGCCATTGATTGAAAAACCAAACCTTGTAACTTTAAGAGTAGAAACCATGGACATTCCTCCACAAAATGTTTTAACAAAAGATAACATCCAACTTAGAATAGATGGTGTATTATTTATATCTGTTAGAAATGATAAAGAAAGCATAATTAATTCTATAGTTAGTGTTGAAGATTATAGAAAAGCATCAACAATGTATGTTATTGCAATGCTTAGAGATGTTGTGGGTGAATTTGAAATTACAGAAGTAATTACAAACATTGAAGAGATTAATACTAAACTTAAAAAAGCCTTAGAAAGTGTTTCTAAAGAATGGGGTGTAAAAGTAACTTCTGTTGAACTTACTGATATTAAAATACCAGATGATATTTTAATGGCAATGCACGAACAAAAAGCAGCAGTTCAGAAAAAACTAGCTGTTTATGAACTTGCAGAATCTGAAAAAGCAAAAATTTTAGCTGTTAAAGATGCAACTGATCAATTATCAGAAAAAACAGTTATCTATTATTATTTAAAAGCTTTAGAAAAAATGGCAGAAGGACAATCTTCTAAAATTATTTTTCCAATGGAGCTTACATCTTTATTAAATAAAGTCACAGATACAATTAGTAAAACTAAAGATGTTAAAAAAGTTGCAAATAAAGTAGATCCTGATGATCTTAAAAATTATTTACCATTTATTAAAGCGTATTTAAAAGATGATAAAAAATAAATATTTTCAAGAAAACCTTTCTAAAAATAACTTTGAAAACTTTTCAAGTCTTTCAAAGTTTTTTTCTATTTTTTTATTTGCCCTATCAACTATAAATTTTAAATAATCATCAGTAACTAACATTTTACCATTTTCCTTTAAAGGTAAGGCCATATACTGTGTACTTGTAACCTCTAAGATATACTTTCCATCATGAGCAGTTATTATACCTGCTTTTTTAAGCCCAAATTCTTGAGAAAAAGAAAGTAGTTCTTTTGCCTTTTCATAATCTTTACATCCAAAATGAAAAATAAAAGGTTCCATCTTAAACCAAAGCTCAGATTCATTAAAATCATCAGTATCTTGTTTAAGTTCTTCAAAAGTTGTTGTTCTATGATATTTTTTATGAAAAGAAGAGACTTTCTTATTTTCATATTCATCTGTAGATAAAAGCATTATTCTTCCAGCACAAGAAGAAGAAGTAAAAACATCTGGAATCTTTGTAACTTCTAAAAGAAAAGGAATTAATATTTCATCAACTTTTTTAGTTTCTATTGCTTCCATTAAAGTTTCTGTATGGTGTTTTTTTATCATTTCATATTTATTATCAATTGTATTTTGATTCATAAGTATTTCCAACCTTTTTAATTTTAAAAAGCTTTTTATATTTGTTTAGCTATAATATATATAGATAAAAAATATTTAATAAAGGATAGGATAAAAGAAAATTTATGAAAAAATATTTAATAATAATTATTTTTATGTTAGTGATTAGTACTAATTTATTTTCATTAGAATTATTAGAACCAATCTCTAAAGATTTAACTTATAATGACACTGTAGAATTAGGTTTTTTCTCTCCAGGAGAATTTTTCATGATTAGTTTTCTTTTAGAAGAAAATGAAAATTATAACTACATTTCTATTAGTCCAAATCAAATAAACGACGTCATTGTAGAAAAAACAAGACAAACAAGAGAAAGTATTTTTACAGAAATTAAATTAGCTGAAAATCTATCTGGACCATATTCATTAAAATTAATTTTAAGCTCTGAAAACCAAAAGAGAGAAATTATTTTAAATATGGAAATTACAGATCAAGTAATTCATTCAAAATTAATTAATTATAATCCTTATGTTAAATTTGAACAAAAAGAAACAATAACCTTAAGTATTATTAATAAGTCAAACACCACTAAAAAAATAATGATTACTTCAGATATTTCAGATAAATGGTTTTTAGATAAAAAAGAAAGACTTTCAAAAGAGAAAAAAATTATTCTTCAACCAAATAGTGTAACAGAACAAATATATCAATATTATCCTAAAGAAATTGGAGAGAAAAATTTTACTTTAAAAATATATCCTAAAGAAGAGGATTTAACAAATAGTATTAATTACAATATAAAAATAGAAACTATTAAAGATCTTAAATCAATATATGGTTCAAAAGAACATTTTTATCCTTTATTTAATTCAAACTTAATACCTATTTATTTTTTAAATAAAATAATTAAAATCATATAGATACATGAACAAAGAAAAAATAAAAAGAATAAAAGATTTCTTTAAAGATATAAATCTTGAAAAAATAAAATACAAAGAACTTCAAGGGATGAAAGCAAGTTTTGCAAAAAAATATAATTTATCAAAATTACCCTTAACTTCAGATATTTTACATGCCCTTGATATTCAAAACCCAACTTCTACATTTATAACTAAACCCTCTAGAACACTTTCAGGAGTAACAATACTTTCAGTAATGACAAAACCACATGTTTGTCCTGGAAATTGTATTTTTTGTCCTAGCTTTAAAGATACACCTAAAAGCTACACTGGTTTTGAACCTGCAAGTATGAGAGGTAAATTAAATAATTTTAATCCTGCAAAACAAATTACAGATAGAATAAAACAACTTGAAGCAATTGGACATCCTACAAATAAATTAGAACTTATTGTGATGGGGGGAACATTTCCTTCAACTGATTATAAATATCAAAAAGATTTTATGATTAAAACATTTCAAGCAATCTCAAATTCTAAAAGTAAAGACCTAAATAATCTTAAAAAAATATTAATGAAAACAAAAAGAAGAATAGTTGGACTTACCTTTGAAACTAGACCAGATTATTGTGATAAAAAAATTATTAGAAGACTTTTAGATTTTGGAGGAACAAGAGTTGAACTTGGAGTTCAAACTACATATGATGATGTACATGTTTTTGTAAAAAGAGGACATGGAATTAAAGAAGTAATTCAGGCTACAAAAGAACTTAAAGATTCTGGATTTAAAGTATTATATCACATGATGATTGGACTTCCTGGAAGCGATATTAAAAGAGATTTTGAAAGCTTTAAAGAAATATTTTCAAATCCAGATTATTGTCCTGATATGATAAAAATATATCCTTGTTTAGTTACAGAGCATACAGTTCTTGAAAAAATGTATTATTCTCAAAAATACATTCCTTATACTGAAAAAGAAGTAATTAATTTAATTGCAGATGTTAAAGAAATTGTTCCTAAATGGGTAAGGATAATGAGAGTTCAAAGAGATATACCTGCAACAAAAATACTTGCAGGAATTACAAAAAGTAACTTAAGAGAACTTGTTTTTAAAGAACTTGAAAAAAGAAAAACAAAATGTAACTGTATTAGATGTTGTGAACCTAAACAAAAAATAGAAAGTATCAAAAGCTATTCTATTAAAAAAATTAAATATGCTGCATCTGGTGGAACAGAATATTTTATATATGCAGAAAAGAAAGATTATTTGCTTGGGTTTATAAGACTTAGAATACCAAGTCAACCTTTTGTTAAAGAAATAACTGAAAATACCTCAATTGTTAGAGAATTACATGTATATGGACAAGCCACAGAGTTTAAAAATAAAAATATACAACATATTGGTATTGGTAAAAAACTATTAAAATTAGCAGAAACAATTTCACTTAAAGAAAATAAAACAAAAGTAGCTATAATTAGTGGAATTGGAGTTAGAGAGTACTATAAAAAACAAGGGTATAAACTTGAAGGTGCTTACATGGTAAAAGTGATTAAAAATGACAGAAAAAGAAAAATTAATTGAAATGGTTGAAAAAGAACCAGAACTTCTAAAAATTATACAATCTAAAGAACATATGGCTGTTTTAGTTGAAATTAATAAAAAACCACCTAAAATTGAAGAATTAAAGGTAAATATATATTTTAAAAATGTATCTATTCTATATAATATATTAGATACTTTAATACAGACAAAATTAATCAAAAAAATCCAACTAGATGAAGAAGAAGTTTATTATCTTACAGATAAAGGAAAAGATTTTGTTAGTATCTATATAGAATCTAAAGAAAAATTTGATTTAAACGGTGGTGAATAAATGAAAATGTTTTTAGGAATACTAAGTACAGGAAAAGGAACTTGGGGACAAGTAGCACACATAATAGATAACACTGATTACGATAAAGTTTATTTAATCTCAAACGAATGGGCACAAGATAAATTTACTTGTTCAAAAAAAGTAAACTGGATAATTATTGATCCAAGAAAAGGTTTTTCAGAAATTGTTGATGATATTGAAAATCAAATGCCTAAAGATTTAAAAGATATTGAACTTAATATACATTCTGGAAGCGGAAAAGAACATAGTGCAATATTATCTATTCTTTTAAAAACTAATATTAAATTTAAAATAGTAACAATAAATGCAGAAGGAATTGTAAGATATTAGGAGATAAAAAAGTTGATTGATAAAAAAATATACATATATTTTTTATTGATTTTACTAGTAAGCCTTTCAGGTTGCCTTGAATTTATAACCACTAGAGAAAAGCAAGCTTGTCTTGCTTTAACTCATTATTCCTCTACTTCTATTGATGATTGTACTTCTCAAAATAAATGTTTTACTGAAATTGAAAAATTATCTATTGAAAAAAATAACAAAATACCTCTTTCTTTAAGTCAAAATATAGATACTTATAAAAATTACTTAGCATCCAGTCATTATTATTATACACTTACTAAAAAAGAACTAGATTTATTGAATGAAGGGTGTAGAAAAGAGAACATCAAAACAATTTTAGATAATTATAATGATGTAATGGACCTTTTTTCTAAAACCTTTTCATATGTTGATAATGCAACTAAAAAAAGCATGTATCTTATTATTGATTATACCTTATTTTTAGAACAGCAAGAAGTTAACCTAATTCCTGAAGAAGAAATATTTCAAGATTATATATTATTAAATGATAATATTAATTTTATGAAAAAACAAATAGAAAATGAAAGTTATTTATCAAAAGTAAATCAAGAAATTAAAGAATTACATGTATATTCTAAAGAATTAGGTTTTAGAGAAACCTATCTTGCAAAAGAAAATGTATCTGATCTAACTTTGTATTATTTACAAATCTATGAAAAAGAAATTAATTCACAAGAAATTAATCTTCCTGAAATTTTAAGAATAAATAATTTTGTATATAAAAAATTATCTAACATAGAAGATTTAAGAAACATAAACTATAATTTAGATAAACTAGATGGATATAATTTTTATATTTTAATGGATAAGTTGGTTGGAAAAGAAAAATCATTAGTTACAGAATTTATAATTATTAATAATAGAATAACTGAAAATTTAGATGTAATTTATAATAAAATAGAAGATTATCAAAAAGAAATTGAAAAAAATAAAGAATATTTAACTACTGAAAAATATAATTATTATTTAAAACAAAAAAATTACTTTGAAAATAAAACAATTACTTTTGGAAAATATTTATCAGAATTAAAAGAAATTAATTTAGAAATTTTACAAAACCAAGAAATTGTTGAAAAAGAAAAGTTAGAAAACTCTCAACTGTTTGCTTGTGATATTTTAGTTGAAAATCTAGAAGAACAAAGTAATCTATATATATCAAGATTAATTAGTCAATATAAAGAAAGTGACAATCTTCTTGAAAAATTAAATTATTGTGAAAAAATAAAAAATGCAAATGAAATACAAAATTGCCAAGAGTTAATTTATAGTGTTATTGAAAGCGAAATTGAAGAAGTTAAAGATTATGAATTATATATTTATTCAACAGAAGAAGATTGTTTAGAACACATTAACAACATAAATTATAAACTTGAAAGTAATGAAAAAATAATTATAATTAAAAAAAGAATTAAAGAAATAGAAAATAAAATTAATGAAATATATGTTGAAAATAAACTTGAAGAAAATTATGAAATAATTAGTGAAATTGAAAAAGATGTAAAGGAAATAAAACAAAAAAATAATGTTGAGTTAATTATAAATATTAATGAAAATCAAGAAAAAATAAATAATATTGAAAGAGAAATAGATTTAATCATTAAAAAGATCATTCAAGAAAATAAAAACTACACTATTAAAAAAATAGATGATAAATATTATTTTGAATTAATAAATAACTTCTCTGAAATTATTTTAAATATTGAAATAGAAAATAATTATTTAAACCTAGTATCTAAAGATCCTGGGTTACTTATTAATAAAACACAAATAAAGATACACACTATATATCCTGGTAAAAATTATTTCTTAGTAGATTATGAGAATAATAAAAATATAAATTATGAAATAATTTATTTATCATTAAAAGAAAGTATTATTAAAATTACAATTGAAAACGAAGTAGAAGGAATATATGATTCACTTTTATTTATTGATGGATTTATATCTAAAAATGAAGATGTTATTATAGAAGAAAATAATATTTATTATTATACAAAAAAAGAAAATGAATTTTATGTCTATGGACCTGTATTTGAAAATAACCTATCTAAAAATATTGAAGAAATAAGTAGTGATAAATTTATTACAACAACAAATATTTCTTTAAAGAATAAATTTTTTGAAAAAATTAATCAAAAATTAATTATTAAAGAAACTAAAGAAAACGAAATTAATACTTTTTATAAAAATAATAAAGAAATTACTTTATTTGAAGAAAATGGAAACTTAATTTATAATATAGAGATTAAAAAAGATGAAGTTTTAGAATTTGTTTTAAAAACATTAATTGAAAAGAATAAAGTTTATGAAGAAATTAGAGAAATAATTTTAGCAGCAGAAGAGCTTAGAAACACTAGATTTTTAGATATTCAAAAAGAATCAATTAAAGAATTGAAATATTTGTTGGACAAACCATATTCTGAAGAATATAGTATTAATGAAATAGAAACTATTTACAGTTATTATAACACCTTACAAAAACTATTAGAAAAAAACAAACATTATCAAATTATTGAAGAAAATTATTTAATTACTTTAAATGAGATTTATCAAAAAGAACTAACTTCTTTTGAAGAAAACAAATTAGAAAAAATAGAAAGTAATAAATATCAAAATATGGTTTTAGCAGAAAAAGATTTAATACAGTTATTAATAGATATTAAAAAAAGAGAAAAGGACTTACAAAACGACACTAAAAGTTTAGAAATTGCTGAATTTAAAGAACTTAATGAAATTATTAATGAAAATAATTTAGAAAACATAGATTTAGATTTATTAAGTAAAGATAAAAACATTACAGAAATTAAAGATATAATTAATCAGAAACTAAAAGAAAAAGCTGAAGAACTTTATTATTACATTAACCCAATAACAAATAATTTAGAAGAAGACAAAATTAATGAAATAATTACAAAAACATATTTGTTATATGAAACATATACTTTAACTGATCTTTATTCAATTGGGTATTTTTCTGGAATTACAGAAAACGATGCAAAAAGATTAGAAAAAAATTATGCTTTTTTAGAAAGTGTACTTTTCAATAAAGAATTATCTAACTTTGATGAAAAATATAATGAAAAAGACTACAAAGGTGCACTTAATGCCATTTCTTTAGAAACAATAAATAGAATTGAAAAAATAAAATCAGATTATGATAATTTAACCTCTGGTTTAATTGAAATAAAAGATGATGCTAAAAAAGAAATAATAGATTATCAAAAAAAAGAATATGATGTTGAAACACTTAATTTTGCAAAAACAAATTATGATGATGAAAAATATCTTGATGTAATTTATGTTTTAAAACAAACAAATCCTGTTTCGAAAAATTCAACAAAAACACAATATATTTTAATTACAATTATTGTAGTTTTATTCGTTAGTTTATATGCTTATTTAAGGTTGGGTAATAAAAAGAAAGAAAAAACCATAGCTGAGAAAAAGAAAAAAATATTAAGACATTAAAGATAAGAATATAAATTAATTGTTAGATATAATATATTGTGAAGTATATATGAATTATAAGTATTTTTTATTAATTATTGGAATTATCTTAATTTCAAACTCATTATTAGCAACAACTATTGATGAAACCACTTTAAATATATTAGATAAAGGTGATATTGTTGTTGAAAAAGGAAGTAGTTTTTGTAAAGATTTTACTTTTAATTTAAAATCTGATGAGTTTTCAGAAACTTATTTTCAATTAATGCTTAAAAATTATATACCTATTTCTAAAGGAGTTATAATCAACATTAAAGTAAATGATAAAAATATTACAGAAATAATTGATAAAGAGATTAAAGAAAAAAATATTATAAAATTAGGAAAATTTGATTCAATTGATAACAAATTAGAAATTTGTATTGAAAATAATTTTTTACCAAGGTTAATTATAGATTCAGATAGTTTAATTGGAACTTATTATAATTCAAAAATAACTGATGAAGATTTTTATCAAGATGCACCTTCTACAGCATATGTTAATACTTTAATACCTATTACTATTCACGTAAGAAATAGTGGTTATGCAGATACTTTTATTGAACTTAAAAATGCATCTAATTTATTCATATATAATTCTAATTTAGAAAATGTTTCTGGAGAAACAAGTTTTGAAGGATTGCTTAAAGCTCAAAGTGAAATAAAAATAGATTATTTTGTAAAAACAGATTCAAATAACACATTTGCAACACCTATTGCAAATCTTAAATACACAGATGTTTTTAACCAAGAAATTACAAAAAAAATTAAACAAAAAATAATAACTATTTCAGAAAAAGAAAATGCTTTAGAAAATCATATAGATATTCAAAAAATAATTGTACCAAAAGAAGAACAAACTGGTCATTTAATTATTATTAACAATTCAGAAAAAGAAGTTACAGATGTATATATCAAACCTTATTTTAATGGAGAAATAATTGTATCTCAAGAAAAAATAAATCTAATTAGACCAAAAGATGTTGTTGAAATACCATTTATAATTAAAACATATAAAGAAGGAGAACACACCTTAAATTTTACTATTAATTATTTAGAAGGAGAAAATGTTAAAAATATTGGTACTCAAACAATTAGCATTAATTCAGAAAACCCAGATTCTTCTGAAAATACAGCAATCACTATTTTATTAATAATTACAGTATTTTTATTTATATGGATTGTAAAGATTTAAACTATTCTTTTAAATAATATTTCAAGATCTTTTAAAGATAAAAATATAATTGTTGGTCTTCCATGAGCACAAATACCTTTATCTTTACAAAGATTTAATTTTTTAATAATTTCTATTTGTTCATGACTACTTAAATAATCATTAGCTTTAATAGATTCTTTACAAGATCTTAATTTTAAAAGACTATCTTTAAGTTTAAAAACTTCATTATTGCCTTCTTCAATATCTTTTAAAAGATTTAAAAATAAGTTTTTATCAAAATATTTATTTAAAAATAAAGGAATTGTTTTTAAAAAATAAATATCATTTTTTAAATAATATTCAAAACCAGTTTTTTTAAAAATTTCAATATTATTTGCTAAAATTTCTTTATGTGATTCAGAAATAAAATCTAAAGAAATTTCTGATATTAAATTTTGTTTTTCAACATAATCAGCATATTTCAATCTATTTTTTTCTAAGTTTATTCTTTCATCAGCAGCATGTTGATCAATTAATATCATCCCTTTATCAGTTTCACAAATAATGAAGGTGTTTTTTATTTGACCAAGTATTTTTGTAATATTGTGTTCAAATAAAGTTAAGTTATCTGAAATACTAGAAATATTGTTATTTTCATAAAGTGGTTTTTGAAGATCACTTCTGAAAAAAGGAACTTCTTTATTACTTGAATAGTTATTACTTGAATAACTACTTTGAGTTGGTTTTTGAAAAGAAGAATAATCTGAATTTTTAGAAGAAATAAAATCTTTTAAAGAATTATGCTCTAAAGCAGGAGCAAATTTACCTAAAGATGCATCTAATTTTTTAGATAATTCTCTTTTAAACTCTAATAAAAACAACATTTCATTTTGTAATTTAACAACTCTTTTTTTAGGATGTACATTCACATCTATTGTTCTAGGATCTAACTCAATAAATAAAATAAAAAATGGTTTTTGTTGTATCATTAAATAATCTTTATAAGAATCAATAATAGCTTTATAGATTTGAGGTGAAAATACAAATCTTTTATTAATAAATAAAAAATTTGAAGGAAAATAAACTGGATTTTGAGGATTAGTTAAAATTCCTTTAACTTTAAATAATTCTGTATTAATATCTAAATTAATTGTTTTAGTTTTAATTTCAACACCATATATTTGAACTAATCTATTTTCAAAATCTGTTTTTGGAAAAATTACATTTTTCTTTTCAGAAATAAACTTAAAAGTAATATTTGGATTTAATAAAGCATTTGCAAGAAAAACTTCATATACTTTAGAATATTCAAAGCTTTTTGATTTTAAAAACTTTTTTCTAACAGGCACATTATAAAATAAATCTTGAACTGTTATAGTTGTTCCTTTGTTTGAAGATACTTGAGAAATATTGTTATTCTCTAAAACATATCCCTTACCATCATTTGTAGTAGAAGATACAATTTTAAATTTTGAAACTGCAGCAATAGTTGATAATGCCTCACCTCTAAAACCAAAACTATCAATAGTGTATAAATCATCTATTTTTTCAAGTTTACTTGTAGTGTATTTTTCAAGACAAACTTCTAAATCTTCTTTTAAAATACCAGTACCATCATCTTTTATTTTTATTAAATCTAAACCAGAAGATTTTATTTCAACAGTTATCTCTGTTGCTTTAGCATCCACAGAATTTTCTAAAAGTTCTTTTAAAATATCACTTGGACCTTCAATTACTTCTCCAGCACTAATTAAATTAATGGTTTCTTGAGATAATTTTTTAATTAACATATATTTTCACTTATTTTTTATAATCTTCTAATCTTTTTTGTTCTTTTTTAAAAAGAATTCTTTTTTCATCTTCATTTATTTTTTTAACTTCTTGTAAATTAGGAGAAGATTTATTTTGTTTTAAAAAAACATCTTCTTCTAAATCTCTTTGAATTAATAATGCTTTTTCAATAATTTCTTCTGGAAGACCAGCAATTTTTGCAACTTGAATACCATAACTTTTATTTATCCCACCTTTTATTAGTTTATGATAAAATACTAAATTATTGTTTTCTTCTTTTGCAGTTACATGGTAATTACTAACACCTTCAAATAATTCTTCCATTTTATTTAATTGATGATAATGAGTTGCAACTAAAGTTTTTGATTTAATTCTATTATTCAAATAATCTGTAATTGACCAAGCAAGGCTTAAACCATCATAAGTACTTGTACCTCTTCCAACTTCATCTAAAATAATAAAACTATTATTTGTACAATGATTTAAAATATAAGAAATTTCAGACATTTCAACTAAAAAAGTACTTTGACCATGTAAAATATCATCAGAAGCACCTATCCTTGTGAAAATACCATCTATTAGACCAATTTCTGATTCTTTAGCAGGAACAAAGCAACCAACGTGTCCAAGAATTATTGCAAGACAAACACTTCTCATATAACTACTTTTTCCAGACATGTTTGGACCTGTAATTATCATTGTTCTTTCTAAATTATTAAGTGAACAATCATTTGGTATAAATTCTATGTTTTTTTCAATAATAGGATGTCTTAATTCTTTAAATATTAATTTATCTGAATTATTAATTATTGGTCTTGAACAATTATTATACAAAGATACATTTACAAATGAATAATATACATCAAGTTCTGAAATTAAACTTGCAACTAAATTAATTTCTTCTCTATAAGTATTAATTTCTTTACAAATTTCTAAAAAAATATTATATTCTAGTTCGATTCTTTTTTCTTGTGCATTTAAAACAATTATTTCTTTTTCAGAAAGTTCTTTTGTTGTAAATCTTTCTGCATTTACAAGTGTTTGTTTCCTTTCAAAATAAAAAGGAACTTCTTTTGCTTGTGCTTTTGGTATTTCTATGTAATATCCAAACACTTTGTTAAATTTTACTTTTAAAGATTTAATATTTGTTTCTGTCTTTAATCTAGCTTCAAATTCAACTAACCAAGAATTTATATTTTTAGAAGTATAAATTAAATCACTTAATTCTTTTGAATAACCAGGTTTTATAAATTTACCTTCTCTAACTGTGAAAGGAGGTTCTTCAACTATTGAAACATTAATTAATTCATGCAATCTATCTAAAGTTATTAATTCACTATTTAATATTTTTAAATTTTTAGAAGAAGTACTCTCTAATATCATTTTTATTTTTGGAAGTATTGAGATACTTTGTTTTAAAGAAATTAAATCTCTAGGATTTGCATTTCCAAAACCAATTTTACTAATTATTTTTTCAATATCACCAATATATGATAAATTTAATGAAAGTTCTTGCATTAAATGTTGATTATTAATTAATTCCTCAACAGAATCATAAATATTATTTAATTTTTCTTTATCTAATATAGGGTGTAATAAATCAAAATATAATTTTCTATAACCCATAGGTGTTTTTGTATGGTTAATTAAATGAAATAATGAATTTTTAATTGAAAAATCTTGAAGATTATAAACAAGTTCTAAGTTTCTAACAGTTTTTCTATCTAATTTTAAATATTTATTTAATGAATATTCTTTAATTGTTCTAATATAACTTAGATTTGAAAATTGTGTTTCTTTTAAGTATTTAATAGCATTATAAGCAGATAAAATTATTTCTGATGAATGATTAGTAGAAATAATACCAAAAGGAGTTAAAGATTTCATGTTGAAGTGATTTAATAACTCTTGATAGGCAAATTCAACATCTAAATTATCTGTATAGTTTATAATAGTGCTTGGTATTGCTTTTTTAATCAAGTCAAGAGAATCTATATTTTTTAAAATATTTTTAGTTAATAATATTTCTTTTGGTTTATTTAATATTAATTCATTTAAAAGACTTGAAAAATCATTAAAAGAAGTAATTTTGAATTCTCCAGTTGTAATATCAACTAATGAGAACCCAAATTTATCTTTGTGGTTCGTTATAGAACATAAAAAATTATTATCATAAGAATCATTAAAAAAAGTACTTGGAGTAATTATCCTTGTAACTGCTCTTTTAACTAAGCCTTTTGCAAATTTAGGGTTTTCTATTTGATCACAAATAACTACTTTTTTTCCTGATTTAATTAATTTTGCAATATAAGGATCAATTGAATGGTAGGGTATACCTGCAAGAGGAGCTTCAGTTGCACCCTTACCTCTTTTGGTTAAAGTTATGTTTAGGATACTTGATGCTTCTTTTGCATCATCAAAAAACATTTCATAAAAATCTCCTGCTCTAAAAAGTAAAATACCTTCAGGGTATTGTTTTTTAGTTTCAACATATTGTTTCATCATAGGAGTATATGTTTTATCATCCATAATATAATATATAATAGAAAACAATTAAAAGAGAATTTATTTTTTATAAAATTAAAAAAGCAAATAAATTTAAATAGTTTTAATTAAAAATATACATATGAACTTAAACATACCTTATTATCAACAAGACGAAAAATTTGATTGCGGCCCAATAGCACTAAAAATGGTGTATGCTTATTTTAAAGAAGAAAAATCAAATAAAGAAATTAAGCACAAATTAAGTTATAAAGAAGGAAAAGGATTATATAGTTTGCAATTAGCACTAGTCAGTAAACAATTTGGTTTTGATGTTGAATTTTATACAAAAACAACTGAAATTAAATTGCCAGAAGACGAATTTTCTTTAACAGCAAATCCATTTTTAAAAGATGAAATATTAATTAATATTAAAAAAATGTATGATACAGCAAAAATGTTAAATGTTAAGATATACGAACAAAAAATTACAATAGAAAATATATTAACAAAAATCAATGATGGATATGTACCGATAATATTAGTAGATTACAATAAACTATTTCAAAAAGAAGGTGCATTTCAAGGCCACTTCATAATAATTACAGGATATGACGTAGATAACATAATAATTCATTCACCAGAAACAAACCTAATTAATAAAAATATAAAAATAAATAAACAAGTTTTTGATAATGCCAGAAAAGCAATAGAAACAGATGAAGAAATTATTTTTATAAAAAAAGTAAAATATGGCTCCGGTGGGATTTGAACCCACGACACATAGGTCTTCAGCCTATTGCTCTCCCAGGCTGAGCTACGGAACCATTATTTTTTAAAGTATTAAGGAAGTGAGCTCGGTGGGATTTGAACCCACGACACCTGGATTAAGAGTCCAGTGCTCTTACCAGACTGAGCTACGAGCCCTAATAATTATTTTAAAATAAAAAATAATAGAAAGTGAATCCGGTGGGATTTGAACCCACGACACCTGGATTAAAAGTCCAGTGCTCTGCCAGACTGAGCTACGGATCCTTTTTTATATTGTACAAACCTAATATATAAAAAGATTATACTATATAATATATATACTAAACATTTATAAATAATTTCTATTTTATTTGTAAATTAAACATAACTAAAAAGTAAGAAAAAATGATTAAAATATTAAAATTAGATCACAGACCACTTAGAGATAAAAGGATTACAACACATTGTGCATTAGTTTCTAGAGCTTTTAGTGCAGATGAATTTTATTATTCAGGGATAGAAGATAATGTTTTTGAAAAAAATATAATTTCTATTAGTAATCAATGGGGTGGAAATTTTAATGCAAAATATATTGAATTACCAGAAACATTTGTAGATGATTTTAAAGGAATAATAATACATCTAACTATGTATGGAGAACAAATTGTTGAAAAAATAGATTTTATTAAAAAAGATTTTAAAAATAAAGATTTATTAATTATTGTTGGTGGACCTAAGGTAGATAAATTTTATTATCAAAAAGCAAACTATAATGTTTCTGTGACAAATCAACCGCATAGTGAAGTTGCAGCTCTTGCAATTATTCTTAATTTTTTAAATCCTGATGCATTATATATTGATAAATTTAAAAATAATAAGATAAAACTAGAACCTACAGAAAAAGGCAAAAAAGTTATCTCCTTAAAATAGTTTTGTAACATAATTATAGTATACAAGGAAGTGGTGTTATAATGAATAAATTAAAAAAAGACTTATTATCTGATAAATCAACAGCTATTTTTTTAGAACAAATTGCAGGGCCAATGGCTATTAATGTTATAAAATTATTTAATAATGATGGATTGTCTCCAGAAGAAATTTCTAAAAAATTAAATGAAAAAATTACTGTTGTAAGATCTACACTAAATAGTCTTCACTTCAGAGGAATAGCATGTTATAAAAAACAAAGAAATGAAAATAATTTGTATGAATTTATTTGGGAAATAAAATATAAAAAAATTGTAGATGTTTTATTATTACAAGAAATTAAAAAATTTAAAAAACTAGAGTATGAATTAACTCAAAAAGAAGGGCACGATTATTTTTTCTGTCCTAAAAAATGTAATGTAGAAGTTATATTTGAAGTTGCTGCTGCATATAATTTTAAATGTCCAAACTGTAGTGCTAATTTAGAAATATTAAATAGTAAAAATAAAATTAATAAACTTAAAAGAGAAAAAAATATTATTGAAAAAAATATTAAAAAATTAGAAGAATTATTAGAAAAAATAAATGATAATACTTCAGGATATCATTGTGAGTAATAATTATTGTTTTAAGTAGGTTTATATATATTTTGGTATATTAAAATATATATTAAGACTATTTTTATTTATTTAAAAAAAGCAGGGTGGGGCAGTCTGGAGTGCCCGTCGGGCTCATAACCCGAAGGTCGTAGGTTCAAATCCTACCCCTGCTACTCAAAATTATTAGTTATTTACTATCTTTCTTGGACATATTTTGAAATTACAAAAAACCTAATTTTTAACACAAATAAAACTTATAAACTAATTATTTTAAAAATAAAGTTAAAATAAACCTTTAAATCAATAAAGAAACATAAATTTAACTAATTTTATAAAAATAAACTATTTTTAAGGTTATTTAATAAGTAATTACCATGGTAATTACGATAAAAAATAGTATAAATTACTAAAAATATAATTAATTTATTATAGGCTACATAAAAATATGATCTAAAATTAAGTATATAATTTTTAATTTATAAAATATTAGGTAATTACCACTTAAATTTTAATATAATTACAGTAATTACCATAAATAAATGCATATAATTACTGTAATTACCAATCTATTTAAAATAATTACGGTAATTACTATATATATGGGATTACTAAAATTTATTAAAAAGATGTTTTCAAAAGAAAAAACTAATGAAAACAATAAAAATACAAATAATGATTCAAATATTTCTATAGAAAAAAATACTATTAATAATACAAATAGTATACCCTATTCATCTGAAAATATAGATAAAAATATTACTCAAAATAATAATTTTAGTGAAAATTTAAGTAATGAAAAATACTTAGAACAAGAAAAGTTATTACAATTAAAATATCTTAATAATAAAAATAATATAGTAGAAGATAATGTTCAAACAGCTGATGTTGAAAACATTTCAATCAAACAATTAAATACAATTTGGGATATAATAAAAATTAAAGAAAATACTCAAGCAGAACATATTATTAATTCTATACCAACAGATAAATGGGTAACAATGGATGAAATTAGACACAATATTAAACTTAATTTTAATGTAGAATATTCTAATGAAAAAAGTCTTTACCCTTACTTAAAAACACTAACAGATATAAATTTAATTAAATTAAATAATACTGGTAAAAAAAGAACTTGGAAAAAAAATATTATATTTATTAAAGAAAATTAAGTAATTACTAAAAAATAATAGTAATTACTAAAAAAAATATAGTAATTACTTTACAAAACTAAATTTTATTTTTTATTTCTAAATAGTTATTATAAAATTTAATTAATTTTTCTGATTCTTCTTTAACTTCTTTAAACCATTCAAAATTAATAATATTTTCTACAATTTTAGAAATATTAGTTAAATGATTTTTATCATAAATATTATTTTCAGTAATATATTTTAATTCATCATAAATATTCGTTTCTTTATTATTAAGATTAATTATTTTATAATTATAAATATAATCTTCCATAATTTTAATAATATTTGATGAATCTAAATCAATTTCATCAACAGTATATTTAACATCCCAATCACCTTTACTTTTCCAATTATGTGCTGGATTAATTCCTGTTGAAAAATAATCAATAATTTTATTTTCATAACCTTTAGGAATAATTACTGCATTTCTTCCTGGTTTGTAATGAGGTATATCTGTTAAAATTCCTTTTCTAATATATAAATATGGTTTGTTATTTTTTTTAGTTACATTTTGTTGATAACCATATATAGATCTAAATACTTTTTGATAAAGATAAGAAGATCTATTAATATCATCTTTAAACATAAATTTATATTTTATATATATTGATTTTATTTTGCTCAAGAGAGACACCCCATACTTCCTGTATTAAATATTTATTAAAAAAAATAAATGTATTATGTATATATATTATATATATATAGTATAACAATATATATAAATATATCTTAAAAAATAGATAAAAAATTAATTAAGAAAGTAATTTTTTAAAAAAATTACCTTCTTGCAGAATATTTACTTTTATAACCTATATATTTCTTTCTTATAGCTGCATCTTTACTTTTAGCAGGATCTATTGTTTCTTCAGCAACCATTTTAGTTTCTTTTTTATTAGTTGGTACGTTTCCTGCATTAATTAAAATAATATCATCAGCAGATATAACTTTATTATAAGGTATACTGTGTTCTGTTATTATTTTTTTAGCTTCTATTTTTGAATTTACCTTTAAAGGTTGAGTTGTTATAGTTTCAATAACACCTTGTTCAATATTTACTATTAAATCATGAACTTTTCCTCTATAAGTAGCATCTGTTTGGTAAATATCCATACCAAATAATTTTGAAATTCTTGTTGTCATTTATAATTCCTCCAGTAAAATAAATATTAATTATAATATGTGTTATACAAAAGATTTATATATCTATTTATTTAATTAATAGACTTTATGTTTAATTTATAGTTTACTTTCCAAATAAGGTATTTTTACTAAAAATAATAAAAAATTTAAAATTTATTACAGGAAGTGCGGGGTCTTGCTTCCTTTACAAATCATCTAATGGATTTTTAATAATTTTTAATTTATTTGTATTAACCTTAGTATATATTTGTGTTGTATTTAGATTAGCATGCCCTAGTAATTGTTGTATATATCTAATATTAACATCATTTTCAAGCAGGTTAGTTGCAAAAGAATGCCTTAAGGTGTGAGGAGATACTTTTTTATCAATTCCTGCTCCTTTAGCAGCTATTTTTAAAAATTTTTGAACAGTATCTACAGATAATGGTTTTCCAACACTATTACAAAACAAATATTCTGATGATATTTTTCTATTTTCAAGATATTTTTTATATTCTTCAACCCATTTTTTAGATAATATTATTATTCTATCTTTATTTCCTTTACCAGAAACAACTTTTCCTGTATATTCATTAAAATCTAAATCTTTATACTTCATTTCCATACATTCAGAAATTCTAACTCCTGTTGAAAAAATAAATTGTGTAATTAATTTATTTCTTAAATCAGTTATATTTTCTAAAAGTAAAATTATTTCTTTAGATGTTAGTACAACAGGTATCTTTTTAGCTTTTTTTGGTAATTTAATTTTAAGTTCTAAATCTATTTTTAAAAAATTAGAATAAAAATGCTTAATTGCAGAAAGAACTAAGTTCATAGTTGTACTTTCAGCTTTTTTTTCTTGTTTTAAATAAGATAAATATTCAATTACATCATCACTATTTATAGTAATTAAGTCTTTTTTAATAAATTTTGAAAATAATGTAATATACATAGAATACATATCAATTGTTTTATCACTATATCCTTCAATACTTAATTCATTTTTAAATTTATTAATTAATTTAAGATTATTTTCTAAAATATCCATTTAATAATCATTTTTTTTATTTTTCTATATAACACTATATTTTATATTATTATACAGAATAATATTTATATGTTTTTAATATAGACTACATAATAATTAACTTAATTAAACATAAACTTGTTTTATCTAAAAAAAACCTTTCATATATTTTGTAATTTTAACCAAACACTATAAAAACAAAATACACTATTATATTTCAAACACAAAACATTTTTATAAAAAAATAAGGGGTTTATAAAAATGAGTTATGGTAAATTTCAAATTTATACAGGTAATGGTAAAGGAAAAACCACTGCGGCAATAGGATTATCTATTAGGGCTGCAGGAAGAGGTGCTAAAGTATACTTTGTTCAGTTTTTAAAAAATCAAAAAACTGGTGAACAAAACACTTTACCTTTAATAAAGAACATTACTTTCAAAAGATTTGGATTTAAGGAATTTATAATAAATAATAAAATATTAAAAGAACATATAGAAACAACAAAAAAAGCAATATTATATGTTGATAAAATTTTAAATAAAGAAAAAATTGATATTTTAATTTTAGATGAACTTAATATTATTCTTTATTATAATTTAATAACAATAGAAAAAGTTAAAGAAATAATTAATATTTGTAAACAAAAAAATATTGAACTTATAATAACTGGAAGAAAACCAAACAAAGAATTAATTAAAATTGCAGATCTTGTAACTGAAATGAAAGAAATTAAACATTATTTTAAAACAACTTATGCAAGAAAAGGAATTGAATTTTAAAAAAAGCAAAAGAGGGATTTTTTATGAACATGGTTTTAAAAATTAAAAAAATTACACAAATTAAAAAAAGAACAGGTGAAGTTGTAGATTTTAATAAACTAAAAATTAAATCAGCTATTTTAAAAGCAATGAAATCTGTTGATCAAGTAAATGAATCTCTATTAGAGACATTAGTTGAAAAAGTAATTTTAGTTTTAGAATCAAAATTTGTAAATAAAGTTCCTTCTGTTGAAGATGTTTCAGATACTATAGAGTATGTTTTAATTGCAACTGAACAAACTGAAGCTGCTAAATCATTTATTCTTTATAGAGAAGAAAAAAGAAAATTAAGAGAAAATAAAGAAATAATTGAAGATAAAGAAATTGTTAAAAAATTAAAAGAAGCTAAAGTTTCTCTTTCAAAACAAGCAATAAATGTTTTAAATAATTCAGATGCTTTTAAAGATTTAGGTTTAATTATTTTTTTAGATAGGTATTCTTTAAAATCTAAAAGAGATCAAATAGAAGTAGGTGATCTTGTAATTACAATTACAAAAGAAGATCCTAAATATCCTAAAAAAGATATTGGTATTGTAAAAGATATTGTTAATAATAAATTACATCTACATATGATTACTGGAGTTTATGCAGACCAATATTATAATTATGAATTTATTCAAGATCAAAGCAAATCAGAAAAACCATCAGAATCTGTTTTTGATACATATAAAAGAGTTTCAAAAGCAGTTGCAAGAGTTGAAAAAGATGAATATCTTAAAAATAAATGGTTTGAAGAATTTTATGAACAATTAAAAAATAATCATATTTCTCCAGGAGGAAGAATTCTTTCTGGTGCATCAGTTGATGATTTAGGTTATACTTCAAATTTAACATTATATAATTGTTATGTTATACCTTCTGCTAAAGATTCTAGAAGTTCAATTATAAAAGATGCAGCTCATCAAATGACTGAAATTTTTTCAAGAGGAGGTGGAGTTGGAACTTCACTTTCAAGTTTAAGACCAGCTTATGCATATGTAAGAGGTGTACATGGTAGATCTTCAGGAGCTGTTTCTTGGGGTGGTTTATTTTCTTTTATAACTGGTTTAATTGAACAAGGTGGATCAAGAAGAGGAGCTCTAATGCTTATGCTTGATGATTGGCATCCTGACATTTATTCTTTTATTGATTCAAAAACAAAATCTGGTGTTTTAGAACATGCAAACATTTCTGTAAAAGTTTCAGATTCATTAATGGAAGCTGTAAAAAATGATGATGACTGGTATTTAGAATTTCCTGATTATGAAAATGCAACTTATTCTGAAGTTTATGATCAAGAATGGGATGGAGATTTAAAAGGTTGGAAAGAAAAAGGATATCCTACAAAAATTTATGAAAAAGTAAAAGCTAGAGAACTTTGGAAAAAAATAATTAAATCTGCATGGAAATCAGCAGAACCTGGTGTTGTTTTCATGGAAAGATATAATAAATTAAGTAACAGTTATTATTTTAATAAAATAGTTGCAACAAACCCATGTGGTGAACAAGGTCTTCCTCCATGGGGTGTTTGTAATCTTGGACATCTTTATTTAGCTTCCTTTGCTGAAAAAGTTGGAGAAGACCAAACTGGTCCTCTTTATGAATTTAATTGGGATAAATTAAAAAAATCTGCAAGAGTATTAACTAGATTTTTAGATAATATAATTGATTTAACACCATATTTCTTTTCAGAAAACGAAAAAGTACAAAAATCAGAAAGAAGAATTGGTGGTGGAACTTTAGGTCTTGCAGAATTATTAATTAGATTAAGAATTAAATATGGTTCTAAAGAAAGTATAAACTTTATTGATAAATTATACAAAACAATAACTTGTGAAATGTATTCTACTTCTGCTCTTTTAGCTGAAGAAAAAGGATTTTTTCCAAAGTTTGATAAAGAAAAATACTTAAATAGTAATTTTATTAAAGAACTTCCTTTAGAAATTCAAGAAAAAATAAAAGAAAAAGGAATTAGAAATGTAACTTTAATAACCCAAGCACCAACAGGTTCTACTGGAACAATGATTGGAACTTCTACAGGAATAGAACCTTATTTTGCTTTTAAGTTTTATAGACAATCAAGACTTGGTTTCCACGAAGTAAATGTTCTTTTAGCACAAGATTATATTAAAGATGGTAAACTTCCTGAGTTCTTTGTTTCAGCAATGGAATTATCTCCTGATAATCACATTACTGTTCAAGCAGCAATACAAAAATGGACTGATTCTTCTATAAGTAAGACTGCTAATGTTCCTGCTAATTTTACAGTTGAGCAAACTGAAGAACTTTATATTAAAGCTTATGAACTTGGATGTAAGGGTGTTACAATTTATAGAGATTCATCTAGAGATGAACAAGCTTTATCAACTGACAAAAATTTAGAACAAAAAAATGCAGATTCTATTAAAAAGCAACTTGATGAAAAAACTAAAAAAGTAAAAGTTCAAGAACCTGTTGTTGAAGAAGAAAAAGAAGATGTAGTTTATGGTTCTGAAGCTGGAGAAACTTGTCCTTCTTGTAAAAAAGGAACTATGATTAAACTTGGTGGTTGTACTGAGTGTTCTGCAGGTTGTGGATTTAAAGGTTCTTGTGATATGAAAAATTAAAAAAGAGGTTTTTTTAAAATGATTAATGTAAAAAGATTAACTGAAACTGCAAAATTACCAGAAAGAGCACATGATGATGATGCTGGTTTTGATTTGTTTTCTGATGAGGATGTTGTTATTCCTGCAATGGAAAGAAAAGTTATAAAAACAGGAATTTCTGTTTCAATAAATAATATTGAATCTGATAATTATAGTTGTTATTTAAGAATTGCTCCAAGATCAGGACTTTCTGTTAAAAAAGGAATTGATGTTTTTGCAGGTGTTGTTGATTTAGGTTATAGAGGAGAAATTATGATTTGTTTATTTAATTCTTCAAAAGAAGATTTTGAAATTAAAAAAGGAGATAAAATTGCTCAAATGATACCTACATTAATTTTAAAAACAAAAATACAAGAAGTAAATTCTCTTGAAGATACTTCTAGAGGAGAAAAAGGTTTTGGTTCTTCTGGAAATTAAATAAATATCTTTTAAATTTTATTAGTTTAATTATATTTATTTTAAAAAAAAATAAAAAAGTGATATGAAAAATGATTGAAAATATATCTTGGATTTTACCTTTAATAATAGGTATTGCAATTTGGGAAATGGTTTGGAAGGGTATTGCTTTATGGAAAGCAGGTACAAGAAAAGAACTTGCATGGTTTGTTTGTATTTTTATAATTAATACAGCAGGAATTTTACCAATAGTTTATTTACTTTTCTTTTCAAAAAAAAATAAAAAATCTAAAAAATAGAATTATATAACACCTTTTTCTAAATTATTTTTTTTATTTTTCCCTTTTTCTTTTTCTATATTTTTTATTTCTTTAATTGCTTTTTTAATATGTTTTTCAGTTATTAAAAGACTTTGTTCATTACCTGATATGTTTTCTCTTAAAACATCCATACCAGCTTCTCTAACAATAGATTCTATTTCAGCACCTGAAAGAGCATCAGTTGTTTTTGCAATTTCTTTAATATTTATATTTTTATCAGTATTCATTTTATTTAAATAAACTTCAAATATTTTTTCTCTTGATTTTAAATCTGGATTTGGAATTTCTAATTTTAAATCAAATCTTCCTGGTCTTAAAAATGCCGTATCTACAATATCTATCCTGTTAGTTGCACCTATAATAACAATATCTTTTAATTTTGAAACACCATCCATTTCTGTTAATAATTGTGAAATTATACTATTATTATAATCAGAATTTGCAGTATTATTTGTTCTAATACTTGTAATTGCATCAATTTCATCAAAGAAAATAATTGCAGGTGCAAGTTGTCTTGCTTTTTTAAAAACATCTCTAATTTTCTTTTCAGATTCACCTTGAAGACTTTGTTTTATTTCAGATGTTTTTAAAGATATAAAATTTGCAGAGCTTTCATTTGCTATTGCTTTTGCAATTAATGTTTTTCCAGTACCAGGTGGTCCAAAAAGTAAAACACCTGCAGGAGGTGTTAATTTTAATTCTTTAAATTTATCAGGATATTTTAAAGGCCATTCAATCATTTCTTTTAATTTTTGTTTTTGCTCATCAAGACCACCAATATCATTCCAAGTGGTTGTTGGTATTTGAACTTGAACTTCTCTTAATGCAGAAGGTTCTACAACATTTAATGCGTCCAAGAAATCTTGATGAGTTATAATTAATTTATCTAATATCTCTCTTGATAAGTGTTTTCCATTTTCTTTATTTATTAAAGGCATTAATCTTTTAATTGCTTTTAATGCAGCTTCTTTACAGAGTGCAGAAATATCAGCTCCAGAAAATCCATTTGTAATTTCTATAATTTCATCTATGTTAAGATCTTTAATAGGCATTCCTCTAATATGAACTTGTAATATTTCTTTTCTTGCGTCTTTATCAGGAACATTAATTTCAAGTTCTCTATCAAATCTTCCTGGTCTTCTTAAAGCCACATCAATTGAATCTGGCATATTTGTTGCAGCAATAACAACAACTTGTCCTCTTGCTGTAAGCCCATCCATTAATGTTAAAAGTTGTGCTAATAATGATTTATTAAAATCAGATGTATGTGCTTTATCTCTTTTAGGAGCAATAGCATCAATTTCATCAATAAAAATAATTGCAGGTGCATTCTCTTCTGCATCTTTAAAGATATCTCTTAAATTTTCTTCTGATTTTCCAACTTGAGCAGTAATTATTTCTGGACCGTTAATAGTTATAAATTTTGCATCAGTTTCAGATGCTACTGCTTTTGCAAGTAAAGTTTTTCCAGTTCCTGGAGGTCCATAAAGTAAAACTCCTTTAGGTGGAGAAATACCTAGCTTTTTAAAAATCTCTGGTCTTTTTATAGGAAGTTCAACCATTTCTCTAATAGCTTCAATTTCTTTTTTAAGACCCCCTATATCATCATATGTCATAGAAGGAGTCTTTGAATCTTCTGCTTTTTCTGAAATAATTACTTTTGTATTTTCAGTAATCCTTACAGCATTTTTAGGAATTGTTTTATTTACAATTAATTGTAAGTCTCTATAACCATCTTCTGTTAGAATAGGAAGTCCTGGAATCTTAACTATGTTTTTTTCAACAATATTAATATTTAATAATTTTTCTTTAATTAAACTTTCAACATCTTTATTTAAATTTATTTTTTTATTTTTTTCAATAATAGGTGCAAGGTTAATTGTTTCACAAGGTAATACATTTGCTTTTTCAATAAAAACAGAATCATCTATTGATGCACCAGAGTTATGTCTTACAATACCATCTATTTTAATTTGATTTAAACCAGCATCTAGCTCTGTACCTCTAGTTGCATAAGCTAATGCTCTTTTAGATCCTTCAATTAATATTACATCTCCAATAGTTAATTTCATTTTATCAAAAACAAGAGGATCTATTTTTGCAATACCTTTCAAAGCATCTTTAATATCTGTTTCTTTAACAGTTAAAATTATTTTTTCAACCATAATTTTTTCCTTATAGAATTAATATATTTATATATATGATAGAAAGGGCTTAAAAAGATTTTTGTTTTTTCTAAATTGAAGAGTAAGCTAGAATAGAAAGTACGCTTACAATTGAGGATGATAAATGCCATTGCCAATCATCGTTCTTTTTAATATACAAAAAGTAAACTCCTATTAAAACAAATAAAAAAGCAGTTCCAAAATAAATTATCTTGAAGTTAGCTAAGTAAAACAAATATACATTATAAGCAATTATAAAGTAAGCAAATATTTTGTCCAATAGCTTAAATTTATTTTTATTTGAGAGGTGGTAAAATGTAGAGAAAATAAAAAGCACAAGCGTAAGCCCTGTGTACACATACATTTTATATTGTGCACTTAAAAGTAAAGGTATTAAAAAAAATAAATTGCTCCAAATCTCAGAAGTTATTTTCATATTTTTCTTAGTTTAAAGATATTTACTTTTTCCAGTACTAACAATAAGTATTTTTTTTGTTTTAGGTATTTTATTTTTTATTTCTAAAAATAATGCAAGACCAGCAGCTGCAGAAGGTTCAAAAGAAACCCCTTGAGATTCTAAAATCTCGCATGCTTCTTTTAAGTATCTTTCTTTAAAAATAAGTACGTCAGAATAATGTCCAACAAATCCAGAAAACTTATATGTTTTCAACCACTGTTCACTATAATGCACAAAAGGAAGATGTGGTGAATAAAGTTTATCTGCTTTAGTTGTTTTATTATTTGTTGTGGCTCCAAAAAAATCACACCTTTTTAAAATTTTAACATTTCCTTTAAATCTAGGATCGTGATTTTTTGTAGATACTTCTTTTTTTGTGATGTTTAAAATATTTTCAAATAAATTACCTGTTCCAAAAGGAATAAAACAATAGTCTGGAGAATTATTGATTATCTCATAACTTAACCAATCATAAAATCTACTTGTTGGGTCAAGAGCCTCATTTGAAGTGATGTCAAAACCCTCTTGATTATCAGTAATCTTAAGAATGTCTTCTCCTGACAATTTTTTTAATGATAAATTTTTTTTGTATATCGTACAACCCATTTTTTCAAGGCTTGTAATTATTTCAGGAGATATTTTTTCATCAACAATCACCTTTAAGTTAGGCAAACCATATTTTCTAAGTTGTGATTGTATGGCGTAAGCAGCTGATCCAGAAGATATAATGGACATAACAGGTAATTTTTCAATAAGCCCATCTTTCTTAGATTTTAAAAAACTTTTGTAAGTAACAATTATTTCCCAAGCCATTCTATCTTTGTGTGTGCCAGTAGGGTTATAGCTTTCGTCTTTTAAATAAACATTATTATAACCAGGTATCTTTATTTTATAAGTAGGGGTTGCAGGAAATTTAGGGTCATCAGATGGAAACTCAGGTTTTTCTGGATTATTTTCTGATGCAACCTTTATTTTCTTATAGATGGTGTCCTCTTTGTTTGTAAGGCTCATACTTTTTTCTTTTTATAAGTTCTTTTTTTAACTATAGTTTCTTCTTTTTTAACATCTTCAGTTGTTGGTTCTAAAGATTCTTCTTCTTTCATTTTTTTCAAAAATTCTTCTTTTGTAGGACATTTATGGTTTAAACACATTTCATATGTTTTACCTCTCTTAGAAGAAACTTTTATCATTGGAAATTTACATACTTCACAATATGCATCTTCAATAGGGGTTACAATTTTGTTTTGAGGTAGTGGAAATGTATTTTTACAAGCAGGATACCCCGAACATGCAACAAATTGTTTACCTGTTTTTCCATGTCTTATAATTAAATTTTTTCCGCATTTATTACATTTACCAATATAATTTTGTTCAGCTATTCCTCCTCTGAGTTCTTTTGCAATTGCATCTTTTTCTTTTAAAAGTATTTTTATTATTTCATGAAGTATTTTTCTAGATTCATCTACAACATCTTCTTTAGTTTTTTTACCAGAAGCTACTTTTTCCATTTCATTTTCAATATCAGCTGTTAGTTTAGGTTGTGTTATTGCATCTGAATGTTTATTTAAAACACTACAAACAGATATTGCAATCGGAGTTGGTTCAATTTGTTTTTCAGGTTTAATATACCCTCTATCTTTTAATTTTTGAATAATTGCAGGTCTTGTAGATTTTGTACCTAAATTTTGATCTTCCATTAATTTAATAAGTCCACCTTCAGTATATCTAGGAGGTGGTGTAGTTACTTTTTTATCTAAAAATTTATCTTTGATATTTACAACATTTCCTTTTTCTAAAAATGGTAAAATAACTTCATTTAGTTTAGAAAATATATATATTTTTTTCCAACCAGGATCAATTATTCTTTGGCCATTTACAACAAAAGGTTCTTTTAAGACATCAATTAAAACAGATAAATTTTCTGTTTTTGCATCAGTTGAAAGAGTTGCAAGAAATCTTCTAACTACAAGGTCATAAATCCTTTTTTCAGTTCCTGCTAAATCAACTGCAATATCAACAGGGTAAATAGGAGGATGATCAGTTGTTTCTTTATTTCCTCTAGATGGCTTTATAGGTTTTTTTAAAATTTCTTTAGCATCTTTTTCATATTCTTTAAGCCCACTTAATTTTTCTAAAATTCCTTTAAAATCTAGACTTGAAGGATACACTGTGTTATCTGTTCTAGGATAACTGATTATTCCTTTTTGATATAAACTTTCTGCAGTATTCATCGCAGTTGTTGTTCCAATACCTAAGGAACTTGCACTTCTTAAAAAATTAGTTGTGTTAAAAGGAGTTGGTTTTTTAAGTGTTTTTTCACTTTTTGAAACAGATATAACAGTTCCATCTTTAGCATCTTTTATTTTTTCATATATTAAATCTGCTTTATCAATATCAAACATTTTGTTAAGTTTATGAGTTCCTTCAAACTTAATTTTATCTTTTTCAAATAAAATTCTAATTACTCTATATTTTTCTTCAACAAACTTATCTCTTTCAAGTTCTTTTTCTACAATTAAATTTAATAAAGGTGTTTGTACTCTACCAGCTGATAAGAATAACTTTCCTTTTCTGTTTGAAATAACTGATAAATATCTAGTTAATATAGCACCCCATAAAAGATCAATTTCTTGTCTTGTAAAAACAGAATAAGCATAATTAAAATCAAGTTCTCTAAGTTCTTTAAAAGCAGTACTTACTTCTTTTTCAATTAAAGCACTAAAGTATGCTCTTTTTAATGTTGCAGTTGCATTTTTAACTTTCACATATTCATATGCTTCAAGGCCAATAGCCTCTCCTTCTCTATCAGCATCAGTTGCAATAATTATTTCATTTAAATCTTTTCTTTTTTCTTTTAAAAGTGAAATGATTCTTTTCTCAACTTCTTTATAAATAAATTTTTTATCAGCTAAAAGATCTAAATTAAAAATACTCCAATAACCTTCAGGGTTTTCAAAATCTACAGTATTAATATGTCCTCTTAAAGGTATTAGTAAATAATCTTCACCGTCTTTTTTAAAAGAAAAAGTATCTATCCCTTTATCTTTAACAGTTGTGAATTTATTTTTAGAAAGAATTGATGCAATTTTTTTTCCTGCAATTGCTTTTTCAGAAATAATCAGTTTCATTAATTAACAGCTCTTTTAGAAAGTTGTTTGTAATATTTTACTTGGTAGGCTTTTACTGTTTTTATGTTCTTTTAAAATAGTAAAAACATTTACTTTAATTATTCCATCAACAGAATAAATATTATCTAAAACTATTTTAAGATCAGGTTTATCTTGTGCAATTATTTTACAAATTAAGTTATATTCTCCTGTAACTTCACTTATATTTAATATATCTTCATTTTCTTTTAATTTTTTAATAATTTCGTTTTTTTTAGAAGGATCTAAACAAATTAAAAGTTCAATGATTTCATTATAACCTATAATATTATAATCAATTTCTGCAAATATATTTTTTATAATTCCTCTTTGCTTAAGTCTTTCAAGTCTTTTTTTAATTGCAACATCTGTTAAATTAATGTCTTTTGCAATATTTGCAAATGAAATTCTTCCATCATTTATTAATTTTTCAATAATGTGTTTGTCAATTTTATCAATAATTTGCATTTTACTTCAACCTCTTTTAAGTATTCATTTTAATTGATGTCTAGGTTTTAATAAGTTATATTTATTAAGATATATCTCTGTTTTTAAAATTTCAATAAATGGAATTACAAAAATCACTAAAAAACCAGTAGATATAATAATTCCTGCAGAACCTTTTATTAAAACATCTATTATGCTTGTGATTATAATTAATATAAAAGAACTAATAAATAAAGTTATAAAGTGGAACCAATTTCTTTGGAAATATTTAATACTTAAAAGAATTGATTTTGGTATTTGTTCGTTTTCAAGAATCATGATTTGTGGAACAAACCAAATACCTACTGTTATAACTAATAAAATAAATTGTACAATGAAATTATTTAATATACCTAAATCATAAAATATAGATGATATTAAAAATAATAATAAAAATGTTGAAAAATTAAATTTTAATAATTTATAAAAAGAATTTTTAATTTTATTAAAAGGCACAGTTGCAGAAAAATTATAATCTTTTCCAATTTTATATATTAAAACAGTTTGTATTAATGAATAAATAAAAAATAATATAAAAGTTGTAAATAAAAGAATAATAGTTCCTTGCAAAGTATTATTTACAATATTATAAGATATATTTAAGGTTCCTCCAAAAATACTTATTAAAGGATCAATAACAAATAAAAGAAAGATAAATAATATACTGTAAGAAAAAGCTAGTTTGTAGTTTTCTACATATTTTTTAAAACTTAATACAAAATCCATAAATCATACACTTTTAAATTAAATAAGATATATTATATAATTAGTAACAATTACTTTAAAAACCTAATCTTATGTTGTGTTTTATTTTGGATTATAAAATAGTGCCTTTTAAATTATATTTATCAGCATCAATAATTTTAACTTTAACTTTTTGACCAATTTTTACATTTTCATCAATTACAACTGATAAATAATTATTTGTTTTACCTATATATTTATTATTTTTTCCAATTTCTGTGATTATTATTTCTTTTTCTTTACCAATTTCTTCTTTATTTTTATCTAATAAATAATCTTCAAATATTTTAGTGACTTTTCTAGATCTTTCTTTTTTAGTTCTAGAAATTAAATCTTTATATTTTTTAGCTTCAATATTTTTTCTCATTCCAAATCTTGAAAGATTAATAAAATTTGGTTTTATTTTTTTAATAAAATCTATAGTTTCTTGAAAATCATTTTCAGTTTCTGTAGGGTATCCTACAATAATATCTGTGCCTATTGAAATGTCAGGAATTTCTTTTTTAAATTTCTCAATAATATCATAAACATCTTCAATTGTATAATATCTATTCATTTCTTTTAAAATTTTGTTACTTCCTGATTGAATTGGAATGTGTAGAAATTTATATATTTTTTCATTTTTATAAATTTCAATTAATTCATTAATAATTATTTTTAAGTGTTGTGGATTTGCCATTCCAATTCTTATTTTAAAATCTCCTTTTATTTCAATTATTTTTTTTAAAAGAGTATTTAAGTTTTCATTAATATCAAAACCATAACATCCATTATCTTGTGATGTTAATAATATTTCTTTAGATTTTTCTTCATTAACAGAATATTCTATTTCTTTTATTATTTTTTCAATAGGTTTACTTTCAAGTTTTCCTCTAGCAAACTTAACTGCACAATAATAACAATTTCCTAAACATCCGTTTGATAGAATAATAGTTTGTGTGTTTTTCTTATTTGATGATTTATTATTTTCAATATTATTGATTATACTTTCTATTTTTTCTTTTTCTGAAACTTTAAAGTATTTTGCATTTGGCATTTCACTTACTAACGCTTCTTTATCAATATTCACTAAACATCCAAAAATAATTATTTTTTCTTGTGGTATTTTATTTTCGTTTAATTTTTTTAAAAAGTTCAATATTTTTGTTTGTGTTTGTTCTTTAACACCACAAGTATTAATAAATATATAGTCTGCTTTTTTTATTTCAGAAAATTCTTCTGTAAAATTATGTTCTTTTACAACATTTTCTGTATCTTTTTTATTAAGTGTACAGCCATATGTTTTTACAAATAGTTTTGACATTTTAAATCTTTTACCTTAATTTATTTTTTAGAAGCAATAATTCCTATTGCTCCTGAAATAATAAACTCTAAAAATGCAGATTTAAAAAATAAATCATAATTATTAAACAAAAATTTGAATAATTCTTTCATTGGAAGATTATTTAAGTTTATGATATTCCAATAGAAAAAGAAGATTGCTAGAAAATAACTAACTATTCCTACAACTACAAACATAATTAACAAATGATATTTGTTCTTTAAAGCCATATATTTTAAAACATATTCTGAAAAATAATACATTCCAAAGAAACCAACAATAGGAAGTAGCATATACATTGGTGATTTGAAAAAATCTCCTGGTGTTATAAGATATACAAGTAAATAACTAACTACAAGAGTAATTATAAACCATATAAGCATATTATAATTTATTTTTTTCATAATTTTTCTCTTTATATTAATTCTTTTAATAAATATTAAATAATTATAGACTAAAAACTATAAATATCTTTCTTATTTAAAAAAACACTTAGTTTATATATTTTTTTATAGATTATATTTCTATGGCTGATAAAAAATCAGATTTAACAACAATTAGTTTTATTAATACTAAATCTATTAAAAAAAAAGCAGCCATACCAGTATCTAAAAAAAAGTTTTCTATAATTAATTATTTTAAAGATAATAAACAAACTTTATTAAAAAACTTAAAATATTTTTTCTTAGCAGCTTTTGGAGTTCTTTTTTCTCTTTTATTATCTATTTTGATTTTTCCTGAAAATATAGGTTTATTTACAATAATTTTAACAACTTTGTTTTTAATGCCACAAATTTATAAACAATCAAAATATAGTCAATTATTGTTTGGAAGATCTAAAAAAATTGAGCATAAAGGAATTAGTATGGTTGAAATGTCTGTTCCTAAAAAAACTAATTTTTTAAGATTTAATCAATTATATGATGAAAATAAAGATTTAGTTGATCTTTTTTTAATTTTTTTCTTAGGTGTTTTTTTAACTGTTATGTTATTTATTTTAATTGCTCCTTTTGAAGTATCAAGCAATGCTTTTTCAACTATTGGTTGGGATAATAATTTAGTTCCTTCAAAAGATATTGGCTTTGAAAATCAAGATAAATTAATTATTTTTAAAGATATTTTTGTAAATAATTTATCAGTAATATTTGTTTGTTTTTTATTTGCTTTAATATTTCCCTCAGCAGGTATTTTAATTGTTGTTTGGAATGCTATTCTTTGGGGTGTTATTTTTACACAATATATGTCTTTGTACAGTTTAGTTTATAATGTTTCTTTTTCAGTAGTTTTTTTAGCTGTATTTTGGAGTGCTATACCACATATATTCTTAGAAGCAATTGGTTATTTTTTTAGTACGATTGCAGGAATAATTTTAGCTATTTCAATAAAAACTGATTTTAAGGATACTGATAGATTTTTTTTAATTTTAAAATATTCAATTGTTCTTTTAGGTTTTGCAATATTTTTTGCACTCACAGGTTCTTTTTTTGAAGCTTATTTTTATGATATTTTTAAAAATTTATTTTTATAATTTAAATTAAGTTGTTTTTTTAAAAAGTATTATAAATATATTGTATTACTATATTAATTATAAAAATATAAAATAGAGTGATTAATTTTGACATTAAAAACAGATGCTTCTTTTCCATGGACAGAAAAATATAGACCAAAGACTTTAGATCAAATGGTTGGTCAGACACATGTAGTCCCTAGATTAAAAAAATATGTAGAAAAAAGAAGTATGCCTAATCTTTTATTTGCAGGACCTCCAGGTGTTGGAAAAACTTGTTCAGCAGTAGCTCTTGCAAAAGAACTTTTTCAAAATACTTTCTCACAAGATTTTTTAGAACTTAATGCTTCTGATGAAAGAGGTATTGGTGTTGTTAGAGGAGCTATAAAAGATTTTTCAAGAACAATACCTTTAGGTGCAGACTTTAAAATAATATTCTTAGATGAAGCAGATGCCTTAACAGTTGATGCTCAACAAGCTTTAAGAAGAACTATGGAAAAATATACTGGTACTGTAAGGTTTATTCTTAATGCAAATTATTCTTCAAAATTAATAACACCAATACAAAGTAGATGTTCTCTTTATAAATTTAAACCAATCTTAAAAGAAGATATTATTAAATATTTAACAATGATTCTTACAAAAGAAAATGTTTCTTATGATCAAGATGCATTAGATGCAATTTATGATGTTTGTGAAGGAGATATGAGAACTGCAATTAACTATCTTCAAGCAGCTTCATCTATTGGGGATAAAATTACAAAAGAAATAATTTATGAAGTTTCAAATTCTGCTCAACCACAAGACATTTTTCATATGATTGATGCTTGTCTTGAAGGGGATTTTTTAAAAGCAAGAGGTTTTATGGAAAAACTTCTTTTTGAGCAAGGTCTAAGTGGAGAAGATGTAATTAATCAAATTTATAAAAAATTTATAGTCTATCCTGAAGATAAAATTACAATTAATTTAAAAGTAAAAATTATTGATCGTATAGCAGAAATTAATTTTAGATTAGTTGAAGGTGCAAATGATAGAATACAGCTTGAAGCTTTACTTGCACAAATTATTTTAATAAACTCAAATAAACAAGGTGAATAATTTTATGCCCTCATATATTGATGATTTAGTTGGAAAATATAGTTTAGAAAAAGATAAACAAAAAGAAGAAGCTAGAAAAGCTGCTGAAAATGCACCTGAAAAGAAAGAAGAAATTTCTCTAGATTCTAAAAAAGAAACTTTAAAGCAAGATAACTTTTTTGAAAAAAAATCTGTTGATGTTGATTCTCACAATAAATCACAAGAGCCATCTTCTTTTACACAAAACAAAAAAATAATGGATTTATCTGAATTTGATTCTTCTAAAAAACAAGAAAAAGTAAATTCAACAGAATCACAAGATTCTTTATTTGAAAGATTAAAAGCAAAAAATGCTGAAAAACAAGACTCTCAAGAAAAATCAAAAACATTAGATATTGGTGATTTATCTGAAAAAGAAAAAAAATTAATTGAAGATGATAAAGATTCTGTTTTTGATACAGATACACAAAAACAAAATAAACTTGATGCCCTTTCAAAATTAAAAGCACTTAATACTAATTCAGAAATAAAATCTTCAGAACTTTCTGAAACAAAAGGAGATTCTGCTTTTGAAAAACAAGAAGAAAAAATTGATGGGGCTACATTAGTTACAAAATATGGTGAAGTTAAAATTTATAGACTTGACACTCAATCTATATTACACTATTCTGTTCCTGTTCCAAAACCAAATCCTAGTCAAAAAATTATAATTAATACTTTAAAAGAAGCAACCACAAGACTTGTTGCTTCTGATCCTTATAAAATAAGAGATCCTCTTCAAAGAAAAAACATATATTATCAAAAAGTAATTGATATTTTAGAAACTGCACAAGAAATAAATATCCCAAAACATCTTTATCCTTTTTATGCAGATGCAGTTGTTAAAGAAATGACTGGTTATGGTGTGATTGAACCATTACTTGAAGATGACAAATTAGAAGAAATTATGATTGTTGGTCCTAAAAAACCAGTATATGTTTACCATGTAGATTATGGAATGATGACAACAAATATTATTTTCTTTTCAGATGATGGAATTAATGATATTATTGATAAAATTGCAAGATCTTTAGGAAGAAGTGTAGATATTTCAAATCCTCTTTTAGATGCAAGACTTCCAGATGGTTCTCGTGTAAATGCTACTGTGCCTCCAGCATCAATTGATGGTTCTACAGTTACTATTAGAAAGTTCAGAGATGATCCTTACACTATAGTTGATTTAATAAACTTTAAAACACTTAATTTAGAAGTAGCTGCATTTTTGTGGTGTGTTGTTGAAGGATTTGGTGCAAAACCTGCAAATATTTTAATTTCAGGTGGTACTGGTTCTGGAAAAACAACTACATTAAATGTTCTTGCAAACTTTATTCCAGAAGCAGACAGAATATTAACAATTGAAGACACTGCGGAATTAAGACTTCCTATAAAGCATGTAATTAGATTTGAAGGAAAACCACCAGGCCTAGAAGGAAAAGGTGAATTAAGTTTAGAAATCTTAACTAAAAACACTTTAAGAATGAGACCTGATAGAATAGTTGTAGGTGAAATTAGACACAAAGAAGCAACTACTCTTTTCACTGCCATGAACACTGGTCACGATGGTTGTATGGGTACAGTGCACGCAAATTCTGCAAAAGAAACAATTGTAAGATTAACTTCACCACCAATGGATGTTCCTCCATTAATGCTTGCAGGAATTGATTTTATAATTATTCAAAAAAGATTAAGAACTTCAAAAGGACAAGTTAGAAGAATTACTGCAATTGCAGAGATTATGGGTGTGTTAGATGGAGATCCAAAGATAAATATGGTCTTTGTTTGGAATCCTGAAACAGATTCTCTTGAAAGAACTAAAGAACCTATTCTTTACTTTGATTTAATTAAAACATACACAAACTTAAATGATCAAGATATTTTAAATAAAATTAGTGATAGAGCAAAAATCCTTGAAGATTTACGTTCTAAGAAAATTAGGGCTATTAATGATGTTGCACATGAAGTCCAAAAAGAATATATACTAAAAAGATAGTATATATATTTAAAATAAATTAAAAAAAAGATTTTAATGGATTCAAAAAAATTAGAACTTTTAAAAAGTGATTTAGAAAAAAATAAATCCAAGAAAGACGACTTAGATGTAGATTTAGATGCTGTTCAAAATATTGTTAAAAAAATGAAAGAAAAGGACAAAAATATTACATCTGAATCTTTATCTGAAGGTCATTTAAAAGAACTAAGAGAAGTAATTTCTCAAGGTAGACTTTCTCAGTTTGATGTTGATGCTGAAAATAAATTAGCTGCAAATACAGAAGGTACTCTTGAAAAAAGTGCTGCTAAATATTATAAACCTTTTAAAAAATTAGTTGATTCTGTGGTTTTATATATTTTAAAGAATTCTTTAGGTAAAAAAATATCTTATTATTTAACCTCTGCAAACTATAAAAGAACATTAGTACAACATTTAGTTCTTTCAACTATATTTTCTTTATTGATTGCAAGTTTTTTATCTTTTTTATTATTAATTATTTTTGTTGCAACTATGCCTTTATGGACAGTTAGTATCCTTTTTATTTGGCCAATTTTATTTTTAGTATTTGTTTTTATTCTTTCATATGTTATTCCAATGCAAAAAGCAAAATCCAGAGGAGTCTATATTGATATTGAACTTCCATTTGCTTTAAGACATATTGCAACAGAACTTCAAGCAGGTATTGGTCTTTATAAAGTATTACAATCTGTTGCTGCAAATGATTATGGTGTATTATCAGAAGAAATGAATAGAACCATCTTAGAAATTGAAAATGGTACTGATACAAAAACAGCTTTAAGACATTCTGCATTAAGAAGTCAATCTAAAAATTATAACATTGCACTTTTCCACATTGTTAGAACATTAAATACAGGTGGTAATTTGGCAAGCACAATTAATAGTGTTGCAGACACAGTATCTTTTGATCTTTTAGAATCTACTAAAACATTCGGAGAAAAAATGAATTTCTTTGGAATTATTTTTATTTTCATGGCTATTGTTATGCCTGTATTTGCTGCAATTTTAGGTGCAATTGCAAATGCTCCTCTAGGACAAGATGGATCTTTGTTTTTACCAGGAGTTATGACACCAACAACATTAACTTTAATTTTTGCAGTAGCACTACCAATAATATTCATCTTTTTAGTATATTATATTAAAATGATTGAACCAAAAATGTGATTTAATTTGAGTAAAGGATTAGACAGATATCAAGTATTTTTATATGCTTTAAAAATAAAGATTCCTGCAAAAATATGGATTGTTTTAATATTTTTTGCAAGTATATTCTTAGGGATAATCGGTTATTTCTTAGATATAAAGATCGGACTTTTATTATTTGTAAATGCTTTAGTTTTAGGTTTAGGTCTTCCAATGTATCTTTATTTTAAAAAAATAAGAGAAATTGAAAGATATTGGCCAGATTCTTTAAAGTTAATTGCAGACACAATGAAGGCTGGTTCTTCATTTGATTTTGCTTTAAGAGAAGTATCCACTGCTGATTTCGGACCCCTTTCTTTTGAAATTAATGAAGCTATTAGAAGACTTGAAATGGGAGATTCAATGTATGTTGCTTTAAGTTATTTAGCTTTAAGAATTGAATCTAAAATTGTAAGAAGAACTATTACTTTAATTCAAGAATCTTTAAGAACAGGTGCACAATTAGCTGATGTTTTAGAAGAAATTGCAAATGACACTAAACAATTGTTCAGGGTTAAAAAGGAAAGACAAACAAAAACAATGCTTCAAACAATTTTTATTGTTGCTGCTTCTGCAATTGTGGCTCCATTTATTTTTGGAATGACAAGAGTAATTACTGGTTTTTTAACAGATATAGCTGTAAATTCAGGAATTGCAGCAGCAGAGGCTTTACAAGTTTCTTTAGATGCTCAAAAAACAATCTTTTTACTTTTAGATATTTATATTGTTATTGAAATATTTGCTGCTGCATCAATGATAAGTGTTATGAGAGAAGGAGATTTAAGCTTTGTAGTTTTATTTTTCCCTGTATTAATTACTATTGGATATATAGTATATTTTATTTCTCAAGTAATACTTAATTTAATGCTTTCAGGAATGGTTTAGATATGAAATTAAGAAGATTAATAAAAGATAATAAAGGACAGGTTTCTTTAGAGTTTATAATTATTACTGGAGTTGTTATATTAGTTGCATTAACTGTTGGAATTTTTGTAAAACAAACTTCTGCAAAGAATGTTAAGACTGCAACTGACTATCAATCAATAGTTAATAATAGTTAATTGGTTTGAAATATTGAAAAGAAACATATATAAATATATTGTATGTAATATTTTAATTAATTTAACTAGTACAAGTTATTAGTTATACACTTTATGTGTGATGTTTAAAAAATATAAAAAAGGTGTTTAAAAATGAATAAAAAATTTAAAGGACAAGGTGCTCTTGAGTATCTTCTTTTAATTGGTGGTGCAGTATTAATTGCTGTTATTGTTATTGCATTACTTGTAGGTATGGGTGGACAATCAAGAGACTCTGCTGCTGCTCAAGCTGAAAAAGCAAATCAAGCAACAGACGTTCCTCAACCATCACAAATTGTACAAGTTGTTGCTGCATATGATGCATGTGATTCAACTGCATTAACTGCTGACTTAAATTTCTCTTGGAGACCATTAGGTGAAGGTGGAAGTCACGAGTTATATATCATGGATTCAAGTAATAATGAATTAACAATAGATTCATTAACAGATAATTCTGGTTTAGAGACAATTGATGAAACAGATTTAAATCCAAATGAAGTTAACGGTTTAAATGTGGATTTAACTTTAAATAGTGGTAACAAATGTGGTGACTCTTACTACTTATATATTAAAACAACAAAGAATAACCAAACAGTAACATCTCAAGGTTATAGATTTAGTTGGGTTGATTAAGTAGTTAATTAAAAATAGGTTGATTTTTTTTTTTAAAAAAAATCAACTTTATTTTATTTTTTTATTTTTAAAAGAAAGATGGTAATTTATGACATTTTTAAAAAAACAAAAAGGACAAGGAGCAATGGAATATTTGCTTTTGATTGGTGCTACTATAATTATTGCAATTTCTGTGATTATTTTAATAACTAATATGAATGCTTCTAATAGAGAAGCTGCTTTGCAGCAAGATGAAGCTATTACAACTATTTTAGATAATACTTTAGTTCCACCAATTGTTACAAGTGTTGATTGTGTTGCAAGTGGAAATGTAACTATTAATTTAGTATCTTCAGCTCCAAATACAGGTTATAGAATAAAAATAGATAATAATGATCCTTATCCATCAGGAACAGATGTGTTATATGTTCAAGAAGGCACTAGTATTTTACAGGTTCCTGCAAGTGATTTATCTGTAGATTCAGTTGGAACAGAGTATGAAGTATCAGTTATAACTGTTAAAAATAATGTTCATTCAAGACCATCAACTCCTGCATCTTCATGTGTTGCAAGGTAATTAAGATTTAGTGATTATATATTATGAATAGATTAAATTTACTTTTAAATGACCAAAGAGGTCAAGTCTCTATTGAATATCTAATCATGATTGTTTTTGGTATGATTTTAGTAATTACAACAGGTATTGTTATATTAAATTTAAATAGTTTTATAACTGTTGCAAAATCTAAAATATTAACTTATAGAGATAATATTTTAGCTTCTTTATAAATAATTTTTGTTGAGAAAATAATGTATGTTTAACTTTCCTTTTTTTGCATTTTCAATAACTTTGATATTTTTATTATTTGCAAGTTATTATGATATTAAAAAAAGAATTGTTCCAAATTTTTTAGTATTATATTTATTAATTATTGGAGTTATTTTTAAAATAATAGAAACAATTTATTTCTCAAAAATATCTATTCTTCTTAATGCTTTTTTATCTTTTGGTATAACCTTTATTGTAGGGTATGTTCTTTGGGAGTTTGGTTTCTTTGCAGGTGGTGATTTAAAGTTGTTTTCTGCAATTTCTTTCTTAAATCCTTTTAATATTAATTTTTTAGGCTTTTTATTTTCTTTTAAAATAATAACAATCCCTGTATTTTCTTTGACTTTAATACTAACTGCTATTCTTTCTACAGCACCTATTCTCTTAATTAGTTCTATTTATTTATTTATATTTAAAAGACACTATAGAATACTTATAAATTTATTAAAAACAAAAAACACATTATTTTCTTTAGTAAGTTCTATTTTAATACTTTTCTTAATTTCTTCTTTTTTTAATATTTTTGAAATGTATATCCCTTTTTTAATTTATTTTTTATTATCTATAATGTTTATCTTGTTTTTTAGAAAAATTGAAAAACAAAATATTCTTCACTATAATTATTTAGTTTTAGGGCTTTATTTATTATTAATTGGATATTCTTTGTTTTATTCAAAAAGAATATTTGTTTTCTATGATTTATTAATAATTACTATAACTATTATTATTATTTTCTTAAGTATAACTTTTTATAAAATAATTTCTTCAAAGATATTAACTTTTAGTAAAAAAATAAATGATTTAAAAGAAGGAGATGTTGTTTTAAATAATTATTATTTATCAAATAAAAAAGTTATTGAAAAAAAAATATCCTTTATTGATTATTTAAAAGAATATACCTCTAAACAAAAATCAAATAAACTAATCATAGATTCTAGGAAAATAGGGGGTCTTTTACCTGAAGACATAACCTTTTTAAAGAGTTCATATAAACATAATTTAGAGAAGGAGATAGTTTTAAAAAAAACAATTCCATTTACCCCTTCTGTGTTAATAGCGTATATTTTATTAAATATTTTTGGAGATTTTATTTGGTTTATTTTTTAAGCTTAAATAATATAAAAGGAAGGAATTTTAAATGAAAAATATAAAAGGACAAATTGCAATTGAATACATTATTTTAATATCTATTTTATTATTATTTTTTCAAGCAATCATATATCCAAATATTGTTTTTTCAGAAAATATTGTAGGTGATATTTATAATATTACTCAAACAAAACAATCTATTGATAAACTTGGAGATGATTTAGCATCTTTTGCAAGTTCTCCTGGATATGGTAAAAGATTAGTTTATTTTTATCTTCCTGATAATGCAAAAATTATAAACTGTGATTCTGCAACAAACATTATTGAATACCAAATATCAATTTCTTCTCAAAATCCTAAACCTAATATCTCTGCATGTGATTCTACTACAAACATCTGTACTTTTGAAAAATTAGTATCTATTGGAGATGTAGATTTTACTTGTGATGAAGTTGGACCAGGGTTTAATAATTATTTAGTTGTTGAAAAAACTATTGCTGGAGATATAGATGTTGCTTCAAGATAAAAAAGCTCAAACTAGTTTAGAGTTTTTAATTATTCTTTTAATTGTAATGGTTATAGCTATAACTGTAGTTGCAACTTTAACATCAACTTTTGATATTAATATTGCTATGCATAAAACAAAAAATTTAACATTAAAATATATCGCTGGATATAATCATTCTTATTCAATTAACACTATTAATTATGTATTTGATAATGATAACTTAGATATGATTGTTTATTTAAATAAAGGACTTGAAACTAATTGTCCAATAGTTCCTGATGATTATAATTACACAACACTAACTAATGGTTTGTTAGATAGAACAAAGTTTGATAATATTAGTATTAGTTTAGAATGTATTTAATAGGTGAAATTAAATTATGGATAAGCATATTATTTATTTAGAGATTATTTTTTTATTTTCAATTATTGTGAATTTAATTGTTCCTGGTAATTTATTTTTAAAAATACTATTAATGCTTTTAACTTTTTTATTCTACATTAAAGAAATTGGTAATTATAAGTTAATTAAAGCAAAATATAATTATGTAGGTATTGGGTTTACATCTATTTTAGGGATGTTTATTATTTCTCAATATATCACACATATTTATTTTTTATTAGTCTTTATGTGTCTTGTTGTACTTTATTTATATTTATTTAAAGTATTATTTAACATAACTTATGGAGTTGTTACAAAAAGCACTTCTAAAGAAGTTTATTTTAAAATTAAAGATCCTTTCTTTAATTTAAATAAAGAATTTTCTTTAAAATATTCAAAACCTTTAAAAGAAGGCACTGTAATTTTAATTGAATTATCTAAATTTTTTGTAAATAAAAAACCTGTAAAAATAAAAAAAATTATTAAATAAAAGTATGGATGAAAAAAAATTAAATTTATTTTTAATTTTAACAATTATAATCTCACTTTTAATTTTTCTTTTTTGCACTCTTTTTTTTAAAGCACCTATTTTAGACCTCTTATCACCAGATTCTTCTCTTTTGGAACAAGTAGTGTTAGTTTCAGGAAATTTAAAAGATTTTTCTCTTGAAAACAATAATTTGTTTTTTAAAATATGTAATCTTTCTTCATGCATAGATGTGGTTTATTTTAATCCATCAAAAACTAATGTTGATTTACTACAAAATGCATTTTCTTTTAAAAAAGAAATAAAAATAACTGGTAAATATACACTTTATCAAAACAAACCAGAAATAATATTATATAAATTTGAGGATTAAATGATTATAGAGGTTATATTAGGGGTTTTAACTGGTGTTCTTTTAGGTTTAATTCCTTCTTTACATATTAATTTTGTTTCTTATCTTTTTATTTCTTTTAGTATTTTTTTAATTTTTCCAAATTATTTATTTTTCTTTTTATCTCTTTCAATATCTCAATTAATTACAAATTATATTCCTCAAACATTCTTTTCTGTTCCAAACACAGAAAACATAATGTCTTTATTTCCTCTTCATAGGTTATTTTTAAAACAACAAGCATACGATGGTATTTTTCTTTGTTTTATAGGTTCTTTTTTTGGTAGTTTATTTTCTATTTTACTTTTACCTTTATTGTTTTTATTATTTACTTTTTTTATTGGTTTTAATTTTTTAATTTCTTTTGCAATAATTTTTACAATAATAAGTTTTATTTTTTCCTATAAATCAATTAAAGATAAATTAATAATTTTTTTTATTATCTTTTCATCTGGTCTTTTAGGTTTATTTACTTTAAAATATAATTATTTTGTAAAAGAACCATTATTTATTTGTGTAATGGGTCTTTTCACGTTTCCTTTACTTTTAAAATCTATTTTTGAAAAAAAACACAATAATATTTATCAAAAAACAAATCATTCTTTCTTGCCTTCTTTAGAAAATTCTTATTTTTATTCTTTTTTTGGTTCTTTAGCATCTTTATTTGTAATACTTGTGCCTTCTTTTTCATCTTCTCTAGGTGCTGTAATTTTTTCCAGATTTAAAGAAAAAATATCTACTTATAATTATTTAATTATTTTTTCAAGTATTTCAATTAGTGCTTTAATTTTTTCTTATTTTCTTGCAATGTTTTTTAATAAACCAAGACTTGGTTATTTTGCAATTTTACTTTCTGAAAAATTAGTTCTTTTAAAATCAGATTTAGTTTTGTTTATTTCTGCAATTCTTTTAACAGTTAGTTTAACTATTTTTATTCTTTTGTCAATAGTTAAAGATATTATTTTATTTTTTAATTCAAAAAATTTAAATAAATTAAATATTATTGTTTTAATAATTAGTTTTATTTTTATAATTTTTTTATCTGACTTTAAGACTCTTATAGTTTTCTTTTTAAGTTTTTTAATAGGTTTTGTGCCTTTAGTTTTTAATAAATCAAGAGTGTATTTAATGGGATATATAATGCTCCCAACTCTCTTGTTTTATCTATAAAAATTAAGTCTTAATAAAAAATATAATATTTTATTTTTAAAACTAGGAATATATACTACTCTTCTATTCTCTAATGTTTTTATAGATTTTAAAACCACGTCTTTTGCTTCCATGTACATAAAAGAAGGTAATCTTGGAAGCATTGTTTTAAAGATTGCATGTTTATCAAAATTAGTTTTTGTAAACCCAGGACAAAGTGCTTGAATTTTAATATTTTTGTTTTGTTTTTTAATTTCATCTTGTAAGTTTTTGGAAAAATGTATTATGTATCTTTTAGTTGAATTGTATATGATGTTACTTTTAGAAGTAAACAAATATCCTGCAAGAGATGCTACATTTATAATTTTTCCTGAGTTTCTTTTTATCATTTGATCTAAAACAGCTCTTGTAAGTAATGTTGTTGCAGTGATATGAACATTAATCATGTTTTGTGTAATAGAATAATTTGTTTTTGAAAAAGGAATTCTGTTTCCAAAACCTGCATTATTAATTAATATTTCAATATTTTCTTTTTCAATAATCTTGCAAAGTTGATTTATTTTATCTAACTTTGAAAGATCAAATATTAAATATTCACATTTAATTTTATATTTATTCTCTAAATCTTTTTTAATTTTTTTAAGTTCAATTTCGTTTCTTGCAACTAAGATTAAATCTTTTTTTAATTTAGCAAATTGATATGCATATTCTTTACCAATCCCGCTAGAACCACCAGTAATTAATATTTTTCTTTTCATATTTTTCTATCTTTTAATTATAGTTATATACATTTAGGTCTATATATATAATATGGTAGAATGGTATATTTATAAAGATGTCCTTGAAAGTATAATGGAATTTTCAAAATCTTTTTATCCAAGAGAATTTTCTGGAATGCTTTATACAAAAAATAATATTATTGAAGATATATATATTATACCCCAAACATATAGTAATGAAAATTCTGCAGTAATTAGACTTGATTTTGTACCTCTTTCTATGTCAATAAATGGTTCTGTTCATTCACACCCATCAGGAAACGGATATCCTTCTAGAGCAGATCTTTCTTTCTTTCAATCAAAAGATATAAATATTATTGTATATCATCCTTATGATTTATTTTCTTTTAAAGCTTACAATTCTAAAGGAGAAAATATAGAAATTAAGGTGATTTTAAGAGAAAAAAGCAAACTTTTAAAAAACTTGTGACACAAAAAATTTAAAGATTTCGTGACATATGTTATTTAATAAATTATAACTACTTTTCCTATGTGATTTTTTTAAATATTTGGAGGATATTTTTATGAACGATGACAACACAGAGAATTTTGACAATGATTCTTTTAATTCAGTTTCAACTGAAGATAAAGAAGAATTTACTAATGATAATTTAGAAACTTCTCAAGAGACAGATAAAGATTTATCTGAAGATAAAGATGATTGTCAAGAAAGAATTAACTATCTAGAAAATCAACTTAAATTATCTGTTGCAGATTTTTCAAACTATAAAAAAAGAATTATCAGAGAACAAGAAAATATTTCTTTTCAAGAAAATTCAAAAATAATTTTAGAATTTTTATCTTTTAAAGAAACTTTACAAAAAGCGATATCTCATGAACAAAATGAATCTTCAAAAAAAAACTTGGAAGAACTAAACAATAATTTTGATAATATCTTATCTAGATTAAATATTAAAAAAATAGATTTGCAAGGAAAAGATTTTGATTATAATTTATCAGAATGTATTCAAACTTTAAAAGTTAATGATAAAAATAAAAATAATAAAGTAATTGAAGTTTTAGAAAACGGATATACTTTTAAAGAAAAATTAATAAAACCAGGAAAAGTAATAATTGGTCAATTTACGGAGGAATAAATTATGGCATCAGAAAAAATAATAGGTATTGATTTAGGTACAACAAATTCTGCAGTAGCAATAATGGAAGGAGGAAAACCTGAAATTTTAATTAATTCTGAAGGAGGAAGAACAACTCCATCAGTTGTAGCTCTTTCAAATGATCAAATAATTGCAGGTTCTCTTGCTAAAAGACAAGCTGTTGCAAACCCACAAAACACAATTTATTCAATTAAAAGAAAAATAGGTACTTCAGAGAAAGTAACTTTAGGTGATAAACAACATACTCCTGAAGAAATTTCAGCAATGATTTTACAAAAATTAAAAAAAGATGCTGAAGAAGCACTTGGTCAAAAAATATCAAAAGCAGTAATAACTGTTCCAGCATACTTTACAGACTCTCAAAGAAAAGCAACAAAAGATGCAGGAAAGATCGCTGGTCTTGAAGTTTTAAGAATAATTAATGAACCAACAGCTGCAGCTCTTGCATATGGTTTAGATAAAAAACATGCACACACAGTTTTAGTTTTTGATTTAGGTGGAGGAACTTTTGATGTTTCTATTCTAGAATTAGATGATGGTGTTTTTGAAGTAAAAGCAACTAGTGGTGATAATCATTTAGGTGGAGATGATTTTGATCAAAAAATAATTGATTATTTAGTTGCAGATTTTAAACAAAAAGAAGGAATTGATTTAACAACAGATAAAATGGCAATGCAAAGATTAAAAGATGAAGCTGAAAAAGCAAAAATGGATCTTTCTCAAACTTTAAAAACTACAATTAATATACCATATATTACAGCAAATAACTCAGGTCCTAAACATTTAAACACAGAACTTACAAGAGCAAAATTTGAAGAGTTAGCTCAAGATTTATTTAAAAGAGTTGAAACACCAGTTAAAAATGCATTACAAGATGCAAAACTTGATTCTTCAAAAATAGATGAAATTATTTTAGTTGGTGGATCTACAAGAATCCCTAAAGTTTTAGAAATTGTTGAAAAATTAACTGGTAAAAAAGCAAATAAATCAATAAATCCTGATGAAGTTGTTGCTATGGGTGCTGCTATTCAAGGCGGTGTTTTAGGAGGAGATGTAAAAGATGTTTTACTTTTAGATGTAACTCCACTTTCTTTAGGTATTGAAACTTTAGGTGGAGTATTTACAAAACTAATAGACAGAAATACAACCATACCTACTAAAAAATCACAAATTTTTTCAACAGCTGCAGATAACCAAACAGCAGTTGATATAAATATTTTACAAGGTGAAAGACCTCTTGCAAAAGACAATCATCCTTTAGGAAGATTCCAACTTATAGGTATTATGCCTGCAGCTAGAGGGGTTCCACAAATAGAAGTTTCTTTTGATATAGATGCAAATGGTATTCTTTCAGTTTCTGCAAAAGACTTAGGAACTGGTAAATCTCAAGAAATAAAAATAACTGCAACTACAAATCTTTCAGAGGCAGATATTGAAAAAATGAGAAAAGAAGCTGAAGAGAATGCTGAAGCTGATAAAAAGGTAAAAGAAGAAATTGAAGAAAAAAATAAAGCTGAAACATTAATCTATAGTGTTGAAAGTTTAGTTAAAGAAAGTAAGGAAAAATTAGAAGAAGGAGATATAAAAGAACTTGAAACTTTAAAAGATGATTTAAAGAAAGCAGTTGATGATAAATCTCCTGAAATGAAAACTAAAACTGAAAACTTACAAAAGAAGCTTTATGAAATTTCTTCAAAAGTTTATCAAAAAGCATCTCAAGAACAACAAGCTTCTCAACAAAAAGAAACCACTGAAAATGAAGATGGTTCAAAAACAGTAGATGCTGACTTTTCAGAAGAAAAAGATGGTTCTGAAAAAGAAGCTTCTCAAGACAAAAAAGAAGAGGATAAGAAATAATTATTTCTTTTCTTTTTTTTTAATTTTAAAAAACTAATTGTGATATATTATGTCAGATAAAGATTACTATTCAATTTTAGGGGTTTCAAAAGATGCTTCTTTAGAAGAAATAAAAAAAGCATATAAAACACTTGCAAAAAAACATCACCCTGATCTTGCAGGCGCTTCTGCTGACCCAGAAAAGTTTAAGGAGATTAGTAATGCTTATTCTGTTTTATCTGATACTGATAAAAGAAAACAATATGATTCTTATGGTCATGATGCATTTTCAAAAGGGTATGCTGGAAATGCTGGACAAGGATTTTCTGGTTTTTCAGGTTTTGATTTTTCAGATATTTTTAGTTCTTTTATGGATGATGATGACGGAGGTTTCTTTTCTCAATTTTCTCAAAGAAGAGGTGGTAGATCTCATCGTCAAGAAAGTTTAAATCTAGTTTATAATCTTGAAATTGATTTTGAAAAGGCAATTTTAGGTGGAAAAGAAAAAATTGAATTTTATAAAGATGAAGAATGTAATTTTTGTGCAGGAACTGGTTCTAAAAGTATGCAAAAAGATGTGTGCCCTACCTGTAATGGTAGAGGAAGAACAGTTACTACAAAAAGAACTCCTTTTGGAATGTTTTCTGTTGAAAATGTTTGTTCTAATTGTAAAGGGGAAGGTTATATTATAAAAGATCCTTGTTCTAAATGTTCTGGAAAAGGATATATAAGAGATAAAAAAACACTGACTGTTGAAATTCCTTCTGGAATAAATACAGGCGATGTAATGAAATTAAGAGGTCAAGGACATAATCATCAAGGAGTAAAAGGAGATCTTTTCTTAAATATATCTGTTAAATCACATTCTTTCTTTAAGAGGAAAGGTTCTGATATTTATTGTGAAATTCCAGTTACTTTTTCAGATTTAGTTTTAGGAACAACTATTAAAATTAATAAATTTAAAGATAAGATTAAACTTAAAATTCCTTCAGGAACAGAAGATAATACAACTTTTAAGATTAAAGGAAGTGGAGCTTCTATTTTTAATAGAGGTTCATCTTCTGGAGATTTATATGTAAAAGTTCATGCTTTTGTACCTCAAAAGTTAGATTCTTCTTTAAAAAAGAAATTAAAAGAGATTAATTCTCTTGAAAAAGAAGCTATTAAAAAAGAAATTGAAAAGAAAAATTCTGATTTTATAGAATATTAGTTAGAATCACTTTATATGTTTTTTGATTCAAGTTTTATATATTCTATAAAAAATGATTATTTATGGTTTCTAAAATATGTTTAATGGCTTGTAAAAATGGATTTTATTTTGCAGAAAAAATACTTCCTCATTTAAATCGTTTTTTAAAAGATGCAAATTATTCTGAAATCTCTTTGACAAAAACAGATGAAGTGCAGTTTAGAAATACAGAAATTAAATCAAATATATTAGAATCAATAAGAGGTTCTCATGTTTTTATTGTTCAAGATGTTTCAAATAAATCTAATGGTTATTCTGTAAGCGATAATGTTTTAGCACTTAAAACATTAATTAATTCTGCAAGAATTTCTGATGCTTTTAAAATTACAGTAATTCTACCAACTTTCCCTTTTGCAAGACAAGATAAACATTTCTCTAGAGAAGGTATTACTGCAAGAATGTTTGCTCAAGAACTTGAAATGCTTGGAGTTAATACAGTTATTACTTTAGATATTCATAATCTTGCAATTGCAGGTTTTTTTAATAAAACTGTTTTTGAAAATTTAAAAGGTTTTAGAGATTTAAATAAATATGTTAAACAAAATTTACCTCTAGAAAATTTAGTAGTATCCTCACCAGATATTGGTGGACTTAAGAGAGCAGAAAATTATGCTTCTGAACTAAAGATTAACTTAGTTTCAATCTATAAAGAAAGAAACTATAAAAAAATAGATGCTATTGACAAAATGTATGTTATTGGAGATGTTAAAAATAAAGATGTTCTTTTAGTTGATGATATGATAGATACTGGTGGAACTTTATTTAATGCTGCAAAGTTATTGAAAGAAAAAGGTGCAAATAAAATTTATTTTGCATGTTCACTTCCTTTTTTAAATCCTCCTTCAAAGGAAAGATTTGATTCTCTATATAAGGATGGAATTTTAGAATATTTGATTGCAACAAATGCTGTTTATCATACACAAGAATTTTTAGAAAACACTCCTTGGTTTAAACAAGTTGATGTTTCTGATTATTTTGCAAAAGTAATTTTTAATATTTTTACTTATAAATCAATTTCTAATCTTTTAAAAAACATAAAAAGTTAAGTTATATAAATTATATTATGCATATATTTATTATGCATTCTTCTTTTATTTTTAAAAAAGGTTTTTTTATAACTACAAAGAATAATAAAGAAATAAAAATACCTATAAATAAAGTTTTATTTAAAAAAATATCTAAAGATGCTTTTGAGCAATTATTTTCAATATCTAATATTTCACAAGTATCTTCTCCTATCTTAGCTATGCCAGATATCCATCCAGGTTTTGGTGTCCCTATAGGAACTGTTTTTGCTTCTTTAAAAGAAAATGCAATTATTAGTTCTGAAGCTGTTGGTTATGATATTAATTGTGGAATAAGAGTTGTAAAAACAAATCTTTTTTTAAAAGATTTTACTAAAGAACAATTAAAAGATTTAGCCTCTTCTTTAAAGAAATTACCATTAGGCCTTTCAAATAATGGTTTGAAAATAACTGAAAAAGATTATAAACAAATATTAACTGAAGGTATTAATTGGGCTGTGTCCAAGAAATATTGTTTAAAAAAAGATCTTAATTATATTTATAATAATGGTTTTTTTAAAGATGCAAGCCCTTCTTTTATTTCTAAAGATGCTCTTAAAAGAGGTAAATCTCAATTAGGCACTTTAGGTCAAGGAAATCATTTTATTGATATTTTAGTTGTAGATAAAGTTTTTAATAAAATTATAGGTGAACAATTTAGTCTAAAGAAAGGTCAACTTGTAATTATGATTCATTCTGGTTCTAGAGGTCTTGGACATCAAATAGCATCTGATTATTTTAAAAAATTTAAATTTAAAAATCCTTTATCTCATGCAACTCTAGATTCAAAAGAAGGATCTTCCTATTATAAAGCAATGCTTGCAGCTGCAAATTTTGCTTTTGTAAATCGTGCTGTTTTAACTTATTTTGTAAATTTAAAGTTTAATAATTTTTTTAATAAAAAAATAAAATTTGATCTTTTGTATGATCTTTCACATAATCTTGCAAGTTTAGAAAAACATAATGATAAAGAGTATTTAGTTACAAGGAAAGGTTCAACTAGAGTTTTTTTACCTGAAGACTTATCTTCAAAAAGTCCTTTTAAAAAAACAGGTTCTCCAATTATTTTGCCAGGTTCTATGCTTGATGATACTTATTTATTAATTCCAGATAAGGGTGTGAAAAATACTTTTTGTTCTGTAGCTCATGGTTCTGGAAGAAGTCTTTCAAGAAAAGAAGCTAAAGAAAAAATTTCTTTTAAAGATTTAAAATTATTTATGGAAAAAAACAATGTTATTTTAGAAAATGTTTCTGAAAATTTAGCAAGAGAAGAACAACCTTCTGCTTATAAATCTTCAAATGAAGTTGTAAAATCTATGGTTGATTCAAAAATGGTAAAAAAAGTTTTAACTTTAAAACCTGTAATTGTTTTAATAGGTTGATGTGTTTTTTTAAATAAAATAATTAATTTTTAAAGGTTTTTAAATAAAAAGAAAAGTATTTATAATACTATCTACATATATATAGATAAATATATTTATTTAATAAATTAGAAAAAAATAAAGGTGATATTTTTGAGACCAATTATAATAATTTTATTAGTTTTACTAGTTTTAGCAGCTGCAGTTGCTTTTGTTCTTGTAAGTTCTCCACAAGAAGATGTTATTGACGATTCTTCTTTTGAAAATTTACCAGATGATATAGATACAATAAATCCTAATGGTGGTGCGGGAGATGAAAATCAACCTCATGTTCCAGAAGAAGTAGTTGATCCTAACACATATTGTGAAGACTTTGCTTGTTTTTCAAATAATTTTTCAACTTGTCAAGAAAATGTAGTTTTCTCTTCAACTGAATCTATTGACTATCCTTCAGCAGGTAGTAGATATAATTATTCTGTAGAATATTCTATTGAAGGACTTAATGAATCTAATGAATGTATAGTTTCTTTAAAACTTTTAGATCATAATACATCTTTTTTAGATGCTCAAAAACAAATGTATCTAGATGATGGTTATACTGAAGAAGGTATTGCAGAAATGGAAGTTGGTTTAAATGAGTCTTCAAAACATTTAATTTCTAAAGAAGGTTCTTGTAATTTAGATGCGTCTAATCCTGAATTTTTAAATAGTTCACTTGACTTTATGAAAAATTTAATGCTTTCATATGATAAATGTTCAGGAGAATTGTTTTTACAACAAGAGGGATTTAAATCATTTTTTATTTATATTAATTAAATGATTTTTTTTAAATTTAAATAGGAATTAATTATGCTACCATCAAAAAAAGGTCAAGGTAATTTAGAAACTTTAATATTGATTGGTGGTGGTGTATTAGTTGCTGTAATTATTGTAACTATTTTAGTTTCTCTAGGTGGTCAATCAAGAGATTCAGCATCAGAACAAGTTGATGATGTTTCTTCTTCAACTGATGGTCCTTTACCTCCAACAATAACTTCTGTTAAAGCTAATTATTTAGATTGTGAAACTATTGATGTAGGTGGAACTTTAAGAAAAATTGGGCTTTTATCTTTTTCTTGGAAACCTTTATCGAGAGAGGGTACTTATAAATTAATTATTGAAAATAAAGATAATGATGTTTTAAATGAGGGAGATTACACTGTTATTTTAGATGGGAATATTATTCCCGAAGATAACTTAAATCCAATTATTACAAATAATTTAATTGTTTCAGATATTGATTTAGGTAATGGTTCTTGTGGAGATTCTTATTATTTATCTATAGAAGTTTCAAAAAATAATCAATCCAAAAAATCTTCTAGATATTCTTTTAATTGGTCTGATAGTGGTCCTAAAACAACAGTGATTTCAAGACCATTATTTAATCCTGTTCCTGGTTCTTATAATTATTTTTCTTTTCCATCAACTATAACTTTAGATGTATCTGATCCAAGTTTTTCTGTTTATTATACAATAGATGGTAGTGATCCTTATACTAGCGGTATACCTTATACTTTAGGGCTTCCTATTTCAATTAGTCCTGGAACAACTATTATGGCATATTCTGAATATAACAGTGTTAAATCTGGAATTGCTTCTGGAACTTACACAGTTTCTTATGATACTGTATCTTCAGTAACTGCAACTCCTGATAGTTCTATAAATTTAGAAGATCCAATTAATGTTGTTCTTTCAAGTGCAACCTCTTCTTCAACTATTTATTATACTTTAGATTCTTCTATTCCTGATTGTTCAGGTAGCTTTTCAGAATATACTTCTCCAATAAATGTTTCTGCAGACTCTACCATAAAAGCAATTGCTTGTAGAGAAAATTATAATGATAGTTCAGTTTCAACTTTTACTTATAGTTTCTTTGTACCTTTAGATCCTATTATTTTTAATCCTCCTGCAGGAGATTATTCTACAATACAAAATATTACTTTAAGTAATTCAAATCCTGGTGCAACTATTCATTATACCACAAGTGGTTTTGATCCTACTCTTTTAAGTCCAGTTTATTCAAGTCCAATTAACATATCATCTCCTGTAACTATTAAGGCAATGGCAGCTGTAGGTTCAAATACCGGTCCAATATCTCAAGCAGATTATAATGTTACTCTTCCTGCTAATATTGCAATCTTTTCTCTTCCTTCAGGAACTTATAATAATAATATTTTTGTTGATTTATCAACTACAACTCCTCTTCCTTATAGTATTTATTATACAACAAATGGAGATACTCCAACTTCAAGTTCAACTCAATATCTCGGAACTTCAATCCCTGTAACCAGAAATCAAACTTTAAAAGCAATTGTTTATAAGCCTGGTTATCTTGCAAGTTCTGTCACTCAAGCAGATTATGTCTTCAAATTAAATGCACCAACCTTTAGTCCTTCTCCTGGTGCATATTCAGATTCTCAATCTGTAGCAATAACTTCTGTTGCTGGTGCCCAAATCAGATACACTATAAATGGAGCAACTCCAACACAGACAACTGGTACACAAATCAATAGTGGAGAGTCAACTGTTCCAATCACTTCAACCTCTACTTTACGTGCAATCACTTACAAAACAGGTTGGACTTCAAGTGATGTTTCAACTGGTGTTTATACTATTAATGCTCCTGCTGCAACTCCTGCCTTTAGTCCAAACGGTGGTACTTTTACAAATAGTGTTAATGTAACTTTAAGTTGTACAACCCCTTCAAGCACCATAAGATATACAACTGATGGAACTGATCCAACAAGAGAGGATGGAACAGTTTATTCTTCTCCAATTAATTTTACATCCACTACAACTTTAAAAGCAGTTTGTTATGCTTCTGGTTATTCAACCAGTCCTGTTGCTACACAAACTTTCACTGTTCAATTAATTGCAAGTCCTGCTACTTTCTCAAGTCCTTCAGGAACATACAATAATAATATTTTTGTCGACCTATCAACCACAACTCCTCTTCCTTATAGTATTTATTATACAACAAATGGAGATACTCCAACTTCAAGTTCAACTCAATATCTCGGAACTTCAATCCCTGTAACCAGAAATCAAACTTTAAAAGCAATTGTTTATAAGCCTGGTTATCTTGCAAGTTCTGTCACTCAAGCAGATTATGTCTTCAAATTAAATGCACCAACCTTTAGTCCTTCTCCTGGTGCATATTCAGATTCTCAATCTGTAGCAATAACTTCTGTTGCTGGTGCCCAAATCAGATACACTATAAATGGAGCAACTCCAACACAGACAACTGGTACACAAATCAATAGTGGAGAGTCAACTGTTCCAATCACTTCAACCTCTACTTTACGTGCAATCACTTACAAAACAGGTTGGACTTCAAGTGATGTTTCAACTGGTGTTTACACTATAAATGCTCCTGCTGCAACTCCTACCTTTTCACCAAACGGTGGAACCCACACAAATAGTGTTAATGTTACTTTAAGTTGTTCCACACCTTCAAGCACCATAAGATATACAACTGATGGAACTGATCCAACAAGAGATGATGGAACAGTTTATTCTTCTCCAATTAATTTTACATCCACTACAACTTTAAAAGCAGTTTGTTATGCTTTTGGTTATTCAACCAGTCCTGTTGCCACACAAACTTTCACTGTTCAATTAATTGCAAATCCTGCTACTTTCTCAAGTCCTTCAGGAACATACAATAATAATATTTTTGTAGATCTATCAACTACAACTCCTCTTCCTTATAGTATTTATTACACAACCAATGGTGATACTCCAACATCAAGTTCAACTCAATATCTCGGAACTTCAATCCCTGTAACCAGAAATCAAACTTTAAAAGCAATAGTTTACAAGTCTGGTTATCTTGAAAGTTCTGTTTCTCAAGCAGATTATACTTTTAAACTAAATTCACCAACCTTTAGTCCTTTACCTGGAACTTATTCAACTGCACAAAATGTAGTTATTACTTCTGTGCCTGGAGCACAAATCAGTTATACTTTAGACAACTCTACACCTGTTCAAGGTGGAGTAAATGTTATTAATCATGGAGAAAGTGTTTTAATTAACTCTCCAACTCCATTAAAAGCAATTGCTTATAAAACAGGATGGACTTCAAGTGATTTAGTTCAAGGTTATTATAATGTAGATATAACTCCTGATCCAGTAACTGTTTTAGGTGGTGGGGCAACTTGTAATGCTAATGCAACTTTAACTGCAACTGGTGGTGCTAATGGAACAATTTATTATCAAGGCACAACTTCTAATGGTACCAGTACAATGAATGCTTCAACATCAGAAGTTGTTTCAAGTCCTGGAACTTATTATTTTAGAGCAAGATCTACTTCTGGTACTTGGGGTACTCAAGGAAGTGCAACTGTTTCATTTAATACACCTTCAGTTGCTCCAACCTCAATTACTGGAAATACAAGTGTATGTTCTGGATCTCCAACTACTTTAACTGCAATAGGTGGAACTGTTGGAACTGGTGCTACATATCAATGGTATGCTGGAACTTGTGGGACTGCAATTTCATTAGGATCTTCTTCAAGTTTAACTGTAAGTCCAACCTCAACTACAACTTATTATGCAAGACTTTCAGGTACTTGTAATACAACAAGTTGTGTTTCAAAAACAGTGACTATTGCATCTCCACCAACAGTAAATGTTACTCCTGGAGAAAGATGTGGTAATGGTTCTGTAACTTTAGGTGCAACTACAACAAGCGGAACTATTGAATGGTATACTTCATCAACTGGTGGTTCTCCAATTGCAACAGGAAATAGTTTTACAACTCCACTTCTAAATTGGACAACAACTTATTATGTAGGAGTGACAGGCGGAACTTGTAATTTAACAACAAGAGTTCCAGTTACTGCAACTATACTTTCTCAACCAGGAAGTGTAAGTATATCTCTTCAAAATAGTGGTCCTGGGTTTGCAACCATTTCTGCAACTGGTGGTTCAGGTGGAACTATATATTTCCAAGGAACTACATCAATGGGTACTAGTACCTCTTTAGGAGGCACTCCTCAAACAGTAAATTCTAATGGCACCTATTATTTTAGAGCAAGATCTACAAACGGTTGTTGGGGAAGTCAAAGCAGTATAAACGTAACAATTCCTGCTGGTCTTTCAAATTTAGAATTAAGTAATAATCCTTCTGGATTTGCTTTTAATTCAAATACATATAATTATAATGATATTTTTTATTTAATTAGTACAACTAACAGTATTACTGTAACTCCTACTGGTACTGGAACAATAACTGTAAATGGTTCAACTGTTTCATCTGGATCAGCATCAAGCCCTATAAGCATTTCTGATGGTAATTTAAAAACAATTACTGTTAATGTTACACAAGGTGCAACCTCTGCAACCTACACTTTAAAGGTTAGAAAAATAATTACTACTCACACAGGTACAGCAACAGTAACCGAGGGAATTTCAGGAGGTTATGCATACCGTGTTCATAAATTTAGAAGTGGTACTGGAACTTACACTATAAATATAGACTTCCCAATGTATATGTTAGAATACTTAGTCGTCGGCGGTGGTGGTGGTGGTGGTGGTTATAATGGTAATGGTGGAAATGCCGGCCAATATAGATATTATGGACTTGTATCCAGTTCTGCTGACACTTATGATGTTGTAGTGGGATCTGGTGGATCTGGTGGATCTTATAATACAGCAGGAACTGCAGGTGGGTATTCTTTCTTTAATGGAACAATAGCATCTGGAGGTTCTGGAGGATCATCTTCTACAAATTATGCTTGTCCTCCTCAAAATAGAGGTGGTACTGGTTCTGGAGGTTCTGGTAGTTGTTGGGCATCTCCTCCTGGATATGGTGTAGGAGGACCTGGTACCTCAAATGACATAACTGGATCAAATGTAATTTATGCTGCAGGAGGTAATTCTCGTGAAAATAGTGGTTCTGCAGGTGCTCCAAATACTGGTAATGGTGGGGATGGAAAAGCTTCTGGTAGTGGTACAAGAGGTCTTTCAGGTGGTTCTGGAGTTGTAATTGTAAGAGTACAAATCCCTGTTTAAAATTAGTATTTTTTAAAATAATTTTTTTTGAAGATCTTTTAGATAAAGATTTTCATTAATTTCTTTTTCTTTTTTTTCTTTTTCTTCTTTTGTGAAAAATATAAATGGAGTTCCGTAATTTCCTCCACCGCCAGGATGGAAAACAACTAAGTCTTTTCTAAAAGAAATAATGTACTTTGCAATATTTTCATCAATCTCTTTTAGTTTTTCAAAAGGAATACTTTGCATAGTTTCAATCTCTGTATACTTTTCAATAAACTTATCATAAATTTCAATAACTTTTTTATGATTAATATTTTTTTGATTAATTGCAATCTGGATAACTTGAGCTAAAGGCATTAGATATTTATAATCTGGTCTTTTTGTTATTTGTTTTAAAGAAGAGTTACCTTGTAAGGCTGCCATTTCTTCTGCTCTTTCTAAAACTCCTTTTTTAATACTTTTTTTACAAACAGAACATTTCCATTTATTTTCAATAGCTTGTTTTAAAGTATAATGTTGATAACATTTAGAGCAAGCAGTTAAACCATACTTTCCTTCTCTTGGGTTATATCCTACATTATAAAGTAATTTTCCTTTTTTATTTTCAAGTAGATCTTTAAAAGAAGAAAAGTTTGCTCTTTCCATCTCAAGAGAAATATATTCTCTCCCTATTCTATAACTTAAAGGAGAATGAGAATCTGAAAATGAAAAAAATTTAATATTTTTAAGTTCTGGAATTGTGTTTGCAATTTTTGTATCTGCTGAAAGTCCAAGTTCAATAAACTTAACATATTCCCAGTTTTTACCATACGCCTCTTTTAAAGAATTAAAATGTGCAAATATTCCAAAATAAGGGGTAAAGACATGTGCAGGAGCAATAATTATTTCTAGTTTTTTACAGAGGTTTAATAAATTTTCTGCAGTAGTTTTAAGTTTTGTTCTTCCACTTCCATAAACAGACATATCTTGACAAAAGTTTTTAATTTCTTTTTTAAATTCTTCAATATGTTTAAAATTTTTAAAATAAAGAAGATGATGTACTCTTCCTTCAGTTTCAACTTCTGTTCCTAAGAGAAAATATATTTTTTTTCCTTCAATGATTTCTTTGTATCTAAAACAATCATTTTCTTCAATTAAGTTTTCTTTAACGTGATTAAGCCAAACAGGGTGTAGGATGTCTGCTGTAGTTAAAATATCTAAACCTTTTTTTCTAGCTTCTTGTGCAAGTAAAGGTATGGTTATGTTTTTAGAACAAGCGGCTGCATATGGAGAGTGATAATGAAGATCACAATTAAATGTTTGCATATTTAATATTTAAGAAGTTTATGTTTTTATTTGTTTTCTTTCTTTTTTTTTAAAATTGTGTTGCACAAATATTGTGTTTTACACAATATTTTTAGCTTATTTCTTTTTTTAATTCATTTTATTTTTTTCTTAATTGATATTTAATAATTTATTATACAAATTTACTTTAGAAATTACTTCATTTTTGACATATTTCTTTCTTTTAGAGTACACACTATGTCCGAATAGTCTTTTGAATACACTAAACGTGTATTCAACAACCCACCTTTTATTATACTCATTTTTTTGTTTCCAGTCATCTACATTTTTAAGTTGCTTTTTTGCAACTTCAATTCTTTTTATTTTTTTCTTTTTTCCAAGTTTTCTTCTTCTTTTTAAATAATCGTCATTAGGTTCTGTTGTAATTGCATTCTTTCTGATTTTGATAATTGGTTTTATTCCCATATCATCAAGCATATCAAAGTTATCATAAGAATCGTATGCCCCATCTCCAAGAAGTCCTTTGACTTCTTGGTTTTGATTATTTATTGTTTGGTATAATAAATCTGATAAGCTTTTATTTTCAAAATCAGAATCATCTGAAATATACACTCCAGTTATTTCTCCAGATGCAACATCTGTTGCAATCACTAATTTTACAAATCCATTTCTTAAGTTTATTTTTCCTTTTTTGTGTATTAATCTAAGCCATTCTCCTCGATTAGTAGTTTGAAGTCCAGAACCATCTATAGCTATAAAGGTTGGTTCTTTTTTTGTTTTTATATTTTTTAGAAATAATTCTAATTTGTGCATTCTTCTACAAATAGTTGTAAAGTCAGGTGTTTTTATTTTTATAACATTATTAAACAACAGGCAGAATGCCTGTAGTTTACGATAATCAAATTTAAAATAATTTTTAAGATCAATTAATAGTTCTATTATTCTATCACTATATATAAATTGTCTTCCTGGTTTGTTTTTATTTTGGGAAACTAGTCTTTCATTTTCACTAAAAATAATGTTTTTATCTAGTAAAAACAAGATTTGTCTTGTTTTTCCATAATTTATCTTTGACCAGTTCCTTTTATTAATCTTTTCGTTCTTAATATTCATATTGTCTAACCTCCTTTATCTAGTAATAAAATAGGTTAGACAATACTTTTAAAAAGAGTTATGCAACACAATTTTGTTTTCTTTCTTTTTTTTTAAAAGTTTATTTTATAAAGGTTTTCTATAACAATATCTTTAATTAATTATAATTTATAAAAATTAAAATGAGGTTTTTAAAAATGAAAAATAAAAAACAAATAATGGTGTATGGTTTATTTGGTTTAATCTTAGGATTAATCTTAGGAATAATTGTAACCACTACATTAACTACTACAGGAGATGCAATTAAAATTACTGCTCAAGGTAATAATGCTCCTCTTCCTGCTTATATTATAAATGTAAATGCGCAATATCAAGATTGTGTTGCAGGTGATAAAGCATATTTTACTTTTGATTGGGTTCCTAAAGGAGAAGATCAAAGATATAAAGTATATTTAAAAGATGCTTCTGCAAACCTAATGGAATTAAAAGTAACTTCTAGTGATAATGTAGGTTTTCCTGGTGCATATCTTGATCCAAAAATGAATAAAGATGTAAGAGGATATGTTATTTTAGAAGGATATGATAATAAATGTAGTGATACATATTACTTGTATATTGATTCTATTAAAAACAACCAAATTGTAACTTCACAAGGTTATAAGTTTGGTTGGAATGAATAAGTAGTAAACTAAATTAAGTTGATTTTTTAAAAAGAAATCAACTTTTTTTTAATTTTTTGAAAGTATTGGATCAAATAAAAATAGTTTCTTGTTTTCAAAATCAATAAAAACAGGGAGAGCATGTTTTTCTTTTTGTGTGCTTGAAGAAATATCTGTGATTTTAAAATTTTCATTAGGATATTTTACTTTTATAAAATCATTAAGTCTTGTTTCTAGATTATTTAATTTTCTTGAAATTTGTTTAACATCTTCAGAGTTTATTTTTCTTTCAAGAAAAGCTTTTTCAGCATCAATTATTTTATCTTGATACTCATAAAAAATAAAACTTTCTTTTCCTTTTATTTTATATGCAAAATGTGGTTTAATAATATTAAATCCTGCTTGATTAATAATATCTAAAGCTTGCATTTCTCTAGTTCCTATGCAGCAAAGAGTATTTGTTGTAATTTTCTTTTTTTTAACAAAAAATTTATGGATTTCTTTTCCATCTTTAATTTCTATTTTATAAAAATTATTTGTTAAAATACTGTTTTTTGAAGGTCTATTTATTTCTTCTATTCTAAGTCTTACTTTTTCTTTATTTAAAAACACAGTGTATACTTTAGGCCTATATTTTTTACCTTCTAAATATTCTCTAATCTCTCTTAAAAGTCCAGGTGTATTTTTAATTAAGTCTTTTGCTTTTTTAGTATACATTATTTTTTTATATTTATTTTCTTTAGTTGTAATTTCTAGTTTTTCTTTTTTTCCTTTAATTGCTTTTTTTAAACTAAAGTTTATTTTTGGTTGTAATGTAGTTTTTTTTTCTTTATTAAGTTTAAAAAAATTTATAAATCTTGAATTCATAAATCTTACACTACACCAAAGAATTTTAAAACAAGCATAACACCAAGACCTGCAGGACCAAAAATAACTGTTATTATTAAAGTTATTAGAAAAGGGAGTTTAATGTTTAAAACATAATTTAAAAATAATAAAGCAACAACACCAATTATACTATTTACAATTACATTTTTAAAAACTTTAATGAATATTACAGTTAAAATAATAAGTATGACTGCATACACTAAATACATTGGATTTAATGTTAATACTTTTGTACTTTCTTTTGTAACTTCTGTTGCTAAAAATAATATATTCATAAATAATCTTTATTTGTGTGTTTATTTATATTTTATACTTCTTATTAAATAAATACTTTTTGTTTTATAGATTTATGAAAATATTATTATTAATTTTAAAAAAAAAATAGTTTAAATTAAAAATGGTGTGTAAACGATTAAAATTAAGAAAAACCTACCTAAGCAAACAATCCTTAACTTTAATATAAATTCTAGCTTAAAGCATACTAGTTAAAAAAGATGCAAACCTTTTAACTTTTGTCTACACACCAATAATATTAATATACATAATGTGTGTAAATTTATTGTTTTTCCTAAAATATATTTTTACCTTCTATTTTTAAGTATTTTGTATTCTATATTCTATATATACTTATAAAAAATGATTAATTATGGCTGAAGAAATATCCTTTAAAGAACAAGAAATAAAAAAAGAAAATAATTTAAAAAACTTAAGAGACTTAATTGCAAAATCTCTTCATAAATCTCCAAAGACAGATGATGATTTAAAAAAAGAGTTTTCAAATGCAAGTTATGAAGAAATTTTAACTGTTTTAAAAAACATGCTTTCTTTAAAGTTAATTAAAAAAGAAGGTTTCCCTGTTAAGTATCATTTATCTGATGAAATTAAAAAAACTTTAGAAAGAAGAAAAGAATTATCTGAAAATGATAAAAATTTAATAAGAGTCTCAATAATTATAGAATCTAAATCTGATGATAAAACAGTTTTAAGAGAAGCTATGGAAAAAATATTAAAATCTCTTAAAGAAGATTCTGCATACTTTGTGTATGATTCTACTTTAGCAGATATAGTTGTTCATGATGATCTTTTTTCAACATATATTTCTGCAGAAGTTTCTTGTGCTGATTTATTTCATTTATTTAGATTAATTTATTATTATGGTGTAACTGCAATTGATGTTATAAAACCAGAAAAATTAAATGTTGGAATTTCTGATCTTCAAAATTCTCTTCAAACAATTGTTGATATGGTTCATGGTTATGCTGGAATGATTTATGATTTAAAGAAGAAAAATGAAATGTTATCTAAAAAATTAAAATAATTTTTGTCTATTAATATAAAAAAGGTTAAATATTATTTAATCTTTCTTTTCTATTTTTTTTATAAATAATTTATTTTACAAACTCTTTGTTCTTTTGTTAAATAATAAATAGAAACCATCATTAATATTATTGAAAGCAATAATAATTCTAAACCATTAAATGGTAATGATAATAATGAAAAACTTATTCCAAATAAACTAAGTATTAAAGGTAATAAGCCAGTTACACATCCTGGACATGCACCACCTAAGATTCCTAAAAAAACACCAACTGGTGCAAGACCTATTTTTTGTCTTATCTCTTTTGAATCTTTTATTCTTTTTCTAAGTAAATTAATAATTATTCCAAATAGAATTGCAATTATTATATTTATAAAAATAAATGTTATAAAAAAAGTTTTTTCAAATAAAAATAATGTTTTTATAAGTGATGTATACTTTATTTACTATTATTATTGATGTTAAATAAAAAAAAGAAGAAAGAATAAAAATTAATTTATCTTTCTTTGTTTTATTAGCATCTATTATTTTTAATAGATGTAAATTTAGATTCATAGTTGTTCATCTATTGCTGCTTTAAAGACTTGATAGTCTTGAGCACCAGATATTCTTTGGTTACCAACAATAAATCCTGGTGTTCCACTAATTCCTTTATTAACACCATCTTGTTTATCTTGTGTTATTTTGTTTACATATTTGTTTTCTGCAAGACAACTTTCAAAAGCTGTAACATCTAAATCAAGTTCTTGTGCATACTTTGAAAATTCTTCTTTTGGTAAATCTGTTTGATTTTCATAAAGTTTCTTTTTATATTCAAAGAACATATCTTGTTCTCCTGCACATTCAGCAGCATTTGCAGCTTTAATATCTATTTCGTTTCTTACAAAGTGTTGATAAACATATTTAATTTTTCCTGTATCTATATATTCTTTTTTAATAGTTTCAAAAGTTTGATCATCTATTTGATATCTTTTACAAAAAGGACATGTAAAAGAAGAATATTCATACATTACTAAAGGTGCATCTTCATTTCCTAAAAAATGATTTGCTTGGTTATCTGTTTTACTTGTTGTTTCTTTTAAAAAAGCATCTGCTGTTTTATTATTGTTTGATAGATTCAATACTAATAATAAAACTAAAACTGCTAAGATTGCACCTAAAAGAATTTTAATATACATTAAATTGTTTTCTTTTTTTGTCATGGTATTTCTCTCCTCTTTTTTAAAAACATTTTGTTGAGGTGTTGGTATAAGGCGATTTTATGTTTTCAAAGTATATATTGGTTGTAAATGTTTATAAAGATATATGATTTATTCATCATATGTTGTGAAATTCCAAACTAAATAGTTTTATAAATATTTCCATTAACTAATAATAATATATTTTATTAATTTTGGTGGGAGAGTTATGATTAGAGATAAAGGACAGGTTTCTTTAGAAGCAATAATTATTATAGGTGTTATAGTTTTAGGTAGTGTTGTTTTTGCAACATTTTATTTATCTAACATTAATAAAAAAATAGATAATACTCAAGATATACCAGAAGTAGATCTATCTAACTATATTCCATCAGGAGATGGTGATGGCTTAGGTTCTGTAGGCGGTGGGGATGGTAATGCTGGTGGTTCTGGAGGAGTAGGTAATGATGATCCTGACCCAATTCCAGGTGGTGTTTGTGGAGATAATGTTTTAAATACTGGCGAGGAATGTGAATGGGTGAATGGTTCTATTGTTTTAGGTCCAGATTCTGAAGGTTGTATAGATAATCTTCCATTTGGTTATTTTTTAATTAATGATGTTTATAATTGTGTTTCTTGTGAAATAGATTATTCTTCTTGTGAATATGGAAATTCTCTTCCTAATACATTTATTTTAAATTTAAGTCCACATCCAACAGCAAGTGCAAATGTAAATCAACCTTATCCTACAACTTTAAGTATAGATTTTAATTCAACTGAAGAACAATTAGTTGATGTTAGTTTAGTTGTAAAAACATATAACTCTGCAATTAATGAAATTGTTTTAAGTAATGCATGTAGTTACGATGGAACTCAAGTTCCTGCAACAGCAGAAGGATTATTCATACATACTTTCTCAAGTCTTAATCCAGAAGAAGAACTTGCAAGTAATATTTCTTGTAATCAAGAAGGAGTTTTTAATTTTTATTTTACAGGAATAGATCAAAATGGTAATTCTGATGAAAAGATGTTAGAGTTTACACTTCCTGTTCAAGATGCTCCAGAATATGCACTTTGTAGTGCACAAACAAATTCTAATGGTTCTGTAAACCTTTGTCTTAATAGATTTTCAGCATCAGATAGTTCTTCAGAAGGAGATGCTACATTTTATGTAAGTCATCCAGATTTATCTGAATACTATGATTTAGAACCAGTTTGTGTTACAAACTCAAATGGAGAAGTGTGTTTTTCTCTTGGTTTAAATTAAAGTTATTTTAAAAAGTTAATAAGTTAACTTTTTATATAAGTTAAATCAATAAATATATATGGATAAAAGAATATTTTTAGTAGTTATAATAATTTTCTCACTTTTACTTCTTCCTTTAGTTTATTCTAAAGAAGCTTCTTCAAGTGCAGAAAATATTGCAGTTATAAAACCAATTACAAAATCTAAACCTCCTGTCTTTGAAATTCCACCAATTCTTTCAAGTTATTGTTCAGGAAGTATTTGTCTTCCTCCAGGAGAAACTCCTGCAAGTTTAGGTTTAAATTATTCTTCTAATGTTTCTACAAGAGATTTTGAAACAACAACCTTAGATAATAAAATAGGAACTTCTCCAACAACCGGTAATTATAGTATTCCTGTTTTATTAGTTAAATTTCCTGATCTTTCTCCTGATGCAGGTTTAACAGCATCAGTTTATGATGATGTTTATAATTCAAATAATTATTTATCTGGTGAAGGTATAAGTGTAAGTGAATTTTATAAACACAATTCTTATGATTCTTTAGATATTTCATATGATGTTTATGATTGGAGAACTGTTTCTCACAATTATAGTTATTATTATAACAACAATAATGTTCATGAACTTATTGTTGAAACATTAAATCTTTTTGGAACTGGAAGTAATTCAATTGATTTCACACAATATGATTCTGATGGTGATGGTAGACTTGATGGTGTTGTTTTAGTTCATGCTGGTCTTCCTGCTCAAGAGATGGGTAATAATATTATTTCTCAAGCAAGAATTTATAAAGAAACAACTTTAGAAATACAAGGTATGCTTTATGGTAATGTTGCTGTAGTTCCTTCTCGTCATCTTCAATCTATTTGTCAAAACTGGATAAATTATTTTAATTATCCAACAGACTGTAGATTAAGTATTGATTCTGCTGTTCATGAGTTTGCTCATGTTTTAGGTCTTCCAGATCTTTATGAACTTAGTTATACTGGTATTCAGTTAGGCTCTGGTCTTGGAGGTCACACTGTAATGGTTTTTGATATTGATGTTGGTCAAGATCATAAAAAACCAGTTAATTTTGATTCTTGGTCAAAATTCTTTTTTGGCTGGCTTAATCCTGTTGTTATAAATTCTGCTTCTCAAGCAGACATTTATAGTTTAGGTCCTTATGATACTAGTAATGATGCTTATCTTTTAAACAACCCTGATACCATGGGTGATCGAGAATATTTTTTAATCACTAATAGATATATTTCTGATACTTCTTTAGATAGATATTTATTTGGTGTAACTACACCAGTTTTTAATGCAAATGGTGGAATAGATGTTTTACATGTTGATGAAGCTTATATTGATGATCGTTATGCTGGGGATATAGCTTTTAACAGTATCATGTACGATGAAGATGATGATTATTATGATGATACAATAAGTCATCCTGGTATTATTTTCGAACAAAATATATTAGATGCTTATACTAGCCCTTCTAGAACTCATAGTGATCTATATACAACCGAACTTCCGGATGATTTTGGTGGTTGTAACCCAGAAATTGTAGAAGGTAAATTTGATGATGTTTCAAGAATCGATCCAAATTGTCAAGTAATAAGAGACACCACTTCAACAACCTACAATGGTTTAGTTGATAGTGGTATCCGTCTTGAAGGTTTATCAGAAAGTGGAACAACTGTTGATGTTTATTTAACAGTTACAGAACCTTTAGACCTTGAAGCAGAAATCACTTCTCCAGAAAACAATTCTTCTTATGAGATTGATGATGTTATTTCATTTTCTTCTTCTATAGAAAATGAAATTGGCGATTCTAGTTGTCAATGGCAACACAAAAAACAAGGTAATAGTTCTTATACTAATTTTTCAAACCAATGTAACTTAAATAAAACTCCTGGTCAATTAAATTTAGAAACTTCAGAATATGAAATTAAATTAATAGTAACAGATGATTTTTCAAGACAAGACACAGATATTGTAACAATTAATGTTACAATGCCAGAAGCACATTATCATGAAGTTTTAAGTCCTGAAGAAAACAGAAGTTATCCTTACAAAGAAGATTTAGATTTTACTGTTGCTGTTTATAATAATTATAATAATGTAAGTTGTGTTTGGAAGTATGGTTCTCAAATAATTTCAAACGATTGTAATTTTTCTGCAAGTCCATATGACTTAGGTTTAGCGTCTCCTCCTTACACTTCTGTAAAGAGTAATAATTTATCAATAACAACTAAACCTTTACCTAAAACAAATATTTCTTCTAAATTATTTAAAGTTTCACAACCTTCTTTAATAGAACCAAATAGAAGTTTAACTTATTTAGGTAATTTCCCTGCAGGTTTTACAAGAACTTTAACTTTAACTACAAACGATGGAGTTACTCAGTTTACTTCTCAAGTAGATTTAAAAGTTTGTTTATGTCTTCTTGCAAATAACAATGCTGCTTTGCCTTACTAAAAAAGAATGTTTTAAATTTTGTTTATAACTATAATATATTAGGTGAAAATAATATGGATAAATATAATATAATTATTGAAAAAGATTCTGATGGTTGGTACATTTCAGAAGTCTTAGAATTACCTGGTTGCTATTCTCAAGCAAAAACTATGGATGAATTAATAGAAAGAACAAAAGAAGCTATCAAGTGTCATACTTCTGAAACTAAAATTGAAGTTCCTGTTTCTAAATTTATAGGCTTACAACAATTAGAGGTGTAGTTTTGTCTGAGCTACCTTTGATAACTGGAAAAGAATTAGGTGAAATTATTTCAAAAATTGGCTATGAGTATAGTCATAGTTCTGGAAGTCATATGACTTTTATAAACAAAGAAGATAATCATAAAATTACAATCCCTAATCATGGTTCTGAAAAATTAAGACCAGGTTTACTTAATAAAATTATTAAAAAAGATTTAGGTCTTACAAGAGATGAATTTTTAAAATTGGTATAATATATCTAAAAAAAATATTAGTAGTTATTTTCTATTAGGTTGTTTTAGCGAAAATAATCGTCAAAAATACTTTTCTTTGTCGATTTAAATCGACATAAATAAAAACTTTTTGTTGAACCGGTTTCTCTCGGTTCACGCGCAATGGTTTGATAATATGAAAAATCCTTGCCATAAGCTTAAACTTGGTTTTGCTCATTTAACACGCAATGTTTAAAAACGAGCTTTTAACTTAGACTTTAAAAAAAAAGCTTTAAATTTTGTTTATAACTATAATATATTAGGTGATATTTATGAAATTTTCAGCAATAATTACAAAAGAAGATAAAATATTTGTAGCACTTTGTCCAGAATTAAATGTAGTTAGTCAAGGAGATGATGAAAATAATGCTCTTGAAAATCTTAAAGAAGCAGTTTCTTTATTTCTAGAAGATGAAGATGTTAAAGAGGTTATTAAAAACATATTTCCTGCAAAGTTATATTCAATAGAGATTCCTGCTTAAAGAGGATACGAGTAAAATGAGTAAACTCTCTATATATTATCAAGTAAAGATTCTTTATTATAACTCTTCTTTTAAACAATTAGTTCTTTCTTCTCTTATAATATTTTTTCTTTATTCTCTATAAAAGAAGGTATAATACCTATAAAGAAGAGTATAAACCTCTAATAGGTATTCTCTAAAACTCCTCTTTTACCTAAAAAAAACTCTTTTTTTCTTAAAAACAATATCTTTTTAATATTATATATACTATATATTATATATAGTTAAAGAGAATAAATAATGTTTTTTTTGAGGAAAAACAAAAGAAAACTATTCTTTTAAGTTATAAGTAAAAACCTTCTTTTTTTAAAACAAATAATTAATTACCTTATGAGATAAATCTCTTATAAGTAAAGAGAAAGAAGAAGTCTCTTATATGCTTATAATGAAGAGTTAATTTCTGAAGTTATTCCTTTAAAAACCTATTGTTTTCTTTCTGAAAAAGAAAGGTTTTTAAACAAAACTGCTCTTTAATTATCTTACAGAGGACATTAGTATCTGTAGTGTATTCTACAGATTACGATGAAGTGTTTTTTGTAAAGAGAATCTGTTGTGTTGTTTTTAACTTTGTTTTTTTGTTAATCAAAATTTTAATATACAGGTTCAATCTTTGTTTTATAAAAAACAAATAAAAAGGTGAATAAAAAATGAAAAATATAAACATGAAAAAAGTTGTTGCTGGTGTAGCTGCTTTAGGTGTTTCAGCTCTTTTAGCTGGATCAGTTGTTGCTGCTAACGTTGGTGCAGATAACTTTTCTATGAACATCACTAAAGATACAATGTATAATAATGGTGTTCCAAGTGTTAGTGTTGTAGTTGGTTCTATGGCACAACCAGTTGATGTAGTATGGGCTGGTAACATAGCTGCTGCTATCGGAAAGAAAGCATACACAACTACAGGTACAGTTGGCGGAGCTTCTTTACAAGACGTAACTATCGAAGTAGGTTCTTCAAGTACATCAACAATATCAGGTGACGGTTACTTATCAGATAATTACACATTAAATGATATGACTAATACTGCAAAAGTAATTGATGAAACAGATTATTCTATGTTATATAAGACAGATACATCTGCTGATTCAGATCACGCTGGTGCAAGTACTTTAACAATTTCTGATGAGTTGTCAGTAACAGCAAATGTTTACTTTAATAAAGATAAAGATGTCAAAGATTTAGTTGCTTCAATCGACAAAGGTGCTATATCATACTCTGTTGATTTTGATGAAGGTATTAAAGGAGATTACACAGATGCTGGTGCAAGCCCAAGACTTAAATTTAATTTAATGGGTAAGAACTACACTGTTGATTCATTCGATGGTACAACATTAAAATTAGTTCAAAACTTAGCTACTCAAACATATGCTCCTGGTGCATCATTTACTGCTGACGATTACACAATTGAAGTTGTAAATATTTTAGATACTGGTGACACAACAAACAGATACCAAGCTGAAATGAACTTAAAAGATTCAACAGGTAGTGTTGTTGCAACTGATGTATTCAGAACTGGTGATACAAAGATATTTGATAGCTACTTAGAATCTAATATCGATGTTGATACTGTTTACGCAACTACTGTTAAAGTAATAACTGGATCTTCAGGAAAATTAGAGTTAAAGAATGGGTCAAAAATAACTGATTTCCCTAATAAAGATGATAAATTATGGAAAGTTGATTTTACTCCTTCAGCACCTGGTGCTTCTGGTTATTTAACAAAAATCACTTTATCTACAGATGATACATCATTAAGATTTACTAATGATGACTCATTAAGAGTTGGAGATTCAGTAGAGCTTCCTTTAGGATTTGGTTCAATTGATTTCTTAGGTTTAACTGAAGAAAAATCAGCAGAATTCTATGCTCAAGATAATTACATCTACTTTACAGATGCTGATAGAAAAGATCACGAAGTTTTCATGTATGATTACGACGAAGCAACAACTGCTAGAGATTCATACACTTCATTATTATTAGATGGTAAAGAATTGTATTTCAAGTTCTATACTGCTGCTGCTAATGATGTTAATTTCACAGTTCAATTAGAAGATTCAGATGGTAAGTATTTAACTGGTGCAGATGGATCAACTCCAACATGGGTTTCAACTACTCCTGATTATTATTCTAAATCTGGTAGTGTTCAAGATGTTAATACAGGATTATATACAAATTTAAGAATTCCTTTATATAACAACGATGCTAGAGATGTAGAGTATACTGTGATGGTAGCTCCTGGTGTTGCAAAAACAGCTTCTGCAGATGCAGTTTATAATACAATTAAAACAGTTGCAATGGGTTTGAAAAATAATCAAACAGTTGATTTAGGAATTGGAGACACAGGTTATACATGGGATGTTTCTGGAATAGATTCAACTAATACTGCTGCTGGATTTATATCTGATGCTTCATTTATTGGTGATAGAGTAGATAGTGCAACATTTACAGATAATTATGCAAATGATGATTTTGAATCTATTGCTGCAATAACTGTAACTAATGGATCAGATTCTATTACAATGTATATGGATGCATACACAGGAGATATGGTTAACTTAAATGATAATGACTTTTTAGGTACTTATAAGCAAGTATACGGTGCTAATGGGTCAGACACATTTGATTTATCAGATAAAGGTAACGATTCAGATTTAGTTTTCGGTTATACAACATACGGTGCTTACGCAACAATAGAAGACGGGTATCCAATGTTTACTCTTCCTGAGAAACAATTAAAAGGACAAATCTTCATAGGTGGAGGAGTTTCTTCAGAAACTACACTTAACGGTGGAGAACTTGTTTTAACTACTCCTGGTACAGTTGTTGAAACAGAAGACGGTATGATCTCAGCTAAATTAATCACTTCAACAGTAACTGGTGGAGAAGAAATGACAGCTATGACACCTGCTAACTGGAATGCAAGTACACAAAGAATTGTATACCTTGACAACGAAACAATGACAAGTGCTGGTGCTAAGATAATCGTTGGTGGACACTTAGTTAATTCTTTAGCTAGTGGAATTACTGATGAATTCTTAACAGAAGCTGGTCAATTTGTTGTTGGTTCTGTTGAAAACGGTAACATCGTTGTTGCTGGATTCTCTGCTGCAGACACAGCTGACGCTGCAAAAGAATTAATCAACGCTATCGAAATGTTAGACTAGATTCTAAAACATAAAGATTAAAGGAAGGAATTTATTTCTTTCTTTTTTCTTTTCTTTTTATTTTTTTTAAAATTAAGTTTTTATTAATTTTTACTTTTTCTTCTAAATCTTTTATTATTTTTTTAAATAATATAGCTTTTTAATACTTTTTATATACTTTATAATTATCACTTTATAAATTTAAAAGGAGTTTTGATATTTTATGTTAATAAAAAATCCATTTAAAAAAAGCTTTTCTCAATTAAGAAAAAAAGTAACTTCAAGACAAGAAGCTATTAAACAAAAAGAAGCTAAAATAAATTCTAGACCTGATTTAAAAAAAGATGCTGTTGTCTCTAATTATAAATCTAAATTAGATAAAATTGAATCTTCTTTAGAAAAATTAAATAAATTAAAACCAAATGGCTCTATTGAAAAAAGAAAAATTGCTATTTCTATTGAAAAATTAAATTCAGAAAAAAAAAATTTACTTAAAGCTTTTCAAGATGCAAAAGAAGATGCTTCTTTTAAGCATGAAATTAATAAAAAACAAGATTTAGAAAATTTTAAAAAAAAACAAGAACAATATTTAAAAACAAGAGCTATAGATAGAGAAAAAAGACAAGACGAAATTATTAAAAAAAAATATTTTTCTTTATTTCTAGAATTAGAACCAACAAGACAAGAAATAAAAGCTTTTAAACAAAACTTAAAAGTTAATGATCCAAATGTTTTAAGAGAAAGCTTAAATAGATATCTTTACATAAATAACTTAAAATTTACAAATTTAAAAGAACATAATATTCATGATATTTTATCTTTTATGATAACTGTTCAAAAACCAAATGCTCCTTTAAAAGAAATTGATTATTCTAAAAATATCTCTAATATTAATAAAAGAGGAGAAAGAAGTTTAATTAAAGTTAGGGCTCAATTAAATAAAACAACTTTAAGAAAAGTAAATTCTTTAATAAACTTATTAAATCATCCTAGATCTTATAGAGTCCACTATAAAAGAGAGTTATCTAAAATTGATCCTAGTGAATTAAATTCTTTTTATAAGAATTTTTTTAATAATTCTAGGTATAATGAAAATCATGTAAATAGTAGTGTTGCTGAATTATTTATAGGTAAATTAAGAGAAAAATATAAATTTTAAAAGAAATAAACATGAATCTTTACAAACAACAACAAAACTATAAATACATAAACTTAGAAGTTTATGAGTTTACAATCTATTCAATAGTTTCTTTTTTTCTTCCTTTTTTAATAGGTCATCCTCAATGGCTTATAGGTACTTTAGTTAATTTCTTTTTAATAAGAGCTGCTCTTTATTTTAAACTTAAATATTTATTACCTTTACTTTTTTTACCTTCTTTAGGAGTTTTAAGTGCAGGTATTATTTTTAGTACAAATACTTCTTTTCTTTTATACTATCTTCCTTTTATTTGGCTTTCAAACTTAATCTTTATTGTTTCTTATAGAAGATTTATTAATAATAAATGGTTTTCTTCAGTAATCTCTTCTGTAATTAAATTTTCTTTATTATTTATTGTTTCTTTAGCTTTTATTTTTATTTTAAACTTTCCAAAAGTTTTTTTAATTAACATGGGTGTTTTACAATTAATAACTGCTCTTTTAGGTTCTTTTTTAGCAACAACAAGTTCTAAGTTTGTTTAGTATATTTAAATATAATTTTATTTTAAGTTTTATTTTAAAAACCGGTCAATAGACTAGCCGGTTAACAATATAAACCGGTCAATAGACTAGCCGGTTAGAAACTATTTAGTATTAATAAGTTGCTTATATATATACTTTTGCTTTTCTCATGGGTGTATCCTGTAAGAAAAGGGTGTTTCTCAAGGGTTAGCCCTGTAACTTTTAGAAAAGTTTATATACTAGTTAGCATATATGATATATATGCTTGATTGGAAAAACATAATTTTACAAAATCCTTGGTGGCAAGGAAAAGAAGACTTAGAGATTACCAAAATAAAAAATAATAGATATTCCATCGAAAGAAAGCAATTAGAGATAGCTCCTAACAAAATATACTTAATAAAGGGCCCTAGAAGAGTTGGAAAAACTATTTTTTTAAAAAAAATTGCTCAAGATAACCCAAATACTTCTACTTACATTAATTTTGACACTCTTTTAAATATAAGATCTAGTGAATTAATAAAAACTATAGAACATGATATTAAAATAAATAATAAAAAAATAATTTTATTAGATGAAATTCAGTCTTTAAAAGAAGGTTGTTTATTTTTAAAATCTTTAAAAGATTTAAATTTATTAAAAGATGTTTGTGTATTTGTTACTGGTTCTGATCCAAGAGCAATAGATGCTTGTAGGCAATATCTAATTGGAAGGTCTGAAAAAAAAAATATTATGGGCCCATTAACTTTTAGACAATATATTTTAACTATATTAAAAAAAGAAAACCTAAAACTACATGATGTAATATTAAATAACCATATAAATCTAAGTGAAGATAATACTTTAATTTATGAGAAATATAAATTATTAGAAAATTATTTTGAAGAAATTAATAAATATTTCTATAATTATTTATTAACTGGTGGTTTTCCAGAAACAATAAATTCTTTTTTTGAAAAAAATCATATATCTGAAAAATATTATGAAGATATTGTAGAAAAAATATTTGAAAAAATAGATAAACAAAAATCTATTGCAATTTTAAGAGTTTTAATAGATTCTTTATCAAACCAAATTAAATATTCTACAATTCAACAAAAAACAGGTTATTCTCAAGATGTTATTAAAAGTTACTTAAATACTTTGTCAGAGCTATTAGTTGTTTTTGAAGTTAAAGAAAATCAATCTTCTATTCTTAAAAAATTTTATGTAAAAGATCCTTTTATAATACATGCAATTACAAATTTTTATAAAAATATAGATTATTTTGCTCAAAGTAAAGAATTGTTATTTAATGAACAAAAATTAGGTGTTATAGTTGAAAACATTGTTGCAAGTCATTTACATAATCTATATAATTTAGATTTATCTTATTTTAATGTTGATAAAAAAGAAATTGATTTTATTGTTTTTAAAAAAGCAGTAGAAGTAAAATATAGAAATACTTTAATAAAACCAAATAATGTTAATTTTGTTAAAGACTATTTAATATTATCTAAATCAGTTTTGCCCCCTGGAGATGTTTTTGTAGAAAATAGGTTAGTTATTCCTGCTTGTATCTTTTTAAGTTTGTTAGAGGTTCCAAGATATTTTTTATAAAAAATAATTTTTTTCTTTTTAAACTTTTATTTTTTTTAAAACATCATCAATTTCTTTAACATCTATTTCTCTTTTATTGATCTCTGTCTTTGATAATACCTTACTTTCTATGACCTTTTCATAAAAATCTCTGTAGTTAAGCCCTGAAAGTTTTGCTCCTTCAGATAAAGTAGCATTTGTTTTTTCAAGAAGCTCTATTGCTTTTTTAAATTTAGTTTCCATACTCTTCATTTTTTTAAATATTCTTTCAACCATCAATATATTAGTTCCAATTATTTTAAATATGTTTATGTCTGTATTATATTTTTTAAAAGATGTTAAAAAAAGTAACTTAAACATTTAAAGTGAAGAGGAAAAAACTATTCTTCACTTTTTCTATTCTCAATTATTCTCTTCATCATCCTTGGAGCAAACTTTTCTATATACCATTTCTTCCAAAGCTCAAAGACTTGATCATAATCTGTTTTTCCATGTTCTTCTAAATAGTCTTCTTTTGTAATAAGTAGTTTATTATGCACAAAAACAGTATGTTCAGCTTCCAAAAGTTCAATTACTCCTTTTTCATTTGCAAATTCTACTTGGAATTTCTTTTCTTTTGATCTTAAAGTAATATTATCCCAAATCTCTTCAATTGTCATACCTGTAAGTTTAGATATTTTTGAAAAGATTTCAGAATCTTTTAAAGCATCTTCGTTTAAAACTAAAGTATCTTTAGAAGCATCATATTCCATTAAATTTAAAATTCCACCTTCAGCTTCAGGATCATCATTCCAATGTTTTCTAACTTCTGTTATCTGTACAACTCTTCTATAACTTTTAAGAGAACCTTTAAACCTAATTGGCTTTGCAACAACAATAATGTCTGTTGCTTTAAATGAAGTGGTAGGCACTCCTAAATCATTAACTACTCTATCCCATACAGCATAAGCTGAGTCTGCGTGAATAGTTCCCATAACAACGTTCCCTGCAGCACCAACTCTCATGGCTTCATACAGTACTTTTGCTTCAACTGATCTTACTTCTCCAACAATTAAAGCAGAATCACCTAATCTTAAGGCTGTTCTTAAAGCATCTTCAGGTTTTACTTCTGCATTAGATTGATCTCCTGATCCTCCAATTGCAGATCTTGTTTTTAATCTTTGAGCATTAAAACCAATATCTTTCATATAAGTTATAGGAAGCTCTAAAGTGTCTTCTTGCACAATAATTCTTGCATTTTGTAAAATTTCAAGCATTAAAGCTGTCATAAGTGAAGTTTTTCCTGCACCACGAGATCCTGCAACTAAAAGAGTTGAGTTATTATCAATAAAGAAACTTAACATTCCAGCAGCTAAAGGATTTAAGGATTTAACATTTATAAGTTGTGGTAAAGTCCATGGAGTATCTTTATGTAACCTAAAAGCAAAAGCTATACCATCTGTTGCAAGAGGTCTTCCAATAACTGCAATTCTGGTATTTAAGTCTGGCATATCAAAGTCTAAGACAGGGTGTGCATCATCAAATGGTCTTCCAGACATTGCTCTTATTTTTCCAACAAAGCTTTCTGCATCTTTTTCTGGATAATGTACATTTGTTTGACATTGTCCATATTTTGAATGCACTAAATATATTGGTTTTGCACCTAATGGTGAATCTAGATAAACATCTGTAACTTGTTTATCTGATAATAATAATTCTAAAACCCCATATCCAATAGTGTATCTTGTAACAATTTCTGAAAGTGAATAAACATCATCAGGTGAAAGTTCAATATTATATTTTTTTGCAATATCAATAATTGTTGATTGATATATTCTTTGGAAATATTTTCTTGTAGACTCTCCAGTTGTTAAAGTTACTTTTCCTGGTTTATAGTTTGCAACAGTTTCTTTTGTTTTAGTTAAAACAAAATAATGATCTGGTGATAAGGTATATTCAGGAGGATTAATTAAATAAATGTTTTCAACTTTTTCTGGATGTTTAAAAATTTGAACTGTTGTGTTTAATACTTGATATTCATCTAGAAGTTCTAAAGTATCCATGTCTTTAAAAGTTAATTTTGAACCAATAAATGCAGGTTTAATTTCAACTTCAAAAATTGTTCTATAGATGTCTGTAACTTCAGATAAATCTTTTATTTTTAATAATAAAGGTTTTATTTTTCTTATAAAATCTGTTTTTTCAAACATTTCTTTTAATTTTGATAAATGTTTAACATTTGCAACAAAACATGGTTCACATGGTTGTCCTTTTCTTTCATTTCCTCTGTTTTTTGTATTTTCTATTTCTTTTAAAAGACTAATATATGAGGCTATAGGATCATATGCTAAAAGTTCTCTTGCAAATTTAATAATATTATTATGTCTTTCAGGATAACATTCATCACAATCAATATCCTTTATTCCAAGATGTTGTGATACCCAGACAGCTCTATTTTCAAATTCTAAAAGTAGGTTTACCATTTCTTTTAAATATTTAGTTTGTTCTTCATTATAGTTTCTTTCATAAACTTCAGCTAAGATTATTTCATCAGCATCAACAGTTTCTAAAACTTTCATTGCATGAAACCTACATCTAGGGTCTTCTGCAATTGATGTATTATAAGGACAATTTCTACAATCAAAAACTAATTTTTTCTTATTACCTTCAGTTGTAACTACATGGTCTCCAACAGTGTAGTTTCCTATCTTCATATGTTTTCAAGTTTTTGTTTTAAATTTATATAATGTGTAAAATATATTATTATAGTAGGTTAATAGTTTATTTAAATGTTATTATTTTTTATATTTTAAATAGAGGTTAATTGTTATGAATAAAGAAAGTTTTTTAAAAAAGAAATATTCTTTTAATTTTGTTATAGATAAGGAAGAATTATATAAAGTTGGAAAAGCAATTAAAAAAGAACTTTCAGATATTAAAAAAAACAAATTAAAAATGTATTCTGAAAAAGAATTTTTAGATAAATTTCCTCATTTAAAAAAATCTAAATAATGGTCTCTTTTGTTATTTTTGACTGGTTGTTTTCTTTCTAAAAAATGTAAGAAAAATTAGTGATTTCTTACATTTTTACGTACATTTTTTATTTTTCTAATTTTTTAATATAATCTTCATAGAATGCTTTTGCAATATATCCAAGACAAGGAGAAGAAATATATTTTTGAATTTCATTTAATTTAATCCATGCATAACAATTATCTTTTATTGGCATTTCAGGAGAATCTGTGGTTGCATAATAGTATTCTGTGTGTATTTTCTTAAAGCTATTGTCTTCTTTTTCATACCAATTATGACATTCCCCTATTTTGTTTTTAACAATTGTTATTTTATCAATTCCACAATTATCTTTAATATCTTTTTTGATATCTTTTAAAGTAATTTTATTTTTTACTTGTTTTTCTGATTTTGACCAAAAAGAACAGATGTTTCTATCTTCTCTAAGGATTAATAGTTTTTTAGTTTTAGTATTATAGATTAAACTTCCTTTTGCATATCCTAAAAATAATTTTAATTTTTTATTATTTTCATATATTTCTTTAAGATCTGCTTTTTCAAGAAGTTCTTCAAATTTAAGTATGTATTTTAATATTTCTTCTTTATCTATATTTTTATAATCTGTTATTTTTAAAACTAATTTTTCTATATCTTCTTCATTTACTTTTAATTGTTTTAAAAGTCTTGAATATTTGTAAAGATTATGGTACATTCTATATTTATTTTCTTTAAAATAATTTTCTAAAAAATCAATTCTTATTTTTGAAAAAACACTTGTAGTTTCAAATGAAAATTCAAAATAGGTTTTATTTTTTAAAATTTTTAATAATTTGTCTTCTATTCTTTCTCCGTAGATATAAAAGCTATTTAATATAAAATCATAAAGATAAGGATAGAACATATCTGTTGTAATGTTTTTAAGACTATTTTTCTCAATATTATTTATTTTAAATTCTATTTTTATTGAATAATTACTTTCAATTTTTTGTTTAATATTATAGATAGTTTCAATTTCTTTTTCTAAAATTTCTTTTTTCTTAGTAAAAATCATTAAGTTAATATCACTTTCTTTAGGAGTAATTTCTCCTCTTGCAAAAGAACCATGAATATAAACTGATTTAATAAAGGCATATTTTTTATTATTAAACGCTTCCTTTAATTGATTTGCAAGACTAAAATAACTTTCTAAGTTTTTATTTATTATATCCATAATAAAGTGTTTTCCTTTTTTTTAAAAAATGTTTATTTTTAACAATATATATGTATGTTACTTTTAAAAATGTATTTTTTTTAATTAACCGATTTATTTATATATCTTTTATATAATTATTATATTAAAAAATAATAAATGAGTTGAGAAATATGAAAAAGATATATTTAGTTGCAATTTTTGCAATAGTTGTTGCTTTTGCTTTACTTTTATCTTTTAGTTCTACAAAAGATAAAGGTTTAACAACTGAAAAAGAATATCCTTATACCATGTCTTCTTCAGATGATGTAGATTGGGTTGATAAAGGTGCTGTTAGTCCTACAAGTACAATGGATCATGGTATTACAACTGAAGATAAATATCCATATACTTTTACTAGTGATAAAGGTATAACCACTGAAAAAGAATATCCATACATTGAACCTGACGGTAGTGAAAATACTGATGAAGAATCTAATTATGACTTTTCAGATGAAAAGTACGGTATTGAAACTGAAAAAGAATATCCTTATAATGGTTAATTAAACCATTTTTTTCTTTTTTTTATGTTTATCTTTAAGCTTTGCTTTAAAAACATTTTGTTTAACATTTTATTTCAACAGAAATCTTTTTCTAGTTTTTATTTTTCTAAAATAAAACTAAGAGCGATCAAACAATTATAAAAAAAGGTGACTAAAAATGAAAATAAAAACAAGACATTTAGTAATAGGTGTAGCTTTAGTAATAATTGCATCTTTACTTTTAGCTGTGCAAACAGATTTTTCTTTTAAAAAAAAAGAAGAAATAAACATGTATATTTTTAAAGATAATATTAATTATTCTCAAACTACTTATAATCAAGAGAATATTTCTTTAGAATCTTTAGAAATTACAACTAAAGAGAATAGGTTTTTTTAATTAAAACCTATTTTTCTTTAATTACTACATAACAATAAAACTTACCCTTTATTAATATTTTCATTCTATAATTATATTTGTGAACTACTTATGGAATTAAACGATGCTAAACAAATATTTAATAGAGTAATGGAAGAAACAGGTAAAGATGAACCTTTTCTTTTAGAAGAACTTGAAAAAATAAAAGCTAAATATCAAGGTCTTTTATCAGAAGTTGGTGCAAGTATAATGCTTGCAAAACAACTAGGTGTTAACTTAGATATTAAACAATCAACTTCTGCAATAGTTAAAATAAAAGATTTAGATAATATTCAAGATGCAGCTTCTATTTATGCAAGAATAAAATTTATTTCTCCTCCAAGATATTATACTCAAAAAGATGGTTCAAAAGGAAAAATAACTTCTCTTTTTATTTTTGATGATACTGGAGAAATAAAATTAAATCTTTGGAATGAACATTCAGAGTTTATAAGTTCTCTTAATTTAGATAAAAATTCAAAAATTTTAATTAAAGATGCATATATTACAACTTATAATGATAAAAAAGAACTTTCTCTAAGACAAGGAGGTTCAATACTTTTAGATCCTAAAGATTTTCCATTAATTCCTCCAAAGGAAGAAAATTTAGTTGATGTTTCAGATATTTCTGCAACTGAACAATTAATTGATGTTATTGGAAGAATAACAGCTATCTATAATAAAAATACTTTTAAAGGAAAAGACGATAGAGATAAAAGTGTTTTAAACTTTGAAGTATCAGATGGTATTAAGTCTTTAAGATTTGTAGCATGGGACCCATGGCCAGATTATATTTTAGAAAATCTTTCAAAAGGAGATTTAGTAAAATTAAGTGATTTAAGAGTTAAAGAAGGTCTTTATGATCTTGAAGTTAGTTTAAATTGGTTTTCAACAGTTTTAAAAAATCCAAAAACTTCTAAAAAAATACCTTCTCTTTCAGATATCTTAACACTTACAAAATCTTTAGAAGAAGGAAAAATTGAATCTTTAGAAGATGGAAGAAATTATTCTCTTGAAGGTTTAATTGTTTCTATAAATAGAAATAACTTAAGATATTTTAAATGTAAAGAATGTAATGAAAAAGTACAAATTATAAATGGAGATTTCATTTGTGAAAAATGTTCTAAAGTAGTTGATGTTAATACAAATTTATTTGGTTCTATTGATATTGATGATGGAACTGGTATTTTAAAAGTTGTTTTCTTTTCTGATTTAGCTGAAAAACTATTCTCTCTTAATAAAGAAGATTTAAAAAAAGAATTATCAGATGAAGATAAATTAACTATCTTTGATAGACTTGAAAATGAACTTTTAGGAAAAAGAATTAAACTTTCAGGTAGAGCTAAATTAAATAGCTTTTCTTCACAAATTGAGTTTTTAGCAGACTCAATTGAAGTTATTTAAAATTTATTTAAAAAAGAAAATAAATGATTAGATTATTTAATATTAAAAATAAATTTAAATTTTCTTCAAAAGTTTATAAGTCTTTAAAAGATACTGTTGGTAAAAAAAATCCTTTAAAACAAGTTATTGGGAATAGAAGGGAATTAGTTTATTCTAAACATGCAAAATCAAAAGTTGCAATCATTCCTAAATTAATTCCTTCTTTTTTAAAAATGTTTGAAGAAGTAAGATCTTTTAATAGTAAAAGAGTTAAAGAAACTTCAATTACTTTAAAATCAATTTCAAATAAACCATTAATTGTTTCTTTAAAAAGTTTAGAAAAACCTTCTCTTAATTCTTTTCATACTCAAGATTATTTATTATTTGAAATTAAATCTGGTTCCTCTTCTTCTAAATATTTTGTAAAACATACAGCTGATTCTGTTGATTTATTTAATAATTTTCATGGAGCTTCAGAAATTAAAGCTTTAGATGTTATTTCAAAAGCTGGTTTTAATGTAATTCCTGCTCATTTTGGATATGTTGATAAAATAAATAAGAAATCTTTTATTTTTTATGAATTTCAAGAAAAGCTAATGGATGTAGAAATTGCTTTTAAAAAAAAACTAATTAAAGATACAGATATTAAAGAAATTAGAAATAATCTTTATAAAGTAGAAAAAAAAGTAAATCAATTTTTATATACTTATAAAGATTTAAAAATATCTTCTAATGCTTTAATAAAAGATATTTATCCTCATTTTTCTAAAGAAAACCATTCTCTTCCTGTTTTTATTGATTTTGAAAATAAAAAATTATTTATCTATGATCCTTGGCTTTTAGAGTAGAATAAATACATGCTATTTAAAAATTAATTGATGTACTATTTTTTTAAAGTAGAAACAATACTATTTATTTATATATTAGGGTGACATTAAATTATGATTGAATATTTCAAACCAACACTAACTGGTCTTAAGACTTTTAAAAAAGTACAATCAGAAAGCTGGATTCATTTATCAAACCCTACAGAAGCAGATATTGAAAAATTATCTAAAATTTTAAAAATTAAAAAAAAAGATTTTGAAGATTTAAAACAAGATATTCTTTCTCTTTCAGATGAAGAAGAAATTCCTTTATTTGATTTAAAGAATGATGGTTTAATTTTTATAATTATTAAAACACCAGAAGAAACTCATTATAGAGCAGATAAAGAATATGATACTGTGCCTTTAGGTATTATTTTAACAAAAGAAATTGTTGTGACTATTTCTTTTAAGAAAAATAATAATACTATCTTAAGAATGAAAGAAAAAAAGTATACTTTTAATACAGTTTATTTTACTTTAAGGTTAATGTTAACTTCTACTAAATCCTATTTGTATTTTTTAAAATTAATTAATAAAAAACTAAAAAGAATAGAAGATGTTTTAGAAAGACATCCTACAAACAAAGAAATGAGTCATTTACTTGATGTTCAGAAGTCTTTAGTTTATTTTAATACTTCTCTTACAAATAATTATATTCTTTTTGAAAAAGTTTCAAGATCTAGTATTTTTTTACAAACTTCTGAAAATGAAGATTTAATTTCTGATCTTTTAGATGAAACAAAACAAGCAATACAGACAAATAATATTTATTCTGATAATTTAAAGCATACTTTAAATGTAGTTTCTTCCTTAATTTCTAATAATTTAAATAGAATTGTTAAATTTTTAACATCTATGTCAATTATTATTGCAATTCCTACTTTAGTTGCAAGTCTTTATGGTATGAATGTTATTTTGCCTTTTCAAGATAATCCTAGTGCTTTTATATTTATACTTTTAATTTCTTTTGTTATATCTGTTGTTATTGGTTTGTTTTTATGGTATAAGAAATTATTTTAATATTAAAAAAAACTATGTTTTTATAAATTTGTTTATATATTTATATTTATTATGGAGTTAGAAGAAAAAAGAGGAGTTATTAGAAATATTGGTTATTTATCTATTTCTAAGTTTTTAGTTTATCTATTATCTATTGTAACTATTACTTTAATTCCTAGATATTTAGGTGTTGAAAATTATGGTTATTTAAATTTTGTTTTGTCATTTATTGGACTTTTTGCAATCTTTGGTGATTTAGGGATAAACACTTTGATATTTAGGGATGTTTCAAAGAATCCTTCTCTTAAGGATAAATATTTTAATGATCTTTTTCTGCCAAAGATGTTTTTGTTATTTTTAGTATCTCTTGTAATGATTTTTGTTTCTTTGTTTATAGATAAGCCATTTATTGTTAAAGAAATGATTTTTTTAGGTTTATTTTATTTAATTTTTCATTATAGTTCTAATACAATTTATAATTTATTATCTTCTCTTCAAAATTTTAAATATCAGGCTTATCAAGAATTATTATCTAAATTATTATATACTGTTTTAGCAATAATTGTTATTTATTTTAATCAAGGGCTATTAGGTATATTTTTATCTCAAGTAATTGCTTTCTTTATTGTTTTTTTATATTTGTTTTTTATTGTTAAAAAATATGTTAAACTTAATTTAAAATTAAATATTTCTTTTTTTATTGAAAAGTTAAAATATTCTTGGCCATTTGCTTTGTCTAATCTTTTTACAATAATTTTTTTTAATTTTGATAAATTATTTATTTCTTTTTTTATAAATGATTTTCAATTAGGGCTTTATTCTTCAAGTGTTACATTGATTAGTTTTTTAACTGCAATAATTAGTTTATTTAGTTTTGTATTTTTTAATTTATTTTCAAAGTATTCTTTTAAAAAACAAGTATCTTCAATATTAAATAAATTTTTAAAAGTTTCAATGATTATTTCTTTTCCAATTTTTTTAGGTGGAATATTACTTTCAAAAGAGATTATTCAATTAGTTTTTGGTAGTGAGTATATTCTAGCAAGCACTTCTTTTTCTATATTACTTTTATTTTTCTTCCTTATGTCTTTTTCAGTAATTTTCACTATTTTTTTAATGGCTCATAATAAAGAAAAATTTGTTTTAAAAATAAGAGGAATATCAACTGGAATTAATATTTTCTTAAATTTTATATTTATACCTTTATTTGGAATAATCGGAGCTGCAATAACAACTGTTATATCTGAAATTATTAATTTAATATATTTATCTATTCATACTAAAAAAATCACCTTTTTTAGTTTTAAAATAGATTTTATTAAATTATTTTTATCTAGTATTTTAATGTGTTTTGCAGTTTATTTTTTAAAAAATATTTATGTAATTAGATTCTTTTATAATTCTTTAGATATATTATTTATATTATTAATTAGTGGTTTTATTTATTTAATTTTATTATTTGTTACAAAAATACTTTCTATTACTGAAATTAAAGAAATATTATTTACTTTTAAAAAATAATTGATTATTATGGTTAAAAAAATATGGATTGATGTTACAAATTCACCTCACGTTTTGTTTTTTAGACCTATTATAAAAAATTTAGAAAAAAGAGGCTTTAAAGTTATAGTTACTGCAAGAGATTTTGCGCAGACCTATGATTTACTAGATCAATATAATATTAAGTATTATAAATTTGGAAAATATGCAGGAAATAATTTATTTAAAAAAATATTGTTCCTTATAACAAGGTCTATTCGATTATTATTTTTTTCAATAAAACATAAATTTCATTTATCTTTATCTCATAATTCTATTGATATTTGTATCGTTTCTTGGATTTCAAGAATACCTATAATAGATATCTTTGATTATGAGTATGCTCAATTCCATCATATTAATTTTAGATGTGCAACAAAAATAGTTTGTCCTAAATATATAAATTCAAAAGATTTATATAAATTTGGTGTTAATGATAAAAAAATTATTAAATATGATGGTCTTAAAGAGCAAATGTATCTTTCTGATTATAATTTTGATAATAAAATTTTAAAAAAATTAAATATAGATTCTAAAAAGATAATTGTAGTTTTTAGACCTCCTGCTGAAAAATCTTTATATCATAAAGGGATTAAAAATAATATTTATTTAGATTTAATAAATTATTTATCAAATAAAAAAAATGTAGTTGTAGTATATTTAGGGAGAGATGTAGATCAAATTAATTTAATAAAATCTAATAAATATAATAATTTTATAATTCCTGTTAAAGCTATTGACGCTCCTAGTTTAATTAAACAATCTGATTTAGTGATAAGCGCAGGTGGCACTATGAATAGAGAGGCTTGTGCATTAGGCACTCCGGTATACACTATATTAGCTTTAAAAATAGGGGGTGTTGATAAATATTTATTAAAAAAAGGTTATTTAAAAAAGTTAAAAACTGTTAAAAATATTATGCTTGTTAAAAAAAATAAAGCTAAAAAGTTAAAATCTACAAACATATCTAAATTTGTGGATTTGCTATTTAATTCATTAAAAAGGAGTAAAAAATAATGTTTAAAGATAAGAACTTATTGATTATTTCTAATGGTTATCCTAATAAAGAAGGTAGTATAGATTGTACTTTTGTAAAAACACAGGTTGATGAACTTTCAAAATATTTTAAAAAAGTGTATGTAATTGTACCAACACCTTATTTTTCTATTTTTTTAAGTAAGTTTGTTAAAGGTTATAAAAATAGACTTAATAATAAGAATTATTGTTATAAAAATATAGAAGTTTATTATACAACTTATTTTAAACTTCCAAATAAAATTAGTTATAAAACATTTAATTTATTTGATTCAGTCGATAGTGTTATTAAAAAAAATAACTTGAAATTTGATTTAATGCATGCTCATTTCACATATCCTTCTGGATATGTTGCAAGTAAATTAAAAGAGAAATATGGTATTAAATTAATTGTTACTGGTCATGGATTTGATGTTTATGATTTTCCTTTTAGAAATAAAAATAATAAAAGTAAGTTTATTTATACTTTAAATAATTGTGATTATTTTATTACTGTTTCTAAAAAAAATATGAATAAAGTAAATTCAATTGTTGACGTTAAAGATAAATATAAAATAATTCCTAATGGAATTCCTAATTATTTTAAAAATACGTCACAAGTAATTGCTAGGAAAAAATTAAAATTACCTCTAAACAAGAAAATTATTTTACATGTTGGTAATTATATTGTTGATATTAAGAATCAAATTAATTTAATAAAAGCTATTAATGAATTATCAAAAGTAAGAGGTGATTTTGTTCTATATTTAATAGGTTCTGGAAAAGATGAATTTAAAATTAAACAAGAAATAATTAAATTAAATTTAACTAAATATATTAAAGTAGTTGGTTCAAAATCTCACAATGAAATACCTATTTGGATGAGTGCTTCTGATTTATTTGTTTTGCCAAGTTATTTTGAAGGAAACCCTACTGTTATGTTAGAGGCATTGACTTGTGGATGTCCTTTTTTAGGTTCAAGTGCTGGTGGAATGGAAGAAATTATTTTTCCAGACATAGGAATTATATTAGATGATCCTTATAATTTTAACAAATTGTTTTTTTTAATTAATTATGGATTAAATAAAAAATGGGAATATAAAAAAATTATGAAATATTCTAAAAATTATTATATTTCAAAAATTAATATTGCTATTTTAAAAATATATTCTTTTATTGTTTCTAAATAAAATGTAAATGTTAATTAAATAAGAATATAAATAATAAAATAAATATTTGTCAATTTTTTTTTCTTTATATATGTATTTGATATAATTATCTCTAATTTTTTTAGGATTTTTATATAAATAGTGGTATATAATCTGTTCTTTGTAATCTAATTTTTTTTCATTTATGTTTAATATTTTTTGAGGATTAAATAATTTATATTTTCTTTCTCCATTGTTAATTTCTAGAGTTATTTTTTTAAATAAGTTTTGTTTATATTTTTTAGAAATACTTATTTGATTAAAGTGTACTCTGTAGTTTAATAAAACTTTATTTAAAATAGCTATTTTTTTATTTTTTTTAATTAATCTTAAATACAAATCTAAATCTGGGCAATAGTATATTTTTGATCTGTAATTTATTTTTTCTTTTCTAAACATTATTGTAGGATGGCAGATTATATTTTTTCCTTTAAGTATTTTTTTATTTATTTTTTTTGGTGTTATTTTTTTATTAACTATTTTTATTATTTTTTCATTTTCATCAATAATATTATAACTTGTGCCAACTAAAAATATATTTTTATTTTTATTTAAATAGTTTGTTTGTTCTTCTATTTTATTTTTATGAGCTATATCGTCTGAGTGCATTATAGATATATATTTTCCTTTACATAGTTTTAAACCTACATTAGTAGTTTTTTGTTCTCCTAAATTAAATTTATTTTTAATATATTTTATTCTTTTATCTTTAAATTTTAAAATAATTTTTTCGCTATTGTCTGTAGATGCGTCATTAATTATAATTAATTCAATATGTTTGTATGTTTGATTAAGAATACTTTTTATTGATTTAAAAATAAATTTTTCTGAATTAAATACTGGTAATACTATGCTAATTAAATCCATTTTAATCTACTTTTAAATATTTTTTAAAATAGTTAATTTTATTTTTGTTTTTTATTTTTTTTATTTTTTTATTTTCAATTATTTTGTAAATTTTATAAAAATATTTTATAAATATTATTTTTAAAAAATATTTTATATTAGATCTATTATTTATTTTTATTATTTTTATTATTTCTATTAAACTATTTTCTTTAATTGTTTTTATTGTTAAGTTATTTTGATCTTTTCTAATAATATGTACACTATAAAATTTATTAATATTATATATTTTTAATTCATCTTTGCAAATAATTTTTTTCATAAAATATAGGTCTGTTTCAAAAGAAATATTAGGATTGTAATAAAAATTATTGTTTCTAAACATTAATGTAGTGTGGCATGCAAAAAAATTATCTTTTTTAACTGACCCAAAATAAATTTTTTTTTCTTTTTCATAATAAGTAATTTGATTTGTTCCACACCCTATATATTTTTTATTTTCGTTTAAAAATTTAACTTGTACTTTTAATTTATTAGGGTGCCATAGGTCATCATGATCTTGGATTGCAATATATTTTCCTTTTGCTTTTTTAATTAGATAGTTAAGTCCAGAATATGCTCCTTTATTATTTTTTGAAAAAAATAATTTTATCTTTTTATTTTTTTTGTATTTTGAAAGTATATTTTTAGTGCTATCTTTAGAATTATTATCTAATATTAAAAGTTCCCAATTTTTGTAAGTTTGATCTAATATTGTTTGAATTGTGTTTTTTATGTATTTTTCACAATTATATGTGCAAATTAAGATTGATACTTTTGTATTCATATTTATCTTATTTGTAAATTATCCCAATTCCCCCCCATCCTTGATTTTTATTTTTTATTATCTCTTTATATTTGTATTTATTTTTTAGTTCTTTCCAAAATTCATTTACATGACAATTTAATTTAGGAGGGTGAACAACTATATCGTGTAATGCAATTATACCTCCTTTTTTAACAAAAGTACTATATAATTTAAAATCTTTTTTAACTCCATCGTATGTGTGATCACCATCTATAAATAGAAAGTCTAGTTTTTTGTTTTTAAGTATTGATTTAACTTCTAAGTAGCTTTCTTTAAGATGAGAGTTTTTTCTAATTAAATGTATTTTTTGTGTTTTTAAAATAAATGCTTTGTATATTTTTTTTTTCCAATTAGGGTATCCACCGCCATATTTTCCATTTGGTAGATCTAAAGAAATAATTGTTGACTTTTTATTACTAATTTGAGAAAAAGTAAATAGTGTTCCCCCATTGTATGTGCCAATTTCCAAGACATATTTTGGATTATTTAAAATTAATAATTCTAATAATTCTTTAAGTTCATATTTTATTTGTGCTGGTCTAATAGTTAAGTTATTATTAAATAAAAAATTAATAATTTTTTTAATATTTGGGTTTTTATTATTTTTAATAAATCTTTTTATTTTTATTAGTGTAATTATATTGTGAAATATATTTTTATCTTTTTTAAAATATTTTCTATTAATATAATTTTTACTTTTTAATAATAATTTCTTTAATCCTTCATTATTATAAGTTGTTATTATTTTTTTAAATATAGTCATATATAATCACAGTTTTTATATAATACAAAATAAAACCCTTTATATACTTTTCTAATCTATAATTACATTATAAAATGATAAATGATTAATAACAAAGTTGAAAAAATAAAATGTGTTGTTAAAGAAAATAAAAATAAAAAATAAATTCAATGGAAAATGTTTTAATAAAAATAAAAACTATTTATTATCAAATCCTTATACTACAATTGACAATAAAACAATAATTAACTATTTTTAATAAAATTTTTATACTATGAATTAAAAATCTTTATTTTTAATGATTCTTTTAAATAACTTATTTTTATAAAGAAAACTTGGTTATCTAAGATATTGTTTTAAATAAAAAAAAAATATAAAAAAAGAGTGAAAAAAATATGAATGGTACTGTTAAATTCTATAATTTTAAAAAAAATTTCGGTTTTATAACTGGAGAAGATGGTAAAGACTACTTTGTTCATAGTTCAGGCGTTGCTGACGGACAAATGATTAAAGATGGTATGCCTGTTACTTTTGAAGTTACAGAAGATGAAAAAGGTCAAAAAGCAATTAATGTTCAAAAAGTTTAATTTTAAAACATTAGAATCCTTATTTGTTTAAAACTTAAAAATACAATCTTAAAATAAAAAATAACCTTTATTTCTTTTTTAAAAGAGAAAAAGAGGGTTATTTCTTTTCTTTTTTAATTTTTCTTTTATAAACTTTTCGTTAACTTAAATAAATTAACTATATTTAGTTCAATTTATATCTATTTTTAACAATTTTCTTAGTTTTCTAAACTAAATCTAATTATAATCATTTTACTGTATAATTACTTTATATAAAATTCTGCTTTTTTATAAACATATAATAGTTATCAATAAAAAAGAGGTTTGTGAAAAGTTAAAGGAAAAATAAATTATCTTTTAGAAAAAATTTTTTTTTTTCTTTCTCGGCCACATCCTCTCCCTCCCAATTTACCTTTAAAAAGGTTTTGGGAACTTAAATATAATGATAGAACAAAAAAAAGTTGATAATTAATGGTTGATATAGATCTTGAAAAAGAATTAAACGAGTTTGATATTAAAGAATCAAAGAGTATTTTAGTTGATGAATATGTTGATCTCTTTATAGATTTTTTTGAAGATGTTTATAAAAAAGAAATTGAACAATTAGCCTCTAATTATCCTACAAAAAAATCATTAGATATTGATTATAAAAAATTAGAAGATTTTGATCTAAATTTAGCAGAAAGGTTATTATCTTCTCCAGGTATTATTTTTGAAGCAGCAAATGTTGCTATTAAAAAAATAGATCTTGGTATTTTAGATTCAGAAATTGAAGATAATTTTGAACCTATTGTAAGATTTTTTAATCTTCCTGAAGAATACAGAGTTTCAATAAGGGAAGTTGGTTCTGAACATTTAACTGATCTTGTCTCTGTTGAAGGAACAATAAGAGTTATTACTGAAAAATTAGAAAAATTAACTCAAGCTTATTATATTTGTAGAAAATGTTCAACTCCAGTTGTTTTATCTCAAAAAACACAACAACTTGTAAAACCTGTAATGTGTAATGAATGTAAATCTAGAGAGTTTGATTTAGATTTAGAACAATCTAAATTTATTGATTATCAAAAAATACAAATTCAAGAACCTTTAGAAAACTTAAAAGGTTCAGAACAAGCCTCTAACATAGATGTTTATTTATCAGATGATTTAGTTAATAGATGTTCAGCTGGAGATAAAATAATTGTAACTGGTACATTAAAATTAAGACCTCCAAAAGGAGACATTAATATTTTTTCAAGATATCTAGTTGCAAACCATATTGAAAAAATAGATCAAGAGTATGAAGAATTAAAAATATCTTATGAAGAAGAACAAGATATTAAAGCTCTTTCAAAAAAAGAAGATGTTTATCAATTATTATCAAAATCAGTTGCTCCTAATATCTTTGGACATGAAGTTGTAAAAGAAGCTGTAACCTTACAAATGTTTGGTGGTGTTAAAAAAGAAATTGCAAAACAAAAGTTTAGAGGAAACATACATATTCTTCTTGTGGGAGATCCTTCTACTGGTAAATCTAAAATTTTAGAATATGCAAATATTTTAGCTCCAAAAAGTATATATGTTGCAGGAAAAACAGTTTCTGGTGCTGGTCTTACAGTTTCTGCTGTGAAAGATGAATATGGAGAAGGTGGTTGGACTTTAAAAGCCGGTGCTATTATTTTAGCAAGTGGTGGAATTGCAATGATTGATGAGTTTGATAAGATTGGTGCAGATGATAGATCTTCTCTTCACGAAGCAATGGCTCAAGCTACAGTTTCTGTATCTAAGGCAGGTTTATATAGTAAATTTAGAGCTGATACATCAGTTTTAGCTGCTGCAAATCCAAAATACAATAGGTTTGATCCTTATAAGAATCCTTTAGAACAAATTGACTTACCTTTTTCTCTTCTTTCAAGATTTGATCTTTATTTTGTAATTCCAGATCTTTTAGATAGACAAATGGATTCAGATATTGCAAAACATGTTTTAAGAACTCAAGAACTTGCAGAAAAATTATCTGGTAGAGATAAAACTATTTCAAAAGAAGAATTAAATGATATTGAAAAAGAAATACTTCCTTCAATTGATCCTAATCTTTTTAAAAAATTTGTAGCTTTTGCAAGACAGAATATACGTCCTGTTCTTTCAAAAGAAGCTTCTGATATTATTTTAAAATATTATGTTGAGTTAAGAGATTTAGGTAGAAAAAATAGAAGTTTTACTGCAACACCAAGACAGCTTGAAGGTTTTATAAGATTATCTGAAGCTAGTGCTAAAATAAAACTTAAAAAAACCATTGATGCAGAAGATGCTCAAAGAGCAATTAGGATATTTAAAACTTCTTTAGAGCAAGTTGCTATGGATAAAGAGACTGGTAAGATTGATATTGATATTTTGCAGACTGGTCAATCTCAAAGTGAGAGAAACTTTATTAAAGTTGTTTTAAAATATTTAAAAGATTTATCTTCAAAAGATCCTATTACCACAAAAGAGTTTATTGATTTTACAACAAAAGAAGGTCATGATAAAGATAAAGTAATGGATGCTATTTCAAAGCTTAAGAAAATAGGGGATATTTATGAACCTAGATCTGGTCTTTTAAAAGCAACAGAGCCTGATGCTTTTTAGAAAAATAGGTTTTATAAAGTCTTTTATATATTTTTTTATTTATAAATAAATATAGGTAAAAAGATATGATAACTTACAAACAATATTTTGGAAATGAGATTTATGAAAAAATAATTCATAAACCAGAATTTTTAAAAGAAGTTTATAAAATTTATTTTAATGTTGAAAAAATTCCAATTTCTTATTCTCAAAAAATAAAAAATCAACTTTTAAAAGATGTCTTAAATACTTCTTTGTTTATGGCTTTTGAAAATAAAAAATTAATTGCAATTGCTCAAGGTAGTGTTTTTAAAGATCATTTTACTTTAAATCATTTTTTTGTTTTAAAAGGAACAAACAAATCGTTGATTGAGCAAAAGCTAATTACAAGAGCAATTGGATATTTAAGAGTTAAAAAAGATATTAAACATTTTGAATCAAGTTATATTTTATCTCCAGAAACAACAAATTCTTTTAAAAAAATGTTCTCTAGAGAAAATAAATCAAAAAGAATTAGTTATTTTCAAGATACTTTATTTTCTAAAAAATCTTTTAAGGTTTTTAAAAAAACAAGTTTAAAGAGGAAATAAGTTGTGATTAATTATAAACATTATTCTTCAGAAAATATATCTGAATTTATTAAAAACAGAAGTGAAGTTAATGAGACTTTTTCAATATTGATGCAATATTTAACAAAGATTCAAAATTTCACTTCAAGAGAAGTTTCTCTTTTTAAAAAAGATCTTTTAAAGAAAAACACTCATTTATTTTTACTAAAATCAGATTCAAAGATTGTTGGTGTTTGTCAAGGAAATTTAAAGAATAAATCTTTTTTTATAAATAATCTTTATATTCATCCTGATTTTCAAAATAAAGGTTTAGGTAGAAAACTAAAACTAAGAGTTACAACTTTTATGTCTTCTAAATATAAGGTTGAAAAAATAGAGAGTGGTGCTGTGATTTCTAAAAAAATATATTCTATAAATGAAGATATAGTTAATCGAAGAAATAAATCTTTTAAAAAAGAATATTCTTTAGAAAAAAAATCTGAAATGTATATTGATAAATTTAAAAAAATAAAACCAAAAACAAATATTTTAATTAAAAAGCATGGTAGAAAATGAGCTCTAAAAAAGAAACAAAATTTGTTAAAAAGGATAAACCTCTTAAGAAGGATAAACCTCTTAAGAATAGTAAAAAAGAGTCTTTTAAAGAAACTTCTTTTTCAACATCTTTTATATTTTACTTAATAATCATTTTTGTAATTGTTCAAGTCATAGGACTTTACACTGCATCTTATTATTCTTCTTTAACAGATCTAAGAATTGCTTTAATCACTGATAATCCTGATGATATTATTAATTCTGTTTTCATAATTGTTCAAATTCTTGTAGTTACAGGAATTATTCTTTTAATAAAAAGATTTTCAAAAAAAACCTCTTATTTAAGAATATTTGAATATTTAGCTTTATTTGTTGGTATTACAATTGTTTTTGATGTTTTCTTTTTTGAAACTCTTGCAATGTACTTAACAGTAATTTTTTTATTTATTAAATATTTAATGGATAAAAGCAAAAAACTATCTTTAAACCTAGTTTCTTGGTACAATAATATACTTCTTGCAATCTCTATTGCAGGAGCAGGATCAATAATTGGGCTTTCTTTAGGTTTTATTCCTGTTTTAGTTTTTTTAATTCTTTTATCTATTTATGATATTATTGCTGTTTTCTATACAAAGCACATGATAACTTTAGCAAAAACATTTTCAAAAACTAAAATGGCTTTAATCTTTTATATTCCAACAAAAGAAAAAACCTATCAGTTAGGTGGAGGAGATTTAGTAATTCCTTTAGTTGTGGCTTCTTCTTTTTATTTCTTTTTAAGCTCTAAAATAACTTTGTTTTGTTCTCTTCTCTATGTTTCTTTAGTTTTACTTTCTTCTCTTTTAGGTTTATTTTTAACATTTTATCTTTTAAAGAAATATAAATTTAAGGCAATGCCTGCTCTTCCTTTGCAAGCTTTGTTTATGATTATTGTGATGGTTATTTTAATTAGTTTTTAATTTTTTTTAACAGCCATTAAAACAATCTTTATAAATGGTTTGTTATTTTTAATATTTATATTTTATGTAAAAAGGTTTTGATATAATGTTTAAGTTATTAAAAAGTGCTTTTGAAAAAAAGAAAAAAATAGTTCCATCAAAAACTTCTAAACATCCAGATCAATTAACTTATAAAGATAATCGGCCTTACAGATATCTAGGTAAAAAATTAATCTATAATAATTTTGCAAGGAAAGTATTAATAGAAAATCCAGGAATTATTAAAGCAATTGATTTTTTGTCAAAAAATAAAAAAGAAATAAGATTTGTTGATAAAAAAGGTAATTTTGAAATTTTAAAAGTTACAAATCAAATTCTTAATAACAGAAATACCAGTGTTCTTAACACCTCTAATGGTTTTGTTTTAATTGTTAATAATAAAAAACCAATTAGGTTTTTTATAAAAGAAACAAAAGGTAAGGTAGACATGTCTCTAACAGAAGAATTACTTGCTTTAAGATTAATTGAAAAAGAAGCAAAAAAGTCTGGTTTTAAAATAATTAAACCTCATTTTGCATTTGATAATTATTCTCAAAAAAAAGGATTTTTTTATAATGCTTCTGATCTTAGATCTTTTATTGCTTATGATTTATCTTATTTAATAACAGTTAGTGATGCCATTAAGAAAAAAAACTTACTTTAGAAGATAAAAAAGAAATTAATTCTAAATTTTTAAAATTAAACAAATCACTTGAAAAAATAGGTTTTAAGGATCTTGATTTAACAAAGAATAATTGTTTTATAGATTTTTCCAAAAAACCAATAGATCTTTATTTATTTGATCCTTTAACATATGCTGAAAATTATAGTCTTTTTATAAAAGAGATTAATAAGATTGAAAAGAAATAATGTTTTAAACTTAAATTTTACTCTCTTTTGATTTAATGTTTATACTTTACTTTTTATCAAAATTTCCAAACTAACTAATATTTATAAACACTTCTAAACATATAATATATTATGGTTAAAGAAAAAACAAATACTGATAATCCTTTAGATTATAATTCTTTGTTAGATAGACTTTACATGTCTCTTCCAACAAAAACATTAGAAAACACAAGGTTTGAACTTCCAACAGTTGACTCTATTGTTCAAGGTAAACAAACTATTTGGAAAAATTTTTCAAAATGTGCAAAAGACCTAAAAAGAGAAGAATTGCAAATGTATAAGTTTGTTATGAAAGAAATTTCAACATCTTCTACTATTGTTAATGGTACTTTAGTATTAAATGGTATTTTTAATAATCAAAAGATGAATCAGATATTAGATAAATATCTAAAATATTTTGTACTTTGTTCTGCATGTAAAAAACCAGATACAGAGATTGTTGTTCAAAATAATGTTAAGATATTAAAATGTACTGCTTGCGGAGCAATAAGTCCATTACCTAAGTTGTAAATCTTAAGTTTTAAAAGAAAGGTACTTTTTATGATTGGTAAAATACATGATGTAAGTGGAAATAAAATTTTTGCATCTTGTGATAAATCTTTAGTTGGAAAAACAATTATTACAGATGATTTTGAAATCTATTTTTCAGAATCTTTTTATGGTGATAGATTACTTTCTAAAGAAGAAATTTTAAAGTATATTGATAGTTGTCATTCTGCAAATATTTTTGGAGAAAAAGTCTGCAATTTACTTTTAGAGGAAAAAATAATTGTAAAAGAGTCAATTATTTATATTGAAAAAATTCCTCATGTTCAAATTTATAAAGTTTAGAGAAAAGGAGTTGATTAATTTTTGGAACCAAATACTGATAATACAAATATTAGATTAAAAACACCAAATAAAAAAGAACTTGAAATGTTTGGTGTGGTTACTCAATTAATGGGTGTTAATAATATTTCTATAATGTGTGAAGATGGAAAAGAAAGAATCTGTAGAATTCCTGGTAAAATGTTTAAACACATCTGGATAAAGCAAGGAGATTTAGTAATTGTAAAATTATGGGATTTCCAACCTACAAAAGGAGATGTTGTTTGGAGATATTTAGGTTTCCAAGTAAATGCTCTTGAAAAACGTGGTCTTTTAACAGAAATGAGTAAGCACGCACAAAGTTCTACTGGTAATAGAAATAGATATTAAGGATGTTATTTTAAATGATTGAAAAAAGAAAAGTTGAAGGTTATGTGTTTGATAATAGAACACATGAAGCTATTTTTAAACTTTCAAAGAATGGTATAATGGATACTATAGATTCTCCAATATCAAGTGGAAAAGAAGCTATAACTTTTCTTGGTTATTTAAATGATACTCCTCTTGCTTTAAAGATATATAAAGTAGAAACTTCTGATTTTAAAAACATGGATAAATATATTATTGGAGATCACAGATTTAAAAGAATCTCTAAAGACAGAAGAGAGTTATTCTTAATCTGGGCTTCAAAAGAATATAAAAATCTAACTTTAGCTTTAAGAAATAATGTTAAGGTTCCAATTGTTATTGCAAAAGAAAAAAATATAATTGTTATGTCTTTTTTAGGTTCAAAAGATGGGATTCCTTTTCCTAAACTTTCAGAGGTGAAGTTTTCTTTTGATGTGGTTTATCCACAGATAATTGAAAATTATGCAAAAATGTTATATGGTGCAAAGATTGTTCATGCAGATTTTTCTGCATTTAATATTTTAATAAATCCAGAAACAGAAGAAATTACAATTATTGATATGGGCCAAGCTGTTGTTTATAGTCATCCTTTATCTAAAGATTTTTTAAAAAGAGATATAATTTCTATTACTGATTTTTTAAATAAAAAATTTAAAAATAAAAATATTACTTATGAATCTTTTTTAGAAGATTTAAAAACAAAAAAAGAAGAGCTTTATGGAAGAAATAATTAGAGTTGGTCATAATAGACTTCCTGTCTTAATTGGACCAAATGGAACTGTTAAAAAACAGATTGAAAAGAAAACAAAAACAAAGATAGATATTGATTCTCATTTAGGAGAAGTTACAATTTCTTCTGATCAATCTTTTTTTGAAGTACATACTGCAAAGAATATTATTTCTGCAATTGGAAGAGGTTTTTCTCCAGAGAATGCTTTTAATCTTTTAAAAGATGATTTTGTTTTAGAAGTTATTCCTCTTGAAGATTATGTTAAAAACTCAAGACATAGACATACTCAAATAAAGGGAAGAGTTATTGGTAGAGAAGGAAGAATTAAAAAATTAATTGAAAGTAAATTTTCTTCAATTATTTCTGTTTATGGAAAAACAGTTTCAATAATTGCATCTGAAGATAATATTAAAGATGCAAGAGATGCTGTTGAAAAAATTCTTGCTGGTGCTAAACATTCAACTGTAATTAAAGCAATCAAAAGAAGTTCTCTTCTTGAAGGTTATAAAGAAGTTAAAGAAGAAGAAAAAATTGATGATATTGATTTTTCTTAAAAATAAGAAATATTTATGGATGCTCTAGATTTTATAAATAGTTTAGAAAAAATATTAATTTCTGAAAAAAGTAAAAATTTAAAACTTTTTAAAAAACAAAAATCAGATAATCATAGAAGTCCAGTTTTTCATTTTCATACTCTTGATTATCCTAAATTATTTTCTTACTTAAATAATTTTTCTTCAAAAGAACTTAATAGTGCTTTAAATGTTTATAAATCTCTTTCTTTTAATCAAAAAAACTTATTTTTACTTGCAATTGATAACAATAGTTATAATTATAAATTTTCTAAAAAAATTAATTCCTTTAATTCTCTTGAAAGAGAGCTTTGGAGGATTAAAAAAGGAATTATTCCTAAAGGGTTAATCTTTCATACTGGTTATGCAACTTGTAAAGAAACTATATTTGGTTTTATTAGAGCTTTTAAACAAGATTCTGTTTTTTCAACAAAAATAAATATTGATGGAGAAAATAGAAGAGTTTTTATAAAAACTTTTGTTGGACTTTCTAAAAATCCTTCAGAAAATTTAGGTTTTTCTTCTTTAATATTAGATCCTAAGAGTTTTAAAATATATAATCTTGCAGGCATTTCAAATGTTTTTTCTTTAAAAGACACTTCTAAAATAAAGCTTAGTAGTAGAAGAGATGCTATTCTTTCTTTAAGAACAGATCCTTATTCTAGAAATGAATTAGCCTCATTGAAAGAAGAAATGAAAAATTATCTTTCAAGATTTAAAGAAAGAACTTCTTTTAAAGAAAGACATAAAGAACCACTTCATTTAAAAGAAATTAAAAAAGAATCTTTAAAAGAAAAAAAAAGTCTTTTTTCAAGAATTAAGCAAAAGTTTGTAAGAAAATAAATCATTCTTTTAAAAGAATGATTATTCTTTTAAAAAAACAATTGTTTTTTAAATAAAATGGTTCTATTATATTTATGCTTAAAGAATGGTCTCAATATACTGGTTTTAAAGTTCTCTCTTATTTTATAGAAAATCCAAATACAAAGATTCATTTAAATGAACTTGCTAGAAAATTAAATGTAAGTGCAAGTAGTGTTTTAAAATACTGTAATAGTTATGTTAAAGATACTGTTCTTTTTAAAGAGAAAAAATCAAATTCTGTTTTTTTTAGTCTTAATAATGATAATGTTTTTGTAAAATCTTTTAAAAAATCATATTTTATTGGAAGTATATTAAATTCTTCTTCTTTTTCTAAATTTATTGAAGAAAATAAATCTAGTTTAGTTTCATTAATCCTTTATGGTGGATATTCTTCTGGTAATTATTCAGAAAATAGCGATGTTGATATATTAATAATTTATAATTCTGATAAAATAAATTATAATTCAATTTTAAATCTTGAAAATGTTTTTAAAAAAGAGATTAATATAACTAAGTTATCTTTAAACCAATGGGTTAAAAAATTAAATCAAAAGGATGAATTTATAACTTCTATTTTAAATAATCATGTTTGTTTGTGGGGTGCTAATATTAATGACTCTTGAAGAATGTTTAGAAAAAAAATTAATTAAAAAAGACAATAATACTTTTGAAAGAATTAATGGTTCACTTAAAGTTTCAAGACATTTTTTAGAAAGAGCAGAAGGGAGTTTTAATATAGATTATTATGATACTTCTTATTTAATGTCTTATAATAGTTAATTTCATTCAGCAAGAGCTTTATTGTTTAATAAAGGATATACAGAAAGAAGCCATTATTGTTTAATTACTTTTTTAAAAGAAGAATATAGTAAATATCCTCAAGTTTTAAAATATTTAAATCTATTAAACATGTATAGATCTTTTAGAGAATCAATTCAATATTCTGGAGATTTATGTTCTAAAGAAGATTCTTTAGGAATTAAAAAAAGTGCTTATGAATTTTTATCAATTGTTGAAGATATTTTAAAATGATTGTTCTCTTTTAAAAAAACAATCATTTTTCTTCTAAACCTAATTTTAAAATATCTAAATAACCAGTGATTTCATTTTCCATAATTGGGTTTGCACTTGTGATTACTATTTTTTGCTTATAAAGTGGAGCATCAAGAACAATACTTTCATATTCTCCTCCTTCTCCTGCAACATTAATTCCTTTCTTTTTATTAATTATTTTTAAGTTAATGACGTCTTCTTTAGTTAAAACTTTTCCAAGCCAATTTTCAGAAAGTCCTTGTCCTGCAATTTTTACAATCATTACTTGGTAGTCATCATCTAAAAGTTCTTTTAAAACACCTTCTTGTGTTTTGTTCCAAAGAGGAGAAAACATTCTTAAACCAAGTTCATTACAAACATCTTGTATTCTTTCTCTTTGATAATTACTTTTTATAGCACCAGTAATTATTCCTTGAAGAGAATATTTTTCTTTTGCTTTGAAAAGTAATCTTTTAAGGTCTTTAAGTTCTTCTTCTTTAATTCCTTTTGTTTTTTGAAAAACAAAAGGCACTTCTAATGCTTTGGATTGAAGAGAAAGTATTTTTTCATCAATTTTTTGAAACATATAAGAATCTGGGTTTTCAGTGACCATTGTCATTAAGCATGCAATCTTATAATTTTGTCTTGCCATAATGTGGTATGCAAGGTTTGAATCTTTTCCACCTGAGAAAAGACATCCTAAAGTAAGGTTTTCTTTTTTTGAAAGTTTTTTAAGAAATTCTCCTTTTTGTTTAACATTATTTTCTTTTGCTATTTTTTCAATCATTTTATCAAATCCACTTCCGTATTGTGCTGCTGTTTTTTTCCTCTTGTAATCTTCTTTTAAAAGACCAATTTCTTTTCCAATCTCTCTTAAGATTACTTTATTTTCTTCATTATTAATTTTTTGTTTGTCTGTAAGGCAAAAAGATTCTTCAATAACTTCTTTATCAAGATATGGAAATCTTGCTTCTATGTTATTATTTGTACAAACCACATCTTCTCTATAAAGATCATTTTCATGCATTTGGTATAAAAGGTTTAAAGTATCTTTTAAAAGATTAGTTGATTCTTTAAATCTTGAATATCCTGCAAAAATTTCATCAGATCCTAGTCCTGAAAGAATAACTTTACAACCATCTTTTCTTGCTTTTTTTGAAGCAAAGTATATAGGTAAGGACACACCAATTTTTATAGGGTTTGATGACTCTACTCTCTCTATAAGTAAAGGTAATGTTTTTTCAATTTCTGTTTTAGAAATTTTAATCTTTTCAATAGAAAAACCATATTCTTTTTCTGTTCTTAAAACATTTGAAAGATCTTTAGGGTTTAAAATATCTTGAGAATATGCAAAGTACCCTTTAAAAGGAATTTTATTATCTTTTAAAATTTTTGCAATAACTAAAGAATCTATTCCTGAACTATATAAAAGAGCAATTTTTTGTTTTCCAGATGCTCTTTTAAAAATTGCATTTTTTAGTTTTTCATATACTTTTTCTTTTGTTGTTTGTTTTTTTTCTATTTTAAAGAATGGTATTTGTTTAAAACTAATTTTATTTTTTAAAACATTATAAGAAAGTTCTTTTCTAGGATCTAAAAATTCAATTTTTTTAAAACCTGCATTTTCTAAAACTTTCTTTTCTGAAGCAAACCCAAATGATTTTTTTTCTATTGAATACCATAAAGGCTTTATCCCTAATAAATCTCTTCTTAAATAAATTTCTCTGCCATCATAATAACATATAGCATAAGGTCCATTAATTTCAGTAAATATTTTTTTTCCAATCTTTATTATTGCTTTAAGTAAAAAATCAGAATCATTTTTTGAATCTATTTTGTATTTTGAAGAAAGTTCTTTGTAATTATATATTTCACAATTAGATAAAAGTACTTTTTTATCAATAATAATAGGTTGTGAAACATTTCCTGTTATAGAAAGTAAGTTGTGTCCAAAAACAACATCATCAGGGATGTTTTTAGATTCTATCTCTTTAATCTCTTTAAAATAACTACACTTATCATTACAAAAAACTCCATATCCATCAAGACCTCTTTTTTCTAGAGTTTTAAACGCAGAGATTATTTCTTTTTTAGTTTCTTTGTAGTTTACAAAACCAATTATTGAGCACATAATGATTTTTTTAATTATTAGTAAAGTATTTATACATTAATATAGCTAATATTATAAGTGATTATGTATGGCTATTATTAAAAATCCTTCTAAATTACTAAATTTATTAAAAAATAAAGGTCAAGCAAGTCTTGAAACTTTAATATTAATTGGTGGTGCTGTATTAATTGCTGTAATTATAATAACTATTCTTGTATCTTTAGGTGGACAATCAAGAGATTCTGTTTCAGATCAAGCAAACAATATTTCTTCTTCAAAAGATGCTCCTTTAGCACCTACTATTGTTTCTGTAAACGCAAAATATTTAGATTGTTATTTAGTTAATCCAGAAAATTCAAAAAATAAAGTTGGTCTTTTAGATTTTTCTTGGAAACCAATTTCAAAAGATGGTACTTATAAACTTATTTTAGAGACTTCAAATAATGAAAAAATAGAAAATAGTAGATATGTTGTAACTTATAATGATGTTATTCAGGATTCTGAAAATTTAAATCCAAATATTTTAAATAATTTAGTTGTTTCAAATATTCCTTTAGATACTATTTCTTGTGGAGATACTTATTATTTATCTATTGAGTCTGTTAAAAATAATCAATCAAAAACTTCTTCAAGATTTGCTTTTAGATGGGATGATTCTGGAGAAAAAACTCTTTCTTATTATAATAATTATTTTGATGGAAATAAAATTTATTCTTTTGAAGAACTTTTCCCTTTAGCTTATAGATTAGATGTAAATGAAAGTTATGTTGATGTTAATGGAGATCTAGATCTTCCAAATATTTCAAATTTTATTATTAAACTTAAATTTAAAATTGATTCTTTAACTTCTGCAAATACTTTAATGTCTTATAAATATTCTGGGACTGTTGGAATGACTGGGACTAATAGGAGTGGATTTAAATTACAAATTATTCCTTCTCAACACATAGTTGCTGTTGGTGGTGCTAATTCTTGGTGGTGGGGAGGTTGGGATGAATTTGCAGAACCTTTTCAATCTGAATTTAAATTTCCTCCATCCAGTGATTATTATGAAGTAATTTTATTTAAGACTGGAAAAAACTTTAGTGCATGTTATTATGATGAATTTAGGAACATTATTTGTTCAGAAGTTTGGACTTGGCCATATGGAGGACATGTTGATCCAATTTATTATTCTGAAAATTATAATCCTAAGAATGTTTTTGGTGCTGCAAATTTAGGCTCTATTGATTCTTTTGCAGAACAATTTAATGGAAATATAGAATATATCGAAATGTATCATTATTCTTCAGAAAATGTAACTGCTGCTAAAAACAATCTTCCATTAGATGCTTTTGTTTTTAAATTTAATTTAAGAAGTTAGTTTTTATGTATCTTTTTTATAAGTTAAATATAAATACTTATTGCTTTAAATATTCTTTAATACTTTTTATTTTGAAAAGTTTAGAAAGATTTAAGATAACCTTTTTAAATCTTTTTAAGTATATTATATATATAAATATATTTTAGTGATACTTTATGAGTAATGAAAAAATAACAAAACAAGAAACTCAAGTTTCAAAAGATGGAATAGATGCTAATGTTTTATTCTCTGAATTTAAAGAACATTCAGTTGCTGACTTTTTTAAAAAAAACAGACAAATGTTAGGACTTTATGGAAAACAAAGAACTTTAACAACAATTATTCACGAACTAGTTACAAATTCTTTAGATGCTTGTGAAGAAGCAGGTATCTTACCTGAGATTGAAGTTAAGATTTCAGAGATTGGAGAAGAATATTATGAAATATCTGTAATGGATAATGGTCCTGGTATTCCAGAAAACAAAATTGGTTCTGCTTTAGGAAAGCTTTTAGCTGGAACTAAATTTCATAGGTTAGTTCAGACTAGAGGACAACAAGGAATTGGTGTTTCAGGAATTATTTTATTTTCACAAATTACAACTGGAAAACCAACAAAAGTTATTTCTGGAACTTCAAAAGAAAGAGCAGTTTCTTTAGAAATAACAATTGATTCAAAAACTAATTCTCCAAAAATGACAAATAAAGTATATTTAGAAAAAAAATTTAGAGGTACTGGAATAAAAGCTAAATTTAAAGAAATCCAGTATAAGAAAGGACAAGGTTCTGTTGATGAATATTTAAGAAGAACTGCTATTGCAAATCCTCATGCAACTATAGTTTTTCAAGATCCTTTCCAAGAAGTTACAAAATATGAAAGAATAGTTAAAACTTTACCAAAGATACCAAAACAAGTAAAACCTCACCCTAGAGGAGTTACTGTTGATGAATTATTATCTCTTGCAAGATATACTTCTGCAAGAAAAATATCTTCTTATCTTATGTTAACTTTTGATAGATTTGGTCAAACTGCAGTTGATTCAATTGCAAAAATGATTCATTTTGATATTAATAAAGATCCAAGAAAAATAACTTGGGAAGAAGCAGAAGAAATTGTATCTGCTATTAAGAAAACTAAATTTATTGCACCAAACACAAATAACTTAGTTCCAATTGGTGAAAATTTTATTGAAAAGTCTTTACAAACAATTGTTGAGCCTGAATTTTGTTTTGTGTATACTAGAAAGCCTTCTGTTTATAAAGGAGGATATGCTTTCCAAGTTGAAGTTGCTGTTGCTTTTGGAGGTAATGCAGGACGTCTTGTAAGTGTTTCTTCTCCAAAAGCTAAAAACAGAAAAGATTCTCTTGATAATGAAGAAGATACTAAAGAAGTAAGAGTTTCTGAAATAATAAGATATGCAAATAAATCTCCTCTTTTATTTGATGCAGGAGGTTGTGCAATTACAAAAACTGTTCAATCTATTGATTGGAAAAGATATGGTATTCATAATTTTGAATCTGCTCCAGTAACTGTTTTTGTAAATTTAATTTCTGTGCATATCCCTTACACTTCAGCTGGTAAATCTGCAATTGCTGATGAAGAAGAAATTTTAGCAGAAACAAAGCTTGCTTTAATGGATGTTTCAAGAAGACTTGGAAGATATATTATTGATAAAAAGAAAGAAGCTGAAAAATTAGAAAAAAGAAAAGTCTTTGCAAAATATGCTCCTGAAATTGTTCAAGCTCTTTCAAGAATAACAGGTGCTGATGCTACTAAACTTCAAAAGAATTTAGATAAAATGGTTCTTGAAAAATTAAAAATGGAAGATTTAGAAGATCAAAAGCAAAAAGCAAAAGATGACAAGATAGAAGAAGAAATTGAAGAAGAAGAAGAAATTGAAGAATGATTCTTTTTTAAAAAAAATAAAACTTTATAAAAATGTGATTAAAATATGGCAAACCAAAAACCAAAAAAACAAGAACTTGAAAAGCACGAAGTTGAGGGTGCAAAAGAAATAGGTAAAAGAGTATATGAAATTGCAGAAAATATTGTTCATCAAATAGAACATGAACATACTCCAACTTTTTCAACAAAGGTAAGAGGACTTTCAAACGTTTATTTTGATCAAGAAAAAGGATTTATACAACTTGGAGATAAAACCGTTACAAGGCCTTTCTTAAATCTTGGTGCTGCAAGAAAATTTATGCAAACTGTTTTAGTCACAGAAAAATGTAATGAATATTTAAAACATTCAAAAACAGCATCAATCAGAGAAATTTATTATGAGCTTAAGCACACTGTTGCAAAATCTAATGAAAATACTTTTGATGGTCAAGAAGAATCTAATGATGTAATTGTTGATATTGAACATTCTGTTTCAACAATTAGAGAAAAATTAGGACTTCAAGCTGATCCTAAAGGTTCACTTTATGGTGACATTACTTTAATTGATAGAAAACACAACAATGATGAGTTTAGTTGTAAAAATCTTGGAAGAGGTGGATGGTCTATCATGTCCAGAATTGAGCCTGATGAAATTGAAATTAAAGAAGTTAATGCTGATTTTGTTTTAGTTGTAGAGACTTCTGCGATGTATGGTAGATTAATTGAAGAAAACTATCCTAAAAAACATAACGCTATATTAATTGGAACTTCAGGTCAAGCAGCAAGAGGTGCAAGAAGACTTGTTCACCGTTTAAGATATGAGTTTAATCTTCCAATTGTTGTTTTCACTGATGGAGATCCTTATGGTTGGTATATTTATTCTGTAATTAAGAGTGGTTCTATGGCTCTTGCAGCTCACTCTAAGTTTTTAGCAGTTCCTGATGCAAAGTATGTTGGTATGACTTTAACAGATGTTGAAGAATACGGTCTTCAAGCAGTAACTGAAAAAATGAAAGATGGGGATGTTAAGAGAGCAAAAGAGCTTATGTCTTATGATTGGTTTAAATCTCCTGCTTGGCAAAAAGAACTAAAGCTTGCAATTGATAAAAAGATCAGAATTGAACAGCAGGCTCTTGCAAACAAATCTTTAGATTTTGTTGCTAAAAAGTATTTGCCAGAAAAAATAGATAATGAGATTTTCTTATAGATTTTTTTAAAAAAGAAAAAAAATGATTATGGATAGAGATTTGCTTAAAAGGGCTTTATTTATTTTAAGTGTTTCTTCCATTGTTACTTTTTCTACTCTTAAGATTGATCAAAATAAAAAAAGAGAAAATGTAAAAAAATATCTTTTTGAAAACCAAGCTAATTTTTTAACAAAAAAATATCAATTAACAAAAGAAGATAGTGCTTTTGTTGTTAAAGAAATTTCATTTATTTTAAAAAATCCAGATATTTCTTTCCATGCTAAAAGTTTTATTGAGCATATTGATTATTATAGAGCAGGAACTTTAACTAAAAAATCATGTTACCCTGCTTTTAATAGATTTTATAAAGCTTTTACAAATTCTTTGTCAAACCAGAAATTAGATTCTCTTTACCCTGTTTTAGAAAAATATTCTGCTTTTAAAAATTTAGAAAAAAATAAAAAAGCATCAAATATTATTTTTAAAAGTAAGTTTAGAGATTATTTTTTTGAAAAATATATAGAAGTTAAAAAACCTAAACCTAGATTAAATCCTTTTGATACAAAAAGTCCTAAAAATTATTTTGCAAAAGAAGTTTCTAAAAAGAAACCTATTGTTAGAAAAAAGATACTTTAAAAACATATAAATATCTTTTCATCTACTCTTTTATCTGTACAAATAGAAATATAATAAATGAGATTATTTATGAGTGATGAAAAAAAATATTACCCTTCAAAAGCTTTTCAAGAAAAAGCATATATTAAATCAATGGAAGAATATCAAAAGATATATGATGCTTCTATTAAAAACCCAGAAGAGTTTTGGAAAGAAGTAGCAAAAGATATTACTTGGTTTAAACCATATACTTCTGTCTTTGAGTGGGAAGATAAAGAAAAATATCTTTATTCTTGGTTTAAGAATGGAAAACTAAATGTTTCTTATAATTGCTTAGATAAGCATTTAGAAAAGAATGCAGAAAAAATAGCTTTAATCTTTCAAGGGGAAGAAGAAAGTAATGTAAAAAAATATACTTATAAACAATTACATTTAGAAGTTTCAAGATTTGCAAATGTTTTAAAGAAACATGGTATAAAGAAAGGTGATCGTGTTTCTATCTATATGCCAATGATACCAGAATTTCTAATCTCTCTTTTAGCATGTGCAAGAATAGGTGCAATACATTCTGTTGTTTTTGCAGGATATAGCACACAAACAACAAAAGAAAGAATTGAGTTTGCAAAATCAAAAATGCTTATCACAGCTGATGGTTCTCTAAGAGCAGGAAAGAAAATAAACTTTAAAGAAGAAGTTTCAAAAGCAATTGAGGATATTAAAGATATTGAAAAAATATTAGTTGTTAAAAATATAGATATTCCTTTAACTTTAAAAGAAAATGAATATATCTATCAAGAAGAAGTAAAATCTCTAGATATCTTGGACACTTGCGAACCAGAGGAAATGGATTCTGAAGATCCTTTATTTATTTTATTTAATTCAGGAACTGTTGAAAAACCAAAAGGTACACTTCACACAAATGCAGGTTATTTAGTATACACAAAGGAGACTTTTAAATATATTTTTAATTATCATCAAGATGATGTTTATTGGTGTACAGCAGACATAGGCTGGATCACAGGGCACTCTTATTTAGTTTATGGTCCTCTTGCAAATGCTGCAACAGTTTTAATGTATGAAGGAATACCAACCTTTCCAGATAATGAAACATACTGGAGAATTATTGAAAAACATAAAGTAAATATTTTTTATACAGCTCCAACAGTTATAAGATCATTAATGAGATATGGAACTGACCCTGTAAAAAAACATGATCTTTCATCCTTAAAACTTTTAGGTTCAGTTGGTGAGCCTATAAACCCTGAAGCATGGGTTTGGTATTATGAAAACATTGGAAAAAGTAATTGTCCAATAGTTGATACTTGGTGGCAAACAGAATCTGGTGGATTTTTAATAGCACCATTTCCAGGTGCCTTTCCTTTAAAACCAGGCTTTGCAACAAAACCTTTCTTTGGTATTGATGCTGATGTCTTAAGAGAGGATGGTTCTAAAGCAGATGTTAATGAACCAGGTTCTGTGGTTATTAAAAAACCATGGCCAGGAATGATGAGAACAATTTATGGAGAACATCAAAAATATTTAGATATCTATATTTCTAAATACCCAGGTTATTATTTCTGTGGAGATAGAGGAAAAATAGATGAAGATGGTTATTTTTTCATAATTGGAAGAATGGATGATGTAATTAAAGTTTCAGGACATAGACTTGGTTCTGCAGAAATTGAATCTGCCTTAGTTTCAAATAAAAATGTTGGTGAAGCAGCAGTTGTTCCTTTCCCACATGAAATTAAAGGTCAAGCTCTTTATGCTTTTGTAATCTTAAGAGCAGGAATAAATCCTTCTGAAGATTTAGTGAAAGAATTAAGAGAGCATGTTGCAAAGGAAATCGGGCCAATTGCAAAACCTGATAAAATACAATTTGTAGATTCTCTTCCAAAGACAAGTAGTGGTAAGATCATAAGAAGAATCTTAAGAGCAATTGCTTATGACTCTGAAGATTATGGAGACCTTTCAACACTTTACAATCCAGAGGTTATTGAAAAAATTAAATCTAAAAAGATTTAATTCTTTTTTTAAAATGATTTATAATAGTGGTTATAATAACCGCCATTATATTTTTATTTTAAAGGAAAAGCTTCTTCCATTTTTAGAAGTTCTTTAAAATCATCATCTATTTCTTGTTGTATTTTTTTAATTTCATTTTTATCTTTTAAAACTTCTTTAAACTTAGTTTGCATTTTTAAAAATTCTTCAATAGGTTTTTTATTTGCAGGCTTATAGTTTACTTTATATTTTCCATCTTCAACTTCATAAAGTGGCCAAAAATTAGTTTCAGTTGCAAGCTTTGAAATATCAATAGTTAAGTCTTCAGGAGCCTTCATGTTTGTAGGGCATGCTGCATAAACAATGATTACAGCTGGCCCTTTCTTTTCAAAAGCCTTTCTAAACTTTTCATGCATGTCTAAAAGATTTCCTGGGTTTGCAGTTGCAACATATGGTATTTTATGAGCAATAGCTATCCTTGCAAGATCTTTTTGAAATTCTTTTTTCTCTCCAGGAGTGGTAGTTGTTGAAGCTCCATAAGGTGTTGCAGAGGATCGTTGTGCTCCTGTGTTATGAACAACAATTCCATCTGCAATAAAGTTGTGTTCTCCATCAACTCTTAAATCTAATGTTTGTTCAATTCCTCTAGGAATAATATTTTTTATTTTTCTTGTTTCAAAATATTCATTTTCAATAAAATAATTTTGATATTTGTATTGGTTAGGGTATTTTTTAACATCCCATTTGTCTTTTTTACTAAAACAAATACTATAGTATTCTCCATCATTTAACATTTCTCTATAAACTACAAAAGTTCCTTTTGGTTTTTTCTGAATAGTTATTTTTCCTACTCTGTAATCCATTGTTTGAAGTAAAAGTCTTAATCTTTTAATTAATTCTTTGCTTGCTGATAAATATCTACAACTATCTTTTTTCTTTTTATAAATATATCCATCAGACATTAATAAACCTTTTACAAATTCTTCTTTTTGATCTATTGGTAAAGTAAAAACCCAAGATGGTATTGTTTTATTTTTAGCACCTTGCATAAACCCTAAGGAATTAATAAATTTTGAAATATTTACAGAATTATAGTATATGTAATATTTATCTTTAGATTTATTTTCTTGTCCAAATATTTTCTTATGGATCTTAAGAAGTATTTTTCTCTCTTCTGTATTTTCTGGAAGAGCAAATCCAATTTCTCCTCTTTCTTCTCTAATCCATCCATCTCCAACATATAAACCTAGCCATAACATTAATTCTTTTGTAGATTTTTCTGGAAGCTTAACATCATTAATAATATTTACTTTATAATCGCCTTTTTTAGTTAGCTTTATTTTATTAAATTCATATGCTTTTCCTTTATCATAAAGTTTTCTCATAGTTACAATTTCATCATTTACCTTTAATTGAGAAACTGTTTTCCAGATAAGCTCGTTTTCTTTTCCTCTACCGTTTCTTTTTAAAGTTAAGAATGGGTGGTTTGATGTTGCTTTTATATTTTGATGTATAGTTTCTATTTCGTATACTCTTTTTCTTCCATTATTAAAGACCCCTGTACATTCTTTTAGTACCGGCAAATGTTTATTTTGATCAAAAGCCCAGACTTTCTCTCCTTTTTTAATTTCAGTTATTTTTTTAAGACCTGTTTCTGTCATTATTAATGAATCTATTGATAAACAGTTTTGGTAACCTTCGTTATCGTAACAAACAAAAACAAAATCATGTCCTCTTTCAAGAGCTCCTGAAAGGCTCTGAAGTCCAATATCAAAAGCTCCACCATCTCCAGCAAAAGCCATAAATTTAATTTCTTCTTTTATCTTTCCTTTTTTCTTTAAAGCTCTATAAGCAGTTTCAACACCAGATATGGTTGCTGCAGCATTTGCAAAAACAGAATGAATCCAAGGTTCATTCCATGAGGTGTAAGGATAAATTGTTGTTGTAACTTCTGCACAGGATGTAGCAGATGATGTTATTATTTTTTTATCAGTTGCAGCATATGCTGTTCTTAAGATAATGGCTATAGGACACCCAGGACAAGTTCTATGTCCAGGAACAATAGCTTTTCTTTCTTCAATTTTACTTGCAAGTTCAATATAGTTCATAAATTTTTCACTTTATTTTTTAAGCCCTAAATATTTTTCTTTATTTGGTTTTCCTTTTATAAAACCATTAAGAAGTTCTTCAATATCTTTTTCAAAAAGATCTCTTCCTCCAAGTCCAAAGACATAAGAGGTTACATTTATTTTTTTATCATTATCGCAAACAGAAAGTTTAATTTCTTTATAAAGAGGAGAAGAGGATCCTGGGCCTTCAGCTCTATCAAGAACAATTATTTCTTTTGCTTTTTTTAAAGTATTAAGATATTTAGAATAAACAAAAGGTCTAAAAAGAATAGGTCTTAAAAGCCCAACCTTCTTTCTTTCTTTTCTTAATTTATCAATAACATTTTTTGTTGACTGAGCAGTTGAGGACATTACAACAATAACCACTTCAGCATCTTTTACTTTATACTCTTCAAAGAAATTAATTTTTTTTCCAAAAGTCTTTTCAAAATCTTTTGAAACTTCTAAAAAATCTTTTTCAACATCATCAAATGCTTTAAACAATTCCACCTTTATTTCAAAAAATGTATTTGGAAGAGAAAGTGCACCAATAGAGATTGGTTTCTTTGTATCTAAAAGATTATAAGGTCCTTTGTAATCTCCTACAAATTTTTTAACAACTTTGTCTTCATATGTTTCTAAATTTTCTAAATTATGTGAAGTATAAAAACCATCTATACACACCATGATTGGAAGAGAAACCTTTTCTGCAAGTTTAAAAGCAAAGATTGTCATGTCATATGCTTCTTGTGCACTTTCACAAAAAGCCATCATCCATCCTTGATCAAGACAAGCCATAGCGTCACTATGATCACAATGTATGTTTATAGGTGCAGAGATAGCTCTATTTGCAACAGGCATAACAATTGGAAGTCTTAAACCAGATGCAACTGATAAAACTTCATACATGTACATTAAACCTTGAGAGGCTGTTGCTGTTACACTTCTGGCACCTGATGCAGCTGAACCAATAACTGTTGAAAGAGCAGAATGTTCTGATTCAACTAAGATTAATTCAGTTGTAACTTCTCCATTATTATGATGGTTTGCATAACTTTCAATGATTGGTGTTTGTGGTGTTATAGGATACATTGCAAACACATCAACATCTACTTGTTTTATTGCATAGGAGATTGCTTCTCCGCCGTTAAGTGCTGTTTTTTTAGTTTTCATTTTTTTTCACATCTATTCTTTTATAAAATAATTATTTTCTTTTGCATAATTTACAAATTCATTAAAGAATTCCATTAATATTGGAAATTCGGTTAAATATTTTTCTTTATGTTTTCTTAAATCTGATTCCTTCCAGTTTCCTCTTATCCAATGTTCTTTATGATTGCTAGCGTGTATTACTGGTTCTAAAACATCAATGGCTTTTGCAAATTTGGATTCTTTTGTTTTTAATTCTTCAAATTCTATGTAGTGTGTCTTATATTCTTCAGATATTTCTTTTGGAATTGTCTTAATTGTTTTTTCATGTGCTATTTTTTCAAGATTTTTTTTATTTTTCCAATTTTCATCTGTTATATTTATATCTTCAAAATAGATATTTTGAATATCATGGTAACTTAATAATTTTAATATTTTTAATTCATCTAATTTATCTGGTATTTTTTTTAAAAAATATTGTGCTAAAAGAATACATCCAAAAGTGTGTTCTGCAGAACTTTCATATCTTTCTTCAACAATACTTTTTCTTTTGCTTTCTTTTACTTTGATGATTGTTTCTATTTGATTTAATTCTTCAATAAAGTTCATTAGAATCATTCTTTGTCTTCTTCAACCATCTTTATACATTTAACAGGGCATACTTTTTCACAGATTCCACAACCTTTACAAAACTCTAAGTCTGTTTCTGTTCTTACAAGCTTACCATCTTTATTTTTTTTTACTAAAATACAATTATCAGGGCAATAAACATAGCACAACATACACTGAACACATCTTTTAGAATCCCAGATTGGTTTTTTATGTCTCCAGTTACCAGTACTGTATTGTTTAGAAGTTCCACCTTCTAAAACTCCACCAATTTTTTTATTTTCTTTTGTCATAGTTATTTCTTATTTTTTATTTTTTAAAATTATATCCTCTCTTAAGACAATTAAGGTTTGGCATAATAAAATGTTCTTTTCTTTTTTTAGTAAATGTTTCTTTAATAACTTTTTCAACATCTTTATATTTTATAAAATTAATTTTTTTATCTTCTAAGATTTTTAAAAGAGAACCTATTAAAACAATATTTGGATTATTAATCTTAATCTCTTCTAAAGATATTTTAGTCCCATCAACTATAAATATTTCTTTACTTTTAAAACCTTTAATCTCTGCATTTCCATTAATAATTAAAGGAGAAGAATATTCTTTAATTTCTTTTAAAACATTTGCTAAATTACCATCAATTACAATAACAACATCAGGGTTTAAGATAGGCTCATGTGTCCTAATAGGTTTATTTGAAAGTCTTACATAAGATCTTACAGGAGCACCTCTTCTTTCAGGTCCATACTCAGGAAAAGCTTGTACATTTTTCCCTGCCTTAACTCCTGCTTCTGCAATGATTTGAGCACAGGTTTTAGCACCTTGCCCCCCTCTACCATAAATAGATATGTTTATTGTGTCCATATTTTTTCTTTCTTATAAATATTATATTATAGTTATTAACCAATAAGAATTAAAACCTAACTTTTAATTAAGTTTAAAAAGTATATCTAAAACTTATTTTTGGTATGTTTTTAATATCCATATATTATAAATATTCTTCTTATGTATTATATTAATATAAATAAAAAATGTTTCTATTAAAAGTATATAAAAAAGGTGTTAAAAAATATGGCTAATATAAAATCAAAAGATAGTTTTTCTTGGTCAAAAGGCTCAACAAATTATTCTTATAATCAAAGAGGTAATGATTCTCCAGTTTCTTTATCAAAAATTGTAACGGATATTAGAAAATTACAAAGACTTCTTTCAATTTCTTTAAATTCTTTAGATAGAGAAGACTTAACTGCTTTAAAGAAAGATATTTCTTATCTTCAACATTCAATCTCAGATAATATTTCAAAAAAAGATGTTCCTTCAAATATTGAAAGAGATTATGATAGATTAAATGAAGATGTTAGAGATAAAATTTCAGAAATAGATAAAAGAATCCTAAGTTAAGGATTCTTTCACTTTTTATATTTTGTATATATTTTGTTTATTATATATGTTAAAAGAATAGAACCTATTGTTAATAGTAATATTCCTAAAATACTTTGCATAAATTTATCTGCAACTGCAAAGGAAACACCAATACCAAAGATTAAAAGCCCACTAAATAATTTTAAGACCTTTCCATGTTTTTCTTCCATCTTAGATATCTTCAAAGTAAATATAGCTATTGAGAATAAAACTATTTCATCTAACAAATAAATAATCATATATATTCCTAAAAGAAGATAATATCCTGTACTTGAAAGAGTACTGTTTGCAATCATGTTTGCCCAAAGCAAAGGTAGCCCTGCTGTACATGGAATTTCTAAAATTGTAACTCCTCCAGCTAAGATTATTGTTCCTAACATAATTGCAAATAAACTATTTTTAGGATTCATTATGTTTCTTATCTTATCATAGATTTTAGGTTTTTCTTTTTCAGATATAGTTAAAGAAATTCCTTTTTTATACCAAAAATAATCTTTAATGTTTATTAGTCCAAAAATAACTGCTACAAGAACAATTATAACTTTTATAATTGGACTATAAAAGAAAATTAAAGCATTTAAAACACTTGTTATAAATAAACCATAAATAATTGCTGTAACTGCTAAAAAAGTTATACCTATTAAAAATATTTTCTTTCTTGAACCAGAATAAACAACAATACTTAATAGAAACATTAAAACCCATAAAGAGCAAGGGTTTAACCCATCAACAAAAGCAATAATTAAAGTATTTAAAAATAAAGATTTATTTCCAAGATCGATTTGTTTTCCAAAAAAACTAATTTTTTTATTTTCTTCTCCAGAAACATATTCTTCTGAAGAAGGTATTTTATTTGTTTTTGAGAGAATTGTTTTTTCAGGACATGAACAATTAATGTCTGTGTTATAACATCTATCAATTTCTTTGTCAAGATTATTTTTAATATTTGTTTCTCCACTAATATATGTTTCTCCAATAAATACTATTGGAAAAATTTCAACTTGTAGAGAATATAAATTTTTATATTCTTCAAAAAGTTCTTTATTTTTTGGATCTAAAAGATTATATTTTTCTGTAATTATAAATGGGTATTTACTTTCAATATATTTAAAATATTCTAAAGTATTAAGACATTGTGCACAATCAGGCACATAGAATAAATGAACATAAACATCTTCAATTTCTGGTTTTTCAAAACTAGTTTCTTTTTTATCAGATTCAATTATTGTTACATATTCTTTATCTGTTGTATATTTTTCCCAGAATTTAGGTTCATTAAGAAAATTAATAGTATCTTTACATTCGTTTTGAGAACAATCATTTACTTGATTTATTATTTCTTGTTTTATATTTTCTGAAAAACCAATCCATGATTTGTCAGATATAAAAGTTAAAGGTACATTTGTTGTTCTTTGATTAAATTCTTCTCCAAGCTCAAGTAATAGTTTAGATGCTTCTTTTTGTTTGTCAAGCTCGTAATAGTTAACAGTGACATTTATATTTTCATTTACAAAATCTTTTAAAAAAGCTTTTTCTTGAGCACAGTAAGGACATGTTGAGGTTCCAAAGAAATAGATGTTTACTTCTTTTTGTTCAAGAGCTGAAACACTACCTATATATGTTGTTGTAATTATTAAAAATAAAAAAATAAAAAGTATAATTTTTTTAAAATTCATTTAGTCATCTCTTATTTTAATTATTGTTTTAATAATATTATATATGAATAATGTTTTAAATATATTTAAAATATATTTTTAAAGAAAGTAACTATTCTTTCAAAAAAACCAATTTTGTCTGTTTTCTCTTTTTTAATTTCTTCTCCAAGATATTTAACATACTTGTCATTAGTTAAGTATTCTCTAAATTCTTCTTGATTTTCAAGAAGTGTATAAGAATCCTTACAAGTGTTTTCTCTACAATTATTAATTATTGTTTCCATTTGTCCTTGTATACTTTCAGAAAAGCCAATCCATACTTTCTCTGAAATGAAAGTTATAGGCACACTTGTGCTTCTTTCTTGAAAAGCTTTTGAAAATTCAAGTAATAGTTTTGAATTATTTCTTTGAGTATCAAGTTCAAAATAATAAACTCTTACATCTGGATTATTTTTAACATATTCTGTGAAAAATTCTTTTTCCTGAGCACAGTAAGGGCAAGTTGAAGTTCCAAAGAAATAAACGTTTATTTTTGTTTCTTGGTTTATATCAATTATTACATTCTGATTAATATCAACATTTACATCTTCTGAAAAGACTGTGTTTGAAAAAATGGTTACAAGCACCATAATTATAAATAAATATTTTAATTTCATAAATTATTTCTCCTTTTTTTCTAAAAATTCATTTAAATCTTCAAGTAAAGATATTTGATCAATACCATACATTTCACAAACAGCACCAATTTCTAGAATATCCATTTCCATTCTTGCCATTGGGCAAGTTACACATGGAAAACCGTGTGCCATTAATATTTCAAAAATATCTTCTCTTTCAAGAAGTTCTTTTAATTTTGTTTCTGAAGTTATTTTCATAGTTAATCAAATTTTTCAATTGTTTTTTTAATTTCAATAATTAATTCTTTAGTGCTTTCTAAAGTATTTTCTTTACCTAAAGAAATTCTTAAGATTCCATTTTTTTTATTTTTTAAAACTTTTAGTGCTGAAACAACATGACTTTTTTCATTATTATTTGAAAGACATGCAGAACCTGTTGAAACATAAAATCCTTTTAAGTCTAAAGATAAAAGAATTGATTCTGATTCAATATTTTCAAATAATAAACAAACATTGTTTACAAGTCTGTTTTCTTTTGATCCTAATATTTTAATTGAATTAATGTTTTCAATTTCTGAAAAAATATAATTTCTTAATTTTTTTTCTCTTAAGAGTTCTTCTTTATCTAAAGATTTTATTGCTTCTCTAAGACCAATTATACCAGGTACATTTAAAGTTCCGCTTCTTAAATTATTTTCATGTCCTCCTCCATGAAAAAGAGGAGTTAGGTTAATATTTTTTTTAATAATTAGCGCACCTATACCTTTAGGGCCATATATTTTATGTGCATTAATTGTTATTAGATCAATATTTTGTTTTTCAAGATCAATTTCACTTTTACAGAAGCTTTGACATGCATCAGTATGGAAAAAAACTTCTTTTTCTTTACAAATTTCTCCAATCTTTTCAAGATCTTGTAAAGTTCCAATTTCATTATTTCCATGAATTATTGAAACTAAAATTGTATCTTTTCTAATCTTTTGTTTTAAGTCTTCTAAGTCAATTAATCCTTCTGAATCATTTTCAATATACTCAATTTCATATCCTTTTGTTTTAAGATATTTTGCAGAATTTAAAATTGAATCATGTTCTATTTTACTTATTAAAATATGATTTCCTTTTTCTCTATAGGTTTCTGCAATTCCTTTAAGGGCTAGGTTATTACTTTCTGTTCCTCCAGAAGTAAATATTAGTTTATGGTTAATACCATTTATTTTTTTTAAAATTTCTTCTCTTGCATTTTCAACTTCATCTTTTATTTTTTCACCAAAAGAATGCATGCTTGAGGTATTTGCAAAGTTTTCTGAAAAATAAGGCTTCATTTTTTCAAGAACTCTAGTATCCACAGGACAAGTTGATGCATAATCAAAATATTTAGTATTCATTTTTTCTCAATTACATTTCTTTTACATTTTCCACCACAAAAATTTTTCATATGATCATTTAATATCTTAATAAGTGGTTTAATGGTTTTTTTATTCAAGGAATATTTAATATATTTTCCTTGTCTTTGAGAAAAAACAACATTACATTCAAGAAGTATTTTTAAATTATGGCTAACCTTTGATTGTTCTTCATTAATATCTTTACAGATGTCTGTTACAAACTTATCTGATTCATATAAAGAATTAATGATTTTCCATCTGGTCTCGTTTGAGATTACATTAAAAAAATAATATGATGCGCAGTTCATATTAAATATTATATAGAAAATGTTTAAATAGTTATTTGTTTAGAGTTTATTCTTGTTTTCAAATTATTTTTTATCTAAAATAAACTCTTTTGCTTTAGATAAATCTCCATTATAAAGAATATCAAAAAATCTTTGATAATCAAAATCTTTGGAGATATTTGTTTGAGATATCTGTTCAAAGAAAATACTTTTAGAAATTTCAAAAAGATTACCTTTATTCTGTTCAATACTTTTTAATTTTTCAACACTTTCTTTTAATTTCTGTTCTTGTATTTTATTTGAAAAAGAAATGTAAAAATAATCTTTATATTTATCCTCAATTTCTTTAAGATTAATACTTTTTAAAAAATAACCTTTTAGTAATTCTCCTTTAAGCCTTATTCTTAGAAGAGGTTTTTTATCTTCTTTTTTTTCAATTAGTTTTTCAATCTCTAAAGTTATAATTTCAATTGTTTTTTCAGGAGTTGTTAACTTAAGATCTAAATCTTTATAGAAAACTTTCCTTGTATTTTTAATTGCATGAAAATCTAAGTTATTTGTCTTTGTGTCTAAAATAAAAAACCCTTTTTCAGTATCTGATTCAATTTTTTTATTTTGTGTTGAGACAGTTGAACCTGACATTATAAATCTTGTTTTTTCATCAAGTGGTTCTATAACTTTCCAATGAAGATGTCCATTTGCAATAATATCAAAACCTTTAGGGAGGTTACTTAAAGATAACATTTCTTCACTTTCAAAAGGAAGATATTCTTTAAAAGATTGATGAAGAAGTAAAATATTGTATCCTTCTTTAGGTGTAGGATTCCATTTATCTAAAATATCTTTTGCAAATCTATCTGGAACTCCTGAAAGACCAAAAACATTTACTTTTTCTTCTTCTTTTTCTATAGTTACTGAATCTGCATGTACAACTCTTAAAAAATTCATAACTTCTAAAAGTTCAACAGTTGATTTAAAGTCTTTACCTCTAAATTCATGATTTCCAATAATTCCTATCATTGGTATTTTTAATTTTCTTTCTTGTCTTGATTTTAGATTAATTTTGTTTTCAATATCTACATTGTTAAGTACAGAGATAGCTTCATAATAAACTTCATGTGTAGGCATAGTTTTATCAAATAGATCTCCACAAGTAATTATAAAATCAACATTTTCTTCTTTAATCTGCATGAAAGCTTCTGATAACTGCACAAAAGAATCCATTTCAAGATCTGTGCCAAAATTAAGGCCTAAGTGCCAATCACTAAATATTGCAATTTTCATAAATTTTACCTAATGTTTATAAACTATTCTAATTATTAAATATATACCTATGAAACATTATTTATAGTTTGTGTAATGTTTTTTAGCCTCAATGGCAGAACGGTCATGCATCCGCCTGCAGAGCGGAAGAATAGGGTTCGACTCCCTATTGAGGCTTTAAATTACTTAAAAAGGATTTTTAAAATATGGCAATTACAAGAAAAAAACCTTATGTTTCAAAAGGAACTTTACCAAAAATATCTAAATCAAAAAACATGTCTATAGAATCTATTAAAAAGCATTATACACATGTTCTTGGAAGTGTAAATAAAGTATATCCTCATGGTCTTTCAAAAATACAAAAAGAACATTTAAAAGATATGTTTCTAAAAAATCCAAGAGTTACTTCTGGTGAAGTTTTAAAAGAAATGGGTTATTTATCAGGTATTGGTAAAGGAAAAGCTCCTTCTGTTAAAAAATAGTTTTTTTTTTTAAAAAAATTCTAAACAGAAAGAAGATTCTTTAAGAGATCTCTTTCTTGTTTATAAATTGTATCTTTATATTCTAATTGTTCTTTATTAATAATTACTCCATTGATATTTGAATCAATATATGTTTTAATATTTGAAATTGTATTTTTAGAATTAATTTCTGCAATTCTCATAATTTTATTTTCTTTACATATTTTAATAACTTCTTTTACTTTTACAAAATCAATTTCTTCTAAATTAAAGGTTATATTTTCTATACCTCTTGAAATATATTCAGAAATTATATTTTCTTTAATATTTTCAACTAAAACTCCTATTTTTGATTCTGTATTTTCTTTAACAGGAATTATTTCATCTGCAGATTTAATATTTTCAAGTAAAATGTTAATTCTACTTTTAAGTTCCATAATAGCTTCAATTTCATAACTTGAAACATTTTCAGTAATTAAATTTTGTTTATGTGTATTTACTTTATAGAAAATTTCTTTTCCTTCAAATATTTTAGTAATTTCTAAAAGTTTATTTTTAATTGTTGGAACTAATAAATTAATGTTTTCAAGCATACTTCCTTTTTCATAATTTGTAAATAAAGAATCTATGCTTAAAACTATACCATCAATATCAGGTAAGTTAATACTTTTAACTTCTTCTAAATTATTTATTTTAATAAATATTTTTGTAATTGTCTTTGGATATTCTGGATCTTTATTTTGTGCTTTTTCAATAGATACTTCATTTTCTCTTCTAGTTTCTGTAACTGTTTTTGTAATTGGTGGTGCAACGTACCCTATAACACTATACACTTTACCATTAAATCCATTAACTAAAACAGCTTGTCCATCTCTTAATATTTCTGTTGATCTTTCTGTGTGTACTACACAAGGTACATCATATTTTTTAGCAATTAATGCTGCATGACAGATTGTACTTCCAGCATCTGTAACAATTCCTTTTGCTTTTCTTAATGTTTGTGACATTTCAAGAGTTGTCATTTTAGTTACAAAAATTGTATTCTCATCAACTCTTAAAAGATCTTTTTTATTATTAATTATTTTCACAATACCAATTGAAAGTCCGTTTGAAACTCCAATACCTTCTAAAAGTAAATTTTTTTTATAACTATCTAGTTTTTCTTGATAAGAAGTAATATCTATTTTTTTCTTTTTTTTAATTTTTTTAAGATTAGGATCAATTGGGTTTACACTAACAATTAGAAATTCTTCGTTTTCATCCATTACCCAATTAACTTCTAAAGAAGTTCCATAGATCATTTCAAGTTTATTTCCTATATTTGCAAGTTCATTTAGATCTCTTTGATTTAATTTTTGTTTTTCACTATCTTTAACATCTACATTTGTTTTTGTAGTTTTTCCTACAATTCTTTTAAGCATCCATTCTTGATTTGATTGTGTTTTTTTAATTGTAGTTAGTGTTTTTTTATTAATCTCATAGTGATCAGGAGTAACTTCTGTAATTAGGCTTTTTCCTCCAAAACCATGTATTGCTTCAATTACAATTGTATCTTTTGAATCATTTTTAGAAGTTAGCATTATTCCTGATTTTTTACCAGGTATCATTTTTTGAATAATTATTGAAAGATGTATTTTATTTTCTTCAAAACCTTTTTTATATTTATATTCTAAGATTTCAGGAGCATAAAGATCTGCCCAACATTCTTTAATACTGTTTAATACTTCTTCTCTTCCTTTAATATTTAAAAAACCTGTATGTCTTTCTATTGGATCAAGTTCTTTTAAAGGATATTCTTCAGAAGAAACAGATGCTCTTATAGCTGTATATTCATCTACCTTGGTATTCATAAATCCAACTTTTGATTCTCCAAGCTTTGTATACATTTTTAAGACATCAGAAATAAAGTCTTCATCAAATTTTTGTTTTAAAAAAAGTGTTCTTATTTCTATTGATTTTTTTTCAATATCTTCTTTGTTGTTATAATCAATAGTTTTTAAAATTTCATTTATTTTTTCTTTTAAATTATCTTTTTGTACAAAATTAAAAAAATTTTTATAATTAACTACAAAACCTCTTGGAAGTGGAATATTTGCTTTTGAAATTTCTGATAAAATATGTGCTTTATATCCTACTTCTAGGACTTCATGATCTGAAATTTCTTTAAGCCATTTAATATTTGTTTCAAGCATTTTTTATCTTTCTTTTTGTAGTAATTTATAGTTATTATAATATAATATTTTATATAGCTATTTTAATAGTAGATAGAAAACTATTTATTTGTTTATCTTATTTTTGGTTTTTTTCTCGGCCAGCTACCCCCTACCAAAACACATATATTCTTTAAATTCCTTAATATAATTGTTTAGAATAATTAAAATGTGATGAAAATATGAAGAAAGAAAAGATTATGGATAATGAAGAAAATAATGATTTTGTAAATGAAACTATAGATGATTCTCTAGATTCAGAAGATTTAGAAACAGATACTATGGTATCTAAGGATGCTGATCCAATCAAAGATAAAATAAAACCAAAGGATATTCTAGATCTTCCAGGAATAGGTCCAACTTCTGCTGAAAAACTTAAGGCTGCTGGTTTTGATACTTATGAAGCAATAGCTGTTGCTTCTCCAATGGAACTTGTTGCAATTGCAGGTTTAGGTGAAGGAACTGCAATTAAATGTATTAAGGCTGCAAGAGATTCTCTTGAAATGGGCTTTGAGAGTGCTGATATTCTTTTAGAAAAAAGAAAAATGATTGATAAAATCACAACTGGTTCTGCAAGTCTTGATGAACTTCTTGCAGGTGGTATTGAAAGTCAATCAATAACTGAAGTTTATGGTATGTTTGCTTCTGGTAAATCTCAATGGTGTTTTCAATTATGTGTAACAACTCAACTTCCTAAAGACAAAGGTGGTCTTGAAGGTTCTGTGTTGTATATTGATACTGAAAATTCTTTCAGACCTGAAAGAGTAAGTCAGATGGCTATTGCAAAAGGTCTTGATCCTGACGAAGTTATGAAAAAAATATTTGTTGCAAGAGCTTATAATAGTGATCATCAAATGCTTTTAGCAGAAAAAGCTGTTGATTTAATTAAAGAAAAAAATATTAAGCTTTTAATTGTTGACTCTCTTACAAGTCAGTTTAGATCTGAGTTTACTGGTAGAGGTCAATTATCTGATAGACAACAAAAATTAAATAAGCATATGAGACTTTTACAAAAGGTTGCAGAACTTTATAATGTTGCTGTATTTGTTACAAACCAAGTAATGTCAAGACCAGATGTTTTGTTTGGTGATCCAACTGACGCTATTGGTGGAAATGTTGTAAAACACGCTTCCAAGACAAGATTATACTTAAGAAAAAGTTCTGGTTCAAAAAGAATTGCAAAGCTTGTTGATTCTCCTGCACTTCCTGATGGTGAAGTTGCATATAATGTTACAGAAAAAGGAATTGAAGATTAAATTCTTTTTCTTTTCTTTCCTTCTTCTTTCTGTTTTTTTTATAATTTATTTCATTTTGTAAACTAAAAAATAAATTATTGCTGTAAGTATACTAAATAAAATAGCACAAATAATCCAAATAACTTTTTTAACTGTTGATAATTTTTTATTATTTGTTAATACATCATAAATTACCCAGATTGCAGAAATTAAACCTATTATTCCTATAATTGTTTCAAGCATTTTTAAAAAACCCCCTTTTTTATCTATACATATTTAGTTGTTCCATTTAAATAAATACCTTACCTTTTTAAATTCTTTTATATAATACATATATAGATGAATTGTATTTCATTTATATGTGATAATATATGGCTAAAAATTTAATTTCTATAAAAAATTTATCAGTTTCTGTTGAAGAGAAACAAATTTTAAATAACTTTAACTTAGATGTAAAAAATCAAGAGATTCATGCAATTATGGGGCCAAATGGTTCTGGAAAATCAACTCTTGCATACTCTATTATGGGTCATCCTAAGTATAGAATATCTTCTGGAAAAATAAAATTTTTAGAAAAAGATTTATTAAAATTATCTGTTGACAAGAGAGCAAGAGAAGGAATATTTTTATCTTTTCAATCTCCTTTAGAGATTCAAGGTCTTAATTATTTTTCTTTTTTAAAAAATTCTTTTTCTTCAACTCATCAAGAAAGAATTTCTCCATTAAAGTTTAATACTTTAGTTAAAGAAAGAATTTCTCTTTTAAACATGCCAGAAAATTTTTTATCTAGAGATTTAAATGTTGGTTTTTCTGGTGGAGAAAAAAAACGTGCTGAAATTTTACAACTTAATTTATTAAAACCTAAACTTGCAATTTTAGATGAAACTGATTCTGGTCTTGATATTGATTCTTTAAAGCTTGTTTGTAATTCTATAAATAATTTAAAAAAAGAAAATAAAGAATTTTCTGCAATTGTAATTACACACTATAAAAAAATACTTGATTTTTTAAAACCAGATTTTGTACATGTAATGTATGAAGGAAAAATTATAAAAAGCGGAGATAGTTCTTTTGCAAACTATATTGAAAAAAATGGTTTTACAAAAATAATTGAAGACTATAAAAAAAAGTCTAAATAGATAAATTATGAATAGAAATAAAATAGATGGAAGAGTAAAAGATTCTTCTCTAAAAAAAGCTAAGAAAGCTACAAAAATAAAGAAATATGACTTTTCATATTCTACAAAAGATTATAAAATTAAGTTTGATAAAGGGTTAAGTGAAACTGTTATAAAAAATATTTCAAAAATAAAAAAAGAACCTAAATGGATGCTTGATTTTAGATTAAAAGCTTATAAAACATTTATAAAACAAAAATTGCCTTCTTGGGGAATAATGCCACTTGAAGAAATTGATTTTAAAAATATAACTTATTTTGCATCAGTTGGAGATTCTGAAAAAACAAATTGGAAAGATGTTCCAAAAGATGTTAAAAAAACTTTTGATAGAATAGGGGTTCCAAAAGCTGAAAGAGATTTTCTTGCAGGTGTTGGTGCACAATATGATTCTGAAGTAATTTATCATAAAACAAAAAAAGAATTTGAAGAAAAAGGTGTTGTTTTTCTATCCATGGATGAAGGTTTAAAAAAATATCCTGAACTTGTAAAAAAATATTTTGGATCTGTAATTCCAATTGATGATAATAAATTTTCTTCTCTTAATTCTGCTGTTTGGTCAGGAGGTTCTTTTGTTTATGTTCCTAAAGGTGTTAAAGTTGATACTCCTCTTCAAGCATATTTTAGAATTAATTCTTCAAATATGGGTCAATTTGAGAGAACTTTAATAATTGCAGATGAAGGTAGTAAAATCCATTATGTCGAAGGATGTACAGCTCCAAGATTTTCCACTCAATCATTGCATGCAGCTGTTGTTGAAGTTATTGCTTTAGAAGGTGCTAGTATAAGATACACTACAATTCAAAATTGGGCAAATAATATTTATAATTTAGTTACAAAAAGAGCTTTTGCTTATAAAAATGCAAGTGTTGAATGGGTAGATGGTAATTTAGGTTCAAGACTAACAATGAAATATCCTGCAATTTATTTAAAAGGAGATAATTCTAGAGGAGAAGTATTATCTATTGCAATTGCTTCAAAAAATCAAAAACAAGATGCAGGTGCAAAAATTGTTCATCAAGCAAATAATACCACCGGAACAATTGTTTCAAAATCTATTTCAAAAGATGGTGGTGAATCAGCATATAGAGGGCTTGTAAGAATAGATAAGGGTCTTAAAAATGTTAAATCTAATGTTAGATGTGATGCAATTTTAATTGATTCAATAAGTAAGACTGATACTTATCCTGTAATAGTTGTTGATGAACCTACTGCAGAAGTTTCTCATGAAGCAACTGTCGGAAGAATAGGTGAAGAACAATTATTTTATTTAATGTCAAGAGGTATTGATGAATCTAAAGCAATTACTTTAATCATTTTAGGTTTTATAAGTGAATTTTCAAAACAAATTCCTTTAGAGTATGCAGTTGAACTTAATAGATTAATTGAAATGGAGTTTGAAAATTCTGTAGGATAGATTTATATGTTTCTAAAAATTAATTTAAATAATTATAAATTAAAACAAATTTTTAAAAGTATTCTAAATACTTTAGATAAACTTAATCTATCTAATTATAGTGATGTCTATTTAATAGATGATTCTATTAAAGATTTTTCAAGTTTTAATATTTCTTCTATTAAAAATAATTCTTTAATAATTTTTAATAAAATTTCTAATAAAAATTTATTTGAAATTTCTGATTTTAAAAATTTAAAACATAAAAATATTATTTATTATTTTCAAAATACTAAGTCTTTAAATCTTATAAGAAATTTTAAAGTTAATGATTTTAGTTATGATAATAATTTTATTTTAGATAAGTCTATTATTTACATTTCAAATCTTTATTTTGATTTAAATAATTTAAAATATAATCAAGAAACTTTTATAAAAAAAGATTCTCAATTAAATCAAAATGATGTTTTACTTTTATCTAAATCTGAAAAAGCATATATAAATATAAGAAATAATCATCTTTACAAAGAAACTATTTCTAATACAACAATTAAAAATGTATTAAAAAATAAATCTTTTTCAAGATATGATGGAATGATTAACATTTTAAAATCTGGTGATTTTTCAAAAGCATATCTTGAAACAAATAGTATGCTTCTTTCAGATACCTCTAGATCTATTAGTGTCCCAATGCTTGAAATAGTTCCAAAAAATGTTAAAGCAACTCATGCTGCAACAGTTGAACATGTAACTGATGAACAATTATTTTATTTATCTTCAAGATCTTTATCTAAAAAAAATGCTTATAACTTAATGGTTTCTTCTTTTTTAAAAGCAAATATTTCTTTCTATCCTGAAAAAATAATTAATTATATTGAGAAAAAAATAAAAGATAAATTATGAGTGATGATTATATCCCTAGTCAAATAATTTTAGATTATTATTCAAACCCAGTTAATTATGGTGTATTAAAGCCTTTTGATATAAAAATAGAAGGTAATAATTCTGGGTGCAGTGATAAAGTCACAATTTATGTTAAATTCTCAAAAGACAAAAAGATAGTTAAAAATATTTCATTTGTTCATTCTGGTTGTGTAATTTCAAAAGCAGGGGGCTGTATTGCAACCGAGCTTTCCTTAAATAAAAAAATAGATGAAATTATAAATTTAAAACCAGAATCAATTATTGAAAATTTAGATGGAGTTTTACAAACAAGAGTAAGATGTGCTTATTTAACTTTAAATCTTTTAAAAGTTGCTTTAAAAAAATTTATTTCTGAACAACCAAAGACTCCTGTTATTTTTTCTTTAACTATTTAATTATTATTTCCTCTTTAAACTAAGGTTTTCTGCATATTTAAATTTTCCAAAGTTTTTTCCAAGTTTTTCATTTTTTGATTTATCTCTATAATGAATAACTCTGTCTTCTCTTTGTTCAATAGTTTCTGTTGAAATTATGCCAGGTCCTCCAACACAACCTCCAGTACAGAAAAGCATGTCAAGAAATCTTACTTTTTTATTTTCTTTAAATTTCATAATTGCCTTATCAATTTCTTTAATTCCATCTGCAATAATCATTTCTTCTGGTTTTAATATTTCTCTAGTATTCATGGTTTCTGCAACTGCACCAGATAAAGGGTATATCTTTGTATAATCATTATAAAATTTATCAAAATGCTTATTTTCATTTTCTTGTTTTTTATAAAAACCATTTTTTTTAGCATACAAAAACATATCATTTATTTCTTTAAAGGTAAGTGCATAATCAACTTCTTTGTTTTCTTTTGCTTCTTGTTTTTTTGAAAAACAAGGTCCTACAAAAACAATTATATGACTAGGATATTTTTCTTTCATAAATCTTGCCATAATAACCATAGGTGAAGCTATATCCATAATATTTTTTTTAAGTTCTGGATATTTATTTTCAATATATTTAACAACACTAGGGCAGTTTCCACAAATATATTGTTTTTTTTTATTTTCTAATATTTGTTTGTGTATTTCTTTATTTATTAATTTTGCAGAATATGTAAGTTCAACAATTTTATTAAAACCAATTCTTCTAAGTTCTAAAATTATTTTAGGATATTTAAAATCTACAACAAAGCTTGGTGCTAAAAGACAAATAACTTTTTCTTTATTAATTGTTTTTAAAACATCTATAAGTTCAGTATTAAGTTCCATTTTTTTCTTCTCTCTATTTAATAAAATCTATAACTTTACTATTTTTATTTTTTAAAAGAATTATTCTTGATTCTTTTTGTTCATTGTGAATCTTAAATAATTTACTTCTTTTTTCAATTTCTTTTGAAAATTCTAAAACTTCTTGATGATCAGGCATATTATCTGCACTTAAGTTTTCTCTTGAAAGTCCTAAATGCATGTATGATTTAATTTCTAAATAATCTGTATTACTTCTTTCAAACATTTCAATAAATTTATCTAAATATTTAAGTGAATCATTCATTCCTTTAATTAAAGTAAATCTAATTACTTTTCTACAATTAAGTGTTGGATAAATATCAATAGTTTTATTTAATCTTTCCCAACTATCTTTAATTTTTGTTCTGTTTATTTTTTGATGCATTTCTTTTGTACATGCAACAATAGATAAATAAAGTTGTGTTGGAAGTTGTTTATTTTTATTCATTTCAAGAAGTCTATCTGTTTCCATTCCGTTTGTTACAATAAATATACTTCTCATTTTTTTATTTTTTAAATATCCAACCATTTCTCCTATTTTAGGATAAATTGTAGGTTCTCCAGCAAGAGAGATTGCTACATGTGTTGGAATTGTCCCTTCTTGATATTTTTCTTGATTAACTTTTGGGTTTCCCTTAAACCCAGTTAAAAGTTTGATTCTTTCTTTAAAAAGTCCTTCAACAATATCTTTAGGATCATCTAATAAATCTTCATTCATTTCCCATTCTTTCATATATTCTGAAGGTCTCCAACAAAAGTTACAATTAAAATGACAATTAATAACTGTAGGGGTTATTTGTGCACATCTATGACAATCTACATTATAAAATTTTTCTTTATAGCAAACACCCTCTCCTCTTAATGCTTTTTTATTCCAGCTACAGATTTCAACTGCAGAGTGTTTTCCATAAATTCCATAATGTTTTTTCTTTAAATCTTTAAATATTTCTTCTGTATTTTTATTTTTCTTATCCATAAGAATATAAGCTTTAGTACTCTTTTTAAACATTTTTGTTTTTAATTACTATTATTATAATTAAATAAAAGGTGATTATTTTTGGCTAAAACTAAAAAAAAATCTAAAGCTAAATCTCCAAAAAAAGTACAAGTTGTTTTTGAAGATACAAATACTGTTTTAGATGTTAATAAAAACAAAGCAAAAAAAAAATCAACTACTTCAAAAAAGGCAATGCCAAAGAAGATGAGTTCAAAAAAAGTTTCAACACCTAAAAAAGTTGAAATTGAAAAACACGAACCAAAAGTTGAAGTTCATTCTCACGAAAAACATAAAGATGTTTCAAAAAAGAGATCTACTAAAAAAAGAGATTATGTAATTATTGGTGTTTTAGCTGGTTTAATAGTTTTAATTATTGCTTTAGCATTTTTAATTCCTATAACTCCTGTTCAAACAAATGATGATCCTTTAAATGGAACTGACACAAATACAATTGATTCAAATACTTTTACTGTTACTATGAGTGCAGAAGAATTTGAAGAAAAATCATTAAACTTAACTTTAACTCTTTTAACTGATATGAGAACTTATCAAAAAGAAATTTTAGAAGAAAGTTATTCAGATTTAAATATTAATTCTGAAGAAATGGATGCTTGTCTTTTAGAAAATAATTATCTTTTAAAAGATTCTAATCTATATGATTATGAAAAAGTAAGTGTAATACAAAATGATTTCTTACAAGCACAAGAATTATATGTAATGTCAACTCCAACAATCTATGTAAATGGATATAATTTATCTGGTTTTAAAGATTATAATGTTTTTACAGAGTTTATTGATTCTGTAGAAAACGTAGAGTCATTAGATCTAAATTATGATAATTCTTCATTTTCATATACTCAAGATTCATTAAAAATGTATTATATTTACGATAAAGAAAATGAAATGATTTCTGAAAAGAATACAGAGTTTATTGAATATTTAAAAACTTCTGAATTATTACTTGAAAATGTAAATTCTATTTTCTCTGTTTTATTTGATTTAGATGTTGAATATGTACAATACGATTCTGAATTAGGAATTGAAATTTTAGAAACTATTGGTTCAAATACATTACCTGCAATGTATGTTTTAGGAGATGTTAATTCCGTTGATTTTAATGGTTCTGAAAATAAAGATATTTTTAATTTAATCTTTAAAGAAGAAACTGTTAACAATGGATATATCTTAAGAGAAGATGTTTTCCCTCAACTTGCTTTAGGTAGTGGTATTGATGGTATCTATAAAATATTAGATTATTCTTCAATTATTAAAGAATCAGATAAATTAATTGGTACAGAAGATGCACCTGTTTCAGTTGTTCTTTTCACAGATTATGATTGTCCTTATTGTAATCAATTTGAAAAAGAAACTTTAACAGATGAATTTTATGAAGAATATTTATATTCTGATAAAATAAATCTTGTAATTAAACCTTTAGTTACAAATGATGTTTTTTCAATATTCCCTATACTTTTCTTAAAATGTTCTGAAGATCAAAATATTTCTTTAGATGTTAATAGAAAATTATTTGAATTAAATCCTGTTTTAGGAGTTCAAACAGTATATGATCTTGTATCTTTAAATTATCAAGATGAAATTCAGGAATTAGAAGAAGCATACACAAATTTATCTTCTAACAACACAGGAAATTAATTTTTCCTTTTTTTTTCTTTTTTTCAAAAAAGTTAAAAATAGCTTTCCTTTAAATATTTATTCTTTCATAATATATATATGGGTCCGTGGCCTAGTGGATAGGGCAACAGCCTTCTAAGCTGTGGGTCGAGGGTTCGAATCCCTCCGGACTCGCTTTTTTACAATTTCTATTTTGTAAAATAAATTTAAAAAGGTTTTTTTAGAATGGATTATAAAAAATTATTTGCAGACTCTATTTTTCAAGTTTTAAAAGATGATGTTAAATCTTTTCAAGAGATACTTAACTTAACCTCAAGTCCTCCTTCAAGAGATTTAGGGGATCTTTCATTTCCTTGTTTTGCAGTTTCTAAAATTTTAAAAAAATCTCCTCAAGAGATTTCTAAAGATTTATACTTAAAGATACCTTCAAATGAAGTATTTACTTTTTCTGAAGTTAATGGTTATTTTAATGCAAAAATAAATGATTCTCTTCTTTTAAAAGAAACAATTACTGAAGTTTTAACAAAAGATAAAGAGTATGGTTCATTAAAAATAGATGATAAACAATATGTTATTGATACCTTTAATGCAAATCCTCTAAAAACTTTACATATAGGACATGTAAGAAACATTGTAACTGGTGATTTTGTTTCAAGAATTTTAACCTTTGTTGGAGCAGATCCTAAACCTGTTTCCTATGGTGGAGATATAGGAACTCATGTTGCTAAATGGTATTGGTATTATTCTAAACTAACAGATTCAGAAAAGCAAATTCCTGATAAAGATGTTTCTAAATGGTTTGGAAGTATCTATATTAAAGCAGGTTTACTTTTAGAAGAAAATAAAGAAGTTTATACTAAAGAAATTGATTCTCTTCAAGTAGAAATTATGCAATCAAGTTCTCTTCAAGAAGAAATTAAAAATTTAGCAAATAAAAGTCATCAAGCTTACATGGATGTTGGAAAAGAACTTGATGTTTATTTAGATAGTAGTTTTTTTGAATCTGATACTGAAAAAAGATTTTTTGAAGTTAAAGATAAATTATTTTCTGAAAATAAAGAATTATTTTTAGAAGATGATGGCGCTATTGTAGCTGATTTAAAAGATGAATCTTTAGGTAATTTTATTTTAATTAAACAAAATGGTGCTGCTCTTTATGGAGCAAAAGATATTGGTTTAGTTTCTTTAAAAAAAGAAAGATATCCTTCTTGTAATGATTTTTTATATGTAGTTGCAAGTGAACAAGATTTTTATTTTAAACAATTATTTAAATTATTTTCTTTTATTTATCCTTCAACAACACACTTCCATATTAATCATGGACTTATAAATACTTCTGAAGGGAAAATGAAATCAAGAGAAGGCGAGAGTTTTCTTTATGAAGATTTCAGAGATTCTTTGTTTTCTGGAGTTAAAAATAAATTAATTGAAAATGGTTTAGATTTTGATGATTCTATTGTTAGAGATATATCTTTTGGAGTTATTAAATTTGAAATGCTTAAAACAAATCTAAATAAAACAATTGTATTTGATATAAGTTCTGCTCTTGATTTCCAAGGAGATTCTTCTCCATATGTTCAATATAGTGGGGTTAGAGCTAAAAGTATTTTAGAAAAATCAAATTCAAGTGATTTATCTTTAGATTCTTTAATTATTGATTATTCTTTAGAAGAAGATGAAATTTTATTAGCTTTAAAAATAAATGATTTTAAAGAAAAAGTATTTGTCTCATATAAAGGCTATAAATCACATGTAATGGTTAATTATGTTTTAGAACTCTCTCATATCTTTAATAAATTCTATACTAATTGTCCTGTATTAGTTGTTAATGAAAATACAAAAAATACTAGATTATTATTAATTAAAGCTTTTTTAATTACTTTAAATAATGCTTTAAATCTTTTAGGCATAAAAGTTCCTAGTAAAATGTGATTTTATGAAAAATACATTTGATTTTGTAATGGATGATTTAATAGAAAAATATTCTATTGAAGATTTAGAAGAGACTTTTACAAAATTAAATATAAAAAATATCTATGTTTTTAGAGAAATATCTAAAAAAGAAGATTTAGAAAAAGATTTTATTTTACCTAAATCAAAAATATTAAAACTTAAGAAAGCTTATCTTTTAAAAGAACCTTCTCTTGCACATTTTTATAAAAAAAAAGAATTATTTTTAGTAACTTCTCAATCTTTAAAAAATAATACAGTAATTTCAACAAGTAAAAATATTCCTTTTTTATATAATCCACTTTCTGATAAATTGATTTTTGATGAACAAAATGCAAGATCTTGTTTTCAACATAAAGTAAAAGTTATTTTTAATTATAATCTATTAAGAGATAAACCATTACAAAATAAATATTTAAAACAAAATTTATTTATTGTAAACCTTTTAAAAATACATCTAGTTGATTTTACATTTGCGTCTTTTGCAAAAACAAAAGAAGATTTAGTTTCAAGAGATATTTTATTTAGTTTATTAAAAAATTTTGATTTAGAAGAATCATTTATTTTAAAAATCTTATCAAAAGGGATGGTTGATAATAAATGGTGAAACTAAAAAAAAAATTAAATGTTATAAGACCAACTTTAAGACATAAAAAAATATATTTTAAGTTAGAGTTTACAAAGGAATATTCTAATAATCTTTTTAGTTTGTTTTTAAAAAATTATCAAAATATTTTTGGTTTGTTTAGTTTAGTTAATGCAAATATTACTTTAATGAAGTCAACAAAAAACACAGCAATTGTTAGGATTAATAAAGATTACAAAGATTCTTTTTTAACATCTATTTTCTATTTAAAGCAAGATTTAGGTTTAGTTTATGTAACTAAGCAAGTTTCTACTCTTAAATCATTAGATTAAATTGTATATTTTTATTAATCATAATGTTTTTATATCTGTTGCTATAATAATATATAGTATAGAATAGTAGAGGTAACTAAAGTTTAAGTATTTTTAGCTATTATTTAATAGCTTTTTATTAATTAGTATTTTATCTTAAAAAAAGCTATTTTTATTTATAATTATAATTAAAGGAAAAAAAAGGTGAATAAAATATGTTTCCAATTTCTAATAATAATGCAATGGCACAAGCATATGACAGATCAATAACAGTTTTTAGTCCTGAAGGACATTTATACCAGGTTGATTATGCTTCTAAAATAATTGAAAAAGGAAGTCCAGCTGTTGCTGTAACTTACAAAGAAGGAATTGTTTTAGTTGCTGATAAAAAAATCTTTTCATCACTTGTAATTCCATCTTCTGTTGAGAAAGTTTTTAAAGTTGATAAACATGTATGGGTTGCTTGTTCTGGACTTATTGGAGATGGTAGACGTTTAGTTGATTATTCAAGACAAATGGCTCAAGAAAATAAAGTTTACTATGACGATCCTATAGAAATTGATACTTTAGTTAAAAAAGTTGGAAATGTAGTTCAATATTTTACACAATATGGAGGAGCAAGACCTTTTGGTGTTTCTTTAATTGTTGCAGGTATTGATTCATTAGGAAAACATATTTATGAAATAGAACCAAGTGGAGCAACAACAGCTTATAAAGCTATAGCTATTGGTCAAAATAAACCAAAATTAATGGCACATTTAGAAAAGAATTATAAAGATAATTTAAATTTTGAAGATGCTTTAAAACTTGCAATTAAAACTTTATCTTTAAATCTTGAAGCTAAACAAAAATTAGATTCAAAGAATATAGAAGTAATACACATAAATGATAATAACGATTCTGTTGTACCTTTTGAAAAATATTCTAAATTAATTTAAAAATATTAAGTGTTAAATAAAATATGCCAAAAACAAATCTTCCTTCATTGAAAAAAAATAAAATGATAACAGATTTAAAAAAATCTCATACTGTTAGTCATTATAAGGGATTTGCAACAAAACTTAAAGGAACCACAGATAAAGTTTTAAAGAAACATATGTTAATTGAAAGAAATTTAGTAAACTATAAAATATTAAGTGTTAGAGTTTCAAATAAACTAAAAAATTTACCTGTTGAAGACAAGAAAAAAGCACTCTCTCTCTTAAATAAGATTTATAATAAACTAAATCTTTTAGAAGAAAAAAATTGTTGTTTAAAATATTTTGAATTTTCAAAAGTTTTTGCAGAAAAGATAAATCGAAAAAAAGGTAGAGAAGTTTTAGAAATATTAATGGAAATTTCAAAAAAATATATTTAGAGTGAAAAAAATATGAAAAGTAATAATCCTGCATTAAAAAAAAATCCTTATCTTAAAAATTTAAAAAAACATCCTTCTATTCAGGAATATAAAAGTTTAGCTGAAACTTTTGTGAAAAATAAATCAAATGCATCTAAATTTAGTACAGGTGTTGTTTTAGATCAAAAAATGCTTGCAAATCATAAAATTTTATCTGCAAGAGTAAAACATAAAGTAAATGGTCTTTCTAAAGTTGAAAAAGAAAAAGCAGAGACTTTGTTTGAGAATATTTTTAGTAAATTTTTATGGAGTTTTTCAAAAACAGAAAAACATAATGAGTTTATAAAAGAATTTTCAAAAGCTATCAATAGAAAAGAAGGTAAAGAAGTTTTAGAAATTTTAAAAAATGTTAATAAAAAATTAAAAGGTTAAGGAGGATATGAGTAATTATGTTTTATAAGGGTGAAAAAAATAAAGGTAATTTAGAAAATACAGTTGTTGCCAAAATTAAAAGAGCAGATCATAATTTTGAAATTTTAGTATATCCTTTCCAAGCATGGGATTTTAGACTTGGAAAATCTGATTTAAAGATTGAAGATGTTTTAGCTTATGAAGAAGTTTATTCTGATCTTCAAAAATCAAATGTTGCTTCAAGAGAATTACTTTTAGAACATTTTGAAACTGAAGATGTTTTTAAAATAGCAGAAAAAATTGTTAAAGATGGAGATGTTCAATTAACAACTGCTCAAAAACAATTAATGATGGAAAAAAGAGAAAAAGAAATAATTAATTATATTTCAAAATATGCTCATGATCCTAAAAACAAAACTCCTATTCCTGAACAAAGAATAGTTAATGCTTTTGAAGAACTTAAAATTAAAATAAATTTAAGTAAACACAAAGAAAAAGAAATTGAAGAAATTGTAGATAAATTAAAAAGAATAATGCCAATCTCTTTTGAAAAAATTATTTTAATGGTTGAAGTTCCTGCAAATTATGCAGGAAAAATATCATCTGTAATCTACAAACAAGAAATTGTAGATCAAAAATGGCTTTCAAGCGGTGCATTAGTTGCAAAAATAAAAATTCCAGCAGGTCAAAAACAAAATTTAGTTTCTGATCTTAATAATTTAACTCATGGGAATTTAGTTGCAACTGTTGTTGATGAAAATTAAATGTGATAAAATATGAATACAGAAAAAAAAATAGTTGTTCCTGGCGACTTAATAACAGATCAGGTAAAAAAATTAGGACAAAATGTTTATTTTGAAAACAACAAAATATATAGTTCAATTATTGGTATTCTATCTGAATCAAATGATTTTGTTTCAGTAATACCTTTAAACGGCCCTTATTCTCCAATATCTGGAGATGGAATTATTGCTGTTGTAAAAGATGAAGTGCTTAATGGTTATATTTTAGAATATAATTCTTTTGATGATTCTTTTCTTTTAAAATCAAATATTAGAAAAGAACTTGCTATTGGTACTGTTGTTTTTTTAAGAATTAAAAATATAGCAGACAATGGTTCTTTAGAGTTTGATAACATAAATATTTTACCAAAAGCAAGAGTTTTTCAAACCTCTCCAGTTAAGATACCAAGACTTATTGGTAAAAATGAATCTATGCTAAATTTATTTAAAGAACATTTAGGTGGAAATATAGTTATTGGTAAAAATGGATGGATTTGGTATAACTCAGAAGATGTATCCCTTGCAAAGAGAGCATTTTCATTAGTTGTAAAAAATTCTCAAAAATCAAATCTTACAAACAGTGTAAAAGATTTTTTTGAAAAAAATAAATTAAAGTGATAAATTATGAGTACAAGATTAGATGGTAGAAAAAAAGATGATTTAAGACCAATCAAGATAGAACTTGGAGTTGTAAAAAGTGCTGCTGGTTCATGTTATCTTGAATGGGGTAAAAACACAGTTGTTGCAACAGTTCACGGACCAAGACCAATGTTTCCAAAACATTTGTCAAATTCTCAAAGAGCAGTTGTAGATTATAGATATAGAATGGCTCCTTTTTCAGTTTCTGATAGAAAATCTCCAGTTCCTGGAAAAAGAGATAAAGAAATTTCTTTAGTTTCAGGTTTTGCTTTAGAATCTGTTATTATGACTGAAAAATTTCCAAACACAGTTATTAATGTAAACACATTAATTCTTTCAGCTGATGCAGGTACAAGAGTTGCAGCTTTAACAGCAGCTTCTTTAGCATGTGCAGATGCAGGTCTTCCAATGAAAGGTTTAGTTTCAGCGGTTGCTATTGGAAGAGCAAATGGAGATTTAATCTATGATTTAACTAAAGATGAAGAAGATGCACCTGATGCAGTTGACACTGCAATTGCAATTACTATGCCTCAAAAAGAAATTGCTCTTTTACAAATGGATGGTTTTGTAAACAAAGACGATTGGAAAAAAATGGTTTCAATGGGTTTTTCAGCTGCAGAAAAAGTATATGCTCTTCAAAAGAATGCTTTACTTGAAAAATACCCTGTAAATGGTGATATTAATGAGTGATATATTAAATTTAATTAATGCGGGAAGCATTAAAGAAAAAATAAAAAATGGAAAAAGAGAAGATAATAGAGGATTTGAAGATTTTAGAGATCTTGAAATTAAAACTTCAGTTTTGTCTTCAGCAGATGGTTCTGCTTGGGTTAAACTTGGAAAAACAGAAATTGTTGCTGGAATTAAATTTGCAGTAGGAACACCATATCCAGATTCTCCAGATGAAGGAAGCATGTCTCTTAACTTAGAGCTTACTGGAATTTCTTCTCCTGATTTTTCAACAGGTCCTCCACAAATAGATGCTCTTGAGTATGGAAGAGTTGCTGATAGAGCAATAAGATCTGCAGAAGCAATAGATTTTAAAAAACTTTCAATTGTCGCAGGAGAAAAAGTATTTATTATTTTCGTTGATTGTATTGCAATTAATGCTGATGGTAATTTAATTGATGCAACTGAAATTGCAGCTCTTGCAGCTTTAAAAAACGCTAAGATACCAAAACTTGATGAAAAAAATAATATTATTTCAAAAGAATATTCTGATAAAAAATTAGAACTTTTAAATATTCCTTTAAGTTTTACTTTTGAAAAAATTGAAGGAAAAATAATTGTTGATCCTACAGAATCAGAAGAATATGCTTCAGATGCAAGATTTAGTTTAGGTCTTGTAAAAGATACTGTTGTTTCTTGTCAAAAAAGTAAAAATGGTGTTTTTACTGAAGAAGAAATTTTTACAATGGTTGATATTTCTGTAAATAAATACAATGAAATTTTAAAAAAAATAGAGGCTTTAGAATAAATGTGATTTAAAATGGCTACAAAAAAAGTAAAAGAAACCGGAAAATATGGTGTTAGAGGCGGAAGAGGAATTAGACAAAAATATCTTCTTGCAACTAAAACAGATAAATCTTCTTATGTATGTCCTAATTGTGGATATAAGGGAAGAATTTCAAAAAGAGATTCTGCTATATTTACATGTTCAAAATGTAAAACTGAAATAGCAGGTGCTGCATATAAACTTTCTTCAAAGAATTAAAGGTGAAAAATAATGTATTATTGTGCAAGATGTAAAACTGAATATGATGCAATTCCAGAAAATGATAAATGTGGAGTTTGCGGTTCTAGAATATTTTATAAAAAAAGAGAACCTGTTTTAAAAAAGATTAAGGCAAATTAAATATGTTTGTGACAGTTTCTAGGAAATCAAATCTTTTAGAAAAAAGATTTTCTAAATATCTTACAAAATATCTTCCTGGAATGAATTATTTGCCAAGAGGAAAAACTCCTCTTTTAAAATTTTTTAAACAAGCATTATATTTAGGACATAGATATTTTTTAATAGTTTCTTCTATTAAAGGAAATATCTTACTTTCAGTTTATGCTTTAAGAGAAGATAGTTATTTTCTTGAAAGAGAATATTTAATTGAAGTTATTGATTTAAGACACTTAAAGTCTTTTTCATATATTTCTTCAGTAAATTCTTCTTTTAATGATTTAAAAAAAGTATTTTATTTTCTTGAAAAAAAATATTTGTCTTTAAAAAGTAATTTTGGTGTTTTTCAAACATCAGAAGAAAATGTCTTTAATTTTCTTGAAAATGAAGAATATTTAGGATTTAAATTTAAAATAGTTAAAGTGAGTAATTTTGATTGATCAAGTTCTTTCAATTGTTTTTGAAATAAAAACAAAAAGTCCAAAAGATTTAAAAGAAATTTTAGATCTTGAAATTGATAGAAAAAAATATGATCGTTCAAATTCTCGAATAACTATTGAAAATAAGAAATTAGTTATTGAGATTTATGCTAAAGATATTATTGCTTTTAAAGCAACAATTAATAATTACATAAATCTTTTAGAATTAATTTCTAAAGTTTATGAGGTGGATTTAAAATGAGTAAAGATAATAATATGGTAAATACTTATAGACAACAATTAATGTATTTATCTCAACAAAAACAACAATTACAAGTTCAAGTAAATGTGTTAGATAGCACAGTTAAAGAACTTGAAAATACAAAAGAAACTAAAGTTTACAAAGGTGTTGGTAACATTTTTATTTTAAAAGATAAAACTGATGTTATTAAAGAAACAAAAGAAACTAAAGAAACAGTTGAATTAAGATTAAAAACTGTTGAAAAACAAGAAAACGACACTTTAAAAAGATTAAATGATTTATCTAAAGAAAACAAAAAAGAAGATAAACCAAAGGATGAATCAAATACTGAAGGAATTGCTTAAATTAATTTTTAAGCAATTTAACTTTATATAAATTAATGTTATGAAAATTAGAAAATTTAAATTAGATGATGCTAAAGAACTAAATGTAATTATTAGTGATTGTCTTTTAAATGTTAATTCTAAAGATTATTCTAAAAAAGTAATTAGTAACATGCTAAGTCATTATTCTATTTCAAAAATTATAACTAGCTCTAAAGAAAAAAATATATATGTTCTAGAAGATCTAAATAAAATTATTGGAACGATTTGTATTTCTGAAAACCAAATTTATTCTTTATATGTTTCACCTTTTTCTTTTAAAAAAGGTTTAGGTTCTAAATTAGTTTTTTTTGCTGAAGAAGAAATAAAAAAAAACTTTTCTTCTGTAATTATTTATTCTTCTTTAACAGCAATTAATTTTTATTCAAAATTAGGTTATAAAAAAATAAAAAACCATAATTCTGATTTTTTTGGATCTTCTATTAAAATGGAAAAATTATTTTAAATAAATAATTTTCTTTCCATCTTTTAATTTCTTTTTCTTAGATTTTCTAATTAAATAATGAATAGTGCTTTTTGGAACTTTTAATTTTTCTTCAAGTTCTCTGTATGAAAAATCTTTGTGCATCTCAATAATTTTTTTAAGTTTTGATGCAGGTATATCAATAGGTCTTCCTTGTTCATTTTTAATCTGAAGGGCTATTTTTTTTGATTTTAATAATTTTTTTGTATTTTCACCCATTCTTTCTTTTGTTGTTTTTGAAAGTGTTATTAACTTTAGTCTTTTACATTTTGTAATTATTTTTGTAATTATTTTTATTGAAAAAGACTTTGTAATATGCAGTTCTTGACAAGATGAATCTAGACTACTAATTTTTTTAAAATCATTCAATGAATCTTTAACAACCATTTATTTTCCCCACTTTTTAATGTTTTTTTGTCCAATATTATTAGTTACTATATGGTTTTATAAATATATTTGTTTTAAAAATCTTTGCTATATAATATATATGTGATTATTTATGATTATCTTAGTTTGTGGGTATGCAGCTTCTGGTAAAAGCATGGTTTCGAGGTATTTAGGTAAACAACTAAAATATAAAGTTGTTCATACTTCTGATGTTTTAAAACAATTTACAGATAATCAAAAAACAATTTCTGAAAAAACTAAAATGAATAAAGGTTGGTATGAAAAATCAAATCTTATGGTTGTTAGAAAAAATGATTTTTCTTTTGATAAAAATTTAGATAAATATTTGCTTTCTTTAGTTAAAGAAAATGAAAATATTGTTTTAGATTCTTCAACTCTTCCTTATCTTTTAAAAAAGAAAAAAGGGGTTTTAAAAATTTGGCTTAAAGCAACTCATAAGATAAGAGCTGAAAGAATGGCTTTAAGAAATAAAATTTCTTTAGAATCTGCAGATAAAATTTTAAGAAAAAAAGATAAGTTTAATAGAGCTCATTATAAAAAAATTTATGGTTTTGATTTTGGTAAAGATTTATCTGTTTTCAACTATGTTTTAGATACTACAAACATAAACATAGATCAAGTCTTTAAAAAAACATTAGATTTTGTAAAATCTAAGCTTTAGAGCTTAATTGTAAAATTGTTTTTTTAGAAACAGTGTATTTTCCTAAAACATTATTTTCATGTACTAGATCTCCATGAAAATCAGAGCCTGCAGTTTCAATTAGCTCGTATTTTTTAGTAAGTTCTTTTATTTTATCCATAAAAACAGTATTTTTATATTTTATTAAATCTTCTGGAATATATCCATTAGTTTCTATTCCTAAAAGACCTTCTGAAACTAATTTTAATATAAAAGATTCAATTTCTGCCTTTTGAAAATCCTTAAGATACCATGGATGTGGAAGTACAGGTATTCCTTGTGCATCTTTAATAATTTGAATAACTTTTTTTGTTCTAGTAGGAGGAGTTTCAAGTCTAACTCTAATCTCTCTTAAATATTCACTAAATGCTTCATCAAGGCTTTTTACATGTCTTTTTTCAACCATTACTTGTGCTATATTTGCAGAATTAGGGTTTTGACCTTTTCCTGAGTTTTCTAAAACTTCATTATAGTCAATTTCTATACCATACTCTAAAAGTCCTTCTATTTTTTTTTTAATAAACTTTTTTCTCTGTATTCTTTGTTTTTCAAGAAACATTTCAAGATAATTATCCTTAGGATCAAAACCATATCCTAAAATCTCTGTACCCATTCCTTGAATCTCAACCCCAGAGATAAGGGTTAGGTTGTTTTTCTCTGCTGCTTTTTCTGCTTCAAAATACCCTTCTATACTATCATGATCTGTGATTGAAATTCCTTTTAGTCCAATTTCCTTAGCCTTTATCACTAATTCTGTTGGACTTAACTTTCCATCTGAAAAATGAGTGTGTGTATGTAGGTCAAATCTATCCATAAAAAAACCTTTATTGCATTGTTTTTGTAGCAAGTTTAATATCTTCTGATGTTACTGTTTTTCTTTTTGCATGTCTTGCAAGTTCTATTGCTTGTTTTGATATGTCTATTGCAACTTCTGATAATATTTTTCCAAGTTCTTCTGCTGCATCTTCAGAGACTCTCTCAGCCCCTGCTTTCCTAATAAGTCTGTCTATTGCTGCTATTGGTAATTCTGACATATATTCTCCTCCTTTTCTAAAAATAATTCCTTATATATATTTATTTCACAAAACGATTTATAAAATATTCTTTTTTCTCTTAACACTTCTTTGTTAATACATAAATATGTTAACATGTCTTTATATATTTTTCCTTCTAATAATTATTTAGTAATTAATAATATTTTAAGATGTGAAATATATATATGGCTCTTTCAGATTCAATTCTTTTACAGATAAGTCAAAAGAAAACAAATTATAATGATCTTTTAACAAAAATGGTTTCAAACTATTCATCAGTCAATTCTGCAAAAGCTGCTCTTTCAAGAGCTTTAAAAAATTTAGTGGCTTTTGGTGAAGTTGAAAAGAATAATGATGATTATTTTTTAACAGAAAAAGGAAGACAGACAATTGAGTCTAAACTTAAAAATAAAATTTTAATTAACATAAATGATCTTTTAGAAAAATCAAGAAAGAAAAGTTCTTTAGAAGATGTTGATGAGATTGTAAAAAATTTACAAATATTTCTTGAAAGAAGTAAGCAAGATCCTAGTTTTTTAAAAACAGGAAAAACAAGTTCTAATTTTTATATAAGTGATCTTGAAATTTTAAAAAAAGAAATTGATTCAAGTGTTTCTCATTATGCTTACATCTCATCTATTCTTTCAAACCATATAACTATTTTAAAAAATGAAAATTTTGAAGATTATTTAATTTTTAACCTTAATGCTAAAACATTTGATATTTTTAAACATGTTTTAGAACTTTATTCTTTTGAAGAACTAACTATTGATTGCTCAAATCAATATCCTCAGACTATAACTTTTTTTGAGAGTAATAATATTTTTATTAAAAAAAATGATTTTACTTTTAAGTTAAATATTAAAGATTTTGATTCTTTTAAAGAATTTCTTTTAAAAGATTTTGAACAAAGTCTATCTATTAGGTTTAAAATCTATATTAATGATATTTTAGTAAGATTTAGTTTTGGAAAAGTTTATTTCTTTGGACCATTTACAATTATTGAAAAAATTAATAAAAAAAGTGAGGAGCTTAAATCATGAATATTAAATACATTGGACATTCTTGTTTTTTAATCACAATTAATAATATTAAAATTCTTTTAGATCCTTTTATAACAAACAATCCTTTATCTAAAATGGGTGTTTTAGATGTTAAGCCAGATGTTATTCTATTAACTCATGATCATCACGATCATTTAGGAGATGCAATTGAGATTTCTAAACATTCTGGTGCAGAGATTATTACAATTTTTGATCTTGCTCAAGAACTAAATAAATTTCATGTTCCAACAATTGGTGGGAATTTAGGTGGAACAATTGATTATAAAGGTATTTCTTTTACTTTTGTTAAAGCTGAGCATTCCTCAAATAAAGGGGTTCCTGTAGGTTTTATTATTAGATATGATCAAAGAAGTATTTATTTTGCAGGAGATACAAATGTTTTTTTAGATATGAAAATTATTAAAGATTTATATGCTCCAGAAATTGTGATGCTTCCTATTGATGGTAGGTTTAATATGGGACCAAAAGAAGCTTGTTATGCTTTAAATCTTTTAAAACCAAAAATTGTAATTCCAATGCATTATGATACCTTTGAAGTTTTAAAATATACTCCTGAAAATTTAAGAGAAGAGATGGAATTACAAAATATTCCTTCAAAGCTTATTGTCTTTGATATCTTAGAAGAAAAAGATTTATAGTTCTCTTTCTAATTTTTTTAAAAAAATAGAAAAAAGGGGTTGGTGGGATTTGAACCCACGACCTGTTGGTCCGAAGCCAACTGCACTATCCACTATGCTACAACCCCACCCTTTTAAAAATGATTTGTTTATTAAATATATATAGTTTTAAGTTAATATATAATTATTCTTTTTAAAAAAATTAGAGGTGCATTACTAATGGATAGATGCAGTAGTTGTAATATAGAAGTTACAGATAATTTCACAAAATTTAAATGCCCAAACTGCGGGAAAGTAGAAATTATTAGATGTAACAGATGTAAATCTATATCAAAGAAATATAAGTGTCCAAGTTGTTCATTTATAGGTCCTTAGGTATTAAATTTATTATTTTTAAAAACATAATGTAGGTGAATTATTTATGGGTGACATTCTTTCAGTATACAAAGTATACCCTGAGGAAATAGAAGATATTGATAAGATCAAAGAATCTTTAGAAAAAGGTTTTGGTGATCCTTTCAAAGTTGCAAAGCTTGAAATTGAACCAATTGCTTTTGGTTTAAAAGTAATTAAGTTAGGAGTTGTCTTCCCTGATAAAATAGATGGTCTTTTAGATAAACTTGAAGATGCTATTAAAGCTATTGATGGTGTTAGAGACATAGAAATTGAAGTATCTACTTTACTTTAATTTTTTTCTTTTTTTTCTTTAAATTGCTAATGTTTATAAATGTTTTATTCTATTTTATAATATATAACTAATTAATTGTTAATATTTATGAATAGAAATAAAAAAGCTCAAGTTTCAATTGAAGTTGTAATCATTATTATCTTTCTAATAATATTTATAACTGTATTTAATGATCTTTCAAACAATACTGTTGAAACAATTGAGTTATATAAAATAAAAGAACAACAATCTCAAATTTCAGATTCTCTTTATAGTTTTTTAAAGTCTCAAGAAATATTTGTAACTGATGTTGTTGATAATAATTTTAATGTAAGTTTTGAAAATACTTTTAAAATTCCAAACATTACGATTCCTTCTAAGAATGTAGAATGTAAGTTTATTATTAACCCTGGTTTTTTAAATATGATTGTAGAGTATGATGATTCTGTTATTTATTACGATCAAAACATGTCTTTAAACAACACTAAATTTTCTTTTAGTGATTTTGAGAAATACTGTGGAGAAATAGTAACTTGTTATAATAGTTCTGGAGATATTGTTTGTGATTGATTATGATTAAAAATAAAAAAGGACAAATTATGGTTTTAGATATTCTTTTTTCAGTTGTTCTAATCATACTTGTTTCTTTCCTTTTAGTAAATATTGTTGAATCAAAAGTTTATTCTACAACAACAGATAATATTAATTCTCAATTAAACAATGTTGGAAAAATGGCTTTTAAAAATATAGTTAATAATCCATATATTAATTGTTATGCTTTTGATTCTCATAATAGATATCATATTCCTGCATGCCTTACTGAAAATTCAAATATTTCAAAAAACAATCTAGGGATTCCTACAAACTATAAATGTTCTCTTACAAGTTATGCTTTTACTACAAATGAATGTACTGATGTTTTAGATCCATCAATTGATAATTATTATTCTATAGATTTTAATGTTTCAATTACACCAAACTTTGCAATTAATAAAAAAAGGTATATTGATAGTTTATCTGGTAATGATAATATTTTAGATACTAAACAAGAACTAAATTTAAAGGTGTGGAGATAAATGAAACAAAATAAAGGATATATTTTAACAATTACAACTCTTCATTATGTAATGATATTTATTTTGTTTTTAACACTTACAACTTTTGTTGTTTATAGGTCAGTTAATACAGATAAGCAAGTAATTTTAAATTCACTTAACTACAATGAGTTTAATTCAGGAGAAGGAGAAGTTACAAGTCTAGCTGAGTATTACTGGTGTACTGAATATTTTTATTATGATTTTACTTCAACTGATAATGGTTATAATGATTTAGAAACTAAAGTTTATTGTGAGGGGTTTGATGGAAAAAGGTTTGTTTAGTGGAATTATTTTATTAATTGTTATAGTTTTTTTAACTCCTTCAATAATTATTTCTGATAACACAGAAGTTATAACAAATTCTTATAATCATGTTTCTCTTTTAGCCTTATCAGCAGATAATATTGTTGTAGATTCTTTGCTGGATGAAACTTTTAATAGTTGTTCAATTGCAACAAAAAATAATTATGATTCAAGAGTTAATAATTATCTTTCATCTATGTTAAATGAAACAAATAAAAATAGCCTTGATTGTGATATTACAATTGAAAATTCTGCTCTTTCAGGAGACAGATATTCTGGAAAATTAGATTTATTATGTAATAATCAATCTTCAAATATTACTTCTGAAATTTCAAAAGAAGTTTATTTTGATAAAGAAATAGATGTTTCTGGTGATTTATCTGATTGTAATGTTTCAATTGTAGATAATTATATTTCTGCAGAAATTATTTTCCAAAGAAGACCTTAAATAGTATAATAATAACTATTATCTTTTCTTTGTTCTTTATCTTTTTGTGAGTCTGGTTTATTTGCTCTTGGTCTTTTAGTATCAGGATCTTGTCTAAAAGTCATGTTTTGTTCTTTTAAAAATTTATTAAAAGAAGCTTCTATTTTATCTATTTTGTTTGCAAAACCTTTAACAGAGGCTTCTCCTTGGAATAAAAGAACTCTATCTGAAATATAGTCTACAAATAAAAGATCATGATCTACAACTAAAGCACTTTTTTCTGTCTTTAAGATAACGCTTTTAATAACATTTGAAACAATTAATCTTTGCTCAACATCTAAAAATGCTGATGGTTCATCAATAAGATAGATGTCTGCATTTCTTGAAAGAGTATATGCAATTGCAACCTTTTGAAGTTCTCCTCCAGAAAGTTGATTTATTTCTTGATCAATTATACTATCAATATCAAGTTGTCTTCTAATCTCTGAATTAAAAATATCTTGATTTATTTCTTTTTTTAAAAATAATTCTTGAACAGTAATATCTTCATTAAGATCGATATATTGTGGTTTATAAGACACTTTAAGTTTAATATCTAGATCTTTATCATCTGCTTTGATTTCTCCTGCAAGAATTTTTATAAAGGTTGTTTTTCCAATAGCATTTTGTCCTAAAACACCAATTATTTCTCCTTTCTTAATTTCTCCTTCTTCAACTTCTAGGTTAAATTCTCCTAATGTTTTTTTAAAAGAAGGATATTTTGCAAGAGTGGTTTCTATTCTTTTTTCAGTTGCATATTTTGCAGAGCTAAATTCTATTTTATAATTTCTAATTCTTATGTTTTCTTCTTTTAAGAAACCTTCTAAAAATTCATTAATTCCTTTTTTTGTTGTTTTTTTATTAGAAGATTGTCCATATGCATTTTTCCTACCAAACATTATTTGTACAAAATCACTAATGTAATCTAGGATTGCAAGATCATGTTCAATTAACATAATTGAATTATTTTCATTTATTTTCTCTCTTAATATTTTTGCAATTTTAAATCTTTGTTTAATATCTAAAAATGTAGTGTACTCATCAAAAAAATAAATTTGAGCATCTTTTAAAAGACATGCAGCAATTGCTATTCTTTGTAATTCTCCACCTGATACCTCTGTTGGTGTTTTTAAAAGAAGTTTTTCAATTTCAAGTTCTTTTATAATTTTTTCATAATATTCTTTATCTTTTGAAATATTTTCAAGTAATTCTTTAATGCTTTTTTTAAAGACTTTTGGAATTTCTTCAACTTTCTGTATTTTATATGCAAAAGATAATTTTTTTTCTTTAATTTCTATAAAATTCTTTTGGATGTTTTTTCCTCTATAATACTCAATTACTTTATCTATGTCTTCTTTTTCATCATAGGCTCCTAAGTTAGGAACTAAATTTCCTGAAAGGATGTTTATACTTGTTGTTTTTCCAGAACCATTAATTCCAATAAGCCCAGTAATAAAACCTTTTTCAGCAGATGGAAGAGAATATACTCTAAAACTATTTTGACCATATTGGTGTATTGGATCTCCAAACTTAATTCCTGTGTTTATAATTGTAATTGCATTGAAAGGACATTTGTGAGGACAAATACCACAACCAGTACATAATGATTCATTAATTACTGGTGGTGTCCAGTTTTCTCTATTTGTAACTTCGATTGCATCTTCTCCCATTTTAACAGGAGGACAAACTCTGTGGCATAGATAGTTACATGCTTTTGGTTGACATTTATTTTTATCAATTACTGCTATTCTTGTATATTCTGTTGCCATATTAAATCATTTTAAATTTTATTCAATTATTTTTTCATATTCTTTTAAAGATATTTTAGCTCCAAGTTGTTTAATTTCTTCATGCTCAAATCCAAAATAATTAACAATATCTTTTGTAAATTTATTTGTTTGTGCAATAATTAAAAGAAAAGGTATGTAGTCTCTTTTAATTATTCTTTTTGATGCATGTATTTTCTCTTGCATTTTTAATACAATATTATCAAAAATTATTTTTTCTTTTTTATTAGAACTTAATTTTTTTAAAAGTGTTGGAAAAACAAAAGGTGAAAAGCCTCCTGCTTCTTTTTCTGTTTTTGCATAAGCAACTCCAACTGTTAAATAATCTAAAATATATTTTAAAAGAATCCAATTTGTAGCTTTTATCCTTCCTTTAAAAACATCTGCTCTACTTAAAGCTTCCATACCTCTCTCAAGATTTATTGGATTTTTATATTTTCTAGGTATATTCTCTTCAAGCCATGCAAATAAAAGTTCCCAATCTATACTTAAATCATTTATTGCATTTTTAGTTTCAAGAAAACCTCTTGGATAAAATATTTTTCCAAGAACTTTAAAAACATCTTCATCTCTTTTTCTATCTCCAAGAGATTCAATGTCTTCTAATGTTATTTTATCAAAATTACATAAAGTCTCAAGATCTAAAAGTAAAGCTCTAATATCATTTTTTGTATTTTCAACAAGTGTTTTAAGAGACATTAAATCATAATCTTTTTCTTCCTTATCACAAATTTCTTTTGCAAACTTAAGTATTGATAGTTTATTTGGAAGATCAAACCTTATCTGTACACATTTATTAAAGATAGGCCTTAATTTTTTATTTTCATAAGGATCGTTTGCAATAAAAATAATAGGTTGTTTTGTTTTATCAATTATCTTTGTAATTTCTGCAAATCCTCCAGCATCTTCTCTTCCTCTTTTATCTTCCATAGCATCAATTTCATCTAAAAGAATCAATCTTTTTTGACCAAATATGTTTGATGCTGAATATGCTACTTGAGCAAGACTTGTAATTGCTTCTTTTCCTCTCATATCAGAAGCATCTGTATGATAAATAGACAAGTTAAGTTCTTCTGCAAGTAGTTTTACTGCCAAGGTTTTTCCAATACCACTTTCTCCATAAATAAAGATTGGTGTACTTGGATTTTTACTTAAACTTTCTTTTAAGGTTTCAATCTGTTTTTTCTGGCCAATCATTTCACTAAGATTTGATGGTCTGTATTTTTCAAGAAAATTTGTCATAATATAATATATTTAGGAAGTAATTAAAAACGTTATTACTCTTATTAATTATTAACTCAAATGATTATAGTTTATAAATCTTAGGGCATATATATTATATTGTGTGATTAGATATGATAACTGCAAAAAATACTAAACTTTTTAAAGATGCTTTAGAGTCAATCTCAAGCTTAATACAAGAAACTAATGTAAGGTTTAAACAAGATGGAATATATATCAAAGCTGTTGATAAAACACAGATTCTTTTACTTGACTTTTATTTTGATAAATCTTATTTTGAAAATTATCTAGTTGAGCCTAGTTTAGTTGGAATAAATATTCATGAATTATATAATATTATTTCAAGATCTTTTGATTCTGATAAATTAAAACTTGAATTAAAAGATAATTCTTTAGAGATTAATCTTTTAGGACAAATTGAAAGAAAGTTTAATATTAGTTATATAGATATTTCTGATAATGAGATTTCTATCCCTGTTATTGAATATGATGCAGAAATTTCTCTAAAAGCTTATCTTTTAAAAGAAATTTTTAAAGATATAAGTCTTATAGGTACAACTGTTACTTTTAAAATAAAAAATAATAAATTTATTATTGAATCTCAAGGAGATAAAGGAAGAATCGAGACTATAATTTCTAAAGTTAAAATTAAGTCTAAGAAAAACATTATGGTTAAATTTTCTTTATCATATTTAAAAAATATTACAAAATCAATAGATAATGAGACTGATGTTTTAATTAAGTTATCAGAAGATTCTCCTCTTTATCTAGAGTATTATTTAGAGAATAAGGTTAAAATTAATTTCTATTTATCAAGTATGTTAATTTAAAAAAAAGAATTTTAAAGAGATTTTAATCTCTTTAATAGTTTTTCTTTTTTAGCACCATCTTCAAAAGCATGCTCTATAACTTCTTTTATTGTTTTAACAGGAATTATTTCTATTTTTTTAAGAGCTTCTTTTGAAAGTACAACATCTTCTTTATTGGTATATGGAATTAATACTTTTTTAATCTTTGAGTTAATTGCAGCATTAATCTTTCCTGTAACTCCACCAACAGGTAAAACTTCTCCTCTAATAGATAATGATCCTGTCATTGCTATTGTTTGTTTAATTGGTATATTTTCAAGAACAGAAATTACAGCTGATGCAATAGAAATTGATGCTGAGTCTCCTTCAACTCCATGTGTTTGTAAAAATTGAACATGTATGTCATAGTTTGAGATATCTTTTCCAGTTAATTTTTTAAAAATTGCAGAAACATTTTCAACAGATTCTTTTGCAATTTCTCCTAATTTTCCTGTAGCTATAACTTTTCCTTGATTTTGAGATTGTGCAAATGTAACTTCACATTCAATAGGAAGCATTATTCCTGCTTCTGTCATTCCCATAACAGCAAGTCCATTTACTCTTCCAACTTTTTTACCAGTTGTTTTATAAATGTCATATTCTTTTTTAACTTCCATCATTTTTTCAACCATTTGTTGTTCTAAGGTTGAAGATAGTTTTTTAGCTTCCATTACTTCTTTTTCAGTTACAAGACTAAGTCCTTTTTCTTTTGCAATGTCACCTGCAGATCTTACAAGTCCACCAAGTTCTCTTAATTTTAAACTTAAATGATTTTTTCTATTTGCTTTTTTTCTAGCTTCAAAAATAATTTCTTCTACAGCATTTTTTGTAAAGTGTGGAATTTTTTTATCTTTAATTACTTCTTGTGCAACAAATTGTGCCATTCTATTTCTGTTTTCTGCATTATCTGGAATATCAACATTCATTTGACATTCATAACCAGAACCTCTAATTCTAGATCTTATAGCAGGATGAACTTTTTCAAGATCTTGATAATTTCCAGCTGCAACTAATATAAAATTACAAGGTGCAGGTGTTGTTCTTACCATAGCTCCACTTGAAAGTTCTGATTGTCCAGTGATACTGTATTTTTTTTCTTGTAATATAGTTAAAAGTTCTTGTTGTGATTTTGGAGAAAGAGATGCTATTTCATCTAAAAATAAAACTCCTTCATTTGCTTTGTGTATCATCCCAGGAATAATTCTGTAGTGAGGTGGAGTTCCAAGACCACCTGATTGTAGAGGATCATGTAAAACATCTCCAAGTAAAGCACCTGCTCTTGCACCAGTAGCATCCACAAAAGGCGCTTCTTTTCTTTTAGAGTTGTCTATTAATATTTTAGGAACTAAACCTTTTGTTTTTTGCATCATTTGTAAACTTAAAGCAGTTGCAATCATTATAAATCCTGAAAGAATAAGCATTGCTGCAAAAACTGTGTCTGAAATAACTTTAAATTGCCATAAAGCAACTGAAAGAATAAGCCATGCCATTGGAAGTATAAAACTTAATAGTCTTTGAGAACTATTATTTTTCATAGCTTGTAGTTTTGCATTTTCTACAATTTTTTTACCTTCTCCAGCATTTACAACTCTAATTATTGGATTATGTGAATCTTCTTTATTTGGATATGATAAAATATCTTTTAATTGATAAGAAGGTAGAATCTCTGCAAGAGCAGCTGCAATCATAGATTTACCTGTTCCAGGTTCACCTATCAAAAGCATATGTCTTTTTTGGTAAGCTGCTTTTTTAATAAGATTTATAGATTTGTCTTGACCAATTACTTGATCAATTGTTTTTTTTGGAATTATTATTTCACTTGTATCTTTGTATACAAGTTCTTTTATCTTAATTTCTTTTTTCATATTTTCTCAATTTTCTTTATTTTTATCAAAATTAGAATATAAATATTATATGATATATAATAGATGTATCAATATCCTTAAAATACATTTGTTTTTATATATTTTATATGGCTGATAATATTAATATTTATTTTTTAGGAACAAGTGCATCTACTCCAACAAAATCTAGAAACTTAACTTCTTTATTAATTAATTATAGAGGAAGTAATTATCTTTTTGATGCAAGTGAAAATGTTCAACAACAAATTTTAAAAACTTCTCAAAGTATTCAAAAAATAAAAAGTATTTTTATAACACATTTTCATGGAGATCATTATTATGGTATTTTAGGTTTATTATCAAGCATGTCTCTTTTAAAAAGAGAAGATGAACTTAACATCTATGTTCCTTTTGGTTATAAAAATTTTCTTGAAAATTTTTTAAAAGCTGGTGGAATAAATCTTTCTTTTAAAATAAATATTTTACAAATTAAAAGTAATCAAAAAATAAAGATTGATAATGGAGTAATTACTTCTGTAAAGCTTGATCATACAGTTCCATCTTATGGTTATTGTTTTAAAGTAAATAATAAAATTGGTAAGTTTAATAAACAAAAAGCAATTAAACTTAAAATACCAGAAGGACCTTTATTTTCAAAACTTCAAGAAGGAAAATCAATTAAGGTAGATGGTAAAGTTATAAAACCAAGTCAAGTAATGGATTTATCTTTCAAAAAACAAGGTAAAAAAATATTATATTTTACAGATACTGCTGTTTTAAAAAAACATCCTAAATTTATTGAATCTCCAGATGTTTTAGTGCATGAGTGTACTTTCTTAGATGAAGAAAAAGAAAAAGCTAAACTTAAGAAACATTCTTCTTTTTCAGAAGTTGTTAGTTTTTCAAAAAAAATAAAAGCAAAAGAACTATATTTAGTTCATGTGTCTTCAAGATATAAAGATTTAGAAGCTAATTTAAAAAATAAAAAGAATATTTCTCTTCCAGAAGATCTTTTTTCTTTAGAAATTAAAGATTATTAATTTTTAAATTTAAAAGTTTTACCTGGATTTAAAATAACTGTATTAACATCTGTATAGTTTTTTCCAAACCTATAGATTAATTCTTGAGGATTTCTTTTAATATCTTCAAAAGTATCATAATGCATTGGAATTACAAACTTAGGTCTCATTTTTTTCATAACCCTAATTGCAGTTCCAAGATCCATTGTTCTTTTTCCACCAATTGGTAAAAGTGCAATGTCAGGTTTTATAGTGTCATGGTCTTTTGTCATATAAGTGTCTCCTGCAAAATAAACAGTTTTTCCTTTTTTGTTTTTAATTAAAAAACTTAAAGGATAAAACGCACCAGGGTGATGTGCAGGAAGAGCTTGAATATTTATGTTATTGATATCTTTTGATTGATATTCTTCAATTGAAACTTTATTATGTTCAAGACCTTCAATATCTTTCAAGATACTGTAATGAGATATAATCTTTGGATTATATTTTTTAGATAAATAGTTTACTGAATCTTTATCGAAAGAATCTGTGTGTTCGTGACTTATTAAAATAGAGTCAATCTTTGGAAGATCTTCAACTTTATGATGACAAGGGACTAATCTTTCCATTTTTCCTAACGAATCATTTTTAAAAAAAGGGTCTGTTAAAATATTCTTTTTATCGATAGTTAACAGAAATGATGAGTGTCCAAGATATTTAATACTTATACTCATATATAATTATATAAACCAATTTTTATTTAAAGAGTATTGTTTTTTTAACTTTTTTCCTTTTTTCTCTTTAATCATTATGTTTATAAATATATTCTTCTTTTATAATATTATATTTTAATTAACTTTAATTTTGATCCCTTATGTTTTTCAAATATATTTTTCAGCGTTTTAGATTTCAAAAAGGTATTTCTCCTTTGATAGCCACCATTCTTTTAATAGTTGTCTCTGTTGCTATTATTGGTATTATTCTTTCTTGGGGTAAAGGCTTTACCAATGATTCTTTTTCTAAAGCTTCAAGTATTGAAGTTTATACAGAATCAGAAACTGGCTTTTATTTAAATATTAAATCTTCTATCAATGGTCGTTCTCTTCTAGAGTATAAACCCCCTTATGGTTCTCCTTATACTTCTATTACCATTACCGGTTATAGTTTATTAGGCAATTCAAACATTAATCCTTTAGAACCTCCTGTCACTATTCTTTCCAATCAATCTGCTACTCTTGATCATGGTATTTTAGGTGACTCTTTAGATTTAGTTTTATATTTAGACAATTCTCAAATGATAACTAAACCTGATCTTTTTCAAACCGTAAAAACTCCTCTTTCTTGTCCAGAAGGCTATGTTCCAGTTCCAGGAAACCATTTATATGGAACCATGAATGAGCGTGGTGGTTTTTGTGTTTCAAAATATGAAATGAAAATGGATGCAAATGGAGATGGTAAAGGAAACCTTGTAGCTGATTATCCAGATTGTAATACTGGTTCTTTAACCTATAATACTTATAGTTATGAATTATGTCCTACTCCAGGCACTTTAGTATCAACTCCAGAAGGTTCTCCAATAGCAAGAATTTCCCAAACCGAAGCTATTGCAGCTTGTGCTGCAGTAGGTGGACATTTAATAACAAATGACGAATGGATGACCATTGCAAGAAACATTGAACAAGTACCTTCAAACTGGTCAACTGGAGTTGTTGGAGAAGGTTATCTTCCACGTGGTAATTCTTCTTCTTCTGGTGCTATGGAAGGTTTTGATGAACTTTCTGGCACTACAAAAAGAACCTTAACTTTAACAAACGGTGAAGTAATTTGGGACTTAGCTGGTAATGTTTGGCAATGGACAAGTGACACTATCCAAAGAAAAGACCAACCTGATGGTTTTAACAATGCTGATGATAGTAACTTTACTACTGGTTTTGATTATTTTGATTATTCAAAAGGTGGTGGAGAAGCCCAATACATTTCTTCTGATAATTTAGGTAATACCACTTTAGAGTATAAAGATTTATTTTTACTTACAAGTAATAATTATAATGCAGCAGATAATGGTGTTGGTAGAATTTACACTTATAGTGATTTTGGAGATACTTCTACTACTGTATATTCTTTCCTGCGCGGTGGTGGCTGGGGCAGTGGAACTAATGCGGGGGTCTTGGGCTTGCGCTTGAACTTTACTCCTGGGGGCCGGGGCAGCGTCGTCGGCCTGCGCTGTGTTCAGTAGTTTTTGAAAAAATGTATTTCGAGAATATTGTATTTTGACGGGTGAGACGGCAAGACGGTAAGACGGGTAACGTCGCGAAAAACAATGCTTCAAGATTGAGTTTGTGCAAAAAAATAAAAAATAAAAGTGAAAAAAGAAAAAAATAAATTGGCAAAAGAGAAAGCAAATGTTTTTTGCTTTTGCAAATTTTTTTGTTTTTTACAAAAAAATTTGCTACTCAATTAAAGTGGTTTTAATAAATCACAATATATATTGGACAAAAATATGGTTGTTATGAGTTTAGTAAATATAGAAAGAGGAATTTTAAATTTTGGGGTTTACAAAGAACTCTTTCCTTTAGTTATTAATACTTATAAATTTTTAGAAGAAAATAAATCATCTATAAATGATAATTTTATTTTTCAAGAAACTATTTCAAATTTAATAAATATTCTTTCTTTTTTATCAAAAGGATATAATAAATATCATTCTAATGAAAAATCATTACTTTATTCTTATTCAAGAGATTGTGTTTCTACAACTCAATCAAATTTACTTATATTAAGTGAAATTAATAAAGATTTATCTAAAGATAAAATTCTTTTTTTTTATAATCAATTTGAAGAAAAAATTAAATATTTTAATGGACTTATAAAAAAAATAGAAGAAAATAAAAAATAGTGTTTATAATATGTTATTTGATTTAAAGTTATATAAAGAAACATATAACTTTTTACTTTATATTTATCCTGAAATTAAAAAATTTCCTAAATCTGACAAATATATTTTAGGAGAAGATTTGAAAAAAACTACTATTTCTTTATTATCTAATACTATTCTTTTTTCAAAACATAAAATTAATACTTTAAATCAAATTGATACTGATTTAGAACTTTTAAAAATATATGTGAGGCTCTCTTTTGATCTAAAAATTATTTCTTTTAAAAAATATGAAGTTATTTCTAAAAAACTAAATGATTTAGGTAAATTAATTGGGGGGCTTTTAAAGCATAATTTATAAAAACTTTTCTAATAATTATTTATTTTGTTCTTTTTAGTTATAAAAAGAATAGGGCTTTTACAGAAAAAGGAGTCGTTTCTTTCCTGCGCGGTGGTAACTGGAACAATGGAACTAATGCAGGGGTCTTGAACTTGAACTTGAACAATACTCCTGGGAACCGGAACAACAACATCGGCCTGCGCTGTGTTCAGTAGTTTCTCCTTATTTTTAAAGAAATAAGGTTTTATCAGAGTTTGTATATTTATTTTTATTTTTTAAAATATGCAAAGTGTATATTCTAAAAACTACATCTGTAAAATGTTTCCTGATTGCATATAAGGTATGCCATAAAAACATTTTTGTTTTTATGTTTTAAAAATCGAATATAAAAATAAGTTATTACATTTAGTATTTTAATTTTATTAGATTAAAGAAATCTGTAATAACTTTTAATTTTTAATAGGTTCTATAAAAAATGAAATCATATAATAATCTTTGGGAAGAATTTACTTCTTTTAAAAACATTTATAATGCATATAAACGTGCCAGAAAATCAAATCCTAATAAGAAATATATTTTAAAATTTACTCAAAATCTTGAAAAAGAATTATTTTTAATACAAGAAGAATTAATTTCTGGTAATTTTAATTTTTCTCCATATAGAAATTTTAAGGTATATGAACCTAAAGAAAGAATTATTAGTGCTCCTTGTTTTAGAGATGTCGTTGTTCAACATGCAATTATAAATATTATTGAGCCTATCTTTGATAAAACTTTTATAAATAATTCTTTTGCATGTAGAAAAGGAAAAGGTACTTTTAAAGGTTTTTTAGAAATAAAAAAATTAGTTCAATCTAAAAAATCTCCTAAATATTACTTAAAACAAGACGTTAAAAAATATTTTCCTTCTATTGAAAAAGAGGTTTTAAAATATATTATAAAAAAAAGAATTAAAGACAAGCAATTATTGGTTATAATATATAAAATAATAGATAGTTATTCTTTTTCGTTTTTAAATAATAAAAAAGGAATTCCTATTGGTAATTTAACTTCTCAACTTTTTGCAAATATCTATTTAAATGAGCTTGATCAATATATTAAGCATACTTTAAAAATCAAACACTATTATAGGTATGTTGATGATTTTTTAATATTTTCAAATTCTAAACAAGAGTTAAGTATTTTCAGAAGAAAAATTAAATTATTTTTAAAAAATAATTTGTTACTTACAATTCCTAAAAACAAAACTTATATTAATTTAGTAGATAAAGGGGTTGATTTTTTAGGTTATAAAATTTACCCAACTAAAGTAAAACTAAGAAAATCAAATGTTAAGAGATTTATAAAAAGACAAAAACTTAATAATCTTTTATTAAATTCTAAAAAAATTTCTTTAATTAATTTTAATTCTTCTCTTTTTTCTTTTTTAGGGTATGCAAATTATGCTAATTCTTATAATTTATTAATTTATGTTTTTGAAATAAATGGTTTTGATAGGATCTTTTAAATATTACTCTTTTACTTTTATTTACAATATTAAAAAGGTATATAAACTTATTTCTACAATATATTATATAGATTAGTTTAATATTAGTAAATAAACATTAAACCAATTTAAAAAATAAAGAGTAGATTATTAAAATGAAATATAAACAATTATTAATATTTTTCTTAATTTTTTTATTTGCCTCTACTGTTTATTCTGCAGAAATTACTAATTTTAATATAACTATTGATATTAAAAGTCCAGATAAGGCAATTATTAAAGAAGTTTGGGATGTATCTTATAACCCTTATATCTATAATGATAAAGTTAATTTTAAAAACCAAATAATTGCTGCAAATATAGATCTTGATAAATTTGAAGAAATTGATCCAAGATTAAAACCTAATATTTATTTAAATGATTTTTCAAATGTTTCTATTATTTTTGATGAAACAAAAGATCAAATAAATATTAATTATGAAATATCTGATTTAATATTAGAAAATTTCTATGAAACAGAAGATGATATTCTTTGGAAGTTTAATGAAAATTTATTTAGAAGTTTAATTGTTAATAATCTTTATGTAATTCCTTCTAATTCAAAATTATCTATAAAAGTCTACGATCCTTTAGTTTTTAGAGATACAAACCCTAAAGCAGAGATTGTTGATAATACTCTTTACTGGAATAGTTTTTCAACAAACCAAATAAAAGTTTTAATTTATGAAAAAAAACCTCCAAAACCAAGTTTTGTACTTGTTGGGTCAAGTGATTCAAATATTTTTTATTATTTAATAATTATATTTATTATTTTATTATCTATTATTTTAATCTTTAGAGATACTCTTGAAAAATCTATTAAAAATTTTGTTATTAAAAATTCTGTAATAAAACCTAAAAAACAAAAGAAAGAATATTTAATAGATTCAGAATTGTTTGAAGATTAATTTTATTCTATTATAAAATAAATTTAGGTTATTTCTATGGTTATAAAAATAAATGAGATTGATTATTCTTTATATGATCTTTTAAAAGAAAAAAAAACTTTAAGCTTTGAAGAAATTAATTCAGCTTTAGATATAGAAGTTGATTCTTTAAGAAGAGCTTTAGAGTTTTTAAAATCTGAAGAAGTAATTTCTGAAAAAGTAGATGAAATTATAACTTATAGTTTAACAGAAATAGGTTCTCTTTCTCTAAAAAATGGTTTTATTGAAGAAATATTTTGTGATTTTATAAAGGGTAAAGAAGTTTTAGTATCTTCTTTAAAATCTCTTGATATTCCAAACCTTGAAAAAGAAGAAGTTTCTTTAGCTTTTGGAGTTTCAAAAAGAACTAATCTAATATCCATTGAACAAGGAAAAATAGTTCCAACAAAAGACTATAAAGAAAAAATAGATTCTAAAAAAAATGATCTTAATTTAATTGTTTCTGGAAAAGAGACTTCTCAAGAAAAAATAAATGATTTTCTACAAAGAAAATTTATTTTTAAAAAAATAACTTTAGAGAAAGAATATTCTTTCTTAAAAGAAAAAGATTATGCAGTAGATAAAGATACAATAATTAATCTAACTTCTGAAATTTTAAAATCAAGAGATTATAAAGATCTTAAATTTAAAGAATACCAAGTCTCTAAACTACCAAAACCTGCAGAAATTGGAAGAATACATCCTATGAGACTTATAATGGGATATATTAGAGATCTTTATTTAGAAATGGGTTTTAAAGAAATGTCAGGTCCTTATGTGGATGTTTCTTTTTGGCCAATGGATTCAATGTTTATTTCTCAAGATCATCCTATGAGAGAGCTTCAAGATACTTTTTATCTACCTTTAAAAGGTAGTCTTGTAAAAGATAAATCTTTTTTAGAAAAAATAAAAGATGTTCATGAAAATGGTGGTGAAACAGGTTCTACTGGTCATCAATATGTTTGGAATGAAGATATGGCAAAAGATTTAATTTTAAGAACACACACAACTTCTGTAACTTTTAGAACTTTTTACAATTTATCTAAAGAAGAAAAGAAAAATTCAAAATATTTTTGTATAGGTAAAGTTTTTAGAAATGAATCTTTAGATGCAACACATTTAGCTGAATTCTATCAAGCAGAAGGTTTTGTTATTGGAAAGAATATTGGTCTTTCAGATTTAATTGGTTTTATTAAAGAATTCTTAGCAAAACTTGGTATTACAAAAATAAAAATTAAACCAACTTATAATCCTTACACAGAACCAAGTGTTGAAGTTTTTGCATATTTTGAAAAATCAAAAAGTTATAAAGAAATTATGAATTCTGGTATTTTCAGACAAGAAACTTTAGAGCCTTATGGTATTAAAAATAATGTAATTGCTTGGGGAATTGGTATTGAAAGAATAGGTATGCTTCTTTTAGAAAAAGGAAATATTAAGGAAGTATTTGGTGATGATTGTGATATTGATTTCTTAAGAAACTATATCATCCCTAAAAGAAAATTTGAGTGAATTAACATGGCAGTAATAGATTTTGAATTTAATAGATTAAAAAAAGAAATTGGAAAAGATTTATCTTTAGAAAAATTAGAAGAAATTCTTTTTGATTTTGGTTTAGAGATAGATTCTTATGATAAAGAAACAGATCTTTTAAAAATAGAAGTTACTGCTGAAAGAATAGATCTTCTTTCTTTTGTAGGTTTTAAAAGAGCTTTAGAAAGTTATTTATCTTTAAAAAAATACACTCCTTTTAGTTTAAAAGATTCTAAACAAAAAGTAATTGTTGATAGATCTGCAACTAATTATGGTAATCATACCATGTGTGCAATTGTTAAAAATTTAAATTTAGATTCTGAAAAAATAAAAGAAATAATAAATGTTCAAGAAAAATTACACTTAACTTATGGTAGAAAAAGAAAATCTGTTGCTATTGGTGTTTATCCTTTAGATAAAATAACTTTTCCAATAACTTTTATGGCAGATTTTCCAGAAAATATTAAATTTATACCTTTAGGAGAAACAAAAGAAATGACTGGTTTTGATATTATTAAAAATCATCCGACTGGTCAAGAATATTCTTATTTAGTTAAAGATAAACAAAAATATCTTTTCTTTAAAGATTCTAATGAAAAAATACTTTCAATGCCTCCAATCATTAACTCTCAAGAAACAGGTAGAGTCTTAGAAAGCACAAAAGAAGTTTTTTTAGAATGTACTGGTCAAAACTTAACTAAACTTAAAAATACAATGAATATTTTAACTTCTATTTTTGCAGATTTTGGAGGAGAAGTTTATTCTTTAGAAATTGAATATTTTGATAAAAAAATTATTTCTCCAGATGTATCTTTAAGAAAAATGGTTGTTTCTTTAAAATATATAAATCAATTATTAGGAATTAAGTTAACTTTAAAAGAAGCTATAGCTAATTTAGAGAAAATGATGTTTATTTGTAATAAACAATCAGATGACTTAATAGAAGTCACCATTCCTATCTTTAGAACAGACATCCTTCATGAAAATGATGTTGTAGATGATGTTTTAAGAGGGTTTGCTATAAACAATATTACTCCTACATACTCAGATGTTCACTTTAATGGAGAAAGATTAAAGGAGTCTATTTTCCAAGAACAAATAATAACTTCTATGGTGGGTATGGGTTTTATTGAAATATTACCTTTTATTCTTTCTTCAAAAAAAGATTCTTTTGAAAATTTTAATATAAAGGGAGAAAAATATATTCCTTTAGGTTTTAGTGCTGAAAGTTCAATTAATATTGTTGGTAATTGGATTATTCCTAAATTATTTAAAGCTTTAACAAATAATCAACATAAGTCTTTTCCACAAAAATTATTTGCTTGTGATTATGTTGTTTTAGAAAATAAAGAGCTTGATACTTTATCTGAAAATAAACTTCACTTAGCAGCAGTTATTGCAAACTCTAAGATTAGTTTTACTGAAATCTCTTCATATCTTTTATCTTTAACAAATGTTTTAGGTAAAACTTTAAGACTTAAAGAAAAAGATTATCCTTTTTATATTAAAGGAAGAAGTGCTGCAGTTATAATTAATGATGACGAAGTTGGACATATAGGTGAATTTTCTCCAGAAGTTTTAGAAAAGCACAACTATACTATGCCTGTTTGTGGTTTTGAGATTGATTTTTCTTAGGTATATATAATGATTATTAAAAATTATTTTTTAACAAATGAAACTGAAGTTAAAAATAAAAAATTTAATATTTATATTGGAATAAGTGTAAGAAATAATTATTTTTCTGAAGAACATATTAAAAGATATTTAGATTGGGCTTTAGAAAATACAAACGAAAAAGTAGCTATTTTAATTGCAGATGAAATCCAAGCTATTAATGATGAAATATTTTTTAATCTTTCAAAAGATTCTGCTAAAAAAACTGCTTTTAAGAAAGGATCTCAAGTAAAAAGATTGTGTGAAAAAATCATTGCAAAATATCTGCAAGATATTCAAAAAAAAATTATTATTGTTCGTTGGAAAGATGTAATTAATTCTTTTGATTATAAAAAAAACAGGTGTTTAATTTTTGATGAATTTAATACTAATATTCTTTTTAGAAATTATGTTTTAAATTATATTAAAAATCTTTTTTCAGATAAATCTTTTACTTTAAATGAGTTAGAAAAATTATCTGAATATTACCTTTCTGAGCTATCTGTTTTTCTAAATGGATTTATTTTTGAAAATATTCATTATAATTTGCTTCCTTATCCTGCTATTGGACTTTTTGAATTTGTGTGTAAATTAAAAAAAGGTTTAATTTTTCCTGAATTATCCAAAAAGCTTTTTATAAAAACAAAAACAGCATACATTGAAGGGTATGTTTAATTATAAAACTTTTTAACATCTCTTTAAATATGTTTTTTTCTATAAAATATATATGCTTAGAGGTAAAAACATATATCTAAAAGAGAAAAGCTCTTTAAATATTTCTTCTCTAGCTCTAACTATTTTTATTATGGCCATGTGATACCTGCTCTTAAGTAAAGCAGGTTTTTTAAAGTCTTTGGCAAATATTTTATATTATCTTTTTACATTAAATATTTTGCCTTTATAAAAAATAAAGGATGTGATTAAAATTATGAATAATTTAGATTTTCCAAAAAAATATTATATAACAACACCAATCTATTATGTAAGTGGTAAGTTCCATTTAGGTCACTCTTACACAACTGTGGTTGCAGATATCTTTGCAAGATACTATCGTCTTTTAGGTTCTGATGTTTTTTATTTAACAGGAACTGATGAGCATGGTTTAAAAGTACAACAAGCTGCAGAAGATGAAAAAAAAGATACAAAAGAGTTTCTTGATTCTTTAGTTGACTATACAAAAAAAGTATGGAAAGATTTAGATATCTCTTATGATTATTTTATCAGAACAACTGATAAAGAACATAAAAAAACAGTGCAAGAAATTGCACAAAAAATGTTTGAAAAAGGAGATATCTATAAAGGTAGCTATAAAGGATATTATTGTAAAGGATGTGAATCTTTTTTTACAGATAAAGATGTTTCTGAAAATAAATGCCCTATTGGTCATGAAGTTACAATAGAACACGAAGATGCATATTTTTTTAAACTTTCAAAATATCAAGACTGGCTTTTAAAATATATTGAAGATAATCCTAAGTTTCTTTCTCCAGAATCAAATAAAAATGAATTTGTTTCTTTTATTAAAAACGGTCTTGAAGACTTATGTATTTCAAGACACAAAGAAAAAGTGCCTTGGGGTATAGAACTTCCTTTTGATAAAGAACATACCATATATGTTTGGCTTGATGCTTTGTTTAATTATTATTCTGCTTTAGGTGGAAGTGATTCTGAAAAATTTAAACAATATTGGCCTCCTGACTTTCAATTAATGGGTAGAGATATTTCTAGGTTTCATGCAATCTATTGGCCTATCTTTTTAAAATCAATAGATGTTTCTCTTCCAAAACAAGAATTTGCTCATGGCTGGTGGATGTCTGAAGGAAAGAAAATGTCTAAATCTTTTGGAAATGTAGTTTATCCTGAAGAGTATATTGAAAAGTTTGGTTCAGATATTTATAGATATTATATAGTAAAAGAAATGCCTTTTGGAGATGAGGGTCAATTTTCAAAGAAAAGCTTTGTTGAAAGAGTAAATAGTGATCTTGTTTCAAGTATTGGTAATCTTTTATCAAGAGTTGTTACTTTAGCTGAAAAAAGAAATAAAGAAAATGGATTTAATTTCTTTAAAGATTCTTTTGCAGAAGAGATTGAATCAAAGATACAAATAATTCATAATCATTATAAAGAATATGAATTATCTAAAGCAATTAATGAAATTTTACAAATGTCATATGCTTTAAATAAATATGTTCAAGACAACAAACCTTGGGATCTTTTAAAAGAAGATCTTGAAAAGTTTGATCAAGTAATGTATGTTCTTTTAGAGTCTATAAGGATACTTGCTTTAGAGTTATCTCCTATTCTTACAAGAAAATGGACAGAAATTTTTTCACAACTAGGTTTGGATGAGAGTAATCTTGGACATAAGAGGTTAGCTTTCACTAACACTATGGAAGGAAAAACCATAAAAAAACAAGGTCATCTTTTTGAAAAAATAGAAATTAAAGAATAAACCTTTTTTTTAGTAAAGGTTTTTTTCTTTTAAAAATAAAAAAAGCACAGAATTTAATTATTCTGTGTCTGCTTTCTTTCTAACAATTTTAATAAAAGGTCCAGCTTTCATATATTCTAGATTATCTCCAGCTTTAAGATCCTTAAATTCAGCTTTATCAACATCATATGTTTGGTAATCTGTTACATCCATTATTTGGTATTTATCTCCAGAATCAGAAATTACTTGTGCGTTTCCTTTATCAATTACTGGAACTTCAACATCAGCATCTGCTGGTTTTAAAAGATTCATTTTCTTATCATTAAAAACACCTGTTGCTGTCATTCTAATTTTTGCAGCTCCGTGTTTTCCAGGTTTTGATTTATCTATAGTATCAATTCTACAGATTGTTTCTTCAATTACAATAAATTGTCTTTCTTTTAGTTGTCCTGCTTGGGCAAACTTTATTTGAAAATCACTCATTTTTTTTCACCATTTTTAATTAATAATTAAGTATATTATATATAATATATATAACTATCTATTTAAATATATTTTCTAACCATAAAAATTAGGTTTCTTTTTAAAAAAAGTGTAATTTTATCTTTTTTTAATGGTATTTTTTCTAAGTCTTTTAATTCTTGTAAGCGGTTTCTTATTTTTTAACCTATTAATTTGTTCTTGATATTTATTAACTATTAAAGAGACTCTGCGCTTATTAAGGTTTATAAAACCCTCTTTTGTAAAATAATCGTCTCTAATCTTTTTTGTAATAATGAGTCTTTGATTTAATGTTTTTAGTTTATCTGTATAATAACTAATTCTCTTTTTATCAAAAAAATTCGGCTCTGATTTATTTGTCTCATTAATTTTTTCTAAAAGCCCTTTCAGTTCTTTTATTCTTCCTTCTAAAACTCCAGACGAAATATCTGGAAATGAAATGTATTTAGTAACTCTCTGAGGAGTTTGATATGCTTTAAGGCAAGATGCTATAAAAGGAGTTAAAAGATATTGATGCCAATTTGAAGGGTGTTTAAAAGTAGTTCCTTTTATTCCTTGTATACTTTGGATTTCTATGTTTCTGTTTTTAATTGTAAATCCAAGAAGCGCTATTCTTTCGCCCTCGTAATTTAGAGTTATAAGTTTTCTTCTAAGATTGCTTTTTATAATAAACCCATCCTTAAACTTATGTTCATTAATTTCTTTAATAATAAAGTTTTGATTTGTAGAAATATTATTTAAGTTGTGGACAATCTCTTCTAAGATTTCAACATCTTTTTTTCTTTCAAAATCCATTTATTTCTCAAAATTTAAAGTTTATTAAAAAAGGCTACTCCTTTTTTCTTTTTCTTAAAAATATTAAAAGGATTAATAGATTTTTTTCCAAGAGAGGTTTCTTTCTTTTCTTTTCGAGCAGAAGCTTGGTTTTTAACAACTTTTTTCTTTTTAAAAACTGTGTCTAAAATACCTTCATCATAACCTAAAGCTTTTTTTTTAACTTTTTGAGGTTTTTCTTTTTTAACATCATCAAGAGAAGTTACTCCTTTATCATAAATAGCTTCATTTAACAAATCTTGTTCTTTATTTCTTGTCATATTTAAAAAACCTCCATTTATTGAATTATTTAATAATATAATGTTATAGTTGTCTTTAAAATACTTATTTGTTTGTTTTTTGAAATATTATAAATAAAAGATAAATATATAAATATATTTATATATAATAATATTGTGATACTATATGGTTGCTAGACTTAAAAAGAAAAACTTAATTGAAGATGAAAAAGAAATTGTTAGTTTTAATCCAAAAAAACTAATTAATCATTTTTATGAAAAAGTAGATGTTTCTACTGCTGCGATTGTAATTTTCATTTCAATTTTTATTGAAACTTTAGTTTTATTTTTGTTAAAGTCACCAAATGTATTATCCTATTTTACAATTAGATTAATTATAACTTTTGTTTTTAGTTGGTTTATTTTAGGAATAATTATTTATTTAATACTTTATTTTGTAAAAGGTAAGAATAATCTAAAAGGTGGAGAACTAAAAAACATACTTTCTTCTCTTGCGGCTTTTAGAATAGTTTCTATTATTGCAATATTAGTTGTTTTTGCAATTGTTTTAATTTTTATGCCAAAAGTAATTCCTTTTATGTCAATGGCAATTCAAAATCCAGATTACATCTATAATTCAGGTATGCTTCCTAATTTAGGTGGAGGAGCTGTTGTTGGATTAATTTTATTATTTATTTTTTCAATAGCTTTATTAGTTTATTATATTTTAATGTTTTATCATTTTGTAAAAAAAATGTTTAATTTTGAAGTTTTAGGAAATATTGTTATGACAATTATTTTATTTGTTATTATGTATTTCTTTTCAAGTATTCTTTAAAATAATATTTTATTTTTTATAAGATTTTTTATGATGTCTAATACAATTTTAAAATCAGAAGGTATTTTTATAAATGCCTTTTATGATGGTTCTCTTTTTTTAAGTGTAAAAGGAAATGATGGTGTTAAGAAAAACTATAGTTATGATTTTTCTCCATATTTCTATTTAGTTTCAGATAAACTTCTTTTAGAAAAAGATCTTATTTTACTTTCTAAGTCTTTAAAAAATATTTTAGAAATTATTAAAACTGATAAAAAAGGCGCTTCTTTTTCTTATAAAATAATCTTTAAAGATATTGAATCATTAATTTCTTCAAGAGCACATTTACTTGATAAAGAAATTAATCTATCTTCTTCTTATTCTTTAAGAGAGTATGATATTCCTTTTATTCAAAGGTTTTTTATTGATCATTCTTTAAATAATTTTAAAAAAATTAAATTTAGTTATACAGGTTCAAAAATACTTTCTTTTGAAGTTTTAGAAGATGTTCTGCCAGAGTCTTTAAAACATTTAACTTTTGATATTGAAGTTTTACCTTTAAAGGATCTTTCTTTTCCAAAACCAAAAACTTCTCCAATAATTTCCATCTGTATGATGGATGAAAATTATAATAAGGAGATTTTCTTCTTTAAAGATATTTCTTTTAATGAAGATGATTTTTATAAGTCTTTTAAAGAAAAAAATACAATAGTTAATTTCTTTACAGATGAATCTTTAATGATTGATTCTTTTTTTAAAAGAATAGAAGAAAAAGATCCTGATTTAATATTCACTTATAATGGAGATCGTTTTGATTTTGATTATATTTATAAAAGATATAAAGTAATTAAATCTCAAGATATAAAGTTTAATAAAAAATTAACTTTTCATAAAAGAGGAAATACTTCAGTATCTATAGATAGCATTATACACATTGACACTTATATTTTAATGAGACTTTTAAACTATCTTCAAGTCTTTAATTATTCTAAATTAGATCTTAATTCTGTTTATGAAAAAATAACTGGTAATAAAAAAATCATTTTAAAAGTAAAAGATTTTATTGATCTTTATTCTTCTCAAGATTATGCAAAAATTATAGAATATAATATAGATGATGTTTTTGCAACATATTATCTTTCTATAAATTATCTTTCAATAATTAATGAAATTTCAAAATTAATAGCGTCTCCAATTTATGATACTTTAAGAACTTCTGCAGGACAGATGATTGAAAAATTATTTATTTATAATTATTTTAAAAAAGATATTCTTCTTGAAAATAAACCTACCCCAGAAGTTGTTTCAAATAGATATGAGTTTAGTTTTACTGGTGCTTTTGTAAAAGATCCTTTAGTTGGACTTCATGAAAATATTGCTGTTGTTGATTTTAGAAGTTATCATATTTCTTTAATTATGGCATATAACATAAGTCCTGAAACAATTAATATTGAATCAAAAGATTATTCTGAAGTTTTAGGTTATAAAATTTCAAAAGACAAAAAAGGTTTTGTTCCTGAACTTTTAGAAAGTTTTTTATCTCTAAGAATTTCAATTAAAAATAAAATGAAAGATTATAAAAAAGATACTCAAGAATACAGATCTCTTTTTGCAAAACAATATGCTCTAAAAATATTACTTGCATCTACTTATGGTTACATGGGTTTTGCAGGTGCAAGATGGTATTGTAGGCCTTGTCTTGAAATAATGTATCATTTAGTAAGGACAAAGATTCAAGAAACTATAAGTGATTTTGAAAATTTAGGTTATACTGTTATATATTCTGATACAGATTCTTGTTTTATAAAATACAATGATGAAAAAAAACTATATTCTGATCTTGAAAAAATAAATAAATCTCTTCCAGAGTCAATGTCTCTTGAAACTGAGGGTCTTTTTACTTCTGGATTATTTGTTCTTTCAAGAGATAAAACTAAGGGAGCTAAGAAAAAATATGCTCTTCTTTCAAAAGATGGTTCTCTAAAGATTAAAGGTTTTGAGTTTGTAAGAAGAGATTGGTGTTTGCTTGTAAAAGAAACTCAAAAAGAATTATTTAATATTCTTTTAATTGATAAAGATGTTAAAAAAGCTTTAGAGTATGTAAGAAATATTATTAAAGCTCTTGAAGATAAAAAAATACCTATTGAAAAATTAGTTTTACAATCTTTTGTTCATAAAAGTCTTAAAAATTATAAAACTTTAAATCCTGCAATGTCTGCATTATCTTATGCTAAAAATAATGGAGAGAAGATTTCAGAAAATGCTTTAGTTGAATACATAATTACAAATTATCCTTCTAAAAATATTTCTGATAAAGCAAGACTTTACAAAGAAGAAAATGATTATGATTATGATACTAATTATTATCTTGAAAATCAGTTATTACCTTCTGTAGTTTCTATTTTTGAAGTTTTTAATATTTCAAAAGATGAGCTTGTAACTGGTAAAAAACAGAAAGGTTTAAATGATTTTTTCTAAATTAAAAAAATAAAAAGAAAAATTCTTTTTATAAATAAAACAATTATTTTCTTTGGAATTGATTAACCCAGAATGAAAGTGTTTCTGGAGAAAATACTCCTTCTTCTGTTATAAATTTTCCAATAAGATCATTTGGAACAATATCAAAAGCAGGATTTTTAATCTTTAAATTAACTGGTCTATTTTCTTTTTCCCAAACTTCATCTTCAGATCTTTCTTCAATTTCTTGAACAAAGGATAAAAGATCGTTTGCTTCAACACAATGTGTAGTTGTAAGAACTATATGTTCTGTCTTAAATTCTTTTGCTGCAATACTAATTGCATGAGTTCCAAGTTTATTCATTATTGTTCCATCAGAAAAAATAACATCTGCACCTGTGAAAAAATAATCTATTCCTTTAAGATAATGTGTAACTGAAGCATCAGTCACCATTGTTGTCTTAATTCCATAATCTGATAGATTTTTAGCAGTTATTCTTCCTTGGTATCTAGGTCTTGTTTCTGTACAGAATACTTGAAAATCAATTCCTTTGTCATATGCTTTTTTAAAAGCATTTTCAACTAAAGTTGAATGGCAATGTGTTAAAATTTTAGATCCATCTGTAATCATTTGAGATGCCATTTCAGAAACTTTTTCATTTCCAATTTCTGTTTTTTCTTGATATTTTTCAATTTCTTTTTCAATTTCCTCAGTATTATGTGGATGTTTTTTAACTTCTTGAAAAATATAGTTTAATGAGTTTCTAAGCTTTGGTTCATTTGGTCTTTGAACAACTAAATGATTAATGTTTTCTTTTGTTTCTTCAATTAATTCTTCTCCAAGCTTTTTAGTTTCATAAATATATTCTTTAATAGCCTTTATTGCTTCAAGCTCAATATTACTTGCACCTTGAATTTTTATCTCTTTTATTCCTTTTGCAACATTTTTTACGTTTTCATATATCATTTTTATTCACCTTTCATAAAAATAGGTTAACCATATTATATTTAAAGGTTTCCTCACTATAATATATAATATTATACTTATTATATAATAATATATTTATTTATTTATGAGGTGGATTATCTTGGATAACAATCAACAAACCAATGCAGAACTTGAAGAATTTTTAAATGCATCTTTACCAAAAATATGTGTTATTGGTGCTGGTGGTAGCGGTAACAACACTATTGAAAGATTAACAAATATTGGTGTTGAAGGAGCTTTTACAATTGCTTTAAACACAGATGCTCAAGCTTTAATAAGAGTTAATGCTGATAAAAAAATATTAATTGGTAAAAAAACAACAAAAGGTTTAGGTGCTGGATCAAATCCAGATGTTGGTGCTTCTGCTGCAGAGGAATCAAAAGATGAACTTATAGATTTAATTAAAGGAAAAGATTTAGTATTTGTAACTTGTGGTCTTGGTGGTGGAACAGGAACTGGTGCTGCACCTGTTGTTGCAAGACTTGCAAAAGAACAAGGTTCTTTAACAATTGGAGTTGCAACTTTACCATTTGCTGTAGAGGGTAAAAAAAGAATTGAAAACGCTCTTGCAGGCCTTGATAAATTAAAAAAAGAAGTTGATACTTTAATAATAATTCCAAACGATAAAATTTTAGAAATTGCTCCAGATCTTCCATTAAATGTTGCTTTCCAAGAAGTTGATAAAATCTTAACTGAAAGTGTAAAAGGTATAGTTGAGCTTATTACAAAATCAGGAATAATTAATCTTGATTTTGCAGATCTTAGAACGATTCTTTCAAAAGGTGGAATGGCAATGATTGGTGTTGGAGAATCAAATATTGAAAAAGGTAATGATTCAAGAGCAATGGAAGCTGTTGAAAATGCATTAACTTCTCCTTTACTTGATATTGATATTACAAGCTCAAAGAAAGCTTTAGTAAATGTAATTGGTGGTTCTGATTTAACAATTAAAGAATCTGAGCTTATTGTTGATACTGTAGCTTCTAAAATAAATGAAGATGCTCATATTATTTGGGGTGCTATGATTGATGATAACCTTGCAAATAAAAAAGTAAAAGTTATGGTTGTAATTGCAGGTGCTCATATTCCTTATCTTGAAGAAGGATATAATTCAGATGATCTAAAAGGTATGGATCTTGATATTGATAGTGTTTAAAAAAATATAAGAGTTGATTAAAATATGTCAAAAATGATGAATAAATTAAATAATTTCTTTGCATCTTCAAGAAGAATATTAAACATTTCTCAAAAACCAACTACTAAAGAGTTTGGTTTTATGGCAAAGATTATTGCCATAGGAATAGTAGTTATAGGAGTTATTGGTTATTTTGTAAAGCTTATTGCAAGCTTTTTTTAAAAAACTTATAAGTGTGTGAAAAAATATGATTTTTACAATAAGAACAACAGTTGGTCAAGAAAAAGTAATAATGGATCTTTTAGCAAATAAAGCAAGACAAGATGAACTTGAAGTTTATTCTGTAGTTGAAATGGCTGATTTAAAAGGGTATCTTTTAGTTGAAGCTGATTCTAAAAAAACAGTTGAAATTTTAGTTCATAATGTTCCTCATATTAAAGGTGGAAAAATTGTTGAAGGAAACATTAATATTTCAGAAATTGCAGGAGTTTTAGAATCAAGACCATTAATGACTTCTATAAAACCTGGACAAACTGTTGAAATTATCCTAGGCCCTTTTAAAGGTTCTAGAGCAAAAGTTGTTAGAATTAATTTAGCAAAAGAAGAAGTTATCATTGAACTTTTCGATGCAAGTGTTAAGATTCCAATAACAATTAAAGCAGAAAACATAAAATTATTAAATTAAAAATATAAAAAGAGTGATTAAAATATGCCTACAATAAAAGTTTTAGTAGAAGCTGGAAAAGCAAATGCTGGTCCTCCAATTGGTCCTGCTTTAGGTCCTTTAGGAGTAAATACAATGGAAATTGTAAATAAAATAAATGAAGATACAAAACATCTTAATGGTATGGAAATTCCTGTTAAGATACATATTGATTCTAAAAAGAAATTTACAATTGAATTAGGTTCTCCTCAAACAGGAGCATTAATTAAAAAAGAATTAAATATTAAGAAAGGTGCTTCAAAAGTTAATGAAGAAGTTGCTGGAAATTTAACATTTGAACAAGTTTTAAAAATCATGAATGCTAAATATTCTCAATTAGTTTCAAAATCTAAAAAATCTGCTGTTAAAGAAATTTTAGGTTCCTGTAGAGCAATGGGTGTTACTATTGATAATCTTCCTGCTTCTGAAGTTACAAAAATGGTTAACCACGGAGATTTTGATTCTAGACTTTAAAAAGTATTAGATCATCTCTATTTTTCTTTTTTTTATTAAAACAAAAAGCTTTTTATTACTTACCAGTTAATATATTTATTAGTTTTATATAAATATATTTAGGTGTAAGGTGATAGATTTTGAAAAACAAAATTATTTTTAGTATAATATCTTTTTTAATGATTATTTTTATTTCTTTCAATATTTCTGCTTATGATGATTTTGGAATAACTGATGTTGTAATTCCAAACACTGTAAGAGCTAATTCAGATTTTAATATTACAGTTGTAGTTTCTTCAAATTCTCCAGGATTTGCAGATTATGATTTAAACATTTACAGACCAACAGGAGGAGCTCCTTTCTATACTGATAATGGTTCTTTAAATGATGGTGATAATTTAATAACAGTTACAGGTGCTGATATTAATTATTCAAACCAACCATATATGCTAAGAATTTTTTTAACTGATACAGATGATAATCCTTCAAATAATCTTTTTAGTAAATATTTTACAGTAATTAAATCTTCAAATAAAGTTCCTGTAAGTGATCTTCCTTTATTTTCAGGAATTATAATTGCGATGTTATTTTTATTTATACTTTCTTTTAATAGTTCAAAGAAAAATATTTCTAAAAAAAATAAAAAATGATTTTACATGACTCAAGATATAAATCTTAAACTTTTAAAAAAAGCTGGAGAGTTAAACTTTAAAACTCAAAAATTTGCAAAGAACTTAATTAAAGTTGGCTCTGACCTTTCAAGAATAGGTGTTGAAATTGATAAGTTTATTTTAGATAATGGTGCTGTTCCTGCTTGGCCAGTAAACCTGTCTGTTAATAATGAAGCTGCACATAACACCTATGATTTAGAATCTCCAGTAATCTTAAAAGAAGATGATGTTTTAAAAGTTGATGTTGGTGTTTCAATTGAAGGATATATTGCAGATTCTGCACAAACAATAATTTTTAATAAAAAACATGAATCTTTAAGAGATGCTTCTTTTTTTGCTCTTAAAAAAGCAAAAGAGCATTTAATAAATAATTATAAAACTACAAAAATCTCTGATCTTGGAAAAATAATTGATAAAGAAATAACTTCAAGAGGTTTTAAAACAATTATAAATCTTACAGGACATGCAATTGAAAGATATGAACCTCATGCATCACCATCAATACCAAACACTTCAAATGATATTAATATTCCAATAACAGAAATTAATCTTCCATTTGCAATTGAACCTTTTGCATCTACTGGAGATGGTTTTGTTTCTGAAGCTGATAAAATTTTAATTTTTCAACACATAGAAGATAGAGGTATTAGAAATAAAGACGCTAAATTAATTCTTGAAGAGATCCATAAATATAATGGAACTCCTTTTTCAGAATATTGGGTTGGTAAAAATCTTTCTACATTTCAAAGAAGATATGCTTTAAGAGAGCTTTTAAAAAATGAAATTATTGCAAGCTTTCCTGTTTTAGTTGATAGGAAAGATAGTTATGTCTCTCAAGCAGAAACAACTTTTATTGTTGATGAAAAAGAAGGTCTTTTAGATTTGGTGAACATTGATGAGTTATACTGAAGTTTTTGAAAAAAAAGGTATTTTAAAAATATTTTTAATTGCTTTTTCAATAATAATGTGGATGTTTTTTTATAAAGCATCAGGTATTTCTCTAACTTCTTTAATTGTTTTTAATTTATCTGATATTGTTAATACTTTTTTAACATTAGATTTTTTATTTTTACTTTTATTATTTCCAATAACTTCTGCAATCTGTATTGCTTTATCTGTTAGAAAAGAAAAAAATTTAGATCTTTTAGAAGTTTTTTTAGGAATAACTTTAGGTTTTATAATTTCTTTTTTAATATTTAAATTTTCTGCAAATTTTTGGTTATTTGTTTTATTTTATTTAGCTTCTCATTTACTTTTATCTATTCTAACATATAATAAATTTAAAGAAAGAGATCATCTTAACTCTCTTTCAAACTATGCAAATTCAAAGATAAGTATTCTTTTATCTTTAACTTTATTTTTAGTAATCTTTCTTGTAATCTTACCAAATCAAGCAAGTTATTCTCAAAAAATGCAAATGGGTATGGTTGAAGTTTTTGTAGGTGATGATATTGGTAATTGGCTTGGTACTTCTTACAGTATAAGTAAAGCAAGTACTTCTTCAGTTGTAAATTTTATAATAGATTCAGAAGAATATAAAGAGTTACAAAAATTAAAAGATCCTGTAGTCTATAACTATATTGACTTTATAGAAAATATTAAAGAAAACAGTAGTGCTAAAACAAGTACTGAAGATTTTGATAGACTTTATGCAAATTTAAATACTAATGATATTAAAAATCAAGTTTTAGATTCAATTTCAAGTATTCCTTTAATGGTTGTTGTAAATAAATTCTTTGCTCTTTTCATTGGTATTTTAATTGCTTCAATGGCGCAGATATATTTTTCAATTGCCTTTTCTCTTATAGGTCTTTTATATGTTTTTATTTTCTATAAAGTTTTTAATAATGGAGCTATTAGAGATGAATAATAATAGTTTAAAAAAATTGATGTTTATGAAAAAGATTTTATTAATATTTTTAGTGATTGTTTTATTTTCTTCAAACCTTTTTGCTTTATCTTTATTTGGAGCTCAAGATATTTCAAAAGAGTATCTTTCTGAAAATGATATGATTGATACTTTTACACAACCAAAGATAAGTTGTGAAGATGAAGAATATTTTGTAATACCTATTGTAAATTCTTTAGGAGAATCTGTTTTATTTGTTCCAATCTCAAATGAGCTTTCTCAAGTTTATTTAAGTGAAACTGATTCTTTTAATGTTAATTTAATCAAAACTGAATATCTTTTAAAATCTTTAAAAAATTCAAATCCTAATAATTATTTATCTTCTCAATTAATTGACAGAATTAATTCAATAATTACTTCTCTTAATTCAAAGAAAGCACAATTAAATGGTCTTTTAGAAAAGAATTATTCTGTTGAACTTAATTCTCAAATAACAATAACAATTAATCATATAAATAATCTAATAGTTTATCTTGAAGATCTAAAAGAAAGTTTAACTTCACTTCTAAATTCTCAAAATTCATTTTTATCTTCTCCAGATTGTAAAGATACATCTAGTCTTTTAAAATCTTTTGATTCTTCTTTTAAAGGTTATGATAAATTATCTCAAGCTTCTTTAGAATATATTCAAGAATCAGAACAATTGGTTACAAAAATTGTAGCTGAAGATAATATTCCAGCAAATGAAATTTCTGGGCTTGTAAACTTAGTTTCTCCTCCTTCAAGCCTTAATTCAAATATTAATTATGTTTATGAAAGCCTTTCTTCAACAAGTTCTTTCTATTCTAAACTATATTTAGATTTAAAAGGTGATGAAAAGGTAAGTATATTTATTGATAACTTGAAACTTAGGATGGAGTCTGTTAAATTAAAGGACTTGATGACTAGTTATGATGCTTCTTTTACAAATTATAACAATTTAGAGCATGCTATCACTACAATTTTAAACGATGAATACAAACCTTATTGGAAGGAACAATCAGAAGTTGATGCTCTTTTTAGAACATATAATGAATATAATGATTTAGTTTCAAAAGCTCAATATTCACAAGCTATTGATAAAATTTCAATTTTAAAGTCTAAATCTAAAGCAATTATTGATTCTGGTTTTATTGAAGAAGAAGTTGAACAAAATAGTGTTTTTTATTATATTGTAATTTCTGTAATAATAATAATTTTAATTATATTTTTAATAATTATAAAAAAGAAAAAAAAACCACAAAAACAAAATTATACTAAAAAAACCCAAAAAGACGGCCTTTTATCTTATGATGATCCTTTTTAATTTTCAGTAAAATCTTCTTTTCTTTTATAATTTTTAAGTAGTTTATTAAATTCTACGTAATCTTTTGGTGGGTTTTTAGTAAGTGCTTCAATAAATTTAGTTCTTGCCATTATTATATCTGTCATTTTCTTTTTAGAAATATTATGTTCTGTACATATTTCTTTTAAAACATCACTATTGTATACTAAAGCTGTTTCTTTATGGAAAAGATCACTTTGTGAAGTTGCACTTTTTTCTTTAAATTTATCTATTGATTTATATATTGGATTATATTCTACTTTCTTATCTTTACTATTATAACCTTTAATTTCATCAATTTCTTTAATTTCTCTCTTTCCTTCTTCTCCAACACCAGTAAATCCTGTTACAATTACAATATCAAGACTTGTTATAAGTGAAGGATCTAAAGAGATTGGAGGAGTTGTAATTCTTGTAATTAATGCTTCTACACTTTTAGAGTGTACTGTTGATAGAGAACAGTGTCCAGATGCCATACCCTGGAACATTAAAGCCATTTCTTCTCCTCTTACTTCACCGATAATTAAGTAATCTGGTCTTTGTCTGAATGATTCTTTTAAAAGATCATTCATGTTAACTTCACCATATCTTTTTCCATTTTGATCAGGAGGTCCAAAACCACTTCTTGTAATCTGTGGAATCCAGTTGTTAAGTAAAAGATTAATTTCTCTTGTATCTTCAATTGATACTACTCTTTGTGCTTCTGGTATAAATGAAGAAATTACATTTAGAAGTGTTGTTTTTCCACCAGCTGTTGGTCCAATTAATATCATGTTCTTTTTAAATTCAAGTAATGTCCAAAGATATGATACAATTTCTGGAGTGATTGTTTCAGAGTTAATTAAATCAATTGTTGTTAATGGTTTTTGAGGGAACTTTCTGATTGTAAAAGTTGGTCCTCTTGTTGAAACATTTGAAGTTAATGTTGCATTTACACGAGATCCATCTGGTAAAATTGCATCTAAAAGTGGAGATGCATATGAAACATAACTTTTACAAAGGTGTGCCATTTTTATAATAAATTGTTGTAGTTCATTTTCTGTATCTAGAACAATATTTGTTACAATGTGTCCATATTTTCTATGAACAATGAAGATTGGTATCCCTATACCATCACACTCAATATCTTCAATTAATGGATCATGCATAAGTGGTTCTATTTTATCAAGTCCACTTACTTGTCTTATAATATAATAAACAATTTTATCTTTTTGTTCTTTTTCAAGTTTTATTTTATTTCTTGTAAATATTTTTTCAACTAAAGTATACATTTGAGACTCATCAGTAAGATCTGCAAGTGATATTTTATTAATAAGTGATTCTCTAGTTTCTTTTAAAATTCTTTCTTCTTCTTCTGTAAGTTCTGGTTCTGCAACAACATATATTCTTTCATTTTCTGATTCTCTAATAAAGGCATATGCAAAACCATGTATTAAGACTTGATAGTTTTCAGGTAAAAGTTCTTTTGGAGGTTCAAAAGTTGGTTTGATTTCATGTTTTTCTTCAACTTTTGTAACTAATGCTTCTCTTTTCTTAAATATTCTATCAAAGATATTTGTATCTTTCTTTTCTTTTTTGGTTTCAATTTTTGTGTCTTTTTTAATTTCAGTTTCTTTTTTTGTATCAATATCTTTTTTAACTTCTACTTTCTTTGGTTTTATTTTTTTAGTTTTCTTTGTAAATAAGTTTTTTAAAATTCTTTTAAACGTAGATCTATTTTCAATACTATAAATAGGTATTTTTTGTAGTTGTAGATTTTCTGATAACTTTGCTAAAGTTTTATTATAATCTACAAGTGCATGTACTGCCTTAATATCTGTTTTTTTAGAAATAGATTGTATTTTTTTCTCTCTTAATAGAGAAATTAATTGTTTTTGAGATATTTCTTTTTTAAAAAATTGATTTATGATTTTTTCTTCATCTTCACTTCTAGTATTTTCTATTTCTTCAAGTTTACTTATCTTATCTGTAAGTTCTTTTGTAACTTTTAAAGAAGGAAAAACCATATTTCATCAATATTCCCTAATAAAGATTTATTTAACTTCTGGAGCGTCGTTGTTTTCTGTTTTTTGATTGTATAATTCTTTAAGACCATTTAAATTATCACTAATATTATTAATAGTTTCTGCAATTTCATTCCAGATTATTTTTCTTCTATTTGTGTTATCATCTAAATTTTTTTGATTAACTTCTTGCATTGTAGCATAAGTAAATTTTGTAATTTCTTCTTTTTCTAACTTTTCTTTAGTTTTTGTAATTTCTTCAGAAATACTTTCTTTATGTTCTTCAAGAGCTCTTAATATTTCTAATTTTGCTACAATTTCATTACTTTTTAATGCTATTTGGCTAATATTTTCTTTAATTTCGTTCATAATCATTAACACCTTCTAAATTTATTAATATAATATATTATAAATTATTAGTTCGTTTACTTTATAAAGCTATCTTTTTTTATTGTTTATATATACTTTTCTCAGAATCATTATAAATTTCTATATAAAAAGAAAGTGAATTTTCTAAAGAAATATCCATTTCACAATTTCCAAATATGATATCTTCTGAAACACTTTCTGCTAATATTTCAATAGTTTGATTTTCTTGTATCAGAGTATAATTTGCATCAAGATAATTACTTAGAATGTATTTATTACCATCAAAATATATTCCACAAGCTTTACTATTATAGTTATTTGATTTTATAAATTCTTTAAAATTTATATTAAACTCATCTAAACTATTTACATCTATTAAGTTATTTTCTGAAAGATAGTTGATTTCAGTTTTATAGTTTGATACTAAATGTTTTATTTTATTTGAATAGTTTATGTTTTTTGAGATTAAAAAAAGCATAGTTACAAATATCATAATAAAAACAACAATTATTATGTATGTAAATCCTTTTTCTTTCATTTTTTAAGACCACACTATTATATTTAAAGTTTTATTAATATCATAAAAATAATAATTAAAAGAGCTTAAACTTTTTTTATCAGGAACTGTATCTCCAAAATCAGCACAGTTTTCATTTTCTTCTAAAAAATCACATATTTTTATTGAATAATTACTATCTATATAACCATATAATTCATTATATATTATTTGACCTTTATTTTCTTGTATATAATCTCTAAATTCTTTATTTTGTGCATTGATTAAAAATATTTCTGAACTTTTTTCAATCATTAAGTTTTCTCTAGTTTCTGTTTTTGTATAGCTTGAAAATAATGTTATTATGAATAAAAAAAGAATCATTACAGCAATAACAGCTTCTACAGATTTAATCATAAATTATCATTTAACCATACCATATATCATATTTTCAATTATTGAATAATATTTCTCTTTATCATCATCTTCAATTAAATATTCTGGAGGCATTGCATAGTATGCAACTTTATTTGAATTACTTAATATTATTAAAGGGAATACTCCTTCTTCATTTCCATAAGATACTTTCTCTGAATCAAAAAGTGTTGATCCAAAATCTAATTTTAAAGGAGTTGTCATTGGTTTTAGTGTTTGTACAATTGCAAAATCATCTTTTACTTCAAGATAACTTCTAAGTCCATAGACCATACGATGTTCTGAACTTGGTATAAGTACTCCATTATTAGCAATTGGTTTTTTATAATTAAGTTCAATACCATTAGCAACTTTATATATTTTATCTTGACAATCTTTTACTTGGCAATAATTATTAAGATAATTAACTCCTAAGAAATTATCAAATCTTAAAATATAGTTTTCAGAATCAAGTCTTGCCCAGCCACTTACAATATTAGAATCAAATGAACCTTCAATATCTCCTTTTGTTGCAAGAACATCTAAGTTTGTTTCTTTTTCTATTCCAGCATCTCCGACCCAAATAAGTCTACCACCAGTTGATACATAATTAATAAACATTTCAAGCTTTGGTGTAGATATTTTTCTAGATTTTGTAACTATTACCATTGCTTCATTTTTTAGTTTTTCTTCACTTAAATAATTTATATTTTCAAGTCTTACATTCATTCCAATTATTTTATTATCTCTTATTGTTTTCTCTAGAAGATAAGGATTTCCAAGACCTTCTATATCTGATGGATTATAAACAATTAATATGCTTGGTTGTTGTTTTCCAGTAATTAATGTTTGGGTTCCCCAGTAAATAGAACACATTCCAGGAATAGATTTACATCTAACTGTTCCTGCCCATACTAAAAGATATAGTAGAATAATTATCATTATTATAACTACTGCAGTTTTCCAAATCATTTTTTTATTAATCATTTATTATCCTTTTTTTAATTTTTTTTAACTGTTCTTACATAAATTATATAAGAGTAAGTTATTTAATAGTTTTCTATATATATATTTATTATTAGAGGTGTAATATTTATGAAATTAAAGCAAATGAAGAGTAATAGTCAAGGACCAAGTAGTGCTATTGGTATTATGAAGTTTAATGAAAGTTTAGGTGGTTATAAGCTTTCACCAGAATTAGTAGTTGGTTTATCTATTGCTTTTGTAGTTGTGGTTTTAATATTTAAATTAATGATTTAGTTAGGTTTTATTAAAACTTTAACTATTTCTTCTTGTCCTTTTTCATTTAAATATTTAGATATTTTTTCGAGAATTTTAAAATCTCCTGAATATCCATAGTTTCCAATTTCTACGTTTTCTTTATTATTATATAGTTTAATAAAGTAATTATAGTTATCAATTACATCTAGATTAACATCATCTATTTTTTCTTTAGTAATTATTTTTTCAGAACTCTTTAAATATTTACTTTTTTCTTGTTCTGTTGTGTCTGTAATTTTTATTTTTAAATATGTTTTGCTTGTACAATTTATATTAAAACCATCATCTATAATATTTACTGTACATTCTTTAAGATTTCTATCTTTATCTAAAAATTCAATAATTACATATTTATTTTCTGTTTTGTTTTTAAGTGTTATTTTATTAACATTTGTAAAATTAGAATCTGTAATCAATAAACTTTCAGTTGTAGATGATAGACTTAAAATATTATTATCTATTCTAATTTCATAATCTGAAAGTTCTAATCCTCCAGTATTATCTATATCAATTTTAAATAATCCACTTCCTTGGTTTGTAACTGTTGTGCTTGGATGAGTTGGGCTATCATAAACTTTTGAAAAATCATTCTCTGGTTGATATCCTTGAATTTTATTTAAATAAACTGTTTTTTGAGAATTTGCAAGAACATCCATTTTAATCCAAGTATAATAATCTGTTAAATATTCTATTTCATAATCATAATTATTAATTTCAAGTCCTTGTGATACTTCAAAATTAACATCTTCATTTTCAATAACTGTTATTAATTGATTTGTGTTTGGAAAAATAACTAATTTTTGTTTTGATAAACTATCTTTTATTATTCCTGGATTATTGTTTTCAATTAAGCTATAATCTAAATTATTTTCAAAACTTAATTTTATATTTCCAAGAAGATTTCTATTTTCAAAAATATTTGCATCAATTTGGTTTCCAGTAATTTCTAGATCAAAATAATTTGTATTGATTGTATTTGAGTTAATTTCAAGATAATTATTCTTGTATATTTCAAAGCTATCTATAAATTGTTCATTAATATTTTTTAAAATTATTTGCCCACTATTAATAGAACTTTGTGTATTATTTTCAGCTATATAATCCTCAATAACACAACTAACTTCTCCAGTATAGTTTGTATTTACTTTTAATGTTATAAAATACTGATCTTCATCAAAATTAACATCTACAAAATCTACTAAATAACTTCCAGAGCTATTTTGATCATATAATTTAAGCTGATTTTGATCTATTGAACAAAGTGAGTAATTATTAACATCTGCATAATTAAAATAAACATTCATGTCTTGTGGTTCTACAACATACTCAAAATAAACATTAGAATAATTTTCTATACTTTTTAATGTAGTTTCTTGATAGGCATATGCTTCTCCATTAAAGCTAATTATTTGTCCTTGATCTAATTGAAAATTAACTAAACTATTTTCATCAATTATTTTTTCTTTAAAAATAATAGTTTTTGGTTTTTCAAAAGAACTATTTGCATCATAATAATAAAAATTTGATTTTTTAATATAATCTAAAAATAGAATATTTTCATCAATTATAAAATTAGAAATTGCTCTTCCTTTGTTAATGTCTTCTAAAAAAAATATATCTTGATAATTATTATCTGAATATATTGTATATTTATCAATATTTTCAGTTAATTGAGAATAAACTATTTTTGAAGTATATATATCTTCTTGTTTTAAATTGTCTGGAAGAAATCTTGGTATTGCTGTAATTATTGCAAGTATTACAAATATAAAAATTACAAATGATACAATCCAATCTATGTGTTCCATACTATATTAACTCTTTTAATTTATGATGTTTTTTCTTCAATATTTATTATAATATTTTTAGAAATATTAATTGTTTCTTCTATTCTAAAAGGATGTTTGTATTCTACATTTATTCCACAAATCCTGGTGTTATTTATTGGATCTCCAATTAATGAAGGATCTTTTGCAAATATTGTAATTGGTATTTCTGGTTTTGTGTTTTTAATAACTCTTTTATCTGGAAGTGAGTTTTCTGAAATATATATGTAGTTATTACAATCTTTTTTGTCAGGATCTAAATTAAGAATAGATATGTTTACAATTTCTATATCAATTGAACTTTTATTATCTAAAGTTAAAGTAATATATTTTTTATCAGTAGTGTTATTATTTACATCATAATTAATTTCTGTTTCACTTGTACTTAATTTTGTATCAAAATCAATGCTTGGTTCTTCAATTGTAATTTTTATTGGAATAACTTTATTTTCATCAAATGCAGAACTTGAAAAAATTAAATTTCCATTAAGTGTATCACTTTTTGCATATTGAGGTATTGAAACTGAAAGACTTAAAGTTGTATTTCTTTTAGCAGGGATTACAATGTTCCCTTTATCATAATTAAACCATTCTTCTACAGTTTCATTTTCTTCACTTTCAATTTCAAGTGCTATTTTTAAGTCTGAAATAGGACTGCTATTCTTAGAATTTCCAATATTTATTGTAAAATTACTATTACTTCCACTTTCAATTGTTTTTTCAATATCTGCTTTTATTGTGATTTCTGGAATTTCTATGATTTCAAAACTAGTTTTTTTAGAATCTGATTTATATTTAATTCTTACCTTAATATCATTTTCTTTATCTCCAGTATCGTCCACAATATATCTTAAATTTATATTCATTCTTTGTTTTGGTGGAATAACTATATCTTCAACAGATATTACTTCTTGATAATTATCAACATATTCAAAATTCCATTCTTCAATATCACCTTCTACAATGATATTTGATGGAGTATATATTTCTTTTTCTGAAGTATTTATAACTTCAATTGAAAGAATTGCCATTTGGTTTTTAAAAACTTTTTCTGGAAAAGTAATTTTTTCTAATTTTAGACTAATATTTTTTTCAAGTTCAAAGTCTTCATTAAATGTTTCTTTAAATTCTTTTTCTGTACTTGATTTATATAACTTATATCCTGTTGCTTGTATCTGATAATAATAGCTACCTTTCTTCAATTCTCCTGTAGTTCCATTTTGTAAATTAAGAACTGTATCTGTAAACATAGGACTTTTTGAAATTTGTATGTTTGCAGGAATAGTTTCTCCTTCTGTGTTCTTAATATTAAAAGTTACATCTACTTTATTTAGAAATAAATAGTTTGAACCATAATAAATTCCAAGTCCAATTAATATTATCACAAGTATAAATGTTACAAGTCCATTACTTTTTTTCTTTTCAGAAGTTGGATTATAATAATTTGTGCTTCCTGATGAAAATGGATCAAACTTTTCAGCCATTTATTTACCCTCATATACTTTTGATAATGCATATCTTGTACTTAAAAGTTCGTCTTTAAGTTCTTTTATAAGCTCTAATGCTAATTTTTCTTTTTCAAGATTTGCTTTTTCACTTTCATCTATATCAAGTGTTAGCTTTTTAATTACTTTATACATTTCTGTAATTTCTTTTTCAACTTTAAGTAAATGTACATTTAATAAGACACTTTTCTTTTCATTAATTTTTATTTTTTTAATTAATTCATTTTCAAGATTTGTTATTAATGATTCTTTTGCTCTTTCTTTTGATTCTAGCCACTTATAATCTTGTACTTTTTTCCTAAGTAGTTTATTATCTTCTTCTTTATCTTGAATTATTCTTAATAGTTCTTCAATAGATTTTTTTTGATTAGATAAATCTACATATTTATACTTTACTTTTGTTTTAACTTCTTCTAAAAAACTTAAAAATAATGTGATTTCATTTTTTAATTGTTCTTCTATATCATAAAAAATCTGTGGTCTTGTAATTGCTTCTTTAATATTTATTAAATCATGATTTATTTCTTTTTTATTAATCTCTAAAAACATTTGAGAATTAATATTATTAGAAATCATTAAAAAGTTTTGATAAAATAGATCCATTTTTGAAAAATTAACTTCTGAAGAATATTGTATTACTGTATATTTATTAAGTTCTAAGATTTCTTTTGATAAGCTTTCAAGGCTTGTTTTTATTTCATTTAATTTATCAATCAGTTCTTTTTTTTCAAGTTTATAGAGTGGAGTTGGCATTAATCTATAAATCTCTCTTGATTTTATTAATAATTGATCTATATATTCTAAAATGTTCTTCATATTTCTCACTTATATATAAGTATAAATATTTAATAAATATATCTTTTTTATAAAACCTTTGGTATATACTTTTAATATACTTAAATTATTTAAAGGTAGTGTTATTTATGTCTTCTTTAGTACGTCAGATTAATTCTCTTAAGAAAAAAGATGTTAAACAAGTTATTGATAAAAAAATACAATCTTTTTCAAAAATAAAAAATAAAAGTAATAAAGAGATTTTTAAAGAACTTTCTTTTTGTGTATTAACTGCAAATTATAATGCTAAAAAAGCAATTGAGATTCAAAAAAAAATAAATGATGGGTTTCTTTTTCTTTCTTTAAAAGATCTTTCTTTAAAGCTTAAAGAGTTAGGTTATAGATATCCAAACTTAAGAGCAGAATATATAGTATCTAATAGAAAGCATTTAGATTCTTTAAAAAAAGTTTTAAAAGCCTTTAATGAAAAAAACTCTTTAAGAGATTGGTTTGTTGAAAATATAAAAGGTATCTCTTATAAGGAATCTTCTCATTTTTTAAGAAACATAGGGTATAACGATTATGCTATAATTGATTTTCATATAGTTGATATATTAATTAAGAATGGTTATTTAAAAGAAAAACCAAAATCTTTAAACAGACAAAAATATTTAGAAATTGAAAATATTTTAGAATGTCTTTCAAAAAAAGTAAAGCTTTCTCAAGGTGAGCTTGATTTTTATCTATGGTATCTTGAAACAGGAACTGTTTTAAAATAATTTTTTAAAAAGATCCAATTTCTTTTTTAATTTCAAATCTTTTTTGATATTTCTCTAAAACTTTTTCTAAAGCAATTTCAAGATCAACATCTAGTTGGTTTGCAATAGTTATTAAGGAAAATAAAACATCTCCAATCTCTGATTCTGTGTTTTCTGTAATTTTAAAATCTTTTTTTCCATAGTTTGTTCCTTTTATAATCTCTTTAGATACTTCTCCGACTTCTGAAACTAAATCAAGCACTTTTATCTCAAGTGTACTATCAAGATTTTTATCTTTACAAAATTTTTTAATTTTTTCTTGTATTTCTTTCATAATTTAAATCACTCCCTATATATCCAAGTAACATCAAGCTTTATGCATTTACAATTAATATTTATAATCTCTGAAATTGAAGGTTTAGTTTTCTCTCCTTCTCCAGAAACAAATTCTTTAACATAAAGACCAGCTTCTGCTTTTATTTCTATTTCAAAAATAGTATTGTTAATTTTTTTAACCTCTAATATTTCTACACTTCTTTCTCTAGTTATAAGTGCTCTTCTTTTTGCAACTCTTTTTGGAGTAAATTGTTTTATTTTAAATTCTTTATTAATTGTTATCTTATCTAAATCTTCTTGATTTATTTCAGTTTCACATTCTGCAGTAACTTTATATTTTTTAAAATATTTTTCATTTTTGATTTCTGCAACTTTTTCTTTCTCTGTAATCTTAAGATTAGATATCTTTATTTTTTCTTTTTCATTATTATTAATATTATTTTCAATTTCTAAAAGTTCTTTCTCATTAATTTTACGCTCTTTAGGTTCTGTCATTTCAATTATAAACTCTCTTCCATTTCCAAGCATTAAAACATCAATATCTTCTCTTCCTGCTCCGTGAAATTTAAGTTCTTTAAAATTATATTTTTCTCTTAAGTATTTTTCTATAATTTCTTGAATAGATATATTTCTCAATATACCTGTGTTATTACAAAAAGAACATCCTTTTCCTCTACATTTATAACAAAAATCAATTGTTTGAGGTAGTTCTCTTGAATATTTATTATATATTCCATAAATATAAAGTGAGGTTATTTTATATTCAATTTGTTTATAATTAAAATCAATTATTATATCAATATCTCCAAAAGAGACTTCTGTTCTTTTTTTAAGAAGCTCTTTTTCAATACCTACTACTAAATCATATTGAAATTCTTTTTTTAAAAGTAGTTTTTCTTCTTCAGTTACAGAATAAGGATAACTAATTCCTAAATTAAATGTTTCAAATTGATATTCTTTTAAATCTTCTTTTATTATGTTAATTAAATATTTAACATTAAATTTATCTTCTGGTATTTCAAAATTAGTCATCATATTTTTCAACTTCTATAAAATAGTGCAAGGGACAGGATTCGAACCTGCGAAGCACTAAGCACATGGTCCTAAGCCATGCCCCTTTGACCACTTGGGTACCCCTGCTTATTTTTATTATATATTTATAAATATTTATTAAACCAATATATATTTATAACATTTCATTACTAAATATTATTGTGATAGTATATGGATAATTTAAAAATAGATAGATTTAACGAAATGATATCTACAAGATCATTTTATTTTCCTTCAGCTGAAATATATTCTAAAAACTTTGCTGGTTTTTATGAGTATGGTCCTTTAGGAAACAAAATAAGATTAAAGATTATTGATTTCTGGAGAAAAGAATTTGTAAATAGAAATAACTTTTTAGAAATCTCTGGTTCAATTATTTTACCAGAACCTGTTTTTCAAGCTTCAGGTCATCTTAAAAACTTTGATGATCCAATTGCAACATGCTCTAAAACAGGAAAATCTTATAAACTTGATAAATATCTTTCTGAAAAATTAAACCTTGAAATACCAGAAGGTCTCTCAATTGAAGAATATCAAAAATTAATTACAGATAATAGTATTAAGTCAGAAGATGGTGGTGATTTAATAAATATTAAAAGATTTAATCTTATGGCTTATATAAATGTAGGTGTACAGGATGGTAACAAAGGATACTTGAGAGGAGAATCTTGTCAATCTATATTTTTAGATTTTTCAAGAATATATAAATCTTCAAGAAATACTCTTCCAATAACTCTTTCACAACATGGAAAAGTTTACAGAAATGAAATTTCTCCAAGACAAGGTCTTATAAGATGTAGAGAATTTGAACAACTTGAGACTGAAATGTTCTTTGATCCTGATAAAATAAATGATTATGATTTATCAAATATTCAAGATTATAAAATAAGATTTTTACTTTTAAAAGATGGTGTTGAAAAAGATTATACTGTAAAAGAAATTACTGAAAATAAAATTTCTTTAGGTAATCTTTTAACTTTTTATTTATATTTAAAACAAAAATTTTTAGATGATATTGGTATAACTCATGAAAACTTAAGATTTAGAGAAGTTCCTGATAATGATAGAGCCTTCTATTCAAAACAAACTTTTGATTTAGAGGTTAATTCTTCTTTAGGCTGGATAGAGTTATTCTCTTTTAACTATAGAACAGATCATGATTTAAAAGCACATAGTGAAGGTTCTAAAAAAGATTTGTCAGTTAAAGAAGAAGGTAAGGTAATTAATCCTCATGTTTTAGAAGTTTCTTCAATAGGTCTTGATAGACTTTTCTATGTTCTTTTAGAAAATTCTTTTGAAGTTAAAAAAGAAGGTGAAGAGTTAAGAAATATTCTTCATTTAAAACCAAAAATATCTCCTTATTTTTGTGCAATTTTACCTTTAGTTAAAAAAGATGGTATTTTAGAGATTGGACAAGATGTTTTGAAAGATATCTTGGACAAAAATTATGGTGTTTTTGAAGTCTTTTTTGATGAAAAAGGTTCTATTGGTAAAAGATATGCTCGTTTAGATGAAATTGGTTGTAATTACTGTATAACAATTGATCATCAAACAAAAGAAGATAATACCGTAACTATTAGAGATAGAGATTCTTTTGATCAAAAGAGAGTTAATGTTTCTAATTTATCCAAAATATTATTTGATCTTTATTTTGAAAAGATTAATTTTAAGGATCTTTAGATATGAATTTTAAGAACTATTTTAAAAAATATTTTAAAGGTGGAGCTCTAACTATAGTTGGATATATTCTTTCACCTTTGTCTTTTTGGAATGACTTTTTAGTAAATATTCCTATTGCTTATGGTTTATCTTATTTATTATCTTTTTTAATAAAAGGTATTTTTCTTGAAAGTATGATTTTCTTTTATTGGGTTTCAAATGTTGTAGGTATGCTTATGATGCATTTTGGAATTAAAAACATGGTTTCAAAAGAAAATAAATTAACAAAAAAAGATTTAATTATAAATATTTTAGTTTCAATAGGATATACTTTATTAATTGTAATTTTAATTAAACTTAATATCTTAAAATTACCTTTTAGTTATTAAATAAAAAGAAAAAGAAAGATTTAAATCTTTCCAACAAGATCTAAACCTGGCTTTAAAGTTTTTTCTCCAGGATGCCAGTTCATAGGGCACACTTCACCATTATGTTCTCTTGTAAATTTTGCAGCTTCTATTTTTCTTAAAAGTTCATGAACTGATCTTCCAATATCGTTATTATGGAACTCAAAAGCTTTTACTATTCCATCAGGATCTATTACAAAAGTTGCTCTTAAAGATAAACCTTCTTCTTCAATTAATGTTTCATAAGCCTTACAAACTCTCATTGCAGGATCTGCAAGCATAGGAAATTTAATTGGTTTAATAGCTTCTGAAGTATCATGCCATGCTTTATGTGAAAAAGCAGTATCTGTGCTTACAGAAATAACTTCTGCTCCAAGTTTTTTAAATTCTTCATAATGTCTTGCAAGTTCTTGAAGTTCTGTTGGGCATACAAAAGTAAAGTCTGCAGGATAGAAAAATAATACAACCCATTTCCCTTTAAATTCTTCTAGACTAATTTTTTTTATTTCATTATTGACAAATGCGTCTTCTTTAAAGCTTGGTGCTTCTTGATTTATTTTTATCATTTAATCACTCCAATATTTTTTTTTAAATTAAATAGAATAAGTATATATATTATGTAACATAAACTTTAAATAACATATGTTATTAGTTTCATTTAATATTTCTTATTATTTTAAAAATCTTTTTAAGCATATTATTAATATGAAGCAAACAAAAATAATAATATTTGGTTTATCAATAATTCTATTAATTTTAATAGTTTATTTTATATTTAATTTAACTACAGATCAAGCTACAAAAAAAGAGAGGTATCCAACCATGATAGTTATAGAAACAACACAAGGTAATATTGAAATTGAGCTTTTTGATAAGAATGCTCCTATTTCAGTTGCAAATTTCAAAAAATATGTGTCATCTAATTTTTATGATGGAGTTGTTTTCCATAGAGTTATAAAAAATTTTATGGTTCAAACAGGTGGTTTTAATGAAGATGGTTCTGAAAAAGATACTTTTGATCCTATTGTTTTAGAACAAACAAACATAACTGGTTTAAGTAATCTTAAAGGGACTGTTTCAATGGCAAGAACTATGGATCCTGATTCAGCAACTAGTCAATTTTTCATAAATACTGTTGATAATTTATTTTTAGATTATAAAGATTCAAAAAATCCAGGCTATGCAGTATTTGGTAAAGTTGTCTCAGGTATGGATGTAGTTTTAAAAATTGAAAATTTAGAAACTACAACTAAGTATGATTATTATCAAGATTGGCCTGTTGAAGATGTTATAATTAAAAAAGTTTATATTAAAGAATAGTTTATTTTAAATAAACTTTCTTTCTTTTCTTAATTATGTTAGAATTATTTTTATGGATTTTAGTTTTTTTAGCCTCTTTATTTTTTTTAATAAAGGCATCTAGCTATTTTATAAAATCTTCTGAAAATATTGGTATTTTTTTAAAATTACCACCAATAATAATAGGTGTAATAATTTTAAGTATTGGAACTTCTCTTCCAGAATTAATTTCTTCAATTTTTGCAATTTTAAAAGGTTCTTCAGAAATAGTTGTATCTACTGTTATTGGTTCAAATATTGCAAATCTATTTTTAATTTTAGGGATTACAGCAATTATTGCAAAAAAAATTGTAGTTAATGAAAATGTAATTAAGCAAGATCTTCCTTTTTTTATAGGAACTTCTTTTTTATTAGTTTTAATTTTATTTAATGGTTTTGTTTCTTTTTATGAAACTTTATTATTATTATTTGTTTTTGTATTTTATTTAATATACACTATTAAAGAAATAGATTTATCTCAAACAATTGTTGAAAAAAGACCTAGAAAGAAAGATTTTTTGGTAAATATTTTAATTTTTTCAATTAGTTTACTTGCAATATATATTAGTGCAAAATATTTAATTGATGCTACAATAAAACTATCAACAATTCTTAATATTGGTACAGAAATTATTGCTATTAGTGCAATTGCTTTTGGAACTTCTCTTCCGGAATTGATAGTTTCAATTAAAGCTGTTAAGCTTAAAAAATATGATCTTGCAGTTGGTAATATAATTGGTTCTAATATTTTTAATATTTTAGGAATATTAGGTGTTTCTTCAATTTTTGGAAAAGTAGCTTTTGATATTTCTAGTTTAATTTTTCCTTTAGGTTTAATGTTTTTAGGAACAATATTAATTTATTTTATAATTCTTGATAAAAAGATTACAATACAAGAAGGAATATTATTAATTTCATTTTATGTTTTGTTTTTATTATTCTTATTTAATCTTTTATAATTATTTTTTTTCAAGTAAAATTAGCATGTGGTTCTTTTCAAAAGGATCTAATCTTTTTTGATTAATGATTCTAAATTTATTTCTTAGTATGTTTATTTGATCATCAATTGTTTTTTTATGGTTTTTTTGAGAAATTGCAGATAATTTTAAACTTAAAAGAGCAAGACCTTTTTCTTTTAAAAAAATATCTGAATTTTTAATTAATATTTCTGCTTGATTTTTTTGAGCAATATCTTGTATTATATAATCAAATTTTTTTTTAATTATTTCATTATATTCAAAAGGTTTGTTACAATCTCCTAATATAGGAATTATATTTTCTGTTTTTTCTGCAAGTATTAATAATTTTTGCATACTGTATGGTGAAATATCTATACCATAAACTTTTCCTTTTGTTAAAATATCTGATATATAAGATATTGTGTAACCTTCTGCAGCTCCAAGATAAAGTACTTTGTCATCTTCTTTAATATTTGGCATTATTCCTTTTTTAATCCCTGCAGCTACTTTTGATCTATTTGGATCCCATTCTCTAACTTTTTCAGTTAAGTTATTTTTTGTAAATATTTTTTGATTTTTTAAAATTATTTGTTTATTCATTAATTTCACTAATTTTTGTTTTAATTTTATTAATTAAATCTTTAGAAATATCTTTTTTTTCAACATCAGCTTTTAACCCTAAGGCAATTTTTGATGCAAGGCTTCTTGCTATTTTAGCTTTCTTTTTATTTGTTAAATTTATAATTAAAGGATGATTATATAAAATTCCATATTTTGGTGTTTTTTTATTGAACTTTAAAGCTTTAAAAAAAGATTTTTCAGAACCTAATAATTGTATAGTTGATGCTGGATATCTTGATAATCTTTCAAAAGATCCTGCAATTTCAATCATTTTACATGCAATTTTAGGTGTTGCAATATTATAAAGGTTAATATAATTTTCTTTAATTAATGTGTCTATTTTAAGATCAATTTTTTCTTTAGTGTCAATTAACTCTAAAATATTTTTACAAAGTTTATTTGTAATTTCTTTAACATCTTTTTCAATTGTAATTCCAATATTATAATCTAATATTTTTTTAATCTCTTCTTCTTCTTTAAAATTAAGTGTACTTATTTGACTTTTATCTTCTAAAAGATAAAATTTACAATAATCTTTAATACCTAAAATTTGATCAATAGATGGATATTCTTGATCAGAGATAATTTTTAGAAGTTCTGTAAGTTCATTTATTTTTAATTGTAGTTTTTCTACAATTAAAGATAGGTTTATTATCTTTTGATCAGATTTTTCTAATTTTTCTTTTACTTTATTCTTAGTAATTTGTAATATTTCTTGTTTCATATTTTCTCTTAACTAAACTAAATATATTTATAGTTGTTTATACTATATAATATTGTTACAATGTGTTTTTAAAAGTGAATGTATATGAACAAATTAATTAAATCTTTATACCTTTCAATTATTTTTTCAGGTGTAATTTATATTGGTTATTATTTATTAGTACAAGAAAATAATTATTTAATATTTATAGGAGTTTTTATTATCTTATTTTCTGGTATTTATTTATTTAAACTTAAGAGTGCTCCAAAATATACAAAAAAAGAAGTTATTGAAAAGTTTAATCTTCCAGTAAAAGAAGAAGAATCTTTAGTTGTAACTCCAAAAGAAGTTTTAGTTGAAACAATAGAGTCCCCAAGTGTAGTTTTTAAAAAAGAATCTTTATCTAAAAAAGCTTTAAAAAAAGCAAAAGAGATACCTAAACAAAATGTAAGTTATAAAAATTATGCTGATGTTTTTAAAACTATTAACCAAAACTTAATTAATGATAAAAAATTAGAAAATGAAAAAGATTCAGAAGAAAAATCTTCTGAATAACAAATTTATTTAACATCTACTTTTTGTGAGATTGCTGTTCCAGGAAGTCCTTTTTCAAAAATAACTCTTACAGCACCTTTATTTCCATGTGCTGAAACAATAGTTCCAGTTATGGTTTTTCCTGAACCTGTTTTATAAATTGTTTTTTTACCTAAAAGGCTAGAAACTGTTTTTTTATCACTATATTTTTCGTCATCAACTTTTAAAATATATTGATTGTTATATTGAGTTCTAACTCCTCTTCTGTTACTTAAAATTGTTGCTTGCATATTATTGTCACCTTTTTTCAAATATTTAAATATTATATCTATATATATTAGAAAACAAAACTCTTTTTAAATGGTTATTTTTTACTAAATTCTACCTTAGGCTTTTTAAACAATACCATATATAGTATATATAGTGATTATTACATGGAAAAAGTACTAAATTGTGGGGTTGATGAAGCTGGAAGAGGGTGTGTTTTAGGTCCATTAGTCTTAGCTTCTTGTACTTTAAATCCTGAGCAAGAGATTTTTTTTAAAGAACTTGGTGTTAAAGATTCTAAACTTTTATCTAAATCAAAAAGAATTAATTTTTTTAATATTATTAAAGAAAAATCAACAGAATTTAGTATTGTTTTAATTCCAGCAGAAGAATTAAATGTTTTAATGAATAGATATTCTTTAAATGAGATTGAAGCTATAAAAACTGCTGAAATGATTAAAAACTTAAAAATTAATCCAAATGTATTAATATTAGATTGTCCTGATACTAGTGCAGAAAAGTATAAAAAAAGAATGATATCTAATTTTAATATACTTAAGTATGATTATAAATTTAATATTGTTTCAGAACATAAAGCAGATTTAAATCATATTTCTGTTTCATGTGCTTCTGTTTTAGCAAAAGTTGTAAGAGATCAAATGATTTCTGAATTAACAGGTCTTGATATTTCAGGATATTCTTCTGATCCAAAGACTATTAAATATTTAAAAGAATATATTATAAAAAATAAAAAGATTCCTCCTTTTGCAAGAGATAAATGGGAAACAATAAATAATGTTATGAATGAATTATATCAAAACAAAATAGGGTGGTTTTATGACAAAAAATCTTGATGAAATTGACAAAGCAATTAAACAAATGATCTTAGATTTTGCTCGTAAAAACAAACTAGAAAAATCTGAACCTATTAATCTTAATATACAGTTTAATAGAGATAAAGATGATTTTGAAATGTGCGACGATATTGATAGTTTTGTTTTTGATAAAGAGAGTATTTATCTTACCATGTATACTCCTCATAATTTAAATAAAATAAGATTTGATGTTGATGATGATAGAAATATTTTAATGATAAGAAGTCACGATTTTTCTTTCTATAAAGAAGTTTGGTTAGGTTTTAAAGTTGTTAAAGAAAGTATAGTTTCAAGTTATAAAAATAATATTTTAGAGATTAAACTCTCTATTGATAATTTATAATTCTTTCTAAAAAGTCTTTTGTTTTTTTTAACATATTTTCTTTAAATTTTTTATTTTCTGGAAAATAAGCTTTTTTCATTTTTTGTCTAATTTTTGGTATTTTTTCAAAAGGTCCAAAGTTTGTTATTTGATTTTCTTTAAACAATAAATAACTAAGATAATTTAGAGAGATTACTGTTGAATATTTATTTATTGTTCCAAACTCTAAAGTGAAATGAATATTTTTTTTTGATTTTGAATTTTCAAACAAACTATTCTCAATTCCACCAATATGATCAGTTCCTTTTTTTTTAGTGTTTGTTGACTTAAAAGGAACATCTATTTTAATTTCATTTAGTTTATTTGCAGTAAATATATCTAAATTATATTTTTTTGCAGCTCCAGTATGAACATCAATTAATATTGTTTCTTTATAATCTTTAGTTATTTCTTTTATTTTTTTATCTAAAAATAAGATTGATTTTTCTTTATTTTTTCCTGAATAACATAACCCTTTAGGATATTTATTTTGTCCATGTCCAATTAATTGTATTGTTTTAGATATTCCATGCTTTAAAATTAATTTGTACAATAGTAAATTATATCTGATTCTTTCAAAATTATCACTTAGAAATGCTCTTTTAATATTAAATATATTTTCTTCTTTAAATAATTTATTTTTATTAAAAAAATAATTAATTTTTGAAAAGTCTTTGTTATTGTTTCTATTTAGATCAACATTATTTTCATTGTATCTTCTATTATTTTTAAAACCATAAGGATTTAGAGAATGAATTAATAATATCCCATATTTATCTTTAATTTTAGATAGATATTTATCAATAAAAAATAATTGAAAAGCACTTCCAACATATCCTTCTACTCCATGAGTTCCTGAAATTATAATTAATAGTTTTTCTTTTTTTTTAGGATGGCTTTCAGCAACATCAATAGTTAAATCATCAATTATATGATAATTACTTTTCTTAAGTTTAGCTGTACTTTTTCTAAATTTTTCTCTTGCTTGAAAATAGTTTTCTGAAAAATATTTATTCATATGTTTTCTTTATTTTAAAATTTTCTCTAAAATTCTGCTCAGGATGTATATTTATTGGTTTTGGATTTCCAGAGCCTACAACTCTTTTTTTATTAAATTCATCATAACTATTTTTTTCAAGAATAGATATAACTGGCATATCCATTCTTCCAAACTCTTCTCTCATTTGTTTGTAGTCGTTTATTGTTTCTTTAAGATTTAAATCTATTTTTTCTTTTAGTTTTATAATTTCTTTTTCAGTTTTATTTTCTTCAAGATCAAGTAATATTTCATATCTTGGTTTTTTTGAAAGATCTTTAAGATATGGAATTACAGTGTAGTATTTAATTTTAAAATTTTCTTCTGTGAAAGATTTTTTTAAAGCTTTAACAATTTCATCTTCATATGCAAGTTCTCCTGCGATATTAAGATAATTTTCTCTTGTAAAAAATTTAATTTCAGGAATCTTTTTAAAGAAACTGGTTACTTTTACAACATCTCCCATATCATATCTATATAGTCCTTCTTGAGTTGTAATTATTACTTTATATTTTCTATTTAATTTTAATTTATCTACTGTAATTATTTCTTTTTTTTCTTTATTAAAATCAATAAATTCAAAAAAAGTTGTATTTAATGGAAATACTCCTGAAATACCATCTTTTGATATACCAATAGATATTCTACCTTCAGAAGCATTTATACCTGGATCTCTAATTTCAATTTTTTTACCAATTTTTTTCATTAATGTGTCAATATACATTTCATTTGTCTTTGATCTAAAACAACTTACAAGTCCTATATTTGGCCAAATATTAATCGCTTTAAAATCATCAATTTTGGATAGATATTCTGCTCTTTTAGAATTTTTCTTTTTAATTATTTTTATTAATTTAGTTTTATTTTCTTTTATATAATCTAAAAAAAGAATGGCTTCAATTGGTGCTGTGAAAGCAATTTGGGTTATATTTTCTTGGAGTGCATGGATTGCCATTTTTTTAATTTTTTTATTAAAATTCATTTCGTTATAAACATTTATTGGATTTGATATTTTCTTTTTAACATACCAAGGTGATTTAAAAGGAAGGTATCCAGAGATACTACCATATGGTATTTTACCTTTTGTTTTACCTTCAAAATAAGGTCCTGCAAAATAAAGTGTTTTTCCATTTGCAATTTTCACATAATCTTTTAGAACATATACAGCCCATAAAGCAAATTCTTTATTATAATTTTTTATTCTTTGCTTCGTAACAGGTATAAGTTTAATCTTACTTGTAGTTCCTGAGGTTGATGCAAAGTATACTACTTTGTCTCTAGTAAAAATATTTTGTTTTCCTTTTTTTATCTCTTCAATATCTTCTGAAATATCATTATATTTTATAATTGGTACTTGTTTTTGAAAATCTTCAATAGTTTTTATTTTAGAAAAAGAATATTTTTTACCATACTCAGTATTTTTATTTCTTTTAATTATTTTCTTTAAAATTTTCTTTTGTGATTTTAAAGGGTCAATTAAAGCGTCTTGAAAATCTATAATCTGCTTAATCTGATTTAATATATATTTATAATTAATAAAGTCATCTTTTAGTTTTTCACTATTTTGTTTTATCTTTTCAGATGCAGTTTTTAAATCTTTTATAGGATTCATAAATTTTCTTTATAAAATTATAAGTGGTCCTGCCCAGGATCGAACTGGGGATCTCCGCAATGTCAATGCGACGTCATAACCACTAGACCACAGGACCAAACAATTATATTATAAGGTAAAATAGCTTTTTATATCTTTTTAATTTTTGAAATTAACTCGCATGCCTTACATATATCTTGACTTGTATCTTCTTTACAAATTTTACATTTTTTTAGATTTTTTTTAGTAATTATTTTTTTAAGATTTGAAAGTTCTTTTATTTTTAAAAAACTTTTAACTAATGAAAATTTAGATCCAGGATGTATAATTTCTGTTTCATTTAAAAAATTTCTAAAATGATTTCTTTTAGCTGTTCTAAAGAAAGGACAATTACAATCATGAAAAGGTATTTGATTAAAGAGAGCATATGCTGCAATTTCTTTTTCAGGAGTTAAGTAAAATGGTTTAATTCTAGGTCTTGTATTTTCAATATCAATAATTCCTGTTTCAGGACCTGTTCTAAAAAATCTTAAGGTATCATTATCTAAAAGATTCATTAAAATAGTTTGACATTCATCATCTAAATTATGTCCTGTTAGAAGTTTTGAAACTTTTTCTTTATTTGCAAGTCTGTTTAATGTTTTTCTTCTTAAAACTCCACAATAAGTGCAAACAGTTCCTTCTTTTTTATCATATTTTTCTCCAATCTCTTGTGTTGATATATCAAATTCTTTTTTATGAGAGGAGGTTACAAGTTTAATATTTTCTTTAGTACAAAAATCTTTAACAACTTGGAAAGTTTTATTTGAATAATTATCAGTTCCTTCGTCAACAAAGATTGCACAGAAATTAATTCTTTTTTCTCTAAATATTTTATTTATTAAATAAAGTAAAACCATTGAGTCTTTTCCACCAGAAGTTGCAACTCCTAAATAATCTTTTTGTGAAAAAAGTTTAAATTGTCTAATTGTTTTTTTAAACCTACTTTCAAAAAAATCATTAAAGTGATCTTTACAGAAATTATGCTTTCCGTATGCTAAATATATTAAAGCATCTTTAGAACATTTATCGCATTTAATATTCATATTTTTTTCACTTTATTACAACTAAAACTTCTATTTCAGTTTCTTTTTTTATAACAGTTGATATTGGTTTAAATATTCCATCTATCTTTACAAGTACTGTTTCTGGATTTATATTAAGATCTATTAGTATATCTCTTAAAGTTTTATTAAAGTCATTTTTTGTTATTGTTATTTTCTTTTTAAGCATAATACTTCTTATTTTGTTATTTTTTATGAAAATAAGGTTAATTTAGCCTTTAATTTCCATCTAATATATAAACATTTCGTTTCATAGTTATTTATAATTATTTTAAATATAAAATAATAATAGTTTAAAACAAATTAAAAAGAGTGTGATTTTTTTATGACAAGTGCAAATAAATATATTCAGAAAACAATTCAAAATGAATATAAGAAAAAAAGAGATACTAATTATGATTATAGACAAATTTATACAAAAAAATTAATTGAATTTAGAAAATTAGAAGGTTCAATAGTTAAAGTTGATAAACCATCAAATATACCTAGAGCAAGAGAACTTGGTTATAAAGCAAAACAAGGAGTTTCTGTTGTTTTTGTTAAGGTAAGAAAAGGTGGAGGTTTAATTTTAAGACCTAAAAACGCTAGAAGACCAAAAAGAATGGGAATAAATAAAATTACAAGAAGAGTTTCTATTCAAAGAATGGCAGAACAAAAAGCAGATAAGGCTTTTGAAAATTTAGAAGTTTTAAATTCATATTATGTTGGCGAAGATGGTCAAAAGAAATATTTTGAAGTTATAATGGTTGATCCAAATCACCCATCAATAATTAATGATATGGATCTTAATTGGATAGTTTCTGAAAAACATTCTTCAAGAGCTCAAAGAGGACTTACAAGTGCAGGTAAGAAAAATAGAGGTCTTGTGAAGAAAGGAACAGGAACTGAAAAAGCTGGTCCTTCAAATAGAGCAAAATTAAGAAAAGCTAAATAGTTTTAAATCTTTTCTTTCTTTATTTAATTGAGAGGTATGAATAATATTATATATTTAAGTGCGTTCCAGCATGTTGTCTGGATTGTGCTTTTAATTGTTATTTCAATGGTAATATATTCCTGGACAAAAAGTAAAGTTGCAAACAATACTTTTTCAGTAATTATTACAATTGTTATTGTATATTTATTATTTGTACAATATCCTGATTTTGTTTGGTTTGCAGTAATTGGTGCACTTTTATTTTCTGTAAGCAAACCAGATATTAAAAAATTATTAAAGGATTTTAGAATTTAAAAGGACGTGTGCATTTGGAAGCTATATTATCAAGAATCTTTTTGTTGGTTATAGTTATTTTATGCATTAAGTATGATCTTTTAATATTTATTCCTTTTATTTTAGGTATTTACTTTTTATTTGATAAAAGTTGGTGGAATCTTTTAGTTTTAGCAGGTTATTTTTTAATTTTCTTCCTTCTTGCAAGTGATATTAATTTTTTATTAATCTCTTCAGTAGTTCTTTTACTAATTATAGTTATTACAAATTACTTTTCTGGTGGTAAAAAAGAAGATGATGTTGGAGATGTTGATTTTAGTAAACTTTTTGGAAATTAATTAAAATAGGTTTAAACAATTATGCATAAAATAATTAAATCTTCTGTAAAAAGAGTTAAAAAAGAAATTAAAAATTATTTAACTAAACCTAAGAATCCTTCTATTAAGAAAGAAATTAAAGGAAAAGATGTGCCTTCTCTTTTTAATAAAGGAAAAGAATTCGTTAAAAATATTTTAAGAAATAAAAAATCTTCTAAAGAATATTTATCGAAAAATAAATCTTTTTTTACAAAATCTAATCTTAAGGCTTTACTTGCATATGTTTTTTCTGATTTTTCTCTTGAGCAAATAGAAGATATGATTAGATATATTTTTGGAGATTTAGCTCCAGCAGAAAGAGAAAATGTTTTATTAGATATTCTAGATCATATTAATAATAAAGAATATGGTTTTCTTTTAAGAGATTAAACTTTATTTTAATTTATTTAAAATATTTCTATTTTCTTCTAAAATATCTTTCATTATTTTTGTTAAGGCATTCATTTGTGCTTTCAGTTCTCTAACTTGTTCTTCTATGTCTGCAAGTTGGCTTGAATTAATTTTAGAAGGCACTTCTTTTTTTTCAGTATTTTTCTTTTCAATATCATCAAAAATACTTTTTTTAGTTTCTTTGTCAACAGTTTCAGAAGTTTCTTTAAGTTCTTTTTCTTGTTTTTCTTCATCTCTTTTTTTATTTTCTTCTAGAAAGTCTGTTTTTGTAGTTTGTTTTTTTACAGCTTCTTCTTTATCTTCTGAATCATTATTTGCAAAGATGTCGTCATCTTCAATTTCTTCATCTTCTTTTTTATCAGTATCCTCTTCATTAGTTTCAGGTTCATCTTCTTTAGTTTCTTCTTCTTTAGAATCATCTTCTTCAGTTTCTTCTTTAGGAGAGGTGTCTTTTTCCCCACCTTCTTTTCTTGAAGCAATCATTTCTTTATAATTTTCTTCAATTTCATCTTCTGAAACTCCAATATCTTTTAATGTTGAATAAATAGTGTCTTTATCTATGTTAGCATCTAGTAATTCAACAATAGTATCTTGAATAAGTTTTTTATCTACCATAAGTTTTCAATTTTTCCAAATTTTCAATAGTTAATATCTTAAATGTAAGTTATTAAAAATGTTTTGTTTTAAATAATAAATATAATATATATTTTTAAGAGAGTAAATTATGATTTCTTTAAACACATGGAATACCTTATATGAAGGAAAATACGGAAATCAAGAATTAAACATTTTGTATAAGGATGATATTTTTGTGTCTTTTTTAAGACTAAGAGATAAGACTAATGTACTCATACAAGTATATAAGGTATTTGTAGTTAAAGGAGATTTAGAAACTTTTGCAAATACTCTTCCATTTCCAGCTATTGTTTATCAAAAACATATTGACATAGGTTCAAAAAATAATTTTAAATATTTATTACTACATACAGAAACAGAATATGTAGACATTAATACTTTATCTTATCATGTAGATAAAAAAATAACTGAACTAAACAAGATGGTAGGTTCTGTAATTTCTGTTGTTAAATCTTATAATATAAAATTAATTTCTTTAAAACTTGCAGAAAAAAGAGATAATGATTATTTCTTTTCAGATCCTGAAGTTATTAAATCTTTATCAAATATGCCTTTGTCTTTAGATTTTAAATCTTCAACTCCTTTAGATAAATTAATTTTAGGTAAAAAGAAAGATATTACTGTTACAACTTCTCTTTCAAATTTAAAAAGTGTTTCTGTTTATGGTCCAAATCTTGATGATAGATTATTTATATCTAAAATTATTTGTGAAAATTATTTGCTTTCTTCAAAAACAGTTATTGTTTTTGATACTGTTAATAATTTTATAAGTCTTGGTTATCCTCAACAGAATTCTGAAGTTTTAGATAAATTTGAACTTAATATGGATCCTTTTGGGTTTCCTGTTAAAAAAATAAATTATTCTGATATTAAAATGCCATTAGGAAAAATTCCTTTTGATGCTTTTGTAAATATTTTTTCATTTAAAGATGTTTCTTTAAAAATAATTAATCAAGTTTTTTCAAAAGATATTATAACAATTAAAGATTTAATTACAAAAGTTAAAGCTATAAAAATTACAAATGAAATCAATGATTTTGAAAAATTAAGAGTTTTATCAAAATTAATAGTTTTAGATAAAAAATATGGTTCTTTTTTTAATAAAACAAATGTTTCTGTATTATTTAAACAAAGATATCAAAACATTGGTTCTGTAAAATTAATAAATATTAATCCAAAAGATCCTATTGCTCCTTATTTTATAAAAGGTATTGTTGAAGATATTTCTTTAAATTTAAAAGATGATGTTTTAGTTGTTTTCCCTGAATTAAGTTTTGTTTTTAATAATATTTATTTAGGAAGTAGTATCCAACAAATAATTAAAGATAATAGTACTCTTAATTTTTTAACAACTTCAAAATCTGAAGTTGATTTTAGAGATGGTAATTTATCTTCTGTAAAGATAATTTCAATTAAAGATAATGATGGGGTTATTTATTATCCAAATAGAGATGCTATAAGGTTACTTTTCAGACCTACTTTTACTTCAAGTGTTATAAATTATAAGTTTAAAGAAGATATTTAATTTTAAAAAAACTCTTGAAAACTTAAAAATAAAAACCTTTAAATACTAGAAAAACTATTATATTTATATAGGTTTGCTTATTTTTCAAAAACTTATATAAAATACAAGGTTTTACAAAAATTACAAAGAAAGATTAAATGGTAAACTAATTTTATAATTTTTAAAAAATATAGAGGTGTAAACAATGGTTAAATGTCCAGAATGTGGAAACACAAAAGTCTACAGAGATTCAAAAACTGGAGAATATATCTGTAGTAAATGTCATACTGTTTTATCAGAAGATCAAATCGATACTGGAAAAGATTGGAGAAGTTTTGATAATGCTGAAAAACAAGATAATGTTAGTACTGGTTCACCAATGAAATATACAAAAATAAACAAAGGTCTTGAAACTATGATTGAAAGATCAGGTAGAGATTTAAGAGGTAATAAACTTTCTACAAAATCAAGAGCTCAAATGTATAGATTAATTAAATGGCATAAAAGATCTTCAATTTCAAACTCTGTTCAAAGAAATTTATCAATTGCTTTAACAGAACTTAAAAGAATTTCATCATATTTAAATATTCCAAATCCTTTAGTTGAAACTGCAGCTTTACTTTATAGAAAAACTGTTGAAAAAGGACTTATAAGAGGAAGATTAATTGAAGCTGTTGTTGCTGCTGTTCTTTATTCTGTCTGTAGAACATATAATGTTCCAAGAACATTAAATGAAATGGCTGAAGCTTCAGGTTTAACAAAAAAAGAAATTGGAAGAACATATAGGTTCATTGTAAAAGAACTTGATATTGCTGTTCCTTTAACAGATCCAAGTTACTATATCTCAAGATTTGTTTCTGTTTTAACTTTATCTTCAGAAGTTGAAAATAAAGCTAAACAAATTGTTAAAAAAGCAATTGCATCTGGTTTAATTTCTGGAAGAGGTCCAACTGGTGTTGCTGCAGCTGCAGTATATATAGCTGCTTTAATGACAGGTGAGAGAAGAACTCAAAAAGAAGTTGCAAATGTTGCTGGTGTAACTGAAGTTACTATAAGAAACAGATATAGAGAACTTAAAGCAAAATTAAATCTTAATATAGATGGAGAATAATTTTTCTCTTTCTTTTTTTTATTTTTTTTAAGATACTATTTTTATTTTATTCGTTTTATTAATATTATATGACAAAAATAAAACTTACTTATACTCAAATTGAAAATGATTGTAAAAAAATATTTCTGCAATTAAAAAAACAAAACTATATTCCAGATGTTATTTTAGGTGTTTCTGTAGGTGGCCTTTTTCCAGCTATTCACTTATCAAGACTTCTTGATAATAAAAATCTTTTTAGTATTGCTGTAAAATCTTACTCTAAAGAAAAAAGAGGTAAGATCGAATTAATTAATTTTCCTGCAAAAGAATTTCTAAAAAATAAAACTATTTTAATTGTAGATGAAATTGTTGATTCTGGTAAAACTATTCAGTTTATTTCTTCTTTATTAAAAGAAAAATATAAACCAAAAGATGTAAAAATTGCAAGTCTTTATGTAAATAAAAAAAACTGTACTTCTTATCCTGATTTCTATTCAAAAACTAATGTTGATTGGTTGATTTTTCCTTGGGATAGGTTTGAAAAGGTTTAGTTTATATATTTTTTGGATAGTAAATATATATACTTGTAAATATATACAAGTGAAAAATACTTTAAAAATTAGAAATGTGATTAAAAAATGAATGAAAATAATTCAAATATTTATGATTTAGTTATTGTTGGTGGTGGTGTTGCAGCACTTTCAAGTGCACTTTATTCAGGAAGATATAAAATGTCAACTATAATGTTTACAGATTCTTTTGGAGGAGTAACTTCTACTGCTCACACTATTTGGAATTATCCTGGTTTTTTAGAAGTAACTGGTATGGATTTAATTTCAAAAATGGTAGAACAAGTTAATAATTTAGAAATTCCTATAAAATATGAAAAAGTTATGGATATTAAAAAACAAGATGATTTTTTCATAGTAAATACTGATCAAGAAACTGTAAAAGCAAGAAAAGTTTTACTTGCAATAGGAAAGAAAAAAAGAACTTTAAATATTGAAAATGAAGAAAAATATTTAGGTAAAGGGGTTCATTATTGTGCTACCTGTGATGGAGCTTTTTATAAAGATAAAATTGTAGGTGTTATTGGTGGTTCTGATGCTGCTGTAACTGCTGCTTTATTACTTTCTGAAATTGCAAAGAAAGTTTATTTAATATATAGAGGCTCTCAATTAAGAGCAGAACCTATGTGGCTTGATTCTTTATTTAAACAAGAAAATGTAGAAGTTGTTTATAATTCTGAAATAAAAGAATTAATTGGTTCTGAAAAATTAGAAAAAATTAAATTAAAAGATGATAATGAAATGGTATTAGATGGAATATTTATTGAGATAGGTCATGTTCCAAATACAGAGCTTTTAGATAAATTAAGTATAAAACTTGATGATCATGGTGAAATTATTGTAGATAAAGCTCAAAGAACTAATATTGAAGGTGTATTTGCAGCTGGAGATTGTACTAACCATACAGAACTTAAGCAAATTGTAACTTCTACTTCTCAAGGAGCAATTGCATCATATCATATGTTTTTAGATTTAAAGTCTGAAAAATAATCTGTTATCTACATAAAAAGATAGCTTTATTAAATATTACCATTTATCATATTATTATAGGGGAATTTTTTCAAATTTAAAAAAGGGGTTTTAAAAAATGGTTGATATTAATAATAAAGTTAAAAAGTCTTTTGAGTCTTTAAATAAAAATCTATATAGAACAAATAAGGTTTTAGAGCTTTACAATCCACTTCATGATATTTTAAATAGTCTTATAAATGACTATAAAGAAATTAATGATATTGTTAAAAAGAATGAATATTTAGAAAAAGATATAGAATCTGAAATTAATAAGAGAGAATTAATTTCTCTTTTTAAGAAAATGAATTCAACAGTTTCAAATATTAAAGAAGAAATGGATAGTTTTTATAAAGAAATGGGTGAAGCTGATAAGTTTTTTGAAAAATATAGAGCTTATAGAACATATATCTTTTCAGACACTATAAAAGCTAAAGAATATATTCAAAAATTAATTTCTTCATTTGATATTAAAGAGTTTATTTTAAAGTTTAATGTTGTTGGAACTATTGATTTAAATGAAATTTCAACAAAAATTAAAGGTAAAAAACAAGGAATAGATATTATAGTTTTTTCAGAAAATATAGATTTAATTTTTGATGAATTACTAAAATCTAAATCTGTAAGGTTTAGATTAGTTTGTGATTCTGTAACAATTTACTTTGAAAAAGATACTGTTTTATATATTGAAGGCCAAAGTAAAAAAATTAAATTATGTGATATTGAAGCAAACAATTTTAATGCAAAGGTTTTAGAAGATTAAAAAACTAAAAAACCTTTCTCTTTTTATTCTTTTTTGAAGATATCTTTTATATATGGAAGAATTAGTAAACATTATAGATCAACCAAACTGGAAACTACTTTTGTTTGATCTTGTAAAATCAAATGATTTTGATATTTGGAATATTGATATTATTTCTCTTACAGATCTCTATTTAAAAAAAATAATAGAGTTTAAAGAAGAAAATTTAATGATTCCTGCAAATGCACTTCTAGCTGCAAGTATTCTTCTTAAAATTAAAACATATACTTTAAAGCTTTCAAGTATTGATCCTGAAGATGATTTAATAATACCTAAAGAAGATGATATTTTACTTAATGCTTTAAACTTAGAAAATCCAATTAGAAATAAAGAAAGTCAAGTTTCTTTAGATGATTTAATTGAAGCAATAGATACTATAATGAATAAACCAACTAAAAAAAACATTGAAAAAATGATTAAAGAAAAAGCAGAAGTTGAATTTTTTGTTCCAAAATCAACTGAAGATATTAACTTAAGAATTGATTCTCTTTTTTCTTCAATTAAAAAAGAAGCAGATAAGGAAGGTTGTTTAACTTTTAAAAATCTTTTTTCAAAAAATATTGATAATTTTGATATTGTTAATAATTTATTTATTCCTCTTTTATTTCTTCATCAAGATCAGAAGATAAATGTTTGGCAAGATGATTTCTTTTCTGAGATTTTTATAAAAGTTATTTAAGATCTTTAAAATTATTTATCTTTAAAACTATTTACTTATTCTTCTATAACAAATACATTTATATATATTATGTATTTATATTTATATTATATTTATAATTAAAGGATTATATTTTATGATAAATAAAAAAGCTCAAGTTTCTTTAGAAATGATGATTATCGTTGGTGTTTTAGTTTTAGGGACAATTATTCTTGCAACAATTGTTATTAATATGTCTTCTTCAAAAGCAGATCAATCTAATGCAATTAATAAACAAACAGATGAAATTGTTGATAACTTTATTTGTAATCTAGTAATTTCAGTAAATCCTCAAGATGCTGGCACTGTTAAAGGAGATGGTAGTTTTGCTTGTGGAACTCAAGTAAGAGTAGAAGCTGTTCCTGCTACAGGTCATAGTTTCTTAAACTGGAAAGATTCTTCTGGAGCTATTATGAGCAAAACTGAAATATTCTATTTTGATTTAAATTTTAATACTGGTATTACAGCAAATTTTAATTAAGAGAAAAGATATTTATGAAAAAAGAAGTTAAAAAAATTAAATCTAAAAAAATAATAAAATCTAAAAAAGTAAAAAAAGTGGATAAAGATATGAATAAAAGTAAAAAAGCTCAAGTCTCTTTAGAGATGATAATTATTATTGGTGTTTTGATTTTAGGTGCTGTTATTTTAGCAACTATTTTAATTGGATTTACAAATGAAAAAGTAGATCAAGCAGGAGAAATTGATGCTGCTACAAATTCAACAATTGATGGTTTTATTAAAGATTTAACAAATCCTGAAGATTATGAACCAATTTCAGGTGTTGGTAGTAATTGTGTTTTAACTTTATCTTCAAACCCTCCAGCAGGTGGTACTGTTTCAGGAGCTGGAACTTTTAGTTGTGGAACTTCAGTTACTGCAACTGCAACTGCTCTTTCAGGTTATACTTTTAATAATTGGACAACTCCAACAGGTTCACTTTCCACAAATCCATATACTTTTAATTTAAATTCAAATACTTCTTTAACTGCAAATTTTTCATCAACTGCTCCATCAACTTATACTTTAAATGTATCTTTAAGTGGTGCGGGAAATGGAACTGTGACTTCAAATCCTTCTGGTATTAATTGTGGAACTAATTGTTCTGAAAATTATTCTTCAGGCACTTCAGTTACTTTAACTGCAAATCCTGTTACTGGTCATAGTTTTGGTGGATGGTCAGGTGCTTGTTCAGGAACTAATCTTACTTGTACAGTTTCCATGACTCAAGCAAGAAATGTAACTGCAACTTTTAATCTTCCAAACAGTTATACTTTAAATTTAACTAAAACAATTGGAGGAACTGTTGAAACTTATCCTTCTGGAATTAATTGTTTAGAATCTCAAACAAACTGTTCTGCAACTTTTCCTGATCAACAATCTGTTCAATTAAATGCAACTCCAGTTTCAGGATATGTTTTTGAAGGATGGTCTGGGGATTGTTCTGGACCTCAAATTAGTTGTTCTGTTTCTATGACTGAAGTTAAAAATGTAACTGCAACTTTTAGTTTGCCTGTTGCTTATAATTTAAATTTAATTGAAAATCCAGATTCAGTAAATATTAGTTTAAATGGTGCAGGAAATTATAATCCTGGAGATGTTGCAAATATATCTGTCTCTTCTATTGCTGAATTTTCTTATGTAAATTGGATTGATCAAAATGGTACTGTAGTAAGTACAGATCCTTCATTTAGTTATACAATGCCTTCAAGTAATGTGAATTTAACTGCAAATTTTATACCTACTTCAGATGCATTTATATCTAAATGGGATACTACAAAAATTAGTACTGGTTCTTCAAATGCAAATCAAATTACATTACCTTTAGATTCTGCTTCTCTTTATAGTAATAATTATAATTTTAAAGTTTATTGGGGAGATGGAACTACATCAGAGGTTACAAGTTATAGTGATCCTGATAAAACTCACACATATTCAAGTTCTGGGATATATGATGTAATCATAACAGGTTTTATTGAAGGTTTTAGGTTTAATAATTCTGGAGATAAATTAAAATTAACTGAAATTAGTCAATGGGGTAATTTAAAATTTGGAAATAGTGGATATTATTTCTCTGGAGCTACAAATTTAGTTGTAACTGCAACTGATGTTCCTGATTTAAACGGAATTACAAATTTAGCAGGAACTTTTAGTGGTTATCAAAATTGTAGTGTAAGTAGTCCTCCAAATAATGGTGTATTTTCATGGACTAATACTTCTATAAATAATTGGGATGTTTCAAATGTAACTAATATGGCTGCAATGTTTAGATGTACTAGATTTAATCAACCATTGAATAATTGGGATGTTTCAAATGTAACTGATATGTCTTCTATGTTTTATAATAATTATTCATTTAATCAAAATATAAGTATGTGGGATGTTTCAAATGTTACAAATATGAACAGAATGTTTCAATGTTTCTTTAGTATTTCTGATATTTGTTTTGATCAAGATATTAGTGCATGGGATGTTTCAAATGTAACTGATATGGCTCATATGTTTGATTATGCATTATCTACTGTAAATTATTCTAATATTTTAATTAGATGGTCAAATTTAACTAATTTAAAAAGTAATGTTACATTAGGTGCAACAGCAGTTAATTATGATAGTTCTGCAGTTGATGCAAAAAATATATTAATTAATAATTATAATTGGACTATTACTGATGGTGGCTTAGAATAATATTATAAAAATATAAAATAAGAATAAATATGATTCAAAATAAAAAAGCTCAAGTTTCTTTAGAAATGGTAATTATAGTTGGTGTTTTAGTCTTAGGTACAATTGTTCTTGCAACAACCTTTATTAATTTTTCAAATGAGAAAGTAAGTCAATCTGACAAAATTAATGAAGGAATAGATTCAACAGTTGATGGGTTTATTGAAGATTTAAATGATTCTTCTCAAGTTGAAGAAATAGATAATGTTAATCCTAATCCTGGAGGAGAAGATCCTGAACCAGATGAACCAGATGAACCAGATGAACCAGATCCTGAAAATTATACATTAACTGTTAATGTTTCTGGAAATGGAACTGTAACTTCAAATCCAGTAGGTATTAATTGTGGAACTGATTGTTCTCAAAATTATTCTTCAGGAACTTCAGTTACTTTAAATGCAAATGCATCTGAAGGAAATACTTTTCAAGGATGGACTGGAAATTGTGATACTGCTGCTATAAATTGTGACGTTACAATGACTCAAAATAAATCAGTTACTGCAATTTTTCAAGCAGAATCTTCTGAGCCAGAAACTTATACTTTAACTTTAGAAAATGATACTGGAATCTCTCAACCTATTCTTAATGGAGCTGGAGAATATCAAACAGGTGATGTGGTTCACGGATCTATAAGTTTTTTAAGTCAATCAGAAGATGACTCTACTGTTTATTGGATTGAAAAATCTACTGGAGATAAAGTTTCAGAGGGAGATTATTTTGTTTACATAATGCCTGCACGTAATGAAACATTAACTGCAAAAAGAGAATAATTTTTTAACATGTGATTTATAATGGACCAAACAAGTAGTGATTATTTAAAACAAGCAATTGAAGCTATTTTGTTTCTATCTCCAAAATCAACTTTAATTTCAAAAATTTATTCTTCATTTCCAAATATTGATAAAAAAATAATTGATATTCAGATAGATGATTTAATCAATGATTATAATAAAAGAAAAACTTCTCTTTCTATTGTTAAAGATAATAAAAAATTAGAAATTGTTGTAAAACCAGAATTCCATTCTTTTAATATTTTTGCAACAGGAACAACTCTTTCAAAATCTGAACTTAAAACTTTAGCTTTTATTTCTTTAAATGCTCCTGTTGAACAATCAAAAATAAGTAAGAAAAGACCTTTTGAAGACTTAAAAATACTTAAAGAACTAGATTTAATTTCAATTGAAAAAAAAGGAAGGAAAAATATTCTTTCTACAACTAAAAAATTTAATCTTCTTTTCAAAAACAAGAAAAAGTAACCTTTAAATAAATATTATATAATATATATTACATTGAAAACTATTTATTTGAGAGGAAGAAAACATGAAAATTAAATCAATTGCAATATTATTATTTTTAATACTTTTAATGCCTAATCTTTTTGCATTAGTTTCTGATGCTAATATGAAGATTTTCGCAGTATCTGGTGAAACAAGTGCAAAAGATGCACAATTAAATGTAAAAATTATACCTGGTACTGGAAAAATATATTCTTCAATAGATGAATCAATAGTAGGTTCTTCAACACAAGAATCTTTTAAAAATGCAATTGCAGTTGCAGATTCAGTTATAAAAGAAGATATTAAGCAAGAGTATGATTTTACAGTTGATATTACTTCAAATGCACACACTATAGATGGTCCATCTGCAGGTGGTGCAATGGCTCTCTTAATAATTTCAATGTTTAAAGATTCTCCAGTTCCTGAAAATGTAAGTATGACTGGTTCAATTTCAATTGATGGATATATTGGAGATGTTGGTGGAATTTATTATAAAGCAAAAAAAGCTTCTGAAATAGGTGTTGATTTATTTTTCATACCTCAAGGAAATAGATCTCAAGTGATTAATGAAGATGATGAAATTAAACAAGTTGATTTAATTGAGCATGCTTATAATGAATGGGGTTTAAAGATTATTGAAGTATCAACTATTGATGATGTTCTAGATTATGCTTTTAAAGATGTTTCTTCAATTGATGTAAATTCTATTCAAGAAGAAAAAGTAGATGATTTTGTTTATAATAAAATTGAATATTCTAAAGCTGTTGAACCTTTAAAAAAAATAACTGAAGAATATATTCTTAATACTGAAGAAAAATTATCTTCAATTAATTCTAAAATATCTTCCTCTAACATAAAAGATTTAGATGTTCTAGATACACTTTTATCAACAGTTACTTATTCTGAAGAACTTGTTGAAAATTCAAAAAAGTTTTATGAAAATAATTATTTTTATTCAGCAGCAAATAATTCTTTTTTAGCTTATATTAATATAATCTCTGTTGAAGAAATTATTACAAATCCATCAATTTTAGCAGATTCTTCAATTATTTTTGATCTTAGAGTTTCTGAACTTGATGAAAAAATAACTTTAACAGAAAACAGATCTAACAACTGTTCAATTGAATATTTAGAATGGTGTGTTGGTGGAAGACAAAGAATTACTTGGGCAAGAGATAAAGTTGAATCTTTAAAAGAAAAGCAAACTATAAATAATTTTTCAAAAATACAAGAATATGCTTATGCTTTAGCATGGACAGAAATTGCAAATGATTTTTTAGATGCATCAATTACAACAAATAATGATTTAAAGTTTGTAGAATCTAACTTTTTTAAAGAAAAAGCACAAGAAAGCATTATATCTGTTGAAAATCAATTAATTTTAGTTGCTCCAAACATAGCAGATACTGAAGATTTAAAAAGAAGACTTAATGCTGCAAAGATTAATTACCAAAGAGGATGGTATGTAACTTCACTTTATGATTCAGCAACTGCTTTAGCTGTTATAAAAACACAAGAAGACAGTAAAAATAATTTTACATTAAATGATTTTAATATTAAATATGATCAATTAACTAAAGATTTAAGAAATCAAAGTGCAATGAATAATGAAAATTATGTTTGGTCTAAAACTTTCTTAGATCATGGTATTTATTATAAAAATGCTCATGATTTCTATAAAAATAAAGATGAAGAAAAAGCAAAATCTCAATTAAATGTTGCAAACTCTATACTTAATTTTGCACATTATCTTTATGAAACAGAAAAAATAGTTCTTGATTATTATTTAAATACAGATCTTGAAACATTAGTTATTGATATTAGTTCTTCAAATCAAGGCTCTGTAATTATTGTTTCTGATGAAGATGAAAATGTAAGTAAAGAAAAAGAAACTTCTTCTCAAAACATCTATATTTATTCAAAAGAGAAGAAAGATGTTTATCTTTATTTATTTGTTGCAGCTTTGTTTTTAATGGTTTTAACAATTGTCTTTGAAGTTGAAAGATTTAAAAAACATCATTCAAAGGAAGGAATAATTAAACAAATAGGTTATTTAGATGAAAAATTAATTGAAGGAAAAATAAGTCCTTTCACTTATAAAGAAATGAGAGATAAATATCTTTTAGAGCTTGAAAGAATAAAAAATAAAGATGTTTTAAAGGATTCTAAATCTAAAACTATTTATGATAGTGCTTCAGTTGATTTTGAAAAGAAAATTATTGATAAACAAATATTTGAACTTGAGAAAAGAAAGAAACTTCTTTTAGAAAATGAAAAAAGTGATTCTATTAAAAGTGTTAAAAAAATAGTTTCAAAAATTAAACCTTCAAAGAAAAAAGAAGAAGTAAAACCAAAAGAAGTTTCTAAATCTAAAACTTCTAAAAAGAAACCTAAACTTAAGAAAGATCTTTAGATATTTTTAAATCCATTACAATCTGTACAGTGGTTTGAGAAAAACTTCTAATAACTTTCTTAAATATTATTTCTATCTTGCAATTATTCTTTTTTTCTTTTTCTTTTATTATTTTTTCAATTTCTTTAAATGGTTCATTTTTAGATACAAAATTATAAATGTGTATTATTCCTTTATCTTTTATTGAAAAAATTGCATCATCTAAAAAATTTTCTGCAGATTTTGGAAGTGGCATTGGTATTCTATCAAAGTAGTTTGGATATCTTTTAGATATTTCTTTAACATCACCTTCTATTGGTGTTATTATTTTTTCCATTTGATTTTTTAAAATATTTTCTTCCATATATTTAACACCAATAGGGTTAAGTTCAATGGAAATAATTTCTTTTGGTTTTGCAAGTTTTGCAATGGCTATTGAAAAAGGACCTACTCCTGCAAAGAAAACTCCTATTGTTTCATTTTCTAAGACTAAAGAGGCTATTCTTTTTCTTTCTGTTGCAAGTCTTGTTGAATAAAATACTTTCTCAACATCTGTTTTTAAATAACATCCGTTTTCTTGGATAATTGTTTCTTTTCTATTTTCGCCACCTATCCATTCTAAATCTTGTGTTCTAAAGGTTCCATGATGTTCTTTTGATTTGTTTAAGACTACTTTTATGTGGGGATGTATTTTTTTAAGAGAATTAGTTAGATTTGAACTATATTCTTTAAGAAATTCTTTATCTTCTATGTTAATTATTATAATGTCTCCTACAATATCATAAGAAGAAGGGAGATTATCTATATATTTAGAATTTATTTCTTTTTTAAGTATTTCTTTGTATGTAAGTCCAATTTCTTTTTGTTTTTCTGGATTATTAATTTCTACTATGTTATTTTTATTTAAGTCTGAAGTTATTTTTTTAATAGGTATGATTATGTTTTCTTTTTCTCTAATTATCTTATATCTTGAATTAAAGTTATTTTCTTCTTTTATTTTAGAAATTGTTTCTTGTGCTTTATCTTTATTTACTTTAATTCCAATTATTTTGTCCATTATAAATCTTTATTTAAAGGTATTTAGCTTTTGTTATCTCAAGTAAATCTTCTGGAGCATAACTATAATTTATATTATCCATTTTTGTTTCAATTTCTGTTATAATTTCATTTTTTATGTTCTTTATTTCTTTTTTGCTTATTTTTTTACTAAATGTTAGGATAGTTGTTTTAAAAAACTTAATTTTTTTAATTTTAAAGAAAATATATACTACTGTTTCTTTAATTTTCTCAAAATCATCTCCAACAATTTCAAGATAAATTTCTTCATCTTTTGTTTTTTTAAGGCAAATATAAATTTCTTCTTTACTTTTTTTTAAGAATTTGTTATATTCTTTTTCAGTTATTTCAAATTTTGAAAATCCTGTTATTTTAAGTTTCATAAATAAATTTAGATGCATATATTTATATTTTATTCTGTTATAGATATTTATATGAATAAATCAACTATAATTTCGGGTGCAATTTCTTTAAGTTTACTTTTATCTGTATTTTCTGCAAAGAAAATTATTGATGCTAATATTAAAAAAAATTTAAAACAAAAAGTTGCTGTAGAACAATTTTTTAAAAGTTATCCTTATAAATTATCTGATTCAAATCAGAAAAATGCACAAAGAATTGTAGATAGATTATATACAGATACTGCTGTTTTTAATAAAATGTATGATTTTTATAAATATAATGTTGAAGCTAATGAAAAATTATTAAAAGTCTTAAATAATTCTTCTCTTAATACAGAAGCTAGTCTTAAGATTTTAGAATCTAAAAATAAACAATTTAAATCTTTAGTTAAAGAGTTATATAAAAATAAAGATGTTAAAAAAAATTTAGATAGTTTATTTACTCTTTTTTCAACAAATCCACTTTTTAAAAATAAATTTAATGTTGAATTGCTTCAGGCTCAATTAAAGAAAAACCCTATTTATTTAATAGATAAAGGTTTTATTTTTAAAAGAAAACCAAAACTTGAAAGAAATATTTCAACTCAAAATTTTGATTATAAAAATAGAGTTAAAAATTTTCAAAGCAAGTTAGAATCTAATTTAAAAAAGAAAAAAATTATTAGAAGAGGCCCTAGAGGTTAATTTAAGGTTTTTAATAAATGTCTCCAATTTCTTTAGAAAGGGTAATTTATTATTTTTCTAAATTTAATCTTTTAGATAATGGATATAATATTATTAATACTCTGACTTATTCAATAATTGGTATTTTTATTTATTTTTTAATCTATCCTTATTTAATATTTAGAAAAATAAATATTAATTTTAGATTCATATTATCTGTTTTTAATTTTGTAGTTATTGGTGCTTTCTTAAGAATGTTATCTTTTTCTTTTACTTCTTTAGATTTTTTTATTCCTTCTTCAAATAATCCTTTTTCAATTGGTTTTTATTTATATTATCCTAATCTTTTTTTATTTTTAGGTTTACTTTTTTTAATATTCTTTGAATTATCTTTATTTATTGAAAAGAAAACTAAATTTTCTTTTGAAAACATTCTTTTATTTTTAAGTTATATATTGTTATTTCCTCTTTTAGTTTTATTTTTTATAAATCTTGTTAATTATTTTTTATTTTTAAAATTAATTTTCTTTTCTTCAATAATTTTTATAATTTTTTATTTTATTTTTAAAAAAAGACTATTTTTAAAAAAATCTAGTCAATTAGCATTTTTTTCTCAAGTTCTAGATTCTTTTATTACTTTTTATATGGTTAGTTTTATTCCAAATAATTTTAAAGAAATTCATGTTTTATCAAATTTTTTAATTTCTTTAAATCCTTATGTTTTTTTATTTGTAAAAATATTTCTTTGTCTAGCTCTTTTATTTATAATTGATAAATATGTTAAAGATTCTTCTTTAAACAACTATTTTAAGCTATTTATAATAATAATTGGTTTTTCAACAGCTTTAAGAAATCTTTTCCTGATTTCTTTAACTTTTATATAAAAAAATAGGTTTAAATATATTTATGTTCTTAATTATTTAATACTAATTTTATGTTATTAAAAATATTAGTAATCTGCCTCGGTAGCTTAGTGGTTGGAGCGATCGGCTGTTAACCGATAGGTCGTAGGTTCAAATCCTACCCGAGGCGCTTTTAATTTTTAAATGCTATTTTTTTATGAAGTAAATATTTTCCAAAGAATATAATTATTACAGTTATTATTTTTGATAAAATATACCATACTCCTAAATATTCAGTTAATAGTTTAATAAGTATTACATTCATACATAAATCAATAACAGATATTATAAAAAAATCAATAAATTGATGATAGCTTCTTTTATTAGTTTTTTTAAAAGTATATTGTTTATTTCCAAAAAAAGCAACAATCATTCCTATAAAGTATGATAGTTTTACTGATACTAAATAAAACAAACCTATAAACTCTGTAAATACATATAAAAATAAAAGATCTGTAAGTGTTGCAATTACAGAAAAGATTGTATATTTTCCAATAGTTCTAATTTTTTTAAAATGTTTATTTCTTTTTTCAAGAAAATCAAATGTTTTATCTAAAATATTGTTTGTCATCTTTTAATCAGTTTAGTTTTTATTTATTTAGGAATCTATATTATATTTAGTGATAGCTTAAATATTTATAAATATTGATTTTGAATGTATGATGGTAAAAAAATAATTATTGTTTTTCCTGCATATAATGCAGAAAGTACTTTAGAAAAGACAATTAAAGATATTCCAAAAGAATATGTAGATGAAATGATCTTAGTTGATGATAATTCTACTGATAATACTTACTCTCTTTCAAAAAAACTAGGTATTATGACAATCAAGCATAAAAAAAACAAAGGTTATGGTGCAAATCAAAAGACTTGTTATAAAGAAGCCTTAAAAAGAGGTGCTGATGTTGTTATAATGATACACCCTGATTATCAGTATGATCCTAGAATTTTAAATAAAATGTTTATTCCAATTGTTCAAGGAAAAGCAGATGCTGTTTTTGCATCTAGATTTTTAAATAAAAAAGATCCAATTAAAGGGGGTATGCCTTATTATAAATATTTTGGAAATAGAGTTTTAACATTTTTTGAAAATATTTTTCTTAATACTTCTTTAAGTGAATTTCATACAGGTTATAGATCTTATTCTAAAAAATTATTAACTTCTATTCCATTAGATAAAAATTCTGATAATTTTGTTTTTGATACTCAAATTATTATACAAACTGTTATTAAAAAATACAAAATAAAAGAAGTTCCTGTTGAAACAAGATATTTTCCAGAAGCATCTTCAATAAAATTAAAGGCATCTTTAGTTTATGGGCTTTCAATAATTAAAGAAATCTCTAAATATCTTTTAACTAAGTTTAGAATAAAAAAATTTAAAGAATATGATTTATTTTAGCTTGTAGATATATTGAGTACTTTTTTGAAAATTAGTTGTGTATATTAAATCATATTTTTGAGACATTAAGTTTCTAAATTTTTCTTCTTTTTCAATACATTCTTTATCTTCTTTATTAAAACAAGTAATTGTTCTTTCTTCAAAATAAACATATTTTACAGAAGGGTTATTCTCTAGAATGTAAGCTGCATAAAAAGGTCCTGATAGATAAATAAATTTATTTTCATTATAAATTCCAAATACAGGATTATCAACAGCTACCAATCCTCTATAATCTTTATCTATACTTTTAACATAATTATAGTATTCTTCAATTTCTTTAAATTCAGTAATCTGGTTATTCATTATTTGTTGTTTTATTAAAAAAATATATATTGCTATTACAAATATTATAAGTGCAATTTCAATTATTGGTTTAATTTTTATTAATTTAATTCTTTTTAAAAATTCAATTATCGAAACTCCTGCAATTATTGAAAAGAAAGGTAATGCTACAATAAAATATCTTGGTTCATAGTGTACAAGTGATGAAATATACAAATAACCTATTATAGAAATTACTATTGGAATAATTACTTTTTTCTTTAAAAATAATTTTCTACTTTTTTTAAAGATTATTCCAAGTATTAAAAATAATATGAAAAAAACTAATAAAAAGTTTTCATAGAATAAATATTTAATATAATATAAAAAACCATTTGTAACTAAATCAAAAGAATTTGCTGCCACCATTTTAGAAGCATTAATAAATGGTAAAAGTAGTTTATTAATTAATGATAATGTTAGATATTCATTTCTAATAAATATATAATTAATAATTATAAAAGGAATTACTAATATTGAAAAACCAATTCCATATTTTAATATATTTTTTAAATTTTTAAATTTTCTTTTTTTAATAACTTCAATAATTAAAAAAATTCCTAAAATTCCAAAGATAAGTCCTGTAGGATACCTAAATAGAAATGCTAATGAAAATATTAATCCTGATAATATATATTTTTTTTTAGTAAAAAAATAATAACCTATAATAGATAAAGCGCTTCCAGGAAGTTCAGTTAAGACTCTATTTGTAAATAAAGATATTGTTGGAAGAGATGCATATATTAAAGTAGTAATTATTCCACTTCCTTTTTTAATATCTTCAGAAATCTTAAATAAATATAAAAGACCAAGAATAAATATTATTGAAAGAAGGATTTTTGTAAACAAAATCTCATTTAAACCTAGAACCCAAAAAACTCCTGTTAAAATACCCATGATAGGGGGTCTTTGGTATTCATAAGTTGAAATTTCTGTTAATGAAAATAAATATTTCCCATTATTAATATAAACTGCTTCATCCCAATAAGGCATGTAGTTTATCATTGAATATGTAGTTATTAATATAAAAATAATAATTAATATAATATTAATTTTTTTAGAAAATATTTTTTTAAACATACTTAAATCTTTATCTTTATTTTAATAAATATTAACTATATCTATATATTTTTATATACTTCTTATTATAATTTATATATAATATTATAAAAGAGATAATTTGATATGGATAATAAAAATATAATTAATTATATTGGTTTAATTTTAAGTTTGATTTTAATATTTTTAGGAATTATTATAAGTCCTATATTTTTTATATATGGTGTTCCAATATTTATTGTATTTTTATTTATTTTATTTAATAAAAAAGAAGATGTTATTGAACAAATTAAAAAAAGGTGAAATTTAATTATGGCAAAAGAAATGATTGTTACAACTGGACAAGAAATTCCTGGTAAAAAAATAATAAAAATATTAGGAATTGTTAAAGGAAATACTGTTAGATCAAGAAATCTTGGAAGAGATATTGGTGCTGGTCTTAGAAATTTAGTTGGTGGAGAAGTTAAAACTTACACAGAAATGACTATTCATTCAAGAGAAGAAGCTTATAATAGAATGATAAACGAAGCAATTGATCTTAAAGCAGATGCAGTTATAGGTTTAAGATTTACAACTTCTATGGTTATGCAAGGAGCTTCAGAAATGCTTGCATATGGAACTGCTGTTAAGTTAAAATAATTTTTTAAATAAAAAATATGTGATTTATTATGGATGTTGAAGAAAGATTTAAATTAATAAAAAGAAATACTCAAGAAATTATAAGTGAGGAAGAACTTTTAAAACTTTTAAAAGAAAAAGAAAAACCAGTTGTTTACTTAGGAACATCAGTTACTGGAAGACCTCATATAGGTTATTTTACCTGGGCTCAAAAGTTAAATGATTTTCTTAATGCAGGTTTTAAAGTTAAAGTTCTTTTAGCAGATCTTCATGGAGCTTTAGATAATACTCCTTGGCCTTTACTTGAAAAAAGATACGAATACTATTCAATAGTTATTAAAGGAATGATTGAAGCACTTGGTGGAGATTTAGAAAATTTTGAAATTGTTAAAGGTTCAGATTTTCAATTATCTAAAGAATATGTTTTAGATCTTTATAAAATGTCTTCAGAAGTAACTGTTAGAAATGCAGAAAAAGCATCTAGTGATGTTGTAAAACAAGGAGATAATCCTAAGCTTTCTGGTCTTTTATATCCATTAATGCAGGCACTTGATGAAGTTCATTTAGATGTTGATGTGCAGTTAGGAGCAATTGATCAAAGAAAAATATTTGTTCTTGCAAGAGAATTCCTGCCAAAGCTTGGAGAAAAACCAAGAGTTGAAGTTATGATTCCTTTTATAAGAGGCTTAACTCCTGATGGTAAAATGTCTTCTTCAAACCAAGCTTCAAAAATAGATTTAATAGATGATTATGAAACTATTAAAAATAAATTAAAGAAAGCATATTGTGAAGAAGGAAATATTGAAAATGGAGTTTTAGATTTTGCAAAACTTTTAATAATGACTCAAAAACAAGATAAAGGTGAAGAGTTTATAATTGATAGGCCAGAAAAATGGGGTGGGCCTTTAAAGTTTAAGACTCAAGAAGATCTACAAGAGGCCTTTGCATCAAAAGCTTTACACCCAATGGATCTTAAGTCAGGTGTTGCAGAAGAAGTTAATAAGCTTTTAGAACCTATAAGAAAAAACTTTGAAGGAAAAGAAGAGTTAATTAAAGAGGCATATCCTGAATAATTGTAATTTTTAGTGATTTTTTATGCCAAGACCAAAGATAGGAGTTGCAGTTTTTATTTTTAAAGAAGATAAAGTTCTTTTAATGAAAAGAAAATCTTCTAAAAAAATAGGGGAAAACACTTGGTCAATTCCTGGTGGTCATCTTGAGATGTTTGAAAGTTTTGAAAAAGCTATAAAGCGAGAAACTTTAGAAGAAGTTGGAATAAAAATTAAAAATCTAAAGTTTATAGATATTACAAATGATTTTTATATAAAGGCAGATAAACATTATGTTACAATTTTTTATAAAGCAGAATACTTTTCAGGAACTCCAGAAATTAAAGAGCCTAAAAAATGTAAAGAAGTTAAATGGATTTCAATTGATGCTTTTCCTAAAAAATTATTTTTACCTATTAAAAATTTATTTAAAAAATATAGTTTAAAAGAAATTTATAAAAAATGAATAATTATTAATATTTGTTAACAATTATTAACATTTATTAATGTTTCTATATATTATATATATGGTGATTACATGAAAGCATTATTAGACTTACCAATAGATATAAATCAAACCTTAAATATTATAAAAGCAAAGAATAATTTAAAAAATAAAGTAGAAGCTATTTCTGTAGTTGTAAAATATTATGCAGATTTAGAACTAGAACCAGAATTAAGACCAGACTTTATAAAAAAAGTTTTATCTGATAATAAAAAAGATAAATCTTCTAACTATAAAAAATTTAATTCTGTAGATGATTTAGATAATTATATTAAAGGAAAATAAATGGACTTTGAATTTCATAAAGAATTATTAAAGGATTTAATAAAAATTTCTAAAAAAGATCCTGTGTTGTATGCTCAAGTACTTAATAAGGTTGATGAAATTAAGAATTGTAGTGATGTTGAACATTATAAAAATTTAAAAAAACCATTACAAATTTTTAAAAGAGTTCACATTACTCAGAAATTTGTTTTAATTTTTAGATATTTAAAAAAAGAAAATAAAATTTTGTTTAGATATTTTGAACATAGAGATAATGTTTATAAAAATAATTATGATTAAATATGCAAGAAACTTTTAAAAAAATTATTTTAGAAAATGCTGTAAAGTATAAAGGTAAAGCTGAAATTAAGTATATCTTAGGAGCTATCCTTAAAGACTTTCCTGAATACAGACAAAAAACAAAAGAACTTTCTCTTGAGCTTATTCCTTTAATTGAAGAAATTAATTCTCTTTCTCTTGAAAAACAGCAAGAGATGTTAAAAGAAATAAATCCTAGCTTTTTTGAAAAGAAAGAAAAAGAAGAAAGAAATATTTTTGCATTTTTAAACATTAAAGAAGGCGATGTTGTAAAATCTGCATTTCCACCAGGCCCAGAAAAATATTTTCACATAGGCCACGCTAAAGCAGTTTTACTTAATTATCTTTTAGCAAAAAAATATTCTGGAAAATTTCAATTAAGGTTTGAAGACACAAACCCTCGTCTTGTAAGATCTGAATTCTATGAAATTTCTCAAGATGATTTTAAATGGCTTGGTATTGAATGGGACGAGCTTGTTTTTGCATCAGACTATATAGATATGATGAAAGAAATGGCAGAAAAATTAATCTTAAAATCTCAAGCATATGTTTGTTTCTGTACACCTGAAGAGATGAGTAAAAATAGAGAAACTTCAACTCCTTGTAATTGTAGAAAAGTCTCTCCTCAAGAAAACTTAATCAAGTGGAAGGAAATGGACGGTTACGAGGAAGGAAAAGCTTCCTTAAGACTAAAAATAGATTTAAAACATAAAAATTCAAGAATGAGAGATCCTACAATCTTTAGAATAATTGATTGTGAACATCCAAGAATAGGTTATAAGCATAGAAATTATCCTGCTTATGATTTTCAAAATGCTGTTTTAGATGGTTATTTTAATATTACTCATAGGTTAAGAACTGTTGAGTTTGAGATGGCAAGTGAGCTTCATCAGTATATTAGAAAAATTTTAGGTTTACATAATACTGTTACTTATGAATTTTCAAGAATGAACTTAGAAGGAATGTTATCTTCAGGAAGAGCTATTAGAGAAAAAGTTAACTCTGGTGAGCTTATAGGTTGGGATGACCCTTCACTTCCAACTCTTCGTGCACTTAAGAGAAGAGGTTTTACTCCTGAGGCAATAAAACAAATGGTTGTTGAGTCCGGTATTACAAAGTCTGCAGGTTCTGTTTTAACTTGGGATACTTTAATTAAGTATAATAAAAAAGTTTTAAATGATTCTGCAAAAAGATTTTTTGCAATTAAAAACCCTGTTGAGATTACTGTTGAAAATGATGTTTGTAAAGAATATTCTTTATCTCTACATCCTTCATTAAATCTTGGACAAAGAAATTTCACTTCAAATGGTGTTTATTTAATAGAGAATGAAGATTTTGATTCTTTTAAGGAAGGAAACCTTGTAAGACTTATGGATAATATTAATTTTAGAGTAAAGGATGGTTCTTTTGTTTTTGATTCTGAGGATTATTTATCTTTTAAGAATGAAGAGAATGAAAATAAAAAAATAATACATTTCCTTCCAAAAGATCCTTCTCAATTAATAGATGTTACAATCTTTACTCCTGAGCATGAATTGATAAATGCAAAGGCAGAAAAGACAATTGAGCAAATATCTGTTGGGGATATAATACAGTTTGAGAGATTCTGTTTTGCAAGACTTGATTCTATTGAGGAAAAGGAAGGGAAGAAGGTTTATAACTTTTGGTTTACCCACTGAACTGGTTTCGGTCAGTTCGCACCCAATGTTTGCTCTTGTTCACGCGCAAGAGAGCTCCTTTAGGAAAGGTGCTTCACCCCCAAAGGTAGTAGCCATTTTTTAGAAAAAGGTTTTTTAATATTAAAAACTATGTTTGTTGGACACTTAAAAATGAATTTTTATGATTGAAGAAATTTATAAAGATGTTTTTAAAATTACAGGAGAATCTAATCTTTATTTTTTAAAGGAAGAAAACCTCTTGATTGATACAGGTTATCCTACAGATGAGCTTATGATAAAACAAGATTTATCAAAAATAATTCCTTTAGAAGAAGTTAAAACAGTTATCTTCACACACATGCACTATGATCATGTAGGAAACTTTCATCTTTTTACAAATGCTTCTTTTTATGCTTCTAAGGATTCAGTTGATTCTTTAGAAGAAGATAAATATAAAGCAATTTTACTTAAACCTCTCGCAGATAAATTTAATATTGATGTAAAAGATATTTCTTCTTTATCTCTTCCAGATTATTTAGAGGTAATAGATACACCCGGTCACTCTAAAGGCTCAATTTGTATATATGATAAAAAAAGAAAAATTCTTTTTTCTGGAGATACTCTTTTCTTTAGAGATAACATAGGAAGAATGGATCTTCCTTTTTCTTCACCAAAAGAAATGTCTTCTTCTTTAAACAAGTTAAAAGATTTAGATATAGAGATTCTTTGCCCAGGGCATGATTATTAGTTATTGTTTCTCGGCCAAGTACTCTCTCTTTAAAAAGAGTTAAAAACCCTTTTCAACTAAATATTATTATTTATGATTAATCTTGTATCTGATAGAAACATCTTAGACAAGTTTGTAATAGAGTTTACCTCGATTTTAGAAAAATATACAAAATATGTAATCGTCTCTGGTTATGTTGCAATTTCAAACGGAAGAGTAAGAGGTACTGAAGACATAGATATTATTATTGACAAAATACCTTTTTCTTTATTTCTTAAATTTTTAGAAGATATTTATGCTTCTAATTTTGAGTGTATACAATCTGATGATGCTTTAGAAATATATAATAATTATTTAATAAAAAAAGAATCTATAAGGTTTGTTTATAAGGGAACAATACTTCCTAACATTGAACTTAAGTTTGTAAAAACAGAAGTTGATAAATATACTTTACTTAAAAGAACTAAACTTTCTTTAACTGGTTTAGATATTTATTTTGCATCTATTGAATCAACTATAGCTTATAAAGAACATTATCTTTCAAGTGATAAAGACTATGAAGATGCTTTGCATCTAAGATTATTGTATAAAGAGGTTCTTAGTCTAGAGGAAATTAAAAAAATTAAATTAATGATAGATAAACATCTTTATAATAGTTTAAAAGATAATTCTTCTTTTGTATACTCTACTAAAAGAGATAAAAGTCATATTGATTTTATTGAAAAATGGGTGTTCTTTATGAAAGATAATTCTTTTAAAATTTGGAAAGAAGAACATTCTAATTTTCTAGATTCTCAGATACTTACCTCTATTAACTTTTATCAAAGACTTTTAAAAGAAGAAAACGGTTCTAAAAAAATAAGAGAAGTTACTGGTTGGAATAAAAAGACTCCTTATTGGTTTGAAAAATAATTTTTTTAATAAAATTAACTTTTTATCAAATACTACTATTTTTAAATATTTGCTATTAATATAATTTTAAGGCGATATATATGATTAAAAATAAAACTATTTTTGTAAACTCTAGTCATGTATTCGTGAGACGGCACCAATAGATTTTTCTTTTTTTAAAAAATCTATTTATTGTTTATAATTGTTCTATTTATTTTTATAGATTAAGCATAAATAGGTTTAATATTTATAAAAAAATATATTGGTGATAAAATATGCAAATGAATGAAAGTAGTAAATATGATAAAATGAAATTATATGTTGAAAATGCAAAAAATAATTCAATTCCTACAGATGCTTATCTGCAGGTAAATTTTGCATGTAATGCTAAATGTGTTATGTGTAATATATGGAAAAATCCTTATATGGGTGAAAAAGAAACTCTTCTTTCAATAATAAATAAATTATCTGATCTTAATTTTAAATGGGTAACTTTATGGGGAGGAGAGCCATTGCTTCATCCAAATATTGATGATTTAATAATACATGCAAAAAATAAAAATTTAAAGGTACAAATTATTACAAATGGTTCTCTTTTAAACAACCATGTAGATGTTGTTTCTAATTTTGTAGATAATCTTGTTGTTTCAATAGATTCTGGATTTCCTGAGATTCATGATAAAATCAGAAATTTACCCAGGAATTTTTAATTCAGCAGTAGAGGGTTTAAAAAAAATAATTAGTAAAGATAAACATCCAAACATAGAGATTGATTGTACAATCTTAAATGAAAATATTTCTACTCTTGAAAGTATTGTCGAGTTATCTAAAGAACTAGGTGGAGTTTTCATAGACTTTGATCCTGTTCAAATATATGGTGTTGGAAATAATTCTAACTATAAGTTCAATATTGATCTTTCATCTATAGATAAAGTAGTTTCTCTTGCGAACAAATATAATATAGAGATTACAAGTAAGGAAAGAATTGAGTTAATTAAAAAATATTTTAAAAAAGAAAAAATTATAGTCCCTTGTTATAGTTATTGTAAAGATCTTTTAATTTCTCCAAAAGGTGAAGTTTATACTTGTTGGACAATTAACACAATTATAGGGAATATTTTAAATGATTCTTTTGCAAAAGATTGGGAAAAAGCATTAGTTAAAAACAAAGATGTTTTAACAGGTCATAAAAAAGAATGTTATACTTGTGGTTTTAGTCATAGTAGAATGCCTGATCAAAATTACAAAAAATATGTTCAAGAAGCTAATAAAATAAGATTAGATTATATTTTATCTAAAGAGAAATCTCATTTTTAATGAGATTTCTTATTTTAAATATATTTAAAAATACATTATCTGTATCTTTAATTATAAAAAGAGGTGTTTTTATGTGTTTTAAAATATTAAATAAAAAAATAAAAAATATGAAATGGACAGACATTGCTTTAATAAAATTAAGTGTTTTATTTTTTACATTAATGCTTGCAAAATTATGTCCTAATATCCTTTCTCTTGAATGGTATGCTTATCTAATATTATTTGTATTTTTTGCAATTATTCCATGTATGAAAGTTTTTAAAAAATAGTTTTCTAAAATAAAAATTGAGTTGTAAAAATATTTTTACTAAAAAGTCTTATAACTCAATATTATATTTTTTAAATTCGATTAAAAGATCTTCATAAGTCTTAAACATTATAGCATTTATTCCAAGTTTTTTAGGAGCTTTAAAATCATTTTCAAAATCATCTCCAATCATTATCATCTCATTATTAAATACCTTGGCTTTTCTTTGAAGCTCTAAATAGATCTGTGGATTTGGTTTTGTGTATCCTGCTTGAAATGAAAAATGCTCATAATCTATATATTTTAAAAGATTAGTTTCTTTTTTAATAGTTTGATAAGTAAACATTGAACAATTAGAAACAATTGCTATTTTATATCTTTTTTCTCTTAGTTTTTTAAGTAATGGTATTACAAAATCAAAAACTAATATTCCATCTTCAGATTTATTTCTAATACCAATTAATTTTACAATATTATCTTTTGTTGGAGAAATTTTAAGTCTTCTTGCAAATTCTGTAAAAGCATCTGCTTGGCTTTCCCAATATTTAATTTGTACTGTTTCTTGATAAAGTGTACTTATTTTTTCTTTAGATAAATTAATTTCAAATTCTTTTTTTATTTCTTCTGAAAAATGAAAAAAAGGATTTCTTTTAATTGCTAAAGTTCCCCAAAAATCAAATGCTATTAGTTTTATCATAAATATTTCACATTATTTTTTTTAAATCTCCCTTAAGAGGATTAACTTCTAAACTTTTTAATGTTTCTACATATTTATTAGGGATATCATCTAATAAATATATCTTTTTTCCAAGAGAATAGGCAATTGCCATAATTAATAAAGAATTAGCTCCAACATGGTTTTCTTCTTTTCCTTTCTTAAAGTTACAGACTAAGAGTGCATTTACTTCTTTTAGTAATTGTATATCTTTATCAAGGATGATCTTCTCTTTACAAAGCCCTTTGTTAATCCTACCAATCTCTGTTGTTTGAAAAATACCAGTATGCTTTGTAAGAGAATGCCTTATTGGTCCAAGTTCTTTAAAAAACTCTTTTTCAGAAAAGATTAATATTTTCATTTTTTACACCGGTTAATATTTTTATATTTATCCAATTCATTTAAAAATATTATTTTTTAAATATTTTACCATAAAACAAAGTTATTCTAACACATTATCTTTATAAACAATTTGTATAACTATAATATCATAGATTTATAAATTGACTATTTTTATAAAAAAAGGAAAAGATTATTATGCCTACAAGACCAAAAAAAAAAGTTTTTATTCAAGAAGAAGATTTTCAATCAAAATTAATCAGTCAAATACATGAAAATGATGTTATTGATATTACTAAAATACTCCCTCTTGTAACTCCTGGAACAGAATTAAGGAGTGGTTTGGATGAAATTTTACATGGTAACTTAGGTGCTTTAATAGTTTTAGGTGATTCAGATAAGTTAAAACCTATTTTAAAAGGAGGAATTGATTTAGATATTCCTTTTTCTTCTCAAAAGCTTTTTGAACTTTCAAAAATGGATGGAGCTATAGTTCTTTCAAATGATTTAACAAAGATTGTAGGTGCAAATAAACATTTAATGCCAGATAGAGATATTTCTTCAAAAGAGACAGGAATGAGACATCGATCAGCTGAACAAACAGCAATGCAATCTGATTTACCTGTTATTGCAATTTCACATAGAAGAAATGTTATTTCTCTTTATTATAAAGATCAAAAATATGTTTTACAAGATTTTAATATTTTAATGGTAAAAGCAAGTTATGCAATTAACAATTTAAAAGATTTTAGATCAAAGATTGATAAAAAAATTAAAAATTTATATGATTTAGAAATTATTTTATCAAATAATCTAAAAACAGAAGTTTTAGATTTAATACAGAATATTTTATATTTTTTCAAAAATGAAACTCAAGTTGATGATTTAATAGTAGAGCTTGGTTCTCAAGGTCAAGATATTTCTAATTCTTTTTATGAAATTACATATGGTCTTGAAGAAGAATTATATTTAATTTTAAAAGATTATTCTAACAATATATATCTAAAAGAAGAATGTTTAGAAAAAATAAATTTTCTAAAACAACTAGGTATTAGAAAAATTGCAGATACAGAAAAGTTAATAGATATCTTAGAACTTTCAAATTTTACTTCTCAAAAAGAATTTGATTTCCCTAGAGGTTATAGATTTTTTTCTAAAATAACAGAAATAGATGAAAAAACTATTAATAGTTTAATTAATTCTCAAAATTCATTAAAAACTATTAAAAGTTTAAATTTATCTGATATTTCAAAAATACAAGGAATAGATTCTTCTAAATCAAAAATAATCTATAATTATATTAATAAAGTATATACTCATAAAATATAAGTTTTTAAATGTTATGTGTGTATAAATATCTTATAATATATATTATTTGATTAATTATGGATGAAAATACTACTTTAGAGAAAGTATCTAAAAAATCAAAATTTTTATGGTTATATATAATTATAATTGTAATTATTTTAGTATTAATAGTGCTTTTTGTTTTTGTAAAAACAAATAAAGACTCTATTAATAATTCTTTAGAAGATGATTTAATAGATTTAAATATTGATTCTAATCTTTTAGAAGATGAAAATATTGTTTCTCCAGAAGATTTAAATATTATTGAAATTATAGAAATTGAAAATCCAGAAAATTGTGGAACAAACTTAAATTGTTTTAAACAATATGCTGCAGAATGTAAATCAGGATCAAGATTTTTATTTACAGATGTAATAACTACTGAAAATAAATCTTTTACAAGAACTACAGAATATACAATAAATGGTATTGAATATATCTATTGTAAAGTAAATCTTTCTCTTTATGATATAAATATTGAAATTATAGGTGAAAATGATTTTAATGAAAGTATGGTTTCAAAAGAAGATATTGGAACTGAAGGTACTTGTTATTTTGAAACACCTCAATCTCTTTTAGATTATCTTGATAAAAAAGACACTAATACTTTTAATGGTTCAGTTGATTGTTTTTATTTAGATGATAATAGTACAGTTTGTTCTTCAACAGGAGATATGGTTAATAATTCTTGTGAAGGAGATTATTTTATGCTTGAATACGAATAGTTTTTTTATTTTTTTTTAAAAACTATATTTTTTCTATTTTTTCTAAATATCCTTTAAGATTAAATTTTTTAGAAGTTGAATTAAAACTCATAAATCTTATTTTTCCAAAAATACTTCTTTCATTCCATGCTCTATCATGTACCCCGCCAAGAGACCAAGCAATCCCTGTATATCCATTAGCATCTCTTCCATCTAAACTATATTTATCATTTAAAAATATTGCAAATTCTTGAGCTTCTTTAATATCTTTTGTCCATTCTAAAATCTTTTTTGCCCAATACATTCTTAGGTAACCATGCATTTTACCTGTCAATACCATTTCTTTTTGACATGAATTCCATAAGATGTCATGTGTTTTAGAGTCTTGTAGTTCTTTAAGTGAATAGAGATATTCTCTTTTATCATCCTTATGTTCTTCTATAGTTCTTTTTGCCCAATCAGGAAAACCATTATAGTTATCATAATCTTTGTTATAATAACAATAATTATCAGACAATTCTTTTCTAACAATTAGTTCTTCTAAAAAAGCTTTCTTACTTTCTTCGTTTTTTTCTGATTTTAAAACTTCTAAAGCTATTCTTTGTGAAGAAATTTGTCCAAAATGAAGATAAGGTGAAAGATTTGATTGAAAGTTTCTTGAAGGATCGTTTCTTAATGTTGAATAATCGTTAAGTTTATTTTCAATAAAGTCTTTTAATATTTTTCTAGAAGCTTTTTCTCCAGAAATAAAAGAATAATCTTGTTTTTCTTTAATTAATTTTTTAAAATCATTTTTATAATCTGTTTTTTGTTCTCTTTTTTTAATCTTTGGAATTTCTTTTAAATAACTTCCAAGTAAATGATTAATTTTTGGTCTTAGAGTATATGCTGCATACTCTTGTTTTTTAGATGCAATTTCAATAGGCACTATATTATGTGAATCTACCATAAAAAAAGGTATTTTTATTTCTTTTAATACTTCTTCTCTCCATTTAACCTTTATTTTTAATGGATCTAAATCTGTAACTAGTGCAGATATTTTATTTTTATTAATATAATTTGTTATTTCTTTAAAAGGTTCTTTTCCTTTTAAAATAATAAATTCAATTCCTAGGTTATTAAGCTTTTCTTCAACTTCTTTTAAACCTTCAAGCATAAAGATAAATTGTTTTTCTTGTGATTCTAGAAACTTTTCTACTAAAGTAAATATTACTTTTAGTTTACAGTTATGTTTTTTTGAAAGATAGTCTGCAAATAAAAGAGAGTAGTTATCTTCAACTCTTTGTTCTCTTGTCATCCAGTAAACAATCTCTTGTTTATCTTTTATTTCTTTAAAGTTATTTAAAGGTTTTACTCTATCTATTATATTTTCCATAATTATTCTTTTTTTTAAGATATCTATATAAAATATTTGTAGCATATTCTTTTTAAAATAGAAAGATTGTTTTAAATATGTTAAGAGAAGAAAAACTAATTTTTAATAATAAAGAATATTTATTAAAAATATATGTTGAAAGAAGAAGATCAACATATATGTCTATTGGTAGGAACATAAACATAAGGGTCCCTAAGTTTTTTTCAGAAAAGGCAAGAGAAGAGCAGATAAATAATATGAAATTAAAATTGATTGATTATTTAAAAAAAGATCCTGAAAAATATGCTCCAATTTCTTCAAGGAAATATGTTTCTGGTGAGATTATTGAAATTTTTGATAGAAAATATATATTAACAATTCAAAAAGAAAACAGAAAAACTTCTCTTGCAAAAATTAAAGAGAACCAAATTATTTTAAAGATTCCAGATAATCTTTTAAATGAAGATAAAATAATTTCAAAGTTAATTGGAAAAATTCTTTCAAAAGAACTTTTACCTTTACTTAAAGATAAAGTTAACTTCTTTAATGATCTTTATTTTAAGCAAAATATTAAATCTATTTCTTTAAAGAACAATATTTCAAAGTTTGGTTCTTGTTCTTATGATAAAAAACTAGTTTTTTCAACTTCTCTTTTGCTTGCAAGAAAAGATGTGATTGATTATGTGATTATTCATGAACTTTGTCACACTATTCATCATAATCATTCTAAGAGATTCTGGAAATTAGTTGAAAAATTTGTTCCAGATCATAAAGAAAAAAGTAAATGGCTCAGAGAAAATAGAGCCAAACTAATCATTTAGATTTTTTCTTTTTCTGAATTGGTTTTTCAGTATTGTTAATATTTTTTTCTTTTGCCATAACAATACCAAAGAAACAAAGAATTAATGTTGTAAATATTATTACCCAAGAATATTCTCTTGCAAATATTACAATAATTGCAGCAATTGCAACAGTAAATGCTCCAACTGTTCCAGCAATTTCAACTGATGTTTTTTTATCACTCATATTATTTCTCCTCTTTTGTTTTTTTATAAATTATAAGTACTAAAATAAATTCAAGAATAATTACAATTGGAAGTAAACTTCCAATAAACTTCATTGCCATTAATGTTGCAACAAATAATGAAACTAAACTTCCTGAAAGTAAAGCATATTTAATTATTTTATCTTTAATATTTATTAATGTCAAAGATAATGCTATAATAAATGATAATATTATTCTTAAAAGATTTGCATTATTATTATAATTTTCTAATTTATTATTATATTCTTTATAACAATAATCACACTCAATAGAACAATCACTTTTATAAATTACTGTTCCTTCTTTTGCATAACAAGTATCAACATTTTCTTGATCATATTCACATTTATCATTCATGTAGTTTTTTTGATAAACATTATTACACTCATTAATTGGTTTTTCTAAAAATAATCTTTCAAAAGTAAATACAATACTTATTACTAATGCAAAAATTAGTAAAAATATTACAATATTATATAATAATTTGTCTGTCTTTTTATCCATAAAATATCATTCCATAAATATTAATAATGCCATTAAAGCAATTCCTAATATTATACCTAATATCTGTATGGTTGTCTTTTTAATACTTGTTTCTTTCTTAAGTTCAGGTATTAAATCTGATGCTCCAATATAAATAAACCCACCTGCAGTAAATGCAATCATAATGCTTGAAAAAGCTGAAATATATTTACTTAAAACAATTCCTATGATTCCTCCAATAACTGCTGTTAAAGATATTAAAAAATTAAGGATTAATGCTTTTTTTCTTGAATATCCTGCATATATCAAAACACCAAAATCTCCAATCTCTTGAGGTATTTCGTGTAATAAAACTGCAATTGTTGTTGCTATTCCTAAAGGAATTGAAACAATATAACTTGTAGCTATAATAATACCATCTAAAAAATTATGAAATATATCTCCTATAAGGTTCATTTTTCCTAAAGGGTGAATGTGTTCTTTAGAAGTTGGCATATGACAGTGTCTCCAATGTATTATTTTTTCTAGAATAAAGAAGATTAAGATTCCTGCAATTATTGAAAAAGATATAACTAGAGGATTAAAACTTTCAAAGCTTTCTGGTATTAAGTGTATAAATGCATCTCCTAAAAGTGCACCTGCAGAAAAACTGATTAAGAATAAAAGCATTTTTGAGAGATGTTTTTTATTTGTAAATAAAGTTAATATTCCTATTAATGATATTAGGCTTACAAATAAGATACTGATTAGTGTGTATAAATATATTTCAAGCATATGTGTTTCTTTATTAATTATTTTTTTAAAAAATTAGTTATAATATATTTAAGTAACAAAACATTTTTATTTAGAGGTTTTTTATAAATAAATGTTCAGTAATTATATTTATTAATTCATTTATATTAGTAATTTAAGGTATAACTGCTAATTACACCTCTTTATAAGATATTTCAACTATAATATATGAAGGTGATGTTATATGTTTCTTAGATGGGCAATTATATTTTTAGTAATAGCAATAATTTCTGCAATTTTTGGTTTTGGAAGAATTTCAGATGTTGCAACTAACATTGCATTAGTGTTATTCTATATATTTGTAGTATTGTTTGTAATATTTTTAGTTTGGGGTTTATTTTCTCATAAAAAATAAAATAAACATACTAAATGTAAATAAATAATTTGAAAAATAAATTATTCCTTCTTTAAAAAAATAATTTATTTTCTTATTTTTATTAATACCTAAAAAGAGATTTAATGTTATTTATTATAGAATATATAGTTTTTGTAGTATTTTTATAAATATTATACTGATTTTCGAAATATATATTAGCTTATAAATAAAATTAAATTAATTAATAAATTTTATATTAATTTTAATAATTTATATAATTAAATAGATTTATAAATAAATGGATTAATTTAATATATATGATTAAAAAACATAAAAGTTTTTTACATAAAGATATTTGGCATCGTTTTTGGAATGAAAATAAAAATAACCTTTTATATTATTGCTCAACATTGATTTTTTTTATTTTAATTAATATTTTAATAAAATCTTCAAATCTTAGTGAAATAAAAAAAACAATTTATTTTTCTATTTCTTTAATAGTTATATTTATTGTAATTATTAAAACAATTATTAGTTTTATCAAAAATCTGTTACGTGGACTGTATTTATTAGATTCGAAAAATAGATTTTTTTTAATTGAAATTTATATTAGTTTATTATTAATTCCTATTATTGGTTTATTTGTAAAAATAATACTTAATTTAAGTGATTTTTCATTATTTTCTTTAATTTTAGAATTATTAATTTATATTTTAATTGCAATAATTATTTTAAATTTTATTAAATATTATACAATTACACATTATTTAAAGAGAAAAGTAAATAAATTTAGATCTTTTAAAAGACAGCCTTCTAATTTATCTAGTCGCTTTAATAAGAATTCTAAATTTAATCATTCAAGAAAAAGAAATTTTAAAAAAAGATAAGAGGGTTATTATGAGTTATTTATTAAAGGATTACAAATTAACAAATTCAGAAAGATTAATTAATGCTAGGTATGATAAAAAAAAATATGATAAATTTAAGAAAGATTGTCAATATTCTAAAGCATCCGAAATTTTTCAAGATATGGTTAAAGATTGGTTTCCTTCAGAACCATACTGTGTAATTATTGATGATAAAAAATTTTGTGCAAATATAAAAATAAATAAAGTTACTATTCATTTTCATTTAGCTTGTGGATATGATCCAAATATTGAAAAACCAGGTTCTGAAAAAATGTTTCCTAATCATATGAAACATTTAGTAGTTAATAAAGAGGATGTTTATATTAAAAAAGATAAACAAACTACATTTATTATAAAAACTACTCCTCATGATTGGAGAAGATTTTATTATAGAAAAGATAATGAATCTAAACATTTTTATGCAGGAGAAAAATGGGATCAATGGGATACCTATCAATGGTATGTAAATTGGTTATTAGATATTAATAAAAAAAAATTAAAAACTATTAATAAAGAAAATTATTTGAAAACTAGGAGTGAAGGAGAAAAATTAGTTGCACTTTCTCTGCAAGAATTAAAAATTAGGTATATTCCTGAATATTATGTTGATTTTTTAAAAGGTGATAAAGCAGAATATAGATTAATTGATTTTTATTTACCTAAAGAAGATATTTATATTGAATTTAATGGAGGATTAAATTCATTAAATGAAGAAAAAAGAAATAAAGAAATAAAAAGATATGCAAATAAAAATAAGATTTTAGAAAACAATAATTTAAGAGTAATTAATATTGAAACAAAAGACCTTTCAAGAATTGGTTATGTGTTAAGTGTTAAAATATCTGATTTAATTAAATAAATTAAATTTATAAAATAAATGTGTGAAATTATGGTTAAAGAATTAAATAATCGTTTAAAAGAGTTACAAAAACTCTCTTTAATTATGGAATGTAAATTATTAGATAAAGTTGATGTAGATGAAAAAAAACAAAAATTTATAGCTAATTTATTTAAGCAATTTAAATTTTTGTTAAATAATTATAAAAAATTAAAAGAAGATTCTACTACAGAGGAAATTTCTCATATTATTTTGTTAAATATTTGTGTTGAAGGATTAGTTAAAATAATATTAATTGATAAAGATCCAATAAATTATTTACAAATACCAATTAAAAATAGAACTTTAGGTAAATTAAAATTTAAGTTATTTTCATATATTATTAATAATAAAGATTCAAATAAAGAATTAATCGAAAGTTTATTTAATTTAATTGGAAATCAAAGAAATAATTTTATTCATTTCCCATTATATTATGAGGAAGATTATAGATTTGAATATATGTATTTTCAATTAATTGCTTATTTAATAGATAAATTTGGATATTGGGATTGTTTAGATAAATCTATAGTTTCATATATAAGGGAAATTGCAGTAAAAAAATCTATTGGAATAGATCTTTTGGAAGGAATAAAACTTTATAAATAATATTTTTGAATATATTGTTTAATGTGAATAAGTATATAGGGGAGATAAATATTGAAGGATAAAAAAATAGTGCCTAATTTAATTAATATAAAATTTGATTTTCATCGTTTATTTAATAAAGATATTGAATTAGATGAAATTTATTTTATATCAGATATTGAAAGATTTTCTTTAATAATAAAAAAAAAGTTAATTAAAATTTTATGTGCTAAAAAAATTAAATTAGTTGTGTTTTTAGGAGATATTTTTTCTTTTTTAAAATCTTATTGGAATGAATTTCAAGTGTATGATTATTTAAACAAAAATAAAAATAATTTACTTAATATTACTTCAGAAGATTTTGGTAATTTACTATCTGAATTAATTTATTCTAAAAATAAAAATGAGATTGATAATTTTATTGATTTTGAAAATTATTGTGTTAAAAAAGACATAAGAATATTATTTTATTCTGGAAATCACGATAGTATATTGGCTTTTCCTCAAAGAAAATATATTATGGGTTCATTTTTTAATGGAGATTTAATGGAATTAAATAATTATTTTAATAATATTCCAATAATTTATAAAATTATAAATAACCCTAATTTTTATAATCCTATGGATTTAGAACTAATATATTTAAATAAAGATTTATATTTAACAGGAGTTAATTCTGATAAATCTGGTAAAGAAAAATATATTTCTTCAATTGATAATAGTTTGAGAATGGATAAAAAACGAATTGATTTTTTTAGAACTTATTTTAGTAATAAAACAATTTTTGTATCTCACTGTCCTGGTATTACGTTTTACAATTTAGGATCAATTAATATATATGATTTAAAAAAGAAATGTAATTTTAAATATCATTATCATGGGCATGTAAAAAATTATCGTGGTGAATATAAAGAAGCGGGAGTTTTAACGTTATCTGTGCATTATCATTAATTTTTATTTTATTAAATATAAAAATTATTTTTTTAAATAAAAATGTTTTTTTATAATTTATGTTAATTTAATAAAAAAATAATAATTACAGATTTATTAAGCACTCTAATATAATATTAATAAGAATAAATATAATACTTGTTATTATTAATTTGTTTAATTCTTTAGTACGTTTTTTTTGTTTTAAAAAGAATTTATTTCCTACAAACAATAAACTCCATATTAAAAATAATATCATCCCAATTAGAAAAATAATTTTAATAAATAGTTTTATATTTTTATCAAATATAACTTTTAATAATTCTGGAATTATAATAATTATAAAACCAGTTGTTAATCCTCCTATTACTGAAATAATGTAATTGTTGTAATCTTTATTCATAGAAAAGAATAAAAAACTTTCAAAGAGTGAAAATAAAATAATAAAAAGAAGCCGGGTTATATATATCTAATTATTTTTGTACGTTTGTTCTAATAGTAATATTTATACATATTTTGCAATATTATTTATTTATGAATAATAATTATAACTTTAAAGATTCTTTTGAAGAAAAAATATATAATAATATTTTACAACCTATTTTTCATAAATATTTTGTTTTTCCAAATCCACAATTAGAAAATAATAAAGAGTTATGCGATTTCATTATTTTATTAAATGATGTTGCTATAATTATTCAAATAAAAACAAAAATACATGATATTATCGATAAAAGATATATACAAAAAGCTATATACAATCCAACAAAACAATTACGTGCAAGTATAAATAGAATCAAAGAAAATAAAATTCATGTGAATATTAAAAATAAATTTAATGAAAATATAAAATTAACAAATAGTAATTTTAAAAAAATTAAGAAAATCTATGGTGTTGTTATTAATAATGGAAATTATGAATTAGCAAATAAAGGATTGTTATCAATTACACAAAAAGAATCATCAAATATTAAAATAATGCCACATATTTTTAATTATACAGAAATAAATGAAATTATAAATTATATACACACACCTGTTGACTTCATAGATTATTTAGATAAAAGAGAACTAATCATAAATAAAAATAATTTATTAGATTCAGAAAGAAATATATTAGGTATTTACTTACAAAATAAAGACGGTATTGCTGAACTTACAAAAAAGTGGGTTGATGCGAGTTTAATATTATTTGATGAATTTAATTATAAAGAGTTTTTAAAAAATCAACTAGATATTAAAAAGAATAATGAAAAATATAGTGTATTTATAGATGACTTAATATTTCAATTAGAAAAGTGTGAATCGCAAGATGATTATTTATTTATTGAACAAATTTTAAAATTAAATTCATTTCAAAAATGTAATTTTGGTATTGAAATATTTAAGAAATACATTGAATTTAAAAAATCTAATAAAAATTATGTCCAAAGATTTTTAGGTTGGGATAATTTTGATTTTGGTATTTATTGCGCTTTTTCAAATGGTAAAAAAGATGATATTTTAATTAAAAATAAATTTACTTGTTGGACTTTATATTATAAAACTAAACAAAAATTATCATTTATTATAGGTGTTTTAAAAACAGATATTAAGGATATGACTAAATATAATTTTGTAACTTTTGGTAAAAATACTTTTATGCCTCCTGAAGTTTATAAAGATATGGATAAAAGATTAGTTATTAAAAATACTAAAAAAAAACATTGCTATGAATATGAATCGTTAGAATAATTTATCTCTCCAATACTTGATGTGACTCCTAGTCTTGAAATGGTACTTTTGCATCAACTCCTTATTATTCAATGACCTAAGATCCTTCTTAAACTGATTATTGTTCTTATACTCAATAGGTTTAAAAGAAGATATAGCTTCTTCATCAATATTGTTTGCTTCTTTTCCTATATACTGAATATCATTACAAACAATATGTTTTCTTTCTAATTGCCCAATACCCCCATCTAACTTATACTCTGAATGATCAATATACTCTAAGATTGTATTTCCTAAAGGTTTCCAATACTCACAACCTTGCATTACCTTTCCAGTATTATAATCAATAAATTCATCATAAACCAACTTTTGAGGATTTCCTCCAAAAGGCACTAATGGTTTTACAGAATTATTCTTATTTACAGAAAACCCTAAATAAAAAAAATTAGATGGTTTAATTTGTTCTTCATAAGGTCTATCATTATTAATTGTATTAAATCTCTTAATTAAATGTGGAGTAGATACTGTAAATCTAGATATTCCATAAACTACAGAATATTTTTCATAAATTTCTGCTGATGTAATATAATTATAATGTAAATTCAATATATCTAACCAAACATCCTTATGCCAATCCTTTTTATTACTCCAAGGATTAATAAGATGCCCTAAACCATGTAATTTATAATCCATAAGTTCAATTTTTTTATTTTTAAAATTATATAAACAATATCTTTTACTACAAATACCATAGAAACATACATCTTCTTTCTCTTTTTTAAGTAAAGCTATATCTGAAGAATAAGGATTTAAAGGTTTAAAATAATTTATTACCTTACTAGATACCTCAATAGGAACTAAAATACTGTCTGTATCCATATAAACGTGCTTATACCCTTGTTTTTCTGTAATTGATTGAGCTATAGCTAAAAATAATCTTGCTCCTGAGGTTATTATCGTGCCTAATATAGGATTGAAATATTTACCAATATTTTCTATATGTTTTACATCAGAAGAAAATTCATTTAAACCATAAATTTAATGTTATTTTTTACCTCTTTAGGATTTAATTCAATAAATATACCATAACTAAAAGTATTAACTAAAATTTTAAGGGCTCTCTGAATACCATCAAGTCTTTTAGATTCTAAATCATCTTTTTTTAACTCTTTTATCTCTTTTTTAATTTCTTGTCTTTTATCTACACAAATTTTAATTAAATTTTCTTTCTTAGGGTTTATATTTACTCCAACAATTTTAGATTTTTTAAGATCACTTTGTATTCCATTGGGTTTAAATCTAATAGCTTCAAGTATTTGAGGTGCTTTTCCAGTTAGTATTTTTGATGAAATTATATCCGGTAAAGTATACCATAATTCTTTATCACTTGTAAGATAATTTAATCCTAAGTTATTATTTTCATTTTTGTTTTTATAATCAAATCTAATTGGCAATAAATCTTTGTTTGGTTTAATTTTCACAAGTACATTAAATTGTCTAAATAATTCTTTATTTTTTAAACTTTCTAAATCTATATTCTCAACTAAATTTTTTATTTCATCAGTAACATCTTCAGTAGTTATTTGTTCTGCAATTATAAAGTCCCAAATACCATATAATAAGGTAATAGTAGGATACATTGAAGTAAAATCAAGATAATCAATTTTAACTGGTTTTTTTCTATAAACACATTCACATCTTCCACCATAATAAGTAGACATTATAATTCCGATTAATTCTTTACTAAAATTCGGATTACAATTAAAAAAAGATTTTATTCCTAATTGAGCTAATGCTTGTTTACCTAGAGATGCTGAACTATATGTTTTTTCTAATGGAATATCAATATCATATTTTTTAAATTCTTTTAATAATTCTAAATATACTTCAAATGTAGACTTCACATCAGTAATTAAATAATCAATATAAAGTTTAGTTATTTTTCCATGTGTGATATTTTTCATTTTTTTAGTTGTTGTATTTAATATTTCACAGGATTTATCTAAACTAATCCTTCTCTTATCTAATATTATTTTAGATATTGTTTGAACATCTAAAAAATAACCACTTTTGTAAGATTTACCTTTATTAGCAATATTTCTTTGAAATTTAAAAGTATTAGCATCACCTAATTTTTTAATAATTATAGGAGGTTTGTTTATATCCTTAGATAAAGTAAATGTAAACCCACCCTTATTATATTTTCTAGAATATCCATATTTTTGAGCTATTCTAGATATATCAAAAGCTAGATTATAACCAATACATAACGTACCTCTATTATACACTTCTTTATAGAATATATCTTTAAATTTATCTAAGGTATATAGTGAGGTAGGGTAGGTTCTAGAATATTTTTGTAGAACCTTAATATCTTCATTAGGTAAGTCATTTATATAGAATAAACCTTCATTTACCTTAATATTATCTTGATAAACCTGAAAGAACCCTATCTTAAGGTTTTGATATTCATCAGTAGTTGTTTCAGTATCAAATACTAAAACTCTTCTATGTTTTTTAATTTCTGTAGTATAGTCTTTCTTATTTGTATTAACATTAGCAAATGCTCTAAGTATTATTTTTTTCATATTCAATCATCTCTTTTCCAATTTTTATTTGTGTTTCTCCTAAAGTCTTCAATAAAGCCCCGTGACTTAATAATTGATAACCTAACTTGATCAAAGAATCTTTATTTTTATTAGATCTCAATTTAGGAGATAGTTTATTTTGTTCACAAGTAATTTTATTATGACAATTTTGACAAATAGCAACAGTGGTATTTGAATTAGCTTTACCATCAATATGATGTAATTCTAATTTCTTAATTACTGCTGGATGGTCTTCTCCACAAAGATAACAAGAAAGACCACTGCCTATTTGTTCAGTCATAATATCATCTATTTCTATATATTTCCAAATATTCTGGCTCTTCTATAGCTTCTTCACACATTTTTAATCTATCTAAATCTGTTTCAAAATGATGTGCTTTTCCATAAGCATCAATTATTTTCTTATTTTTGAATTGTTTTAGATAATAAGGGTTATTTTCTCTAAGAGCTAGTTTAACATTAGCAAAATATTTACCAATTAATTGTCTATCTTTAGAATTTGTAGTAATTATTGTTCTTGCACACATTCTTTTTTCAAAAATCATTAGTTTTAGTTGTAATCTATCTGTTTTTCTTACTTGCCATTTGCCTTTTCTTTTGAATAGATAATTTCCTAAGTGTTTTTGTATTGTTTCTTTGTTAATTCCATTAATTTTAACAACATCTTTTAATGAATAGCCCTTTCTTATTTGTCTAAGTGCGTTTGTTACTTGTTTTCTATTAGCTTTTTGAATATTAGTTAAATTATTCCAATTTGTTTTATTAAGAAAATAACCACTTAGTTTAGTATTTCTTAATTGTTTTAAGTTATAGTTAGGAAATATTGAATGTTTTCTAATGATTTTAAATGTATATCTTGTTTTACTAGCTGATTTTAACCAACTAGTATATGTTTTATGTGCTTTTGAGAATATCATTTATTATCACTCTCCTTATCTAAATACAAATAAAGAGAGGCTCTAATCAATTCAGATTGTGTTGTATTTTTTTCTTTTGCTATTTTTTCTAATTTTTGTTTTATATATTTGGGAAGAGTAAATATAACTCTACACATAACATCACCTTTTAAGTCAATAGATAACTTATGACGAAAAAGAATGATATTTATATTTAATATCCATTTTGATATCTAAAATGATATGTATTTAAACTTATTGTAATATATAATATTTATAAGTTGATACATAATTTGATAAGGTTTTTTTATGGTTAAAATTGATATTCCTAAAATAAGTAAATTTATAAGAGATAAAATTTTCGTTCCTAAAACTGATTTAATTAATTTTATAATGGATAATTATAAATGTAGTAAACCAACAGCAGTTAGACATATACAACATTTTATAGATAGTAAAGAATTAATTAAAATTACTAAAGACGAATATTCTGTTTATGATATTATAGAAAAAGATAATAGGATTGTGTACATTGGATTAAAACAAAATAAAGAAATTATTCAATATATTAATAATAGATTAGAGGAGTTAAGTAAAGAAAAATCGGAAAAAAATAAAATGTTAATATTAAGAGATATTAGTTTATATAGAGATGATTTAATTTATGCTAAAAACGTTGATGATCTTATTAATATACTTAAATTAAATATAAATGATAAAGAATTAATTAATTCTGTTGGTTACACACTAGTTCAATTAATTTTAGAAAATAATATAGAAGTTATAAATCAAACTGAATTTAGAACTATATTAAAAAAATTACTGGAAAAATATAATAAATATGATAGTGAATTTTCAAATCTAAAAAGATGGATACTTTATTTATTAGCACATTATGATGATAAACAAGTATTAATACAATTGGAAGATGATTTAATAAATGAAAATGAAGATTATGTTAAACATACATATTCTGTTAAATATATCACTAATTACATACATAATCATAGAGAAGACTTATATAAATTACAACAAAAATTTAATTTTAATGGTTTAACAAGACAAACTGATTTAATTCTACAAATAAGATACAATGTTAATAAATTATTAAATATTAAAAAATCCGAAAGTGAGATTTTATGAAAATATTGTTATTAGATGGTTATGGAATTAACCTAAGAGTAGATAAAGCAAAACTAATAATTAAACATCAAACTGATTTAGTTAATGAAACATTAGTATACTCTCCAAGAAAAATGAATATTGATCATATAGTAATATATGGTAGGTCGGGAGAATTAACTTTAGATGCTATTAGATGGTTAATGAAACACTATGTTCAAGTTAGCTTTCTAAATTGGGATGGACAACTACTTACTAGTATGTTACCATATAAGAATATAGGTTCAGAAGCTAAGTTTGAACAATATAAAGCTTATGATTATTCAATTCAAAGATTAAATTTAGCTAAAAAGTTTGTTGAAGCTAAATTTGAAAAACAACAACTAGTTTTAGATTATCTAAAAGAAAGATATTCAGTAATTGATAATAATTTTAGTAAAGAGCTAGAATTATTTAAGAAATCAAATACAATTCAAGATATTTTATTATCAGAAGGTAGAATTGCTTCTCATTATTGGAAACAATTTATTAAGATTATACCTAAAAAATATGAATTTGAAGGTAGAGAATATAAGAAAGAAGCTAAAGGTACTGGAGATCAATTTAATTGTATGCTTAATTATGGATATGCTATATTAGAAGCAGAGATTTTAAAATCAATAAATTCTATTGGTCTTGATAGACACATAGGTTTTTTACATGAAAAGCAAAATGGTAAGAATAGTTTAGCTTATGATATGCAAGAACCATTTAGATATTTAGTTGATCTTGCAGTTTTAGATTTAATTGAGAATAATTTGATTAATGATAAGGATTTTATAAGAACAGAAAACTATAATTTAAGGTTAAGATCTTCTGGAGCTAAAAAGGTTTTAGAAAGTATTAATAAACATTTTAATCATAAGATATTATATAAAGGAGATAAAGTAAACTTTCATTATTTAATATTATTAAAAACAAGAGAACTATCTAACTTTTTAAAGAAAAAATCGAAAAACATAGATTTTACAAAACCTAAACATAAACTAGAAAGGAAAGATACAGAAGAAATTAGAAATAAGATATTAAATATATCTTATGTTGATTGGAAGAATAAAGGTTTATCAAAAGGCACATTATTTTATCTTAAAAAGAATGCAAGAGTAAATAAACCTTTTAGTATGAATAAAAATATTGAAGAAATTGTGAATAATTGGTGAAAATGTGAAATTAGAAAATTTAATCAAATTTAAAAAGAATTTTTTTGAACCTATTATTTTATTATCTTATTTTGGATTATATTATTTAGCAATGATTCATATAATTTTAAATGAAAAGTTTCCGGTTTTATTTCCAGAATTTAAAGAAGTTATTGCTATTATTATTATTTTTATTATGTATCTTTGCATACTAGTTTTTTTATTTAAAAGAATATATAAAACATTTTCGCTAAAAAATATTAGCTTTATAAGTTCAAAAAATAAAAATCTATTTATTACAATTGTATTTTCTTTATTTATTATTCCATCAATACAATTAATATCAAAAATACTTGCCAATTTTAACGACATAAATTTACGAGATAGTTTTACTATAGAATTAATAATTTATTTTTTTATTGCTTTATTTATAATTGAATTAATAAAATCTAAATTAATTAAAAAGTATAATCCAGACTATTAAAAATTAAAACAATAATTTATGAAAATCATAGATATTATTTTTACAAATCATCATATTTTATAAAATTATAAAAATCAAGTCCTAATTTTGTTAAATAATATCGTTCAACACTTCCTAATCCATTAATTTTATTTAAAAAACCAATTGTTGCTAAATCATTTTCATAAGAATCAAAATAAGAATATTTTAATTTAATTTTTTTTTTATTTTGATCGTATTCGGAACCAATCCCTGTAATTATAATGTAGTTATATTTATAATACCAGTCTATTATTTCAAAATGATTTAAAGAAATATTATCTAATTTTGATAAAATATATTCTTTATCTATATTTTTATTATTTAAAATACTTGCATTAATTAGAAAATTCTTAAATAATTGAATTTTACTAATTTCAGTTTCAAATCTTATTTTTTCAATACATTGTTTAAATAAATTATAAAATTGTTCTGTTTTTAAATATTTTTGATCAATTTTATTTTTATTATCCTCAATTATTTTATTTATTTGTATATAATAACAATACAAAAAATAATAAATTTTTTTTATTTCATTTTTATCTTTATTAGCAAACAAATATTTTTCGATCAATCCACCTGCAGGTATTAATTGAATTAGTCCTCGTAATATAGTTTCTGGATCTAATCCCTTATGAAAGTTTTTTAGTGATCCAAACATATTTTTATTTTTAAATTCATTTGGAATTTTAAAATCAGTTTCAACAAAATTATTTATATATTTTAAATACTTATTATCCATAAATATTTATTAGTGTAGAAAAGATTAAAAAGCGTACAAAAAAAGTGAAATAGCTATAACCCAATAAAAAGAAGCCTCTAGAGGGATTTGAACCCTCGACCTACAGTTTACAAGACTGCCGCTCTAGCCACTGAGCTATAGAGGCTTTATATGTTAATCTAGTTTTTAAAAAAATAGACTATATATAAATAATATATATACTATAACTTTAAAAACATAATCTTTTTTAGAAATTAATAAACTATAATGCTGCCTTTAATTTACCAATTACATCATAGTTTAAAATTACATAAATAATAAATGCAAGTAAAATAACAATTGCAAGAAGACCAATAAAATCTCCAATTTTCATTTTCTTTTTTACTTTTTCAACTTTTAAAACTTCTTTTTTAATTTCTTTTACTGGTTCTTTTATTTCTTCTTTTTTATTTTCTTTGACTACTTCTTTTTTAACAGATGGTTCTTCATTAGTTTCTTCAAGTCTTTCATTATTATCAAAGAATTTTTTACCTTGGATTTTTTCATATTTATCTATATAGTTAAGACTATTATATCCATGGATTTCATTATAATGTGTTAAATTTTCTTTAATTTCATCAATATTATAATTATTTAAAAGTAAAATATCTATTATTTCAATATCTGATAATCTTTTATTTTTTAAATCATTAATTATTTCAATTAATTTTTCATTAATCATATTTTTTACCAATTTGTAATTATTCAAATATATTTACTATAGTAATAATTATAAAGTTATCTTAAAAGTTATTTCTTAGTGCTTCAACAACATTCATTCTAGAAGCTTTTCTTGAAGGCAAAAGACCAGATATTAAACCAACAACTATTGATACAATTAAAGCAAGTGATATAATTTGCCAACCTATAACTATTTTTAGAGTTAGAAAACCTTGACTTGTTGCATAAAACTCAACAGCTTTTGCAATTCCTATCCCTAGTCCTAAACCTATAATTCCTCCAAATAAAGAAAGAATAACAGATTCAATTGTAAATATAAAATAAATATCTTCTCTCTTTGCACCTAATGATTTTAAAATACCAATTTCTTTTGTTCTTTCAATAACAGATGTATATATTGAGTTCATGATTCCAATACTTCCAACAACAACTGAAATTAAACCAATAGATACTAAAATTACTTTTAATAATCCAAGCACTGATTTAATAATTGAAAGTACTTGTTTTGCAGTAATTATATAAAATTTATCTTTACCATGTTCTTTTTCAAGTCTTTTTTCAATTTCTTCTTGTACTTCTAAAGGATCATATTCTTCTTTAACATTTGCATATATTTGATCAATAGTATCTCCAATTTCAAATATTTCTCTTCCTTTATCTAAAGTAATATAGACTTGAGAATCGTCTGCAAGATTACCAACTGGTTCTAAAATTCCAATAACTTTAAACTCTTTATCTTGTATTTTTATTTTTTGTCCTACCTTTATTGGATCTTTAAAAAGATTATCTGCAAAATAAGGTCCAATTACAACTTCATAAGCGATTCTTCCTTGTAAAGATTTTCCTTCTCTTAAATCAATATCCATAATTTCAAAAGTTTTATCAGCAAGCTTTGGATCCAGCATTATTGCAAACTGAAATATTTCTTCATTTCTATATTCTATTTTTGCAGTTCTAAAAGAAAAACCTATAGCATAATCTATTTCTCCAATTCTTTCAATTATTTTAAGATCTTTTTCTGTTATCATTATATCTTCTGTAATTCTACTAATACTTTGAGTAGGACCTCCTTGAAAGCTTATAGGAAAAATAAAAACTGTATTTATTCCCATTGTCATAAAAACATCTTCAACATAATTAAATAAACCATCACTTATTAAAAAAAGAGAAACAATAGTTGCAATTCCAATAACTACAGCTATAATTGTTAATATTGATCTTAATCTTCTTCTGAAGATATTTTTAATTGTTAAATCTAACAAATGTTTATATTTTTCAAAACTCATGATTTTTCTAAATTTCTTTTAAAAATAAAAAATAAGAAGAAAAATTATTTTCTTCTTTTAAAAGTTTCTTTTAAAACATTTAATGCAGGTTTGATAAGTATTCTTATTAGCCATTTTATAAGAAGTATTAATATTGCAAGACCTACAATAAATAACAAAATACTAAAAATAGACATTATTACTTTATTTGCACCTTGTCCATTTGCTTGAGGCATAACTTCAACTGTTATTTCTTGAGTTATTTTTTCTTCTTTAAGATTACTATCTTTATAGAATAAATTAATTATTAATTTTGTTTCTTTTTCTTTAATATCTGTTGTGTTAATTGTTAACTCTATAGTATCATAGTTATTTTTTTCAATAGATCCTATAAACTCTTGAGTTGGTCTTATACCTTCTCCATTAACTGTAATGTATGAAACTTCAGTATCTACATTTCCAATATTATATATTTCAACAGATATTTTTTCTTCACTATTTTCTTTAATCTTAAAATTAGTTCCTATATCTAAAACATTAAGTATCATTTTTGGTTGATCTTCTAACTTTAGACCTATATTTCTAGTGATTGTATATTCTCTATCAACATCAGAATAACTAATAGTTAATGGAAGACTATAACTTATGTTTTCTGCATTTTTAGAAATATTTATTTTAAATGAAACTTCTGTTTCTTCTTCTGTATTTATTTTTTCAATATACTGTGTTTTAAGATCAATTACTTTTATACTTTCATCTTCAGAATCATTTAATGTTAAGAAAATATCTTTTGCATTCTTTTGACCTAAATTTTTTAAATTAAGTGTAACTGTTCCATCAGCACCTATCTTTGCATTATTAAAAGAAGAATCAATAAGTTCAATTATTGCACTTTTTCCTTTAACATCAATTATATATTTTTTGACATTATAGATGTTTGATCCTTCTCTTTTATATCTAAATTCAAGATCATAAGTTCCAGTTAAAACATCAGTGTTTGTTTTTAATTTATATTTTATAATTTTTGATTGAAAAGGTTCTAATTTATTAATTAGTCCTTCATTTTCAGAAATTAGAATAAATGGATATTCTGTTTCTAAAAAATATTCTACATTTTCTGCAGCTACATTACTTTTGTTTGTAAGTTGTATCCAGATTTCAAAATCTTCACCTGAAATTACTGGTGTTGGATTGTAATTATATGTATCTGCATTTAAATTTATTATATCATAATTTACTTCATTTGCTGTAATTGGTATTGCAAGTAACATAATTGCAACCAAGATAAGCATTATTTTTTTTAAATTCATTTTTTTCACCTTAATTTGTTCTTGTTATTTCTAAAAATTTTTCTTCATTTGGATTAATTTTATTTACTGTAAATCTATAATCTGTTTTATTTTGCAGATTATATATTTCTACAAATTTTTTAAATCTTGTAACTGTTTTTAATTTAAATTCTCCTAATTCAATATATGCTTTTCCATTTTTACTTAACATTAATGAGGTTAAAAACATATTATATGAAGGATGATCAGTATATACTCCAACACTTAATGGAGCTACTACAAGATCGTATTTGCTTTTTAAATTTGATGCTAGTTTTGTTTCTTTTTTAAAATCAATTGTTTCAATTGCTTTGTTTTGTGAATAATCCTTATTAACTATTTTTTTAGCTCTTGGAGATAATGATTTTGTTAATGAAAGAACATCAATTGTTGGATTAATTTTAATTAAATTTAATGCTTTTTTAAATTCTATTAAATCAACTCCAAGTCCTGCTCCTAAAACCATAATTTTTGGTTTTTCTTTTTTAATTTTTTTTAAATGTAAAAATGGTTTTTCACTAAATTTTTTAATAAATATGTGACTGTATCTATATTCTTGACCAAAGGCAGGCCAAATTTCCTTTTTATTATTAATGAATGCACTAACTCCTTTTTTTTCAACTCTAGTGCTTCCATATTTTTGTTTTAACATATTTTTATTCCTCTCTTAAAGAATCAATTGCTTGTTGTTTTGAGGCTTGGTATGCTGGAAGAAAACCTGCAATTAATCCAAGGATAAAAGAAAATCCTAGTGCTATTAAAATAATTGTTATATCAAATGATAAATTTATTTCTGTACCTGTAAATTGTCCTATAATATTTACTATAAAAGCAATTAAAAATCCACCGATAGTTCCTATTATCCCACCAATAAGTCCTATTATTCCAGCTTCAATTAAAAAGATTCCTAAAATATCTTCTCTTCTTGCACCAATAGCTTTCATAACTCCAATTTCTCTTCTTCTTTCAAGAACAGAAGTATACATTGAGTTTAAGATTCCAATTCCTCCAACAAGTAAAGAAATAGTTGCAATTCCTACAACAACAATTGAAACTGCTTCTAAAGTTTGTGCTCTATTTTCTGCTTCTTTAACTGGTGTTGTTACAACAAAATCTTCTTGATCTCTAAATTTTTCAAGACTTTCTTCTATTTTTTCTCCAGTCTTTTCAATATCTGAAGTTTCTTTTGCAAATGCATATATCCCATCAACTTCTTTTTCTCCTGCATTTGAAATTTCTCTTAAATTTTCAAGAGACATATATATTTTTCTATCGTTATTTACATTTCCAGTATCATCTAATATTCCAACTACTTTATAATTATTATTTGAAATTTCAATAGAGTCTCCAAGTTTTATAATTTTTCCAAAATATTCATCGCTTGCAAAAAGATCATATCCTATAATGATTTCATTAGATTTATCAGAATCAATATATTTTCCTCTTAATAGTTCTTTTCCTTCTTGGGTTAATATTTTTTCATAGTTGTCCACTTGATATCCTGTAACACTTAATTGTCTTTCTTCTTTTGAAAATTTAGATATTGTTTGTGAATTTAAATATCCTGTTGCAAAATCAACTTCTCCAATTCTTTCAATTTCTTTAACATCATCTAAAGTAAGTCCTTTATTTGAACCTTGTCCCATCATAGAATATTTTGATGAAATTGTTATTTTTTGTGCACCAGTTTTTGAGAATTCTTCAGTTATCCCTGATTTTAAACCTTCTGAAAGAGACATTAATGAAACTATTGCAATTACACCTACAATTATACCAATGATTGTTAAATAACTTCTAAGTTTTCTTCTTTTAAGATTCATTATTACAAAAGGTATTATTTTTTTCATGTTTATTCTGGTTTGTTTTTTTTATCTTCTATTATTTTACCATCTTTTAAAGTAATTATTCTCTTTGCATTTTTTGCAACATTTAAATCATGTGTAATAATTATTATTGTTTTTCCAATATTATTTAATTTTTTAAAAAGATTAATTATTTCTTTTGAAGATTTAGAATCAAGTGCACCTGTAGGTTCATCTCCTAAAATTATTTCAGGATCATTTGCTAGAGCTCTTGCAATTGCAACTCTTTGTTGTTGACCTCCAGAAAGCTCTGTTTGTTTGTGATTTATTCTATCTTGAAGTCCTACAATTTCAAGCAAATTTATACATCTTTTATTATATTCTTCTTCAGTTTCATCGTTTTCTTGAAAAAGAATAGGTAATCTTACATTTTCAAGAGCTGTTAATGTTGAGATTAAATAAAAATCTTGAAAAACAAAACCAATTGTTTTTCCTCTAAGATTTGAAAGTTGGTTTTCTGTAAATTTATTTAATTTTTGTTTTTTAATATATATTTCTCCTTTTGTAGGCAAATCAAGTGCACCGATTAAATGCATCATTGTTGATTTTCCTGAACCTGATGCACCCATAATTGCAACAAATTCTTTTGGATATATTTCTAATGAGACATCATTTACAGCTTTAACTTCAACATCTCCCATCTTGTATATTTTAGATACATTCTTAAGTTCTACAATTGGTTTATCTTTCATGTTTATTCTTTCTTTTAAGTATAAAAATAGTATATATTATATGTATCTATATCATTATAAATATTTTGGTACTTAATTAATTTAAGTAACAATTTTTAAAGGTGAAATGATATTATGTTAGATCAAATTTTTTTAGGAAATACAGTTAAAGATTATTTATGGTTTTTGTTTTTTATATTGTTAGGGTTTATTGTAAGTGGAATAATAGTCTTTATAAGTAAACGTTTTTTAACAAGATTATCAAACTTTACAAAAAATAAAGTTGATGATATTATTTCAAGAATTTTATCAAAACCTTTACCTTTTAAGATTGTTATTTTAACAATATTTTTTAATATTGGTTTTGTAAGATTATCTGTTTCTACATGGTGGGATACTGCAATTAAGCAAGTATCTTTTTTAATCTATGTTTTAGCAGTTACTTTATTTTTAATAAAATTTTTCATAGGTCTTATTGAAGAATATTTTGAAACTTATGCTGCAAAAACAGATTCTAAATATGATGATCAATTAATCCCTTTATTAAAATCTTTAATAAAAATATTTTTGTTTATTATAGCAGTTCTTTTAGTTTTATCAAATTTTGGATATAATATAAGTGCTTTACTTGCAGGTCTTGGAATTGGTGGTCTTGCACTTGCAATGGCATCTAAAGATATTGTTGAAAATTTCTTAGCAGGAATTGTTATATTTATTGAAAAACCATTTAAGATAGATGATATATTAACTACAAAAGATGGAACAGGTATTGTTGAAGAAATTGGTATCAGATCAACAAAGGTAAGAACTTTTGATAATACATTAATTGTTGTTCCAAATAGAGAATTATCTTCTTTTGCTGTTGAAAATATTTCTCAAAGAAGAGCAAGAAAAGAAAATTTTACTCTTGGTTTAACTTACGGTACTTCTTTAAAGAAAATGGAAGAAGGTAAGAAAATTGTTACAAACATTTTAAATAAAAATAAAAATGTTGAAAAAGATTCTTTTTATGTAACTTTTGAGTCTTTTGGAGATTTTTCATTAAATATAAGAGTTATTTACTGGATTCCAGGAGATTATGATGTTTATATGAAAACAAAAGATGAAGTAAATACTGCAATTAAAAAAGAATTTGAAAAAGCAAAAATTGAGTTTGCTTTCCCAACTCAAACAATTGAGCTTAAAAAATAATTTATGAGCTTTAAATTAGAGGTTCCTGAAAAAGTTTTTCAGGATCCTAATGATTTCTACACTGAAGATGAATCAAATAGATATAATCAAAGCAGTGGTATGAAAAAAACACAAGAAGAGCTCACTAAAATTGCACTTTCTTTATCTTCTCCTTTCTCAAATAACCTCTCTTTATCTGTTTTAGACATAGGTTGTGGAACTGGTTTTTCTTTAGAATATTTAAGATATCTAGGTTATTTGTCTTTAAAAGGCATAGATCCTTCAAAAGAAATGATAAAAATTGCAAAATCTAAAAAACTAGATGTTAAAATCGGTGGTTTTCAAGATTTATCAAAGATCTATGAAAAATATGACTTAATTCTTTCAATTTCTGCACTTCAGTGGGTAATTTCAAATAAATCTGAAATTGAAATTAAAAATATTATTAAAAAAATTGCAAAAGATCTTAAAAAAATATTAAAAGAAGACGGAATTTCAATTTTTCAATTTTATCCTGATTCTGAAACTATTTTTCAAACAGTTTTTAATGCTTTTAAGAGATTTTTTATAAATAGTGAGATGTTTATTTATAATTCTGATTCTTTAAAAAAAAGAAAATTTTTTCTAATTATTAAATCTTAATTTTTTATTTTTTTAAAAGGAAATGTTTATAAATATAATATACAACATATAATAGTAAATTTAGTTATAAATTTTTAAGAAATTTTTATTTATCAAAACAGTTATTTTTCAAAGTTCAAAATTTCTTTTTATATTGTTTAATAAATTTAAATGAGGTTAAGAGTAATTATGACAGATAAGAAAAAAAGAAATAAATACTTAAAATTAAGTATTTTAGGTGTTTTATTAATTGTTGTTGCCTTTTTAGCAACTGCTTATGTTAGTGGAAAAACTGTTGTTGAAGATGAAATTTCTTTCCAATGGGTTTCTCACACAGAATACTGGAGAGAAGATTATGGTTCAACTATTGTTAGATTATCAGACTATAAAGGTAATCCTTATCCAATAGATGAATGTAGAGTAACTATACTGCATCCAGACAAATCTGTATTTGTTGATGATCAGCCAATGTCTGAATCAAATATTGCAGGAAACTGGTATAGAACAGATTATTTAGGAGATGCTCCTTTAGGAACTTATGAACAAGAAGTAACTTGTAGAAGTGGTGCAACAATTGTAAAAAGTTCACAATCTTTTCACTTAAATCCAGCACTTGAACAAATAAGTGTTTTAACCGAAAAATCAGATAATTTAGATTTAAGACTTGCAGATGTTAATGTTTCTGTAGCTGGTCAAATTTCTGAAACTGGAGAATATATTACAACAAATTTAACAAACATGAATACTTCTTTAAATGATTTACTTGCAGATGTTAATGGAACTCTTGCAAATGAATTACAAGAAGGAATTGTAACATTACAAACTGATCTTTCAGGTGTTGATCTTTCTTTAACAGGTACAATTTCATCAACTGGTGAAGAAATTCAAACAAGTTTAACAAATGTTAATACAAATTTAGAAAATCTTTTATCAAATGTTAATTCTGGTATTTTAGAACAAATGGATACAAATTTTGATTCTTTAAATGCAAATTTAAATAATGTAAATTTAAATTTAACTGGAACAATTGCATCTACTGGTGAAGAAATTAATACAAATATTGATGCAACTAACACAAATTTAACTAATCTTTTAAATTCAGTTAATTCTGGTCTTTTAGATCAAATGGATTCTGATTTAAATTCATTAAATGAAAATTTAAATGATGTTAGTTTAAATTTAACAGGAACTGTTCTTTTAACAGGCGAAGAAATAAATACAAATATTGATACTACAAACACAAATTTAACTAATCTTTTAAATTCAGTTAATTCTGGTCTTTTAGATCAAATGGAATTTGATTATAATTCTTTAACTGCAAATTTAAATGATGTTAGTTTAAATTTAACAGGTACAGTTACAACTACAGGAGAAGAGATTAATACAAATATTAATACTTCTACAACAAATATTTTAGATTTATTAAATTCAGTAAATAATAATTTATTAAATCAATTAGAAGAAGATTTTAATACTTCTCAAAATAATTTAGAAAATGTAAATTTAAGTTTAACTGCAAATTTAGAAGAAACTGGTGAAGAAATAAATACAAATTTAACAAATGTTTCAACTTCTTTAACTGGTCTTTTAAATACAGTTAATACAGATCTTTCAGATAAGATTGATTTAAAGTTTACAGAATTATCTAATCAACTTACAAATGTAAGTTTAAGTTTAAATGCAAATTTAGATGAGACTGGAGAAGAGATTAATACAAATATTTCTCTTTCAACAACTACTCTTTCAAATCTTTTAAACACAGTTAATACAGATCTTTCAGATAAGATTGATTTAAGATTTAATCAATTATCTGATCAACTTACAAATGTTAATTTAAGTTTAAATGCAAATTTAGAAGAGACAGGTGAAGAGATAAATACAAATATTTCTCTTTCAACAACAACTCTTTCAAATCTTTTAAACACAGTTAATACTGATCTTTCAGATAAGATTGATTTAAGATTTGCAGAATTATCTAGTCAACTTGATAATGTAAATTTATCATTAACTGCAACTGTTACAGAAACTGGTGAAGAAATAAATACAAATTTAACAAATGTTTCAACTTCTTTAACAGATCTTTTAAATGCTGTTAATGTTAATTTATCTACTGAAATTACAAATCAATTTAATTATACAAATGCATTGATTGCACAAAAGTTTTCAGATTCAAATGATTTCCTTTCAACAAGACTTGATAATTTAGAGATTTCTGTAAATGGAACTGTTGTTTCAACAGGTCAAACATTACAGACACAGATAATTGATGTAAATGATTCTCTTTCAAGTTTAATGACAGATTTAGTTGTAAACAATATTAATGTTCAACTTGATTTAATGCTTGAAGATTTAACAAATCAATTAACATCAATTAAGCAAGATACTAATTGGTTAGTTTCAAATTCAATTAATCAAGAAGACATGGGAGAAATTAGAAACAGATTTTCATCAGTTGATGATAATCTTGCATTAGTTGAAAACTTTTGTGGTAATGAAGATACTAACAACAGCCCATTATGTCAAGAAGTTTATAATATTAAAACAGCTATTGAAATAATGGATCAAACACAAGCACAAAAGTTAGAAGAAATTAATCAAACTACTTTAAATACATGGAATCTTTTAAGTGGTGAGGTTAGGACAAACATTGATTCTATCTTAACTGATGTTGGTATTATTAAAGCACAAACAACTGATATCAATGCAACTGTTCATCAAATATTAGAAAACCAAGAATCAGAAATTAATATAAGAATAATTTCTTAAAGTTTTCTTTTATTATTTTAGAAATAAATTATTAGTTCTTTTTTTAAAAAAGAACTTTTTTTATTTCTTTTAATTTTTAAAAAAAGAGTACAAATGGAAAAAGGATTTAGACATCATAATTTTAGACATTTAAATAGTTCTAATAAAAAAATTATTTTTTATATAGTTATAGGTGTCTTAATTATTGGTTTAGTTCTATTTTTAATTTTAAGTTATAGTAAAAAAAGTGCAGAACCAGGTATTAAAATGGTATCTGGAACAGAATATATTTCAGGTGAACAAGGACAAGTTATTGTTCGTCTAGAAGATACTAGAAACACACCAATAGAGGATGCTGATTGTATATTGTCTCTTCTTTATCCTGATAAATCTTATTTCTTAATAGATGTCCCTATGCTTCCAACTTCAGTTCCTGGAAACTATTATCATGCTTTTACAACACCTCAAACACCTGGTATTTATGAAGAACATATAAGATGTACTGTTGTAAGAAACGATACTCCTAGAACATTAAACATATCTTATTCTTTCCACGTATCTCCTGGACTTAATTTAATTGTTGAAATGTCTCAATCTCAAAGAGAACAATATAATGATTTAGTTGCAAAGATTAATGCCTTGGATTCAAATGTTAGAGCACAGATTAATTCTGTAGATATGAGGATTTATGGTATGCAAGAATATATTGATAATAACGTTATGGGTGAAATTAATACTTTAAATCAAGATGTTCAAGATATTAATGTTTCTTTAAATGATTCTGTTACTGGAATTGAAGGAAGATTAAATGATACTATGCTTGATAATTTTGAAGAACTTTATAATAAGTTTAGAGCAAGTTATGATGCTATGGCAAATATTTTTGGTGGAGAATAATTGTTTTTAAAAATTTTTAGATATGATTAAAAAATTAAAAACTAATCCTAAGTCAGAAACTAAAAAAGAAATTTCTAATGGTATGGTATCTTTACAAAAAGATCTAATTTCTAAAAAATTGAAAAATAAGGAAATTTCTCAAAGACTTAAGTTTTCTTTAAATAAACTAAAGAAAAGTGATAGGTCTGGAAGATATATTTTAGATAGAAAATATAAAGATTATAATCTTATTTTTAAACAAATCTTAAATAATACAGTTTCTCTTAAAAGTCTTGTTTTTAGAAGAGATATAATTTCTACTTTAAAAATGATTGAACAGAAATATAAAAAAAAAGAAATTAATGTTTTAGATGATGGTGCTGGTAGAGGTTATTTTTTATCACAGCTTAAAGAAAAATGGAATACTTTAAAAAAAGAAAAAAAAGTATCTGCAGATTTAAAAACAACAGCAGTTTCTTTAACAAAAAGCTTTTCTACAAAAAATATTGATTTTAAAAAAATAGGGAATGTTATTAATTTTATTCCTGAAAGAAAATATGATTTAATTATTTCTGTCTATGGTGGTTTTCATTATACTCAAACTCCTTTAAAAAAAGAAGTTCTTTTAAAATATCTTTATTCTTTAAATAATGGTGGTGTGGCTATTTTTAGTTTTAATCCTATATTGCTTCGTACTAATCTAGATAAAGAACACAGAATGCAAGTTTTAAAAGCACTAGAGAAAAGAGGTTTTAAAGCAGATTTTTCATATCTTCCTTCAAATTTTAAAAAGAAATCTCCAGATCTTCCTCAAGTTTATTTATTTGTTGAAAGAGAAAAATAGTTTTTAAGTTTCTTGAGTTTTTATAAACATTTCTATACTTAATATTATATACTAAAATATATTTAAAATAAGAGAATACATGTATAACTATAATGACTTTGAAAAAAAATGGCAAACAAAATGGAAAGAAGAAAATATAGGTGTTTCAAATAGAGATGAGACAAAACCTAAATTTTTCTTAATCTGGGCATACTTAACAGTATCTGGTTTCCATCATGTAGGGCATATGAGAGGGTATTCTTATGCTGATGCTGTTTGTAGGTTTAAAAGAATGCAAGGTTATAATGTTTTACTATCAGCTGGAGGGCATGCTTCTGGAAATGGTGCTGTTTCAAAGGCTTTAAAAGTTAAAGAAAATGATTCTGATACAATTGAGTATTATAAAAGTAAAGGTTTAACAAAAGAAAATTTAGATCAAATTTCAACACCTGAAGGTTTTGTTGATTTTTTTTCTCAAATGTATGTTAAAGATTATATTTCTTATGGTTATTTAGTTGATGATAGAAGATTTACTGTAACCACTTATCCTGATTATCAAAAGTTTATTGAATGGCAATTTAGAAAATTAAAAGAAAAAGATTTGCTTGTACAAAAACCTTATTTTGCAACAGCTTGTGTTAAATGTGGACCTGTTGCAGTAGACCCATCTGAAATGGATTTATCAAAAGGTGGAAATGCAGAAAAACAAGAGTTTACAATTATTAAATTAAAATTTGAAAAAGAAAATCAATTTATTTTAGTTGCAACTTTAAGACCTGAAACAGTTTATGGTCAAACAAATATTTGGCTTTCCTCAGAAGAAGAATATGTGAAAATAAAATCTGGAGATGAAACTTGGATTGCATCAAAAGATTTTTATGAAAAAATAAAATATCAAGTAGATAATCTTGAACTTTTAGGTCAATCTTTTAAAGGAAGTGAACTTTTAGGTAAGTATGTTACTCCTCCAATAATTAATAGAGAGATAATTATATTACCTTCTTCTTTTTGTGATCCTAAGATAGGAACTGGAATTGTAACTTCTGTTCCTTCTGATGCTCCTGCTGATTGGATGGGTCTTTATGACTTACAAAGATCAAAAGAAGAATGTGATAAATATAATTTAGATTTTGAAACTATTAAAGATATTAAACTAATACCAATAATTAAATCTAAAGATTTCGGTGATTTTCCTGCAGTTGAAATTTGTGAAAATATGAAAATTAATTCTCAAAAAGATACTGAAAAGTTAGAAATTGCAAAAAAAGAAGTTTACAAAAAAGGATATCATACAGGGGTTATGAGTGAAGTTTGTGATGAATATGCAGGCCTTAAAGTAGAAGTTGCAAAAGATAAAATAAAACAAAAAATGATTGATGAAAATAATGCTTTTATCTTTTATGATTTATCAGAAGAAGTTCTTTGTAGATGTTCTTCTCCAGTTGTCATAAAAAGAATAGATGATCAATGGTTTATTAAATATTCAGATAAACAATTAACTGAAAAAACAATTGAGTATGTTAAAGAAATGTCTATTTTACCAGATTCTTTTAAAAAGAATTTACCAAATGTTTTAAATTGGTTTGATGATAGAGCTTGTGCAAGACAAGGAACTTGGCTTGGAACAAAACTTCCTTTTGATCCATCTTATACAGTTGAACCAATATCAGATAGTACTCTTTATCCTATTTATTATTTAGTTTCACTTTATGTAAATCAAGGAAGAATAAATGTTGAACAATTAACTGAAGAATTTTTTGACTTTGTGTTTTTAGGAAAAGGAAATTCAATTGAGGTTGCAAAAAATATTTCAATAGATATTAATATTTTAGAGAATATTAGAAAAGATGTAATTTATTGGTATCCATTAGATATTAATTTAGGTGGTAAAGAACATCAAACAGTTCATTTTCCAACATTTTTAATGAATCATGTTGCTGTTTTTGAAAAAAATTTCTATCCTAAAGGAATTTTTGTGAATTGGTGGGTTGTTTCAAATGGTGGTAAAATTTCTAAATCTAAAGGTGGAGTAGGTTCTATTGGATCTGAAGCAGAAAAATATTCTGTAGATGCAATTAGACTTTTCTATGCAAATATTGCAAGTCCTTTTGTTGATATTACTTTTGAAGAAGAAGATTTAAAGACTTATAAACAAAGACTTGAAAGAATATTTGTGTTTATTGAAAATATTATTTCTTCAAATGAGTTTAAAGAAGATTTAAAAGAAACTGAACTTGATAGATGGTTTGAATCTAAATTTAATTTAAGACTTCAAACAATTATTGAATCTATGGAAAAAATAGAGTTTAAAGCTGCTACTGATGAAATTTATTTTAATTTTTATAATGACTTTTCTTGGTATCTTAAGAGAGGTGGAATAAATAAAAAAGTTATATTTTCAGTTCTTAAAAAATGGATTTTAACAATGGGTCTTTTCACTCCTCATACTTCTGAAGAACTTAATAGTTTAGTTGGAAATAAAACACTTGTTGTTAAACAAACATTTCCTGAAATTGAAATTGAAAAAATAAATCTTTCTCTTGATGATAAAGAAAAAAATGTTGAAAAAATGATTAGTAACTTAAGAAATGTAATTAAGCTTTCAGGTCTTGAAAAAATAAATAAAATTTCTTTATTTGTATCTGAATCTTGGAAATATGTTTTTTATTCAGAAGTTATTGCTGAACTTGAAATTACTAAAAATGTTGGACAAATTATTTCCAAATTTATTTCTAAATATCCAGATAATAAACAAGAAGTTTCAAAAGCTATTCCTAAGTTATTAAAACAACCAATGTCTAAAGAAAATATTAAAACTCAAGAAGAAGATTATAATTTTTTAATTTCTATTAAAGATTTTTTAGAATTAACTTTTAATACATCTATTGAAATTATAAAAGCAGAAGAAAGTGATAATGAAAAAGCAAAAAGTGCAACTCCTGGAAAAATAGGTTTTTTAGTTGAGTAGTATTTTTTAAACAAATAAATAAACCATACAGTAGAGAATTAAAATGATTAAAAATAAATTTGTAAAAGAATATAAAGAATTAATTAAAGATTATACTTCAAATATTGAAAAATCATATAATTTAATTATAGATAATTATTCTGATAAATATGTTTTTAAGAATATATCTTTAGTAGAATATTCTCTAGCTATTGCTAAAAGATTAAATGTTTATGATGAAAATATTATAATTTCATCTGTTCTTTATAATCCTTATAAATATAATTTAAATATTAAAGAAAAGGGTTTTGTAAAAATTATTAGAAAGATATCTAAAGATATTTATTTTATTAATTTTTATAATCTAATAAATAATCCTTCTATTTCTCCTATAAAAATTAAAAATATGATTGTTCAGTCTTTTTTTAAAATTGAAGCAATTATTATTACTTTTGGTGAAGCTTTAGTTATTTTAGATTATTTTCCTAAAATAAAAGATCCTGAATTTAAAAAAAGATTTTTAGATATTATTGAAATTGCAATTTTTCCTTTAGCTTATCAACTTGGTATGCAAAATTTTAAAGAAGATTTTTTAACTCAACTAATGAAATTAAAATATAAAGATAGTTTTAATAAAAATTATGCTGAACTTAAAAAAAGATATCCTTTAGAAAAACTTACTTCTTTAAAAGAAACTGTTATTAATCTTTTAAAAAATTCAGGTCATAAGCCAATAACTTATAATTATAGATATAAAAGTCCTGGTAGTTTATTTCAGAAAATATTTATTAGAAAAGAAAAAAATAATATTGATGAAGTTTTAGATATTTATGCTTTAAGGTTAATTTATAATTCTAAGAAAGAATGTTATGTTGCTTTAAAATTTATTAAAGATAATTTGAATGTAATTGAGAATAATGATATAAAGGTAAGAGATTTTATTAAGCATCCTAAAGAAAATGGTTATCAATCTATTCACTTAAATATTATTTTAGATGGATTTCCTTTAGAAATACAAATAAGAACTATAGATATGCATAACAATGCTGAGTTTGGTGTTTCTGCTCATTTCCACTATAAAAATATTGAATTTTCTGAAAAAGATAATCGTTTAATTAATATTTTAAAAGATAAAACATTAATTGAAAAACCAAAAGATATTTCATATATAGATTATATTAGTGTTTATACCCAAACAAATCAAGAAATTGTAATCCCAAAAAAATCAACTCTTCTAGATTTTGCATTTTCTCTTCATTCTGATTTTGCAAAATATTTTTATTTTGCAGAAATTAATGGAGAAATAATTAAAGATAAGTCTCATCTTCTTAAAAATGGAGATAAAATAAAGATTATTAAATCTAAAAAAGTAACTATTAAAGAAACTGACATAGATTATTTATTTAATAAAAGAAATAAAAAGAAGTTTAATCTTATTTTAAAATAATTATTTTTTAATAATTAAAGGTAGTTTATATTTTTCAGCAGTCTTTATTGCTAGGTTTTCTCCTTCTTTAGAGTATACCCATGCAAATAGAATTATTTTTTTATTAAATTTAATGTAGTGGTTTAATGTTTTTATTCTTGCTTTGAATATTAATCCTTGTCTTCTATATTTTTGAAATATTGAAGAATAAAAAAGATAAATGCAATTAAAGTTATCTAAAGAAACTTTTTTTAAAGACTTTAAAACCATTTCTTGTTCTGTTATTTTATTTTCAAGAAATTCAGTCATTATTTTTCTATTTGTAGGGACAATCCATGTTTGTCCAATTGTTTTTTTATTATCTTTTATAAGAGCAGAAGATTTAGGAAATTTTTCAAACAATTTATTACAATTTTTCAAACTTAAATTTGTTTCTGTAAATTCATTTTTGATTGTAAATGTTTTTGCATATATCTGAGAAATTTGATCATATTCTTCTTTTGTAAGATTCTCTTTAAGTTCTATTTTTATTGCCATTTTTTCACTTCCCAGAAACAATTTCAATACAATCATTATTTTTTAAAGGATGATCTTTTCCTAGAAGCATTTTTGTCTTAACATCAATTGCTTTAATAAAGTTTTTACCAAAGTCTGTATGCAGTTTAAAAGCAAAATCAATTGCTTTTGAGCCAGGTGGCATTAAGAAACAGTCAGGTAAGATATTTCCATCTTTATCCCCTAGTCCTTTTGTTCCTCCTGGATATACTGCAATATATTTTAAAACTTCAAAAACAGAAGTGTCTAATATTTTTTGAACTCCAGTTTCTTGATATTTTTCTAAAATATTTGTTTTTATAAATTCAAGAGCTTGTTTTTGTTTATCAGATAAATCTTCTTTCAATATTTTAAAGGTAGAATCTCCTGGTAGATATTCAATAATTTTTGCTTTTTCTGCAGCTTTTAGAGCATATTCTGATTCTGCAGAACATGGAATAATTGTAAGTTCAGGAAATTCTTCTTTCATTCTTTCAATATTTTCTTTTGCAAAAGGAAGATCTATTTTGTTTGCAGCAATAACTATAGGTTTTGAAACTTTTCTAATCTCTTTTGTAAAAAATAAAAGTTCTTCATCTGTCCATTCTGCAATATTTTTATCAACTAAATTACTTTTTTTAAGTGCTTGAAGTATTTCTTCTTCTTTTGATCCTAATGTTGAATAGAGATATTCTTCTAAAACTCTTAATGTTTTAATTTTTTGTACTCTTTGAACAGTTCCAATTTTTATAAAATTTCTTTTAAAAATATCAAATAACCATTTTTCAATTTCTTCAACTAAAAATTTAATTTCAAGAGATGGATTATAACTTCCAGCTTTAACAGGTTTTCCTTCTTCATCAGTGGAACCTGATGCATCAATTACTTGTATTAAAACATCTGCTTGGTTAAGGTCAGTTAAAAACTTATTTCCAAGTCCTCTTCCTTCAGATGCTCCTGGAACTAAACCTGCAACATCAATAACATCTACAGGAAGATATCTTATGTGGTTTTTACAGTATCCTGTTCTTGGATTGCATTGTGTATTAAAAAAAGTATCAATACATTTATTTCTTACAAAACCAACTCCTTTGTTAGGGTCAATTGTTGTAAACGGATAATTTGCAGATTCTGCATCCATTAATGTTAAAGCTCTAAAAAAAGTTGTTTTTCCCACGTTAGGTTTTCCGACAATTCCAATTAACATAATTATTCACTTATATATTATAATATATAAGTCTTTTTATATCTTTTTAGTTTTTTCAATATATTTATTAAAAAATATGTTAAATAGAAACATTTATATTTATTTAATATCATATATAATTGTTTAATTATTAAACCCTAAGGAGAAAAGGTAATTTTGAAAATTAATTTTCTAAAAGCAAAGATTCCATTTTCAGTGTATATTATAGTTTTTTTATTAATACTTGTAGCTGGTGTTTTAAATGTTATTTTTAATAAACCCTCTTCTTTTATGGAAAATAAAGATCTTGCAATAGATAATTGTATTCAAGAATGTCTTCAGGCAAACACTAAAGGAATAATTTTAACAGAAGGACCTTGTCTTTCAGAAGAAATTGTTAAAGGTTGGGCTTGTGATGTGGTTAATCAACCAAAAATAAGTATTGTTGATAATAATCCTAAAAACCAATGTAAAAGTTATATTGAAAAAAATATCTCTCATCAAGTAGTAATTTCTACAAAATGTGAATTAGTTTCTGCAAAATAATTTTATGTATTAATATTTTTTTAAAATCTTAATTTTTTAAAAAATTCATCTAAGTGTTTTTATAAGTTAAGTTGTATTAAAAAACCTTTTAAAACCGTTCAAACTAAAATTAAGTAATTTTAATTGTTTTTTACTCTAAATAAAGTTTAATTTAACCTTCTTTTTTTTAATTTTAAAAAATCACTTAGGAAAAAAACAATACCTTTAAAAGCTTTGCTCTTCTAAAGATTATATTACCCACTAGGAGTTTTTTCTTAGTGAGTTAGACCGTTTAATACTTAACAAATTTTACGGAATGAAAGAAGTAGGAAATAATGCCTAATAATAACAAAAGCAAGTTTATTTGGTTAAAAAAAAATGATTCTTAAATTTTAGCTAAACCAATTAGTGGATAACTTGGCTTGTGTACTGATGAAGGACGTGGCAAGCTGCGATAAGCTTGGGGTAGGTGCATGCAACCTTTGATCCCAAGATTTCTGAATTATTCACTTTATGAAAATAAGGTGAAGGGGTAACCCAGGGAATTGAAGCATCTTAGTACCTGGAGGAAAAGAAAACAATAGTGATTCTGTAAATAGAGTTGATCGAAAGCAGAAGAGAACAAACCGAATCTCTTATAGTAATATAAGAGACATGTGGGGTATGGCTTGGTTACTTCTTATATATTTAAGTTGAAGCGATCTGGAAAGATCTACCATAGAGGGTGATAGTCCCGTAAGCAGAAGATATCTGAGAAGATTTCCGATGTCCTAGAGTATTGCGCGTTGGATATCGCGTAAGAAAATAGCTGGCATTTACAGCTAATTCTAAATATAACACAAGACCGATAGTGAACGAGTACTGCGAAGGAATGTTGAAAAGATCCCTTGACGGGGAGTAAAAAGCACTTGAAACTAATTGGTGACAGCGCGGGTGTGGCTTGAAAGGAATGAGAGTAATTTATAAGTGATAAAAGGTAACTTTTAAAGCGCAAATTACTTGATCAGGGTCACACTGTCCGTCACGAAGCACGGGCGAGGGAGTTAGTTTGTGTGGCAAGACTAAGCGATTAAGTCGTTGTGTCGTAGGGAAACCGATGTGCCGCAAGATTCTGAGGGCTAAAGGTATTAACTGTGCCTTAAGTCACATAAACTAGACCCGAAACCAGGTGATAAACTCCTGAGCTTGATGAAACCAACCGCCTGGTTGGTGGAGGTCATAAGCGGTACTAGTCTAACTGTTCGTATGACTTGGGAGTAGGACTGATAAGGTTATCGAACCTGGTGATAGCGGGCTCCTATCGAAATAACTCTGAGGTTAGCATGGATGGAGAAGAATAACGGGGTAGAGCTACTGATTAGAAAGTACTGGGAAGAAATTTCCACCTTTCTTGTTAAACTCCGAATCTGTTATTTTCTAAGAAGTCCAGAGTAGGGGGCGGGGGGTAAGCCTCTGTTCCAAAAGGGAAAAAACCCAGACTATGATTAAGGCCCTTAAGTACAAACTAAGTGTAAATTCGAAAAGAGTAGTTTTCCTAAGACAATTGGGAGGTTGGCTTAGAAGCAGCCATCCTTTAAAGAGTGCGTAATAGCTCACCAATCTAGGACGATTGCCTTGAAAATTAACGGGGCTAAGTTTGTCGCCGATATCATAGAGCACATGCAATATGTGATCTGGTAGGTAGGTGCTTTGATAGAGCAGAAGGTGGGGGGTAACGTCCACTGGATCTGTCAAAGATATGGATCCTCGCGATAGTAACATCAAAGAAATGTGAGAATCATTTCCGCTGAAAGGGCAAGGGTTCCTTAGCACTAATCTTTAGCTAAGGGTAAGTCGATCCTAAGTCTCTTCGTAACTCGAAGAATGACGAAAGGGAAACAGGTTCATATTCCTGTACCGATAATGCACGTGTGGTAACGCAAGTATAGTTTCTAACACTTTTGGCAAGGTGGAGTATGCTTGTCTGCATATCTAAACCTTATAGATCTCCGGAGAATTATAATAATGAGATGGAGATTAAAGAGGTGAATGGGAGAAATCTTTTATCAAGGCCAAGGGTCCATGAAAAAGAAACTATAAAGTGTATTGTTGTTCGTACCCAGAACTGAGAAAGGTGTCCCTGGCTGAATAGGCCAAAGCGTAATAAGAGAATAAAGTTAAGGGAATTCGGCAAATTAGCCCTGTATCTTAGGTAGAAGGGGTGCTTACGGTTGAGTAAACTGTAAGTTTTAATTACAAAGATGGTCCGACTGTTTATCAAAAACACAGGTGACTGCTAGCCGGAAACGGTGTGTATAGTCACTGACTTCTGCTCACTGCTAGTACGTGAACGCCAGGTCCAACTGGTCTAAGCGCTGGTAAAGAGCGGGCCTAACTCTGAGGCTCTCATGGTAGCGTAATACCTTGCCGATTAAATGTCGGCTTGCACCAAGGAAGTAACGAGATCGTCACTGTCCCTAACTTTAACTTAGTGAACTTGCTTAGCGTGGTGAATAAGCCACGGACAACCAATGGGAGGATAAGACCCCACGGAGGTTTACCACAGTCTGGTGTTGTTGTATTGTTTTTACTATAGAGCGTAGATGGGAGTCGCTTTAGCTGCTTTCGCTAGGAAGTAGTCAGACGCCAATGTAACACCATCTAGTAGGAAAAATACAACTTACGTCTATATGACGGACATCACTTGATCGGGTGGTTGGACTGGGGCGGTACGCCCCTGAAAAGATATCAGGGGCGTCCAAAGGTCTGCTCAGGCTGGTCAGAAATCAGCCGTAGAGGACAAGACCAAAAGCAGGCTTAACAATGTTCTTAAAAGCACGGAACGTTGGAAGGAAACTTGGGTCTAGCGAACGCTAGTGTCCCTATTTATGGGGGCCTAGTCTGACAGTGAACTTACCCTGGGGGTAACTGGGTTGTCGCGGGTGAGAGTTCACATCGACCCCGCGGTTTGCTACCTCGCTGTCGGCTTACGGCATCCTGGCTGTGCACAAGCAGCCAAGGGTGGAGGTGTTCACTCATTAAAGCCGTACATTAGCTGGGTTAAGAACGTTGCGAGACAGTTTGGTTCCTATCTATTGGTTGTGTTGGTTGTTTGAAGGTAAGATCCGTTTAGTACGAGAGGAACGATGGGTCGCAGTCTCTGGTGTGTGGGTTGTCTGACAAGGCAATGCCCAGTAGCTACGCTGTATTCGATAAGTGCTGAAAGCATCTAAGCACGAAGCGAACCCTAAAACGAGACAGCCATTTTCGCAGAAATGCGAGACGAGAACTCCGGAAGAAGACCGGTTTGATAGGTTAGGAGTATACGATGCAAGCCTTCGGGCGAGTATTTAAGCTCTCTAATACTAATGGTTCGAGTAAAGTTTAAGATTTTTTTTAACTAAATAAAACATCTTGCTCTTTGCTATAAAAAGGCATTATTTCCTACTTTTTTAACTTTTTTTTTAAAAGAATTAGTAAAATATAGGCATCGCTCTTTTTTTTATAATATGTTTAAAAACTAAATGTAAAATAGCTATCAAGGTCAATTAATCCTAGTTTAAATTTTCCATTATTTGGATTATAGTCTATAATTATAATATTTCCTTTAGAATTATCTATTTTATGTTCTTTTTCATTTTTCCTAATAGTTATTTTTAGTTCTTTTACTGCTTTTTCTAAATTAATATACATTTTATCTAAAGTTTTTTTTTCCATTTTCTGAACTATTTTTAAAAATGAATCATTAAATCTATTTAAGAATGCTGTTCTATTATACAGTTTATAATTTAATACATCTGCTACAGATGCTCCTGGAATTATTCTTTCCATTAAAAAGTAATCTCTTCCTTTTATTTTATAATCAATAATATCTGAAATTACAATTTCTGAATATTTTAGTTTTTTATTCTTAAGTTTATTTTTAAAATATTCATTTAATTCAAGATATCTTTTTCCATTATGAATTTTTCTAATAGTAACAGCAACTGTAGGAGAAAGAGGGAATATTTTAACATTAGGATTATAACTAGATATTGTATTATTATCTATTCTTTTATTGATAGATCTTTTTAAAGTTCCATCAAAGTATTTTTCCCAAAAGGAATCAATATACTTTTTATTAACTTTTTTTTAGGATAGCTTGCAAAATTAATTTTTGGTTTATTATTTCTTTTAAAAATTTTTTTAAAAATCATATTAATAAACCATCTATATAAATTTTTGAGATTTTACATATATAGCTAAAGCATTTAATACATATATAGTACCTATAAAAAAGGTTATCTGTATTGTAATTATTGCAGCTATTGTGTTATATATAAAAATATTAAAATATAAAAAGTCTAAAACAATAAAAATTAATTCATTTACTAAATATATTAATATCAAAATAGCAATAGTTCTCCAAAATCTTTTCTTAAAAAAGTCTTTTGATTTTTCTAAAGCATCTTTAATATCTATATTATATATTCCAATAAACATATTCCCAATATAAAACATAAATATAACCATTATTAATGAAAATAATAATAGAATCATTAATATTATTGTAAATATATTAATTATGCTTCCTAAAATAGCAAACAATATAATAAATGCTAAAAATATTAAGAAAAATAATAATGAATATCTAAAACTTAATCTTAATCTTTCAAAAAAATTAATTTTCTTTTTACTTTCTGTATTTGCAATTGTTATTGAAAGTAAAACATATGTTAGTAGAATTATAAAAATTGAACCTAAGATAAGTATAATTTCAAAACCTAAGGTGTTAATTATTAATTGAGGGTAGTTTATGGTTGTAACATACACTAAATCAATTCTATCTATTATATTATTAATATAATCTATTAAAAAAAAAATTGAAATTCCATATAAAACAAATGCTATAAATATTTTAAAAAATTCTTTCTTTTTAAAAAAATTAAATCCTTTCCATAAACTACTGATCATTTATCTTTCACCTTTCAACTGTTAAGTCTGCTCTTTTCGTATAAATATAATCTTCAATTGAATATTCTATATCAAAACTATATGTTCCTTCAAAAAAATCTTTTGTAGGGTCATATCTTACATTACAAGTTATTATTCTTTCATTACCACTTGCCATTTTTGGAATTATAACTTTTGTTTTGTCTTCTTGTGAATCTGGACAAAATATTTCAAAGTTATTTTCAACATCTTTAATAGTTACTTCTAAGTTATCTAAATCTTTTTCTGTATTGTTAATTAAAGTTATCTCAATTAAAGTATTGTCTTTTTCTGAAACAACTAAAGGATTATTTTGAAATTTAACTTTTATGTTATCTTTTTCAAACATTCCTTGCCAGTTAACCATTGTTAAAAGATAACCTAATATAGCTAAAACAAGTATAGCACCTATAACTATCCATATATATTTATTTTTTAAAAAATCAAATTTATTTTCTTTATAAAGACTCATATGTTATTCTACCCAATATTATCTATATATAAAATAATATAAATATGTTTTGTTTTATATATTTATACATATATCTTAAGAAATATGTAAAATGAGTTGATAGAAGATGGAAGAAAATATTGAAAACTTAAAAATAACTGATATTATTAAATCAGCAATTGTTTTTCTTGAAAGAAATGATTATGAATCTTTACATTTAATAGAGAATAATACTTTAGAACAAGCAATTGTTAATTTTAATAAAGATTATTCAGAAATTTGTGTTATGCTTTATGGTTTAAGAAAATTAATCTCTAAAAAACACATCTCACAAACAAATTCTTGGGCAAATTATAAAATATCAATTGTTGAAAACTTAAATTCTGCTTTAAATGTATATAGAGAAGAAGATCCAAGTAAATTTAATAATTATATTAAAAATATTATAGAACTTATAAAAAAAGCAGATCATGAGCTTGGAAGATATGTTAGTGTTGTTATTGATGATGGAAGAGTAAAACTTGCATCAACTGCATATGCTTATGGTTTATCAGCATCTCAGTCTTCTGATCTTTTATCAATTACAAAAGAACAATTAATGTCTTATGTTGGAATTACAAAAATGCCAGATGAAGATAAACAATTTAAAAGTATAAATGAGAGAGTACATCTCTTAGAAGTAATGGCTGAAAAAGATAAAGGTGATAAACAATGAAAATAGTATTTGATTCTGGTGTAATTATTAGTTTTTCAGAAACCTGTTTTATTCCTTTATTTAAAGATTTAAAAGAAAATCTTGGAAATTTTATAATTACTAAAAATGTTAAGTTTGAATGTATTGATAAAGTTAGAAATGTTATGAGATTTAAACTTAGTTCTACAAGAATTGAAGAAGAAATTTCATCACATATTTTTGATGTTTACCAAAGTGATAAGGCTTTAGATGAAACTACAAATAAAATAATGTATCTTACAAATAATATGTTTTATGTTAGAGGTAATCCAATAAAAATTATTCAAATTGGAGAAGCTGAATCTTTAGCTCTTTTAGGACTTACAGATGCTTCTTATTTAGCAGTTGATGAAAGAACTACAAGGATGATTATTGAACAACCTCATGCTCTTTTAGAAATTTTTAAAAGAAAATATAAAACTAGTAAAGTTTCAATTGATGAACAAAAATATATTAAGTTTATGGAGATTATTGGTAATGTTAATGTTATAAGATCTGTAGATTTTTTAGTATATGCTTACAGAAAAGGCTTATTAGCATCTGTTTTTAAAGATAAAAATAATTTAAAAGGTGCTTTATACGCTCTAAAGTTTAAAGGATGTTCAGTTTCTTTTGAAGAAATTAATGAATATATTGATAATTTATGAAAATTGTTAAAAAAAATCAAGTTTATTTTTTAAATGTTGATTCTAAAGAAGAATCTAATGATTTAGAGGTATTTATAGGTAAACCTTTGATTTTAGAAAAAGAAGGTTCTTTTTTAAAAATTTCTTTAAAAGAATCACTTTCTAAAAAAGAAGAGGGTTCTGTTAAAGAAGTTGATTCTGTTGATTTAAGAAAGAAAAAAATATTAAATCTATTAAATGATAAATCTTTAACTTTCCAAGATAAAGTTGAAGGTTCTTTTGAAAAACTCTTAAATAAAGAAGATTTATTGATTTTTAAGGATATGCTTAAAAATAATGAAATTGAAATATATAAAATGTCTTCTAAATACAAGAAAGGGGTTTATCAACCTTCAAACTATAAAGAGATGAATTTTAAAAAAGATTTTAATGATTCTAAAAATTCTGAATTTTCAGATTTTCAAACAAATAAATATATTATTTTAAAAGATGTTAATCTTGCAAAAAAGTTTTCTCTTGATTTTGAAGAATTAATTAAGTCTAAAGAAGTTATTGGTATTAAATCTTTTGATGGTAACTATTATGTTATTTATAAATATTTATTTATAGAAATTAAAAATAATTTATTTAATCTTAATTTAAAAGAAAACTTTTCTCTTGATTTTCTTTCTTTAAAACTAAATTATTCTAAAGAAGTTTTAAAAGTTGTTATTGAAATTTTAAAAGATGAAGGTTTAATAATTGAAAAAAGAAAAGGAAATTATGTTTTTGTTTAGAATAAAAAAGAGGTTAGTTTGATATGGATGCTTTAACAGTTATTTTAATAATTTTTATAATTATTTTTTTTATAGGAAATCTTTTACTATCTTATGTAATTGTAAGAAAAAATAGAATTTTTAATTTTTCATCAAATGATGCTAAATTTGATATCTTAAATTCAAAAATTGAAGTTTTAAATAAAAGAATATCTTTTTTAGAAGAAAATAAGAAAGATTTTGTTATTAAAGAAAAAGTAGTCTTAAAACCTAAAAAAGATTTATAAGGCTCAGCCCGCCCATCTATCATCATATTTTAATCAGCAGGTGTTCAATATCATCATCGCCTAATATATATTTAGGTGCTTCTGTTTTTAAAACATAACTTTTTAATACTTTTCAAACAATAAATCATTAGTTATGAATCTATCATTAATTGTTCAGGAATTTATTAAAGAAATAAATAATAAAAACACAATAGCTATTGCACCTTTTTCAAAAGACTTAGAATTTATTTCTTTAGTTGTAGAATATTTAGAAAAAGAAAACAAAGTAGTTTATTTTGTAGCTGTAAATGCTAAGCAGTCAAAACATTTAACTTTTTTAAAACAAAATATTGTTTCTTTAAATGATAAAGAGATTGATGTTGCTTTAGAGCTTGGAGATCAAGTTGATTATTATAATAATTTTATAAAGATTAAAACAAATTCTTTTATTAGAGATAAGATGGTTTCTCAATCTGCTTTAAAACTTGTTGTTTTAACAAATACTAAAAAATATGTTCCTGAAATTAATTCTGAAGTCTGTGTTGAAATTTCAACTTTTGCATGGCAAAGAACAATTATTCACCTGCAAAGTTTTGGTGTTGCTCAAGTTCTTTATGATTCTAATTCTGAATTTATAAAAACTGAGATTGGTCATTTTCTTGCAAAAATAAAATTAGATAAAAATATTACTTTAGATGATTTTGAATATTCTGTAAGAAATATTCCTGGTGTTTTAGAAACTGGTGTTTTTTTAGGTCTTTTAGATACTGTTATTATTTATGATCCTGAAAAAGATTCTGTTTCTGTAAGAAGAAGAGAAAATTAATTGGTAGCTTTATATGGTGTTAAAAAAAAGTTCTAATTTATTTGTAAAAAATAAAGCTTCTCCAAAAAGAAAAATTGTACATTTAGGAAATGTAGGAGAAGATGCTGCATTTAGATCTAAAGTTTTAGCTGAAAAGTTTCCTGAATTTATGTTTTTTGGAATTGATTTAAAAGATATAAAAAGTGAATCTTATGTTCATGAATCAATGAGATTTAAAAATTTTGGTTTAAAAGAAAAAAGACAATTTAAACCAGTTCCTAAAAACTTAGAACAATATAAAGAAGATTTTGTTAATGGTCTTTCAAGATTTAAAAATAATTCTTTAGATCTTGTTGTAAGTGATTTTGCTTTAGGTTTTTATTCAAGAGCTAAAAATTTTAATAATTTAAAAGTTCTAAATTTTATACAATTTTTTAATGTTTTTTCAATTGTAAACCTAGGCTCTAAAAAATATACTCAAAAGGTAGTTGACTTAATTTCTAAAAAATTAAAACCTGGAGGAAAAGTAATTGTTTATACTTTTAGAGAAGCTGAACTTATATCAAAGGATAAATATTTAGAAAATATTAATTCTGCTTTTTCAAATAATTTTAAAAAAGTAAATGTATCTTTAGTTGAAACTAAAAATATTCCTATTAATTACAGATCTTTTTATATGCAGTCTTTTAATTCTAAGAGAATGCTTGTTTATAGGGTTTCTGCACAAAAATAAAAATATATATAAACTATATGTTTCATAATTATATATTAATAAAATAAGTCTTTTTTTAAAAAAAATCATTATTTTTTAAAAAATATTTTGCCTCGGTGGCTTAGTGGTTAAAGCGCCAGACTCATAATCTGGAGACCGCCAGTTCAAATCTGGCTCGAGGCACTCAACTCTTTACTTAGTTGAAGAGCGATGGTCAAGCATTCATCTAATTTTTCAAAAAATAAAAACTAGGATTAATTTTTATGCCTACAACAGAAATTCATATAGTTTCAAATATATTATTAATTGCTATTATATATTTGTTTGATAAAGAAGTTAAAAAATGGTTTTTAGAGGATAAAAAATCTTTCTTATATCTTTGTTTATCAGTTTTTGGTTCAAATTTAATTGATATAGATCATTTGTTAGCTACTCCAATATATGATCCTACCAGATGCTCAATAAATTTTCATCCATTACATAGTTGGTATACTATGCCTCTTTGGGTATTAGGCTTATTACAAAATAATAAGTTTATAAGATATTTTTCTTTAGGTGTATTATTACATTTATGGTTAGACTGGATTAGTTGTTTATTATTAATTTAGTATTTTATATTTTGATAAAATAATTATTTCTTTAAAAAATTCAATTTAAAAACAAATATAAATATTTTCATAGAATATTCTTTAACTACAAATATTAATTTTGATGTTTTATGAAAAAAGCTATAAATAAAAGTAAAAAATATCTTTTTATATCACTTTTCTTTTTATCTTTATTTTCAATAGTATTAGTTTTATTTAAAATAAATCTTACAAATTCATTAGATAATTTTGTAAGCAGTAGCACAGTTGATTTAACAAATACTTTTACTTATTCTTTTGCAAAAATAATCTCTGCAATTGGTTCTGTTTATGGTGTTTTAATAATTGTTATTCTATTAACTATTTATTTAAGTTTATTAAATAAACATAAAGAAATTAATCTTCTCTATGTTTTAGTTTTTTTAGATCTTTTAATAGTTTATTCTTTAAAACACATTATTGGAAGAATTAGACCTGATAATCTTTTTCTTACAACTTTAAGTTTTCCAAGTGGACATGCAACTATGGGTGTTGTTCTTTTTGGTTTTATTTTTTTCTTGTTTTATAAAAATAACAAATTTATTTCAATTATTTCTTTACTATTATTTATTTTTATGGGATTTTCAAGAATAATAATTAATATTCACTGGTTTACAGATGTTTTAGCTGGTTATTTTCTTGGTTTTTCAATATTATTTTTTGGTTTATATCTTTATTTTAAAAAAAATATTTTCCTTGAAAAAAGAAGGTTTCTTATTTTTAAAAACTAATAATTAGTTCTGTTTTTAAATGTTTTATATTATATTTTTATATATTTATAAAAAGTTATTAATAGTGTATAAAACATGATTCAAGTATTTTTTGAAATTGCCCTTATTATCGGAATTGCAACCTTAGTTGGTTTAATTATGCAAAAATTAAAACAACCTTTACTTATAGGGTATATTGTTACTGGAATTATTGTTTCTGCTTTAAATATCTTATCAAACATATCAACAATTGAATTATTTTCAAAAATTGGTATTGCTCTTTTATTGTTTGTTGTAGGGCTTCACTTAAATCCAAAAATTATAAAAGAAGTTGGAAAGGTTTCTTTAATTACTGGTTTAGGTCAAGTTATTTTTACTTCTGTAATAGGTTTTTTAGTATCTATACTTTTAGGTTTTTCAACAGTAATTTCTATTTATATTGCAATAGCTCTTACCTTTAGTAGTACTATTATTATTATGAAACTTCTTTCTGATAGAGGAGATACAAATAGACTATATGGTAAAATTTCTATTGGTTTTTTAATAGTTCAAGACATCTTAGCTGTATTAATATTAATGGTTGTATCTTCAATTGCAGGTTCTCAAGGAACAAATATTACTTTTGAAATTATAAAAACTGTTTTAATAGGTATTTTACTAGTTGTAATTTTCTTTTTAATAGGTTTATATGTTCTTCCAAGATTTACAAAATTTTTAGCAAAATCTCAAGAACTTTTAATTCTTTTTTCAATAAGTTGGGCTTTAATTTTATCTGCTGTATTTCATTTTTTTAATTTCTCAATTGAAGTTGGAGCTTTTTTAGCAGGAATGACTCTTTCAATGTCTCCTTACAGGCATGAGATTAGTTCTAGAATGAGACCTATAAGAGATTTCTTTATTGTAATTTTCTTTATACTTTTAGGATACCAAATGAATTTTTCAAGTGTAGGTTTATACATTGTACCAATTATTCTTTTATCTTTATTTGTTTTAATTGGAAATCCTTTAATTGTTATTATTCTAATGGGTAAATTAGGATATTCAAGAAGAAATGGTTTTTTAGCAGGTTTAACTGTTGCACAGATTAGTGAATTTTCTTTAATTTTAGTTGCTCTTGGTGTAACTGTAGGACATGTTGATACTACTATTCTTTCTTTAGTTACTGCTGTTGGTTTAATAACAATGGCTGGTTCAAGTTACATGATTATTTATGCTGATAAGATCTTTCCATATATTTCAAAATATTTAAAAATATTTGAAAAACAAGGAAAGAAAGTTGATGATGCATCTTACAATCAAGATAAACCTCACGATGTTATTGTCTTTGGTTATGATAGAGTAGGCCATGATCTTTTAAAACATTTTAAAAGAAATAATATTAATTTTTTAATAGTTGATTATGATCCTTTAACTATTCAAAAACTTACAAGAAGAAGAATTCCATGTATCTATGGGGATGTTACAAACATGGAACTTTTAGATGATCTTAATCTAAAAGAAACTAAGATGGTTATATCTATTATTTCTAGTTATGAATCAAATATAATGTTTATTAATAAAATAAAAGAGATTAATAAAGATTTAATAATTATTGTAACTTCTAATAATGTAGAGAATACTTTTAGTCTTTATAAAGAAGGTGCAACTCATGTTATTATGCCTGATCTTTTAGGTGGAGAGCATATTTCTTCAATGATTGAAAAACACGGTTTTAATAAAAAGAAATTTTTAGAAGAAAAGTTTAAACATATTTCTTCTTTTGAAAACAGAGAAGACCTTCATTTTGAAGAGGTTTAATTTTTATAATTTCTAAAAGATATCTTTATAAATATAATATACAACATATATTATAACAACTGATTTTTGTTTAAAATAAAGATATTTATGAAGTATACAGGGTTAACTACAAAGGAAGCTAAAGAAAATTTAAAACAATATGGTCTTAATGAAATCATAGAAGTAAATAAAATTAAATGGTATGATATTCTTTTAAGACAAGTTAAATCAAACTTTATAGTTTATCTTTTACTTGCAGCTTCTTTTTTATCTTTTTTAGTTGGAAAAACAGCAACTGGTTATACAGTTATAGCAGTTATCCTTTTAGTTGTGGGGGTAGGTTTTTTCCAAGAATACAGAGCTGAAAAAGCAGTTTCTGCTCTTAAAAAAATGATAACTTCTGTTTCTTTAGTTATTAGAGACTCAAAAGAAATAGAAATACCTTCAAGTGAAATTGTGCCTGGAGATTATTTAATTTTAAGAACAGGAGAAAGAGTTCCTGCTGATGGTGTTTTGATAAGTGAAAAAAATATTTCTTTAAATGAATCTATTCTTACAGGAGAATCTAAAGAAGTTAGAAAAACAATCTCAACTGAAAAAGAATTAACTGATGAAAATAAAGCTTTTATGGGATCTTTTGTAGTTTCAGGAAAAGCTATTTTAAAAGTTACACATACAGGAATGAATACAAAGTTTGGAAAGATTGCAAAATTAATTTCTGGAACCGAAAAAGAAATATTGTTACAGAAAAAAATAAATAAAATCACAAAAGTTCTTGCATTTATTGGTCTCTCTTTATCTATCTTAACAGGTATTCTAGTTTTATTAAAGTCTCCAGTTATTACAAGTGAAGTTATAGTTGAAGTATTGATACTTGTTATTGCAATTTCAGTTGCATCTTTCCCAGAAGGTCTTCCTGTTGTTTTAGTAACTACTCTTTCTTCAGGTGCTTATAGAATGGCACAAAAGAATGCAGTTGTAAGTAGAATGTCAATCATTGAAACTTTAGGAGAAACAACAGTTATTTGTTCAGATAAAACAGGAACTATTACAAAAGGAGAAATGACTGTAAGAAAAATATATATTGATAACAAATTATTTGATGTTACTGGTGTTGGTTATGAAAAACATGGTTTATTTTTAAATAATAAAAAAGAAATTGATCTTGTAAAAGAAAAAGATTTATCTCTTCTTTTAAAATCTTCAGTTCTTTGTAATGATTCTTATATTTCAGAAATTGAAAATGAAAATTATTTTAAAATTACAGGAACTCCAACAGAAGCTTCTCTTTTAGTTTTAGCTTCAAAAGCAGGTATTTATAAAGAAGATTTTAATATTGTTAGAGATGAAGAAATTCCATTTTCTTCTGAAAGAAAAATGATGAGTGTTTTAATTTCTAAAGATGAAAATAAAGAAGTGTATGTTAAGGGTGCGATTGAATATGTTTTAAAGAAATGTACACATATTCTAAAAAATGAAAAAGTCTATAAAATAACAGAATCAGATGTTAAAAAAATATTAGCAGAAAACCAAGAAATGACAAAAAGAGCTTTAAGGACTTTAGCGTTTGCTTATAAAGATAAGAATTATAATGATCTTGAATCAGAATTAATATTTATTGGTTTTGTTGGAATGGAAGATCCTCCAAGAGAAGAAGTTAAAGATACAATTTCTCTTTGTAGAAGAGCTGGTATAAATGTTAAAATGATTACTGGTGATAATAAAGAAACAGCAATTGCAATTGCAAAAGAAATTGGACTTTTAGATGGAAAAGTTTTAGAAGGTTTTCAAATTGATGATTTTTCAGATGAAGAATTAAAACAAATTATAAAAGATGTTTCTGTTTTTGCAAGAGTAAGACCTGAACATAAATTAAGAATTGTTAAAGCTTTAAAAGAAAATGGAGAAATTGTAACCATGACAGGAGATGGTGTAAATGATGCTCCTGCTTTAAAAGAAGCACATGTTGGAGTTGCAATGGGTATTGCAGGAACTGATGTTTCAAGATCTGTTGCTGATTTAACTTTAAAGGATGATAATTTTGCAACAATTGTTTATGCTGTAAAAGAAGGAAGAACAATTTTTACAAATATTAGAAAGTTTATGACTTATCAACTTTCTTGTAATTTTTCTGAATTATTTATAGTTATCTTTGGTGTTTTGCTTGCTAGTAATTTTGGATGGCCAATACCTATTCTTTTACCACTTCAAATTTTATTTATGAATATTGTAACTGATAATCTTCCAGCAATAGCTTTAGGGTTTAATCCATCTTCAAATGATATTATGAATGAGAAACCAATTAAAAGACAAATCTTAACTAAAAATCTATTAATTTTACTTTTCTTTTCTGGTATCTTAATGACATTATTTACTTTAACTGTATACTATATAACTTTTAATATTTTAGGTTTAAATCAAGTTCATGCAGCAACAACTGCACTTTTAACTTTAATTATGCTTGAGATATTAGGTGCTTTTAATTTTAGGTCTTTTAGAAAAGGAGTTTTAAATAGATCTCCATTAGTTAACAAATATTTATTTTATGCATCCTTAATTTCTATTGCTGCAACAGTTATAATTATTTATACTCCATTAAATGTATCTTTTGGAACAACTCCTTTAATGTTTATTGAATGGGTTGTTGCTATTTCTATTGGTTTATTTTTTGTAATTATTTATGATTTATTAAAGAAAATAAACAAATCTAAAAGATTCTGGAAAATAGAATCTTAGGTTTTTTCTTTTTATTTTCTATTTATATTTGTTTTGATATAATAAATATATATATATTTTAACATAAAAAGTGTAAAAGGAGGAAATTACTATGCTTGACATAAAATATATAAGAGAAAACAAAGAAGCAGTTATTGAAAACTTAAAGAAGAAATTCCAGGAGCATAAGGTTTCTTCCCTAGAAAAATTAATTGCTTTAGATATAGAATACAGAGAGACTTTAAAAAAAGCAAATCAATTAAGAAATCAAAGAAACATCTTAACTGAAGAAGTTGCAAAAAGAAAACATAATGGTCAAGATGCAAGCGATGTCTTAGCTGAAGTTAAAGCTTTACCTGAAAAAATAAAAGAAATGGATGTTGTTTTAAAAACACAAAAAGAAGAAATTGATACGCTCTTAAATCAAATACCAAACCTTATAAGTAAAGAAACACCAATAGGTAAAGATGATAAAGAAAATGTTGTAACTGAAGAGTATGGGAAAATAAGAGACTTTGATTTTGAAATAAAAGGTCATGCTGAGATTGCAGAAAAACTAAACATTGTAGACTTTGATTCTTCAAGAGATAACTCTGGTAAAGGCTTTTATTATCTTTTAGGAGATCTTGCTTTACTTAACAATGCTTTAATAAGGTATGCTCAAGATATCTTAGCAAAGAAAGGATATACATACGTCCTACCACCATTAATGATTAATAAAAAAGCATGTGATGGTGTTATTGATTTTACTTTCTTTAAAGATATGGTCTATAAAATAGAAAATGAAGACCTTTACATGATAGGAACTTCAGAGCATCCATTAATCTCAATGTTTATGGATAAGACTATTCCTGAAGAAAAATTACCTTTAAAACTTTACTCTTATACTTCATGTTTTAGAAAAGAGATTGGAGCTCATGGTATTGAAGAAAGAGGTCTTTTCCGTCTTCATCAATTTGATAAGATAGAGCAAGTTGTAATCTGTAAAGCAGATGAATCTGAAAAAATATTTGAAGAACTTAAAAATAACTCTATAGAGATCTTTAAAGGCTTAGGTCTTCCAATAAGAATTTTAGAGATTTGTTCTGGAGATTTAGGTGACATGAAATACAGACAAATAGACTTAGAAGCACATTCTCCAAGAAGAAATGGTTTTATAGAGCTTGGTTCTTGTTCAAATCTTACAGAAGCTCAAGCAATTGGTCTTAACATTAAAGGAAAAACAAAGCAAGGGGAAAAGTATTATGTTCATACTTTAAATAATACAGCTATACCTACTCAAAGAACTTTAGTTGCTATTATTGAAAACTTCCAAACAAAGGAAGGAAACATAAAAGTTCCTGAAGTTTTAGTTCCTTATATGTATGGAAAGACAGAAATTAAGAAGAATGAAAATTTCTTCTAATTTTCTTTTTTTTTCTTTATTGTAGTATTTAAATATATTTTGGTATAATATATTTTAGTATATTTACTAAATATAAAATTATAAATCCTTGATTATTAATGCAATTAAAAGAACTTATTATTAAAAATTTCAAATCCTTTGAATATACTAAAATACCTTTTGATAAAGGACTACATATTGTTGTTGGGCCTAATGGTTCTGGAAAAAGTAATATAGTAGATGCTTTACTTTTTGTTTTTGGAGCAACTTCTCTTAAAAGATTAAGAGTTGATAAACTTACAAACCTTATTAATCATCATACAAAAGCAAATACTGCTCTTGTAAGAGCAGTTTTAAAAAACGAAGATCAAGAAATTGAAGTTTCAAGAGAGATTGATAAAGAAGGTAAATCTATTTTTTCTCTAAATGGTAAAAAACAAGCTCTTCATGAAATAATGTCTTATTTAAACGAATTAGGTCTTGATACTGATGGTTTTAACACAGTACAGCAAGGAGATGTTACAAAAATTATAAATCTTAATTCAGAAGAGAGAAGAACAATCATTGATGATGTTTCAGGAATTTCTCTTTTTGATGCTAGAAAAAAAGAAGCTGAAGTTAATTTAAAAAAAGTAAAAGAAAGACTTGATAAAGTAAACATTGCTTTAAATGAAAGAAAGCCATATGTTGAACAATTAAGAGAAGAAAAAGATAATGCTATTAAGTATAAAGAACTTGAAACTTTAGAAAATAAATATAATTATAATCTTTATAAAAAACAAATTGATTTGTATACTCAAGAAATAAATGATTATGGAAATGATTTAGAAGAAAAAGAAGAAAAACTTAATCTTTTGACCATAGAAAAACAAGATGGTAATTTAAAAACAAAAGAACTTGATGAAAAATTAGAACAAATAAATCAAGAATTAATTGCTCATTCTGAAAAAGTACAAACAACCATTGGAAAACAATTATCTGAAATTAATGCTTCTAAAGAAATAGTTACAAATTCTTTAAATTCTTCAAAAAATAATTTAAATTATTTAATTTCTGAAAATAATAAAGCTTCACAAGAACTATCTTCTTTTGTAAAAGAAATTGATGAAATTAAAATAATTGTTTCAAATATTAAAACTAAAATTTCTGAAAAACAAAAAACTAAAGATGCTTTAAAAATAGATTTAGATAAAAATAAAAGAGAATTTGAAGAGATTAAAGCTATGCAAGAAGAGCTTTATGAAAAATTATCTCTTGAAAATAAATCTTTAAATGAAAAACAAGATCTTTTCTTTGAGAAAAAAAGTAGACTTAATGCTTTTTCTTTACAAAAAGAAAATTTAGAAAAACAAAATAAAGAAATTGTTTCAAGAGTTCAATCTTTTACAGAAAAATCAAAATCTCTAACTGAAGAAATATCTTCTCTTGAAAAAGAAATCTCTTTAATTTTTAAAGAACTTGAAGATAAAGAAAAAAATTTAGAAAATAATATAATTAAAAAACAAACATTAGAAAATACTCTTAATAATTTAAAGATTGATTTATCTTCTTTAAAGAAAGATTTATCTTCTTCTTCAAATATAACAGATAAAAGAAAAGAGATTAAAGAAAAAGTTTCAGACTTTAAAACATTTATTGGTTTTTTAGATGAAGTAATTTCTCTTTCAGATTCAGAAAAATCTTTTTATGTTTCTTATGTTGTTTTAAAAGATGATAGTGAAATTAAAAAAATACTTTCAAATATTGATTATAATTTATCTTTTGTAATATTAAGTGCCTTAAATCTTGGACAAAAAGAATTAGCTTCTTATTTTAAGAATAGCTTAGGTTCTAAAAAACCTTCTCTTTCTTTAAAAGATTATTATTTTGATGGTTTTTCTTTTAGAAAGATTCTCTATAAAGATACTTCTAAACTTGAGTCTGATATTTTAAAAATAGAATCTGATCTTAAAAATAAAAAAGAAGAATATGCTTCTTTAATTGAAGAAAATTCTTCTCTTTTAAAAGAAATAAATTCTTTTAAAGATAAAAAAGAATCTTTAAATATTTCAATAAACACAAAAAAAGCAATTAAACAAGATTTAACTGAAAAATTAAACGAAGAAAGCTTAACTAAAACAAACCAAACAACAATCTTAAGAGTTTCAACAGACATCTCTTCTCTTGAAAATGAAATCTCTTCTCTTGAAAATGATATTTCTAAAATTTCAGAAAAAAAGGAATCTTTAGAAATTAAATTAAAAAAATTTAATGTAAGTATTAATGATTCTCTAAGAAATGAATATGATGATTTAATCTCAGAAATTAATCTTTTAGAACAAAGCGTTATTTCAAAATCTTCTGATGAAAAGATTTTACAAGAAAAAATATTAAATAAAAAAGATTATATTGAAATAAATACTAATAAAATATCAAAACTTAAAGAAGAAATTACAATTCTTGAAGATAGAAAACAAGATATTGAAAACAGACTTATAAAAATTTCAAATGATTTTGAAGAAGAAGATATTAAGAAAAATAAACTTTATTCTGAAAAACAAGATGTTTCTAAAAGAATTACTGAAATTTCACAAAAGATATATCTTTATGATTCTCAAATATCAGATCTTAATCTTTCTTTAAATAACTTAAAGATATTAATTTCAACAAACCAAAGTAAAGCAAACCAAATTGAACAAAATTTAAAACTTTTAGATCTTAAAGAAGAAGATATGGTTTTAATGGATGAAATCTCTCTTGAAGAAATTAGTTCTGAATTAAGAAAAGTTAAAAGAGATAAGAATGCTTTAGGAAATATTAATTTTAATGCAATTGATTCTTATGGAAAGCTTGCAAAAGAATATGATGAAATTTTAGAAAAATGTAGTATACTTTCAAAAGAAAAAGAAGAAGTTGAAAGTATGTTAAATGAAATAAATTTAAAGAAAAAAACAGTGTTTATTGATTGTTTTAATAAGATTAATAAAGAATTTAAAAATATTATTAAACAAATGTCAAAACTTTTATCTGGTGAACTTGTTTTAGAAGGAGATGATATCTTAACTTCTAAGCTTTTGATAAATATTACAAAGAATGGTAAAACAAAAGATATAGATATAATGTCTGGTGGAGAAAAGACAATTACTGCTCTTGCTTTTATTTTCTCTCTTTATGCTTATAGAAAAGCTCCTTTCTATATTTTAGATGAAGTTGATGCTGCTTTAGATGATTATAATGCAGGAACTTTACTTAATTTTGTAAAAGAACTTGCAAAAGATACAACTATTATCTCTGTATCTCACAATGGTGCTTTTGTTTCTGGTGCAGATCAGATTATTGGTGTAACTTTAAAGGAACATACTTCTGTTATTGGTTTAAATTTAAAATAAATATTTTAGATTCTTATATGATATGTTAAATATATAGATAATTAATCTTTACAGATTATAGTTATCTTTATTCTGGAGAATGCTATATACTTTAAGATCCAGAGAGGAAAGCTAGAAGTTATAGTCTTTTTTAATATCTATTATTAATCATAAAAGATATAATAAGGTTTTTAAATATAAGTAATTATTTAACTATACATAATAAATAGATTCCTTTATAAATCTTTTTCTTCTTAAGATATATAATAACAAATCCTTACAGTTAATAAGTTAATAAAAAATTAACTTCATTTAACAAAGACTATCTTACCTTCTTTTTAACCTTTTTCCCCAAAAACTTTTAAAAAATTTAATAATAAAAAAATATAAGGAGATTTAAAGAATTATGAAAAAATATATAAAAAATTTAATGTTTTTTATAGTATCTTCAATAATCATAACTTTAGTTTTCTCAAGCTCTCTTCAAGGTTCAAATTCAGTTATATCTCTTCAAAATAACGTGTACTTAACTGATGAAGCTATTGAAAAAGAGGTTGTTTTATACAATTTTCTATCTGAAGCTGTATACTTTGATATAAAGTTAAATACTTCTCCATTTACTTCAGACCTTTCTGTTGAAAAGGTACTTTTACTTCCAAATGAGTATAAAACAATAACTTATAAGTTATATCCTTTGAATAATTCTTTATCTCAAACTTATACTGCAAGTATAGAGACTTCTTTTGCAGGTAATAGATTTGTTGAATATTTTACAATAAATCAAGTATTTAATAAAAATTGTGAAGATTTATCTTTAGATTTATCTTATGATAATTTAGAAGATGGTTCTATTAACTTAAAAATGTTATTTAAAAATTCTTCTGATGATATAAAATTAGTAAAAATTACAGATATTATAGGTGCTAATTTAACTGAAGAAAAAGAAATAAGTATTTCAAATAATTCAGAATATTTATACAGTACTATATATTCAGAGTATGAAAATAAAATAAATGTTATCTACACTTGTAATAATTTAATATTTAATAAAGAAATTAATATTTTAGAAAATAATCCTTTGTCAGGTTATTTTTCTCTTAAATTTATAGGAGATTTTTTAGATTCTATATATTTTAAAATACTTTTAGTTGTATTTTTAGTTGTTTTAGTTTTATCTTTCTCAACTAGATACATAAGACATATAAATAAAAAATAAGGAAAATGATTAGATATGAATAAAAAATATTATTTATTTTTTGGAATAATTTTAGTGGTTTTAGCACTTTTAAGTGTTGGTGTTTTTTCAGAGCCTATAGACCAAATAAATGTTAGTTTTGAAAAAAATAGTTATTCTATGATGGATGATGATACTTTAAAAATAAATTTTACAATTGAAAATAATAATTCAACATCTCAAGAAGTATTAGTATATACTTTCTGTGATGAAGATGAACTTGAATGTGATTTTTCAAAAGTATTTACATTTAATCAATTTTCTTCAATTGATAGTTCATTTATTATTAAATCTTTAGATGATGGATCTTCAGATGTTACTTTCTTTGTAAAAGATATGAAAACAAACAGTATTAGAGATTATTCTTTAAGAATAGATGTTGATGATGATTCTGAAGATGGTAAATTTGAAGTTGATTTATCAAGAACTTCTTATTGTAATAATAATGCTCAAGAAGTAATTTTAACTTTTGAAGATGTTTCAATGAATGATTTCTATAATCTTTCATTATCAAGTGATACTATTATTGCAAATATTAAAGGTGGAAATAATAGATATTTAAAAGACGATGTAGAAATTCCTATTCAAATAGAAACTTTTAATGCAAGCACAGGTAGTCATTTAATTACTTTAACAATTTCAAATGATGAAATAACTTCAAAGAAAACATTTAATGTTTATGTTTCAGATTGTCAAGAAGTTTTAACTCCTGATTTTACAGTAGTTGGTGTTCAATCAACAACTCATTTACTTACAAAAGGAGAAGAATATACTTTAGATTTTACAATTAAAAATACTTCTAATAAAAATAAACATATTTTTATATCTCAAGAATCAGATAATTCTTTAGAAATTTCTTTTTCAAATAGAGAAGTTAAACTTGCTCCTTATGAATTAAAAGAAGTATCTATAACTTTCTTAGCAACTCAAGAAATTTCTTCAGGAGATTATCCTGTTGAGTTATCTTTCTTTGATGAAAGAACAACTACTACTAGAAATTTAAGATTTTTAGTACAACCAGAAAGTAATCTTGAAATAAGACTTTTACAATCTTCTTTCCTTTTAGAGATTGGTAAATCTTATAATATTACTGCTGTTGTTGAAAATAAAGGAGATGTTTTAGAAACTATATATTTTGATTTTATTTCTTCAAATGATATTAAAATCAATGATATGAGTGAAAGAGTAACACTTTCTCCAAACACAACAATGACTGTTGTATTTAATGTTTCTGCTGGTAGAAATACTGTTGAGAAAAGCTCTCAAATTGAACTTATTGCATCTAATCAATCTAACTTTTCTGAAAGATTTGTTTTAAATGTAACTTCTTTTAGACAAAAAGACATTTTTAAAATTGAATTTTTATCATTCCCAAAAGAACTTTCAGTTGATGTAAATGGTTCTAAAGATTTTTCATTTGAGATTTATAACTTTGATGATAAAGATATAACTATTTCAAGAATAGATATTGTTGGTCTTCCTCAAGAAATAAGTTATGAAATTGATCAATATACATATATTCCTAAAAAATCATCAAGAGTTATTTCTGGAAAAATAATTTCAGGAGACATACCTGCTCAAGAATATGAAATCAGTTTTGTTTTCTATAGTAATTCTGGAGCTGTTACATCAAAACCAGTAACTTTAAAAGTTAAAGATGCTTTAGTAAAATATGATGATGACGATGTAAACCCTATAACAGGTTTTTTCACATTATCTAAATCTATTTTACTTGGTATAATATTTTTAGCTTTACTTTTAATAATTCTTTTTACAACAGGAGTTATTAAAACAAAACATAAAAGTAGTGTTAGAAGTTAAATTTACTTCTAACCTTTTTTTTGTTCTAGAAGAATCTTCATATTTTGATTCATCTTTTCGATATTTTCATCAATTACAGCAATAAACTGTTGTTTAAATTTATCTATTTCTTTTATTTTATCTTTTAATTCGTCAACTAATAATTTGCTTTTTTCTAAACTGTTTTTATAGTTATCAATTTCAACCATTTTATCTTTAAATTCTTTAGTTATTGATGCTTGATATATTTTTAAAGATTGTTCTATTTTTGTATCAACTGATGCTACTAGTTCTTCTTCAAGTTTTCTAAGTTCTACAAGTTTCTTTTCTATTCTTTCTGGATCTGTTTTTGAAACAACTTCTTCTTTGATTTGGTTTAACTCTTTTAAATCGTTTTCAATTTCAGATTTTATTGCAATTTTTGCTTTATGTAAAAATTCAGTTTTAACAGTTTCAAATCTTTCTTCATATCTATTTGCAAGTTTAATCTTAAAGTCTTCAAGTTCACTAATTTTATCATATATTTTTTTAGGATCAATTTGTGTTTTTATATCTTTTTGGAACTCTATTAATTTTTTAATTTCTGTTGATAATGTATTTTGAGTATTTTTAACAAGTCCTTCTGTTATTTTTGATTGTAATGCTAAAGTGCTATTGATTTCTTTAATTTTTTCATTAAGTTTAACTGTTGTTGTTGTAATTATTTTTGAAAGACTTTCTTCTGTTCTAGATACAATTGAGTCTGTTCTTTTTTTAGTTTCTATAATATTATCTTTTAAATCTTTTTTTAATGATTCAAAATCTTTTGAAAGTTCTTGTATTTTTCCTTTATCTTCTTCAATTATTTGTATTTTATTATTTATTTTTGCTTCTGCAATTTTTAGTTTTGCAACTTCTGTTACAATTTTTGCATTTAATTTATCTGTTTCAGATGAAATTATTTTACTGGTTATTTGTTTTGTTTCTTGTTGTGTTTTTTCTTGATATTTTTGGATATTATCCATTTCATTTTCTATTTTTAATTTAATTGCATCTTCAATAGATTTTTGTTTATTTTCAAGTTCTGTTAATTTAGAGTTAATGGTTGCAAGTAATCCTTTTTGCCAAACATCTCCAGTATTATTAACTTCTACTTGGTTTGGTTTTTCATTTGTTGTAACATATTTTTTATATAAATCTTCATTTTCATCTTCTTTGTATTTCTTATAAAGATCAGGTTCTTCTTTTTTATCTTCTTTTAAATCTATATCAAAACTTAACTCATCATTTTTTTCTTTTGAAGATATATTTTTTAATTTGTTTAATTCTTTTGAAGTATCGTCTTCTAAGATATCATCATCAGTATCATTGTTAATTGGTGAATCAATTATTTCTCCTTGATCATCTGAAAAGAAATCATTTGGTATTTCTTCTTTCTTTTTTGGAGTTACTTCTTTTGTTTTTTCTTTTTTAGGTTTATCTTTTATTTCTTTAATTTTTGTTTGAAGTTCACTTTCTTCTTTTTCTTTACCAGAATCATTTATTAATTTTGCACTTTCGTCAGGGGATAAACCTATGTTTACAAGATTCTCGATTATTTCTTTATCAGGCATTCCTAATGATTTTAATTTTCTGATATTTTCAATAATTCTTTGATCTGACATAATTTCACACTATGTTTTTTAATTTTTTAAATATTTCTTTTGAAACTTTATCAATAACTTGATTTCCATTAATTTTAATTAATTTCTTTTTTTCTTGATAATGGTCAAGTACTTTTTTAGTTTTTTCAAAATAAATTTTTAATCTTGTATTTATTACTTTTAAAGTATCATCTTCTCTTTTTCTTAAAAGTAATCTTTTTACACATTCTTTTTTAGGTAAATCAATGTATACTATTCCTAAAAGATTATGATTTTCTTTATAGATATAATAATCAAGAACATGTGTTTGATCTAAAAGTCTTGGAAAACCATCTAGAATAATATTTTTTGATTTAATTTTATCTATTTTTTCAAAAGTAATTTTACATGTTATCTCAAAAGGAACCATTTCTCCTTTTTTCATCATTTCTTTTACCATTTTTGATTCTTTGTTATTTTTTTTAACAAATTCATGTAAAAGATCTGATTCTGTGATGTGTACATATTTTTTTTCTTTTGCAACAATTTCTGCTTGAGTACTTTTACCACTTCCTTGTGGTCCTAGGAAAATAAGAATGTTTTTTGCCATAAATATCTATCTTGATTGATTTTTCTATAATAATATATAAAACAAATATAATATAAATTTAAGTATACTTATATATTTGTAATATTGCAATGATTTAAAAAGGTTAGTATTTTATATTTTATTCTTTTTTTCTTTAAAATAAAAGGCCGGTAGCGTAGTCAGGATAACGCACAAGCCTCCTAAGCTTGGGATCGTGGGTTCAAATCCCACTCGGTCTGCTTTAATTTATTTTACAATTTATATTAAATATTTTATTATTTTCTAATTTTTGTTTGTTTTCTTAAAATAAGCCACTTTATACACTGTTTGTATTACATCTTATGTATATTGTTTAAAATATTATAACTTTAATAACAACTTTTTTTATTTTAAATTTAAAGAATATAGGAGAAAATAAATATGGATGCAAATATAATTAGTCAAAGTGTTGGTGTTGGTATTAATAATTTAGTAAATAATCCTATTAGTTTAATTATAGGTATTGTTTTAATAGTATTAACAATTTTATTTTTAGTATTTTTTAAAAATTTTATATTGAACAGTATAATTGGTATTGCAGGTTTTATATTTTGTACAATTATAGGTATTAAACTACCTTTCTGGTTAACAATAATTATATCAGGTATCTTTGGTCTTGCTGGTTTAGGAATTATGTTAATTTTAAAATTTTTTGGATTAGTTTAAATATTTTTAAAAATATTAATTATTGTTAAATAATTTAAAAAATAAAAAATAATAAGGGGAAAATAAATTATGAATAAAAATAAAATAAAGGTATTTAGTTTTGTGTGGGTGTTTATTGCAGCTATACTTTTTGCATTAAGGTATGTAAAAATAATTAATGTTGATTATGGTTTTTTTGGAAGTAATTATATTACTTTTGTTGAAAAAATAAGTAATTGTAGTTTACCAGTAATGAATGCATTAGATACTTGTAAAAATGTTGATTTAGTAAATATTATTTGGTGGGCTGTAATTGCAATTTTAGTAATTATACAATTTGTTGTTTTATTTAAGAATAGATAATTTTTATTTGGAAAAAAAGCAAGATACTGTTATTTAATGGTATTAATGTTTTTTTTCTAAATATAAAAAATAATTTTTAATTTAATCTTCTATTTTTCTATTTTCTTATACATTTTATCTTATTAGTAACATATATAAATTATTTTAATTATAATATATATATTTGACATAAAAGATAGTTTTATGAGGTTTTTAAAAATGGAAAGAATAAAAATTAATCAGTTAAATGATAAGGTTTCACAAGAAGTTTTACTTAAAGGTTTTGTACATGAAATAAGAGCACAAAGCAAAATAGCTTTTTTACTTTTAAGAGATTACTCCGGAATAGTGCAACTTGTAGTAACTAGTGATTCTCCTTCTTTTGAAGAAATTAAAAATATTACAAGAGAATCAGTAATTTCAGTTAAAGGAATTGTTCAAAAAGGAAATGTAAAAGGTCAAGAGGTTACTGAAAATAAAATTGAACTTTTAGTAAACAATATAGAAATTCTTTCAACTGCAGATGTTAATCTTCCAATACAAGTTGTTTTAGGAAAAGATTCTGCGGATCTATCAAAAAGACTTGATTATAGATGGATTGATTTAAGAAAACCTAAAAATCTTTTAATATTTAAGATAGGTACTTTCATGGAAAAGGCTATGAGAGAATTTTGGGCAAAGAATGATTTTATACAGATACATACTCCTAAGTTTATGGGTGCTCCAAGTGAATCTGGTGCAGAACTTTTCTCTGTAGATTATTTTGGAAAAAAAGCATACCTTGCACAATCTCCGCAATTTTATAAACAGATGGCCATGTCTGCTGGTTTTGAAAAAATTTTTGAAATCAATCCAGTTTTCAGAGCAAACCCATCTCATACATCTAGACATGATACAGAGTTTACAATGATTGATATGGAAATATCTTATATTGATTCTCATGAAGATGTAATGCATTTAGAAGAATCCTGGATAAATTATTTTATAGGAAGAATAAAAGAAGAATATGGTGAAGAAATAAAAAATATTTTCAATCAGGAAGTTATAGTTCCTTCTCTTCCTTTTCCAAGACTTACAATGAAAGAAGCACAAGAGATTGTAAGAAAAAAAGGTTATAAGGGACCAGAAGATGATTTGGATGCTGATGGTGAAAAATTAATTTTTGAATATGTAAAAGAAACTTTTAATCATGAATTTGTTTTCATAAAAGACTATCCATATTCTGCAAGACCATTTTACCATATGAAAAAAGAAGGTGGGCTTACAAAAAGTTTTGATCTAATATGGAAAGGTGTAGAAGTAACTACTGGTGCTCAAAGAGAACACAGGACAGATATTTTAAGAGAACAAGCTATTGAGAAAAAAATTAATCTTGATTTAATACAAGATTATTTAAATTTCTTTAGATATGGTTGTCCTCCTCATGGTGGTTTTGCTATTAGTCCTACAAGATTTTTAATGCTTATGCTTGATATGAAGAATGTACGTGAAGTTACTTTCCTTCCAAGGGACACAGATAGATTAAATCCATAAAATCTGTCTTTAACAATTAACTTTAAATGCTTTAATAATAAGTATTTAGAGTTCTTTTTTTCTTTATTTCTTGTATTCTCTTTTTAAACTATTTCTAAAATAAGGGTTTTTAATATTTTATTATATTTGATTAAATATACTATGGTTAAGTATTTAAATCTTTACTCTACTTTTTCAACTAGCATTAAGTTTAAAAACTAAGTCTGTTCTTTTAAATATATATCAATAAATCATATTTTTTATTGATAGTTATTTGGAGGAAATGGTCATTATGAATAAATCATTTATTACAATGGGAAAAAGTTACGATGATGAGGATTTTGACGAGGAAGAATTTGATGAAGATTTTGAAGAAGATCTTAATGATTTTAAAAAACAACCTTCACCAAAGAAACCAAGTTATGAAGAAGAAGACGATGATGATTTCGACGATGATGATGACTATTAAAATGGAATTACGTTTTAATTGATTCTTTAAAAAAAGGGGTGAACTAAAAAATGGCTCAAAAAGCTAAAGCTAAAGCAAAACCAGCTGCTAAAGAGACTGCAAAAAAAACTAAAAAGAAATAGTTTTTAGTTATTTTTTTGAAATCTTAGTTATTTTAAATAAAGTTATATCTTAGATGTTTTATTTAATTTTTTTATAAAAATAAAACATCTCTTTATTTTCTCCTTTTTTCTTCTTCTTTTTTTTAGTATATATAAAATATATCTTTAAAAATCTTTACTATCTGCTATATATTATAAAATATATTATTAAAAAGAAAAATTATGAGTTATTATTGGAATTATAAGAATGTTTTAAATTCTACTGGTCAAATTTTATTCTATAGTAGTTTTACATTTCTGTTTCCATTTATTCTTTCTTTATTTTTAAAAGAAAGTTTAAGAGTTTCTTTTGTATATTTACTAATATTCTTTTTTGCTTTATTAACAGGTTATCTTTTATTAAAGTCTACTAAAAAAAAAGTTTTCTTAGGAAATGATAATCTATTTAGTATTACTTTAACACAATCTTTAATAGTTGTTGTTTTTGTATGGATAATCTATGCTTTTTTTGCATCTTTACCATTTTATTTCTTATCTTCTGAATTATCTTTACTTGATTCTTATTTTGAATCCATGTCTTCTTTAACAACAACTGGACTTACAATGTATGATAACTTAGTTCCTTCTCTTAAAAGTCTTTCTCTTTGGAGATCTTTTATTTCATGGATAGGTGGACTTGGAATTGTAGTTTTAGCTTTTTTTGGAATTGTAAAAGGTACTAGAGGATCTTCAAAATTAATTTCTGCAGAAGGGCATGATAGAATTTCTCCAAGTTTTAAAAATACCATAATAAATATGTGGGTAATTTATTTAGTAGTAACTTTATTAGGAGTTATTTTTTTAAATATTTTTGGAATGTCTTTATTTGATTCTTTTAATTATTCAATGTCTGCAGTTTCAACTACAGGTTCTCAATCTAATTCTCAAAGTCTTTTATCAATTGGAAATGTTCCAATATATATTACTTTGATTATAATTATGATTTTAGGTGCAAGTTCTTTTATTTTACACTATAAATTTTATTTAAAGAAAAGTTTTAAGGTTTATTTAAATGATAAACAATTTATTTATATGCTTTTAATTATGCTTATTGCTGCTTTATTAATTTTTTTTAAATTAAATGGCTCAATTGATTTTGTAACAATACTTTTAACTGTTGTAGGTATGATGTCTTGTGGGGGTTTCTCAACTTTTGCAAGTGAACAAATTTTATCTTTCTCACCTTTTATTTTAGTGATTTTTTTAATATTAATGTTTACAGGAGCTTCTACAAACTCAACAACTGGTGGAATTAAAGTTGATAGATTAATTTTATCTTTAAAATCTATTTTTTGGAAAATAAGACAAATTAATCTTCCAAATATTGCATATTTTTCAAAAAAATATAATGGGGAACTTATAGATAATGCAAGATTAAGATCTGTATATTTTTTAATATTTATTTTTATAATTTTTATTTTAATTGGTGTTTTAATGTTTACTTTTTATGGATATTCTCTTCAAGAAAGTGTTTTTGAAGTTATTTCTGCACAAAGCAATGTTGGTATAACAACTGGACTTACAAATAGTTATATGCCTTCTGCTCTAAAAGTTATGCTTATTATTAATATGTGGGTTGGAAGACTTGAAATTATTCCTTTATTATCAATAATAGGGATTATTTTTTCAAGAAAATATTTAATTTAAAAATACATTTATAAATCTAAACATCTATTATATTTAATATTAAAAAATTAAAAAGAAGAAATAAATATGTATATTATAATTGTTGGTTGTGGTAATCTAGGTTATTATGTAACAGAATTATTAATCTCTGAAAATCATGATGTGGTTGTTGTTGAAAAAGATACTTTAAGAAGTCAAAAAGTTGCAAATGATTTAGATATTATTTCTATAACTGGAGACGGTACAGAACCTTCTGTTTTAGAAAAAGCAGGAATTGATAGAGCTGCTGTTTTAATTTCTTTAACAGAGACTGATGAAACAAATTTAATTATAGGTCTTATGTCAAAAGAATTAGGAGTTAAAACAGTTGCTGTTTCTTTAAGTAAAGTTCATTATCATGGTCCAATTATTAAAAAACTAGGTATTGATATTGTAATTCATCCAGAAGCTGCTGCTGCTGGATACATTGCACAACTTGTAACTCAGCCTGATGTTTTAGATTTATCTTTCTTTTCTAAAGGAGATGCTGAAATTGTAGAAATTGCTTTAGATGATAATTCAAGATATATTGGACAGACTGTTAAATTTTTTAATGATAAAATTCCAGGAGATACAAGAACAATTGGTCTTTACAGACAAGGAAAATTTTTATTTACTGAAGATAAAATGGTTCTTGAAAAAAAAGATAAATTATTAGTAATTTCCATGAAAGGAAAAGTTTCCCAGTTAAGGAAACTTAAATAATTTATTCTTTATTTCCAAAGTGTATACAAATAGTTGTTCTTGTAAGATCTTTACCGTCTTTATCAATTCCTACAAGACTTTTGGAATATTTTCTTTCAATTGCGCTTTTATGTTTCATTAAATGAATACCAATATTTCTACTGTACTTTAAATTATCTGTATAAAAGTCAATTCCATTTTTTTGAGGAACTTCTTTTATGATATTTATATTTGCAGAAGGTCTACTTGTTTTTTCATTTATTGCATTAATTATTTCATAAATTTCTTTAATTAGTTTATCTAAAATAAGTTTTTGTAATTTCTTATCATTAAACCTAATTTGTATAATTGTTGTATAATAATTTCCAGCAATTCTAGAACATGTAAGACAAGTATCTTTCTTAACATTAATATTTACATTATATTTTAATTCTTTAAATTTATTTCCAATAATGGTGTTTACTGTAATTTCTGCAAAATGAATGTTATTTTCAAGATCGATATTTACTTTTGTAGATTTTTTTGGTTGTATTAAAATATTTGATTTAATACTTTTTGAAATATCTTCTTCAAGATCTTCAAAATTATTATACCATTTTTTACCCATCTTTATTTTAAAACATTTAACACAAAGAGAAATGTCTATTTCTGGTATTTTTATAAGTTCATTTTCTGACATGTAACAATCAATACAAAAATTATCAATCATTTCATCTTCAGTTATTTCTTTTCCACATTTTGGACAAAATCTCTTCATGTTATATATCACTTTTCTATAAATCAATTATTTCTCCAGTCATTGGAGCAATAGTTTCAAAACCATCTTTTTCAAGTGTTTTTCTAAAATCTACAATTGAGGATGGATCCCCATGTACACAAACTACTTTCTTAGGTTTTACTTTTTTAACAAATTTAATAAGTTCATCTCTTCCTGGATGACCTGAAAAACTTGCATGTTTAATTTCACATCTTGGTTGATATAAGTCACCATCAATGAAAAGTTTACCTGTTTCTTTTAGTCTACTTCCATTTGTACCATCTACTTGATATCCAGTAGTTATTAATTTGTTTTTAGGATCATCACCAAATTCTTTAAGATAAAGAAGTATTGGTCCTCCTTCTAGCATTCCAGCTGTAGTTATAATAATTGATGGTTTTGTTTCTCTAAGTAAACTTTTTCTAATTTTGCTATTTCTTATAAAATTTACTTCTTTAGTTGATTTTTTAAAATCTTTATAATCTTTAAAAAATTCAGGGTAGTTTAAGAATATGTCTGTTGCTTTAACTCCCATTCCATCAACATATATTGGAGCTTTAATTTTATATTTATGCATAAGGCTTATTAGTTCTTGACTTCTTTCAATTGCAAAAGATGCAAGCATTACCATTCCTCTTTTCTTTAAAGTATCTTGAATCTCTTTAATTAAATCTTCTTCTATTTTTTTTCTAGGTATATGATTTTCAGAACCATATGTACTTTCAATTATTAAATAATCTACTTCTGGTATATTTCTATCATATCCTGCAAATAATGAACTTTCTTCAGCTCTAAAATCTCCAGTATACATTACTTTTTTGCCATCCATTTCAATTACTGAAATTACACTTCCAGTAATGTGTCCTGCATCATAAAAAGTTAATTTTGAATTCTTTGTAATTTCTGTAGGTTTATTAAGTTTTAAAAAGAAAGCACTATCTTGTGCAGCATACATATCTTCTTTTTCAAAAGGTGGTGTTTTTTGTTCATATTTTGCAATTTTTAAAGTATCTTTCCATAAAAGAGAAGATAAATCTAAAGTTGCTTGAGTTAAAAAAAGATTTGGATTATATTTTTTATAAAGAGAAGGTATGTCTCCAGAATGATCTAAGTGCGCGTGACTAAGAATTACTGCATCTAAGTATTCTGTTATTTTTATAGGTTCTTCAACATTTCCTTCAAAATCTACTTTTTCAGATTTTTCATTTAGATATTTTGGATTTAATTTTAATCCATAATCAAATAAAATTTTATCAGAACCGTAAAGTAAAAAACCACTTCTACCAACTTCATTTCCGGCTCCTAAACATTTTAATTTCATTTTTTATTCACATCCTTGTTTTTTTTAAAATTAATATTTTTTTTTAAAAATTATTTTAAATAGTAATTTTTTATATAAATTTTTAAATAATCATCATAAGTAATATATTATATAAGCAAAATAAATATATATTAATAGGTTCATATATTAATATATGTTATATAATATTGACATGCATACTCATCTTTTTAAAAATAAAGAGTCTGCAAAAAAATATTGGAAAGTAGTTTCTGAAAATAATCTTTTAGGTACAGCTATAACTGAATATAATTATTTAGATCCTAGAAAAGCATATTTTGAACTTTTAAAATTTAAACCAAAAGATAAATTATTAATTCCAGGTATTAAAATATTAACTGATTCTGGAGAAGTTTTAGTTTTTTCTGAAGATGCTAGTATTTATAATTATTCTATACTTTATGAAGATAAAGTTTCTCTTAAAAGATTAATTGATTTTTGTTATAAAAAAAGATATTTAATAACAATTGCACATCCTTTTGGACTTATATCAAATTCTGCAACTTATATTTTAGGACTTGATAAATTAGAAAAAATTATTAAAGAAAAAAAAATTGGTGTTGAAGCATATACTGGAACAATTGGGTATTTATCTTATTATATGCATGATTCTTTTTTCTTAAGAAAATTAAGACATATTTTAGATTATTTAGAGCTTCATAGGTTTTTTAAGACTTTAGGACTTTCAAGTTTTAGTGAATATTTAACTCATAAAATTGATCAAAAAAGTTATGATGTTGTTTATAAATTTGAAGCAGCAATTAAGCTTGGTAAAATGTCAAACTATATTACAGCTGGTTCTGGAAGTTATAATGTTTCTGAGATTGGTAGTGGTATTTTAACAATTGATCTAAATACTTCTTTTTTTGATAAAGATGATGATAATTTAAAGAATAAGATTCTTTTAAATAAAATTAAAAATAAAAAAATTAAATCAGTAGGACCTCCTGGAAATTATACTGATAATCTTTTTGAAAGATCAACTGCAAGAAAAACAAAAGTTAAAGCTTATAAAGATTTAATGTATCTTACAAAAAGATCAATATAGATAACTTATGGATTATATTTATTTACCAATAATTATTTTTTCTATAATTATTTTATTGTATGTAACTTATCAAGATATTAAGTATAGAGAAATAAATATAATGTCTTTATTTTTCTTAGCCATCTTTAGTATTCTTTATTTAGGTATTTTTGTTTTTAAAACAGATTTTATTTTATGGAAAGGTTATTTAATACAACTTGCTGTAAGTTTTATATTTTTATTAATTTTTTATGTTTTAGGAAAGATTAGTTATTTTACATATATAGGAGAAGGGGATCTTTATACTATTTTTGCAATATCATTTACAAATATTTTTGATATATATTTTCCAATGTTTATTTTCTTTTTTGCTTTAGTTTTAACTTTACTTATACCTGTTTTCTTATTTTTATATAATTTATTTTCAAGAAATTTTCCTAAATATAATTTTTTTAAATCATTATATCTAATGTTTTTAGGGGTTCCTTTATCTTTAAAAAAAGTAAATAATTTTTATACTCCTTTAGAAAAATTGTATGTAGAAAATAATAAATTAATTTCAAAAATTGTTTTTATGCCAAATATTGAACCAGAAAATGAAATTAAAAAAATTAAAGTTATTGCTAAAAATCATAATATTTCTAAGGTGTGGTTTTCTCCTTTAATTCCATTTATTATATTAATCCTAGTAAGTTATATCTTTCTAATTCTTTTATATGTTTTTGAAATTATTCCAAAAATTATTTCTTTTGTTATTTGAAGCTATTAAAAAATATCTAAAGATTTATAAATCTAATGAACTAATATCTATATATTAAAATATATTTTAAAGAAGGCATATTTATGGGTGGAGAGGATAATTTTTCTGGTTTTAAGGTTATTAAAAGAATTCCTCTATCTAAATCTATATCTAAAGCTTCAGATTCTGTAAAAAATAATAAATTTGATAGTTCTTTAAAAGAAGATAAAATTGATAGTTCTTTAAAAAATAATAGTAATTCTAAAAAATTACAAAAATTTGATGTAGTTTTACCAGAAACTAAAAAAGATGATTTTTCTTTAAATAAAAATTATAATGATGTTAAGAAAGTAAACTTAAAAGTTGACACTTCTGATATTGAAGAAAAATATAAAGATTTTAATCCTTTTAGAAAAAAAAAGATTCTTTTAGATAAAGTTGATAATTTAGATATTTCTAAAAAAGAAGTTCCTTTAGATAAAGTTGATAATTCTAATATTTCTAAAAAAGAAGTTCCTTTAGATAAAGTTGATAATTCTAATATTTCTAAAAAAGAAGTTCCTTTAGATAAAGTTGATAATTCTAATATTTCTAAAAAAGAAGTTCCTTTAGATAAGGTTGATAATTCTAATATTTTTAAAAAAGAAGTTCCTTTAGATAAAGTTGATAAAAAATCAACATCTAATAAATTAATTTCATCAAAAATTAATAATGAATTATTACTCCCTGATTCATCTCATGAACTACTACTTTCGGATTCATCTTCTGAAAAAAAAATAAAACCTTCAAATTCATTTTTAATAAGTGAGCCTAAAATAGATCATATTGATAATTCAATTAAAAAAGAAATAAATTTTGATGAATCAAATAATAATAAAAAAACCATGTCTCTTTTGAAAGATATTTTAGAAAATGTATCTAAACCAAAAGAATATTCTGAAAGTAAAGAATCAAATGATATTTTTTCAGAAGTAAAATCAAAAAATGAAAATGTAGATGATTTATTAGATCAATTAAATAAAAAAGCAAGTAAACTTGATCAAGAAGTTTATTTAGAATCATTTTCTTTTTTAGATGATAAACCTAAAAAAAGTAAAATTGATTTTCCAAAGTATGATGTTAAAAATTTATATTCAAAAATAGATCATTTATCTGTAAATAAAAATAAAGATTCTCAAAATAAAGAAACTTTAGCAAATTCAAATGATTTTCCTAAAAACACAGGTAATTTAGAAATAGATTCTAAAAATTCTAGTTCTCATTTAAATAATTCTTCTTTAGGTGAGGCTAATGGTTTATTTGAAGAAATTGAAGTTCCAGATATTTTTGCAATTGAAGATGATGTTAAAGATTTATCTAACACTGTTGAAGATAAGTTTTCTGTATATGATAAAGATTCAAAAAATGATTTAAAAGTTTTAAATGAAGATTCTTCTTTATCTTCTGAAATTAAAACAAATGAATCTTCTGAAAAAACACCAAATTTTGTAATTGATAATAATCAAGTAAAATTAAATTCTGAAATTGAAAATAATATTTCTAAATTAAAAAAATCAAAAACTTTAGAAGAAAAAGAAAAAGAAAAATTTGATGTTAATGTTTTAAATGAGAAAATAGATAAAGATGAAGAAGATGTTAAAAAAGTATTTTCTGATGTTGATTTATCTAAAGAAGATGATGAAAGAATATATAAAGGTATGAGAGAAATTTCTTCTCCTAAAAATAAAAAAGATAAATCTAAAATTTCAAACAAAAATAAAAAATATATTTCTCCTTCTATAAGAGAAGAAAAAGTTACTTCAAAAGAGAATTATTCTGATGAAGATAATGATGATGAAAAAATATCTAAAACAATTAAAAAAGAATCATTACCAAAAGAACAAGAAATTAAAATTATCAAAGAAGTAAAATTAACTCCGAAAGTTAAAAATGATTTAATTGCAGAAAAATTTAAAGACTTAAGAGAAAAAGGTATGGATTATATCCTTCCAAAAGATGCTGGAAAAAATCCTGTTAAAATAAATAAAGAAATATATCAAGAAAAATTATCTTCTGACAATTCTCTATTTTCTTCTTTAGTGTATCAAGATCCTATTGCTTCATTTGAAGAAAATATAAAAAATATTTTTGATAAATATTCTATAGATGATTTTACATATGTTACAATACATTATGATAATACTAAAGGTCTTTTCTATAATTTAGTACAACCAGAACTTAATAGTGAACAAGAAAAAGAATATATTCAATTAAAAAAAGTATTTTTTAATACAATCGATAAAAACTATTATTCTTTTAATGGAGATAAACATAGTCTTGATAAATATATTCAAAAAATATTTGATATTTCTGTTGAAAAATTATCTTATAGTTTAGGTAAATTACAACAAAAACTTTATCTTAAATTTATTCAAAGAGAATTTTTTGGGTTAGGTATTTTAACTAATCTTTTACTTGATAAAAAAATAATTGAAGTTAGTTGTTCTGGTGAAAAATCAAATCTTATAGTTTACCATGTAGAGTATGGTGTTTTAAAAACAAATATTAGTTTTAAAGATATTATTGAGTTAAATAACTTTGTAACTATTTTAACTAAAAATATGGGTATCTATATAACTCCAGAACATCCTGTGATTGATGGATATTTACCTAATGGTTATAAAGTTGAAGGTCTTTATTCTTTAGGAGATACTAGTAGTAAAGGTTCTTCTTTTGTAATTAAAAAATATCTTGATGAACCATTAACACCTGTTGCTTTAGTTAATACATCTATTGGTTCTGTAGATGTATTTTCATATATCTGGTCTGCAATTTCAGAAAACTATAAAGTTATTTTACATGATGTTGATGATTCTTTTGTAATTTATAATTCTATACTTTTATTTTATCCTGATCAGAAAATTATAACTGTTCAGGCATACGATAGATTTAAACTTCCTCAAAAAGAATGGATTAATAGAATTTTTACAAATAATGCAGATTTAAGTAAACGTTTAATTATTGAACAAACAATTTCTCAGAAACCAGATATTATTGCAATTGATGAGTTTGGAGAAGATATTTTTGATGTTTCTTGGTATAACTTAAATATCTTTTCAATAAAACCAAATGTTGCTGATAAATTTATTGAACAATTAAAAATGGTTAATCAAAAATCTATTCTAATAGAAATTAAAAGAATTAAACAAGGTTTTAAAGAAACTTATCAAATTGTAAATATTAAAGAAATAATTAATAAAAATGAAAGTGTAGTTGTAGATTTAGAAATATCCGAAAATAAATACAATATTAATCTTTTATCTTCTTCAATAAATGTTGTTGATTTTTTAAAGAAAAAGAAACTTATGAGATGGATGAAGGATTCAAAAGTATACAATTACAAAGATTTTAATAGTATTATCTCTCAATATAATTATGAAAAGGACGAGTTGTTTAAAAGACTCGATATAAAGTGAAAAAAATATGTTTAGTAAATTCTTAACAAGTATATCTTTATTTTTCTTAAAAGATATTGTTATGCAATTTAAAGGTACTTTTAAAAATTTTGATAGAGTTTTAGAATATACTGGTATCAATGAAGATTCTATTAGTTATATTTCAAATATTTCTTTTATTTCTATATTTTTTTTAATAGTTATAGAGTTTGCTTTTATTTATTTAATGATTAGACTTGGAATATTGTTTAATCTTTTTAGTTTTTTTATAACTATTTTTATTTCTTTTACTTTTGCTTTTATGATTTTTTTACTTTTATTTAAATATCCTTTTTTTATTTTAAATAATATAAAAAAAGAAATTGGTAGTGAATTTCAAAGATCTATAAAACATTTATCTGTTTTAAGAGATGAAAATCTAACTATTAAAGATGTATTGAATGTTTTTGAAAACTTAGAAAATAATGATATATTAAGCAGAGAAGCAAAGAAAATAATTGCTTTAAATAAAAGAAATCATAATCTTAAAGATACTTTTAAATCAATAATTTCTGAAACATATTCTGAAGTTGAAAAAAACTTCTTTAGAAAATTAATTGAAGTTATTGATCAAAAAGAAGACTTAAATCAAGTTATTCTTGATTTCTTAACTAATTTAGAACAATCTAAAAGAGAGTTAAGTGAACAAAAGAAAAGTAGAATTAATATTTTATTTTTAATGTCAATATTTTTATTTTTCTTTTTTATTGTTATTTTAATAATATTTTTTATAACTTTTACAGATTATTTTTTATTAAAAGAATCATTGTTGATTTTTTCAATAATATTTGCAGTAATTGAATTTGTATTAATTGGGATTTTATATAAATGAAGAGATTGATTTTTAAATGATAGAAAAAAATAAATTTTTAGATAAAATGAATATTAAATTAAAACTATTAATTTATAATTATGAATACCAAATATTAATTCTTGCAAGTATTTTATCTGGTCTTTTAATTGTTCATTTATCAAATAAATATTTTCTTCATACTGAATTATACTATGCAGTTTTCTTTTTTGGTTTTTTCGTAAGTTTTTTAGGTTTTGTTTTAGAATATGTTTTAAAACACTTTAAAAAGAAAGCAATTGAAACTTCTTTTACATTCTTTTTACAAGATTTATCGAGAGAGTATAAATCTACAAATAATTTATCAATATCATTAAACAATATCACAACATCAAATGTTTATGGTTCAATTGATACAGAAATAAAAAGAATAGCAAATAGAGTTTCTTGGGGAGATGATTTTGAAAATGCTTTATCAGGTATTAATGAGACTATTAAAAGTCCAATAATCACTCACACTTTAATATTGTTAAAGACTTTTAAAGAAAGTTCTATACCTCTTGATAGAGTTCTTTTAAATATTTCAAAAGATATTTCTATTTTTAAAGAAGAAACACAAAAGAAAAAATATTTTTTAAATTTATATTATTTATCCATTGTTTTATTTGTAATCTTTTTAGTTGTAATTTTATTCATAAATATTATACTAGGTAATAATTTTTTATGGTATGCAGATCAAGATTTAATAACAAGAATATTTTTTGATAATTTCCTTCTTTATATGGCAATTGTTCTTTCTATCTTTATTTCTTTTATAATGTTTGCAATAAAAGAAGAAAGTAGTTTTAATTTTATCAAATATATTTTCATATTTTTTATATTTACAATTTTAATCTTTCAAATTGCTGTTCCAAAACCAGATGCTGAGAGTGTTTTAATTGACACTATTACCTATATGAATCGTAATCAGCTAGAACAAGTAAATATTTCTGAAGTCATTGCTTTAAAATCTATTAGTTCTAAATATATTCTAGATAAAACATATAGTAATAATCTATATTTTTTACCTTTTGATCAAAGTGAATGTGGTCTTTCTTGTGCAGAGTATGCTATTTTTGTACCAGATGCTGTATTTTTTGATTTTGAGATTAGAAAATCTGATATTGATTTTGTTATTTTATATAGGGTAAGTTTAAAAAAAAAAGTGTGATTATTTTTGATAAAAGTTAATAATAAAATAATAATTAAAAAAAAGAAAATAATTTCTCCTTTAAAACAAGGACTTGGACTTATGTTTTTTCCAAGAAAGAAATTTGATTTTGGTCTTATTTTTAAAAGAGAATATGAATCTATTGTAGGCTCTTCAATTCATATGCTTTTTGTTTTCTATTCAATAAATGTTCTTTTTCTAGATTCAAATAAAAAAGTTATTGATATTAAAAAAAGATTAAGACCTTTTACTTTTTATTCTCCAAAAAAGAAAGCTAAATATATAATTGAACTTCCAATTGAAACAGATATTTCTTTTATAAAAATAAATGATATTATTTCTTTTTAAATATTTATTTTTTTAAAAGAATAAAGATACCTTTAAAATAGTTTCTATAATATCTATAATTATATTATATTTTAAAAAAGATATTTATGAATAGAAAAAAATCAATTTCGGCAATAATTTCTGTAGTTTTATTAATCTTGGTAACAGCTGTTTTAGTTGCAGGATTTTTATCTTGGTCAAAAACATCTGTTAGAGAAAAATTAGATGTTTCACAAGATCAATTACAAGAAGTTTCTAGAATGGATTGTATTAAGTATAATTTAGTTGTAGAATCTTGTAATCTTGATTCAACTACTGGAAATATTGAAGTTTTATTAAGAAACCCAACCCCTATTGATTTTTATAATCTTTCTTTAAATATTCAAGGAACTTCTCAAAATTCTTCAAATGTTCTAAAAATGTATGGTAATTTTGATAATCCTATTTTATCTGGAGAAATTAAAAAATTAAAATCAACAACTGATTTTACAATTGTAAATTCTGATATTAATGTTGATTCTGGAGAAATAATTGATCCTTTAGATTTAAAGGTTTTTACTTTATCAAACTCTACTTGTCCTAAAAAAACAATTGATTTAAGAAAATGTGCTGTAGAACTTCCATCTTCTTAAATTTTCTTTTCAAATGTTACAAATTTTGATTCATTCAGAGTAAACACTTCTGTTTCTTTTGAAACTGATACACTTTATCAAAGAGGAAGTGTTTCTTGTGAATGGTATCATACAATTGCAGGTGGATCACAAGTAAGAATGAATCCTTCAGATACCTTGTGTGATATTTCTTATACTTTTACAACTCCTGGAATTTATGAAATTTTAGTAATTGCAAATGATGATGAAGGAACTTTTAGTGATGATTTATTTGTTGAAATTTTTGATGATTTTTCATCAACAATATTAAATCCAACAGAAGAATCAAATTATAATGTTACAAAAACAATTAATTTTAATTCTTCATATAGTAATAATGTTGGAAATGTAACTTGTAATTGGAGTCATAAGAGAGCTGACTTACCATCATTTACATCTTTTAGTACTGATTGTAATACAAGTTATTCTTTTTCAGTATTTAATGATTATTCAATTAAATTAGATACTTTAGATGATTTTGATTCTTCAAGTGATTCTCAAACAATTGGAATAAATATTTTAGATTTGTTATCTTCAAGTATTACAATGTCAAGAACTACTTGGAATAATAATGAAACAATTTCATTTACTGGAAATTATGATAATAATGTTTCAACAGTTTCTTGTGAATGGATATTAAACTCAAATGATACTAATACTGCAGTTGGTACTAATTGTGCTTCTTTATCTCAAACTTTATCTTCAACAGGAAGCTATACTATTTATTATAAAGTAACAGATTCTGGAACTGGAGATATTTCAACTTCAAGTGAAGATTTTACAGTTGTTCTTCCATTAACAGCAACTATTTATACTCCTGATGCAAGTGATGTTTATAATCTTAGTGAAGGAATAATATTTGATGTAGGTGTTTCAAATGCAATTGGTACTAAATCTTATCAATGGCAGTATAATAGAAACAGTACTGGTTGGACTAACTTTGGTTCTAATAGTTATACTACAACAAATGGTTTTGCAACAGGTGGGACTTATGAGTTTAGAGTTTTAGTTACAGATGCTTCAAGACCTTCTCCTATTAATCAAGTTTATTCTGATACTGTTAGTAATATTTTAATTAGTGATCCTTTAGCTGTAAGTGTTACTTCTCCAACAACTGGTACAAATTATGATACTGGTCAAACAATAAGTTTTAATTCTTCTGTAAGTAATGCAGTTTCTGGAGTATCTAATTATTCCTGGGAATATAGTACAAATCAAAGTACTTGGATTGTTTTTGGAACTTCAGTTTCAAATCCAACTTATTCATTTTCAACTACTGGTACAAAATATATTAGAGTAACTGTAACAGATGGTGCTTCAAGAACAGCAACAAGTTCAAGTATTAATCTTGTTCTATCAGCTCCTGCTGTAGTTTTATTAAATCAAACTAGTATTACTAGTTTGTCTGGTTGGTCGCAATCAGGTGGTACAGTTGTAGCTCAGCCTGCGTTCTCAGGTGGTGGTGTTAAATTAAATGAATTTTGGTCTTCTGCAGGTTTCTTTTACCAGGGTTTAAGTACACAAGGTAATTTAGTTTTAGAAGGAGTAGTTAGTTTAGCTTCTGAAAATGATACTTCTCAAGCAGGTCTCACTTTTAATTATTCTTCAACAAGTGCTTCATATGTTTGTTCAATAACTAATGATTATGGAAATGATGGTTTATATCTTAAATATGGTGGTTCACAACTTGCAACTGATAAAGATGGATCTTGGAAAGTTCCTGCTGGTAATTATAATATTAAAGTAGAAGCTTTTGGTTCTTCTAAAAAATGTAAATATTGGGAAGTTGGTGACAGTGAACCTGGTTGGACTTTATCTGTAACCAATTCATCCAGAAATACTGGTCAATGGGGTGGCTGGGTTCTTGTAAGTGGTGTAGTTAAAAGTATTAAAGCAACTACTTATGGATGATTTTATTAATTTATCTTCAACATAAAAGAGTTTAGTTTTCTAAACTTTTTTCTTATTTTAGTTTTTTTTTACAACCCCCATACCTATAAAAAGAGTTTTATCAATAATATTTACGGTAATCTATTACCTAATTTCACAAATAGAAAAAAAAGGCAGAAAGAAGAAGGTAAGAGCACACTGTTATCCTATATAACAGATCCCTGTTCTTACTTTCAATTTAATTAAGTTTTAATCTTATTTTTACTTCTAAAATATTACTTTATATACTTTTCTATATATATATTATATTAGACAATTTCTTTGTTACTAAGTAAAACTTTAAAATAAAGGAGTTAATTTATAAAAAAATTTAAAATTATAGGTGAGTATTTATGGGTGTTAGACCAGGACATTGTTATAATCCAAAAGTAAATAAAAGAGCATATACAAGAGTTGCAAAAAGAGTGCATAGAAAGAACTATGTAGGCGGAACTCCAGGTATTAAAGTTAGACAATACCATATGGGTTTTGGAGAAAAACAATATTCTCATGTAGTTCATTATGTAACTTCTGAAAAAATACAAATTAGAGATTCAGCTTTAGAATCTGTAAGAACAACTGTTGTAAGAAACTTAAATAAAAAATTAACTGCTCAAAATTTCTATATGAAATTAAGAGTATATCCTCAATTTTTCTTAAGAGAAAATAAACAAGCTCAAGGTGCTAAAGCCGACAGAATTCAACAAGGTATGAGTCAATGCCCTTTTGGAAAAGTTGTTGGTGTTGCTGCAAGAGTTAAATCTAATCAAAAATTATTTAGTGTTTTAGTTGATGAAGCAAATGTTGAATTTGTAAAAAAAGTCTTTGAAAGACTTGATTCTAAACTTCCTTGTAGAATGAAAGTTGTAATTGAAGAAAATAAAGACAACTTAAAATCTGTTGGAACTACAAAGAAGAGAAGAAAACTTGCTGCTATGGCAGAAGAAGAAAAGAAAGCAGAAGAAGCAAAAGCTCAAGAACTTAAAGCTGCAAAAGGTAAAGTTGTTGCTGGTAAAGATTCAAAAGCTCCAGCTGGTAAAGCTGCTCCTGCTGCTAAAAAAGATGATAAAAAGAAGAAGTAATTTTCTTCTTTTATTTTTTCATTTTTTTAAAAAAAATAAAAACAATTGTGTTTGAAATATATGTACTTATTTTTATTTGGAAGGGATTATAAATTATCAATACTTGAGGTATTTTCTTATTTTAAACTAAATAATATTTCCTTTTCTTATATTACAAGTACAGATACTTATGCTATTTTTGATTTTAAACAAAAAGTAGATTTTTCAAAAATCATAGATGATTTAGGTGGAACTACAAGGATCTATAAAGTCTTTTATAGTTCTAATAAACTATCTAGTGATTTTTTAAATTTTTTTGATAAAGATTATTCAAATAAATTTAATTATGGAATCTCACATAAATTTATTTCTCAAGATGATCTTGATTTTTTAAAACAATCTTTTAAAGAACAATTTAAACTAGAGAAAGTTAAAGGTGTTTTAAAAAAAGCAAAAAAGTTTAAAGATAAAAAAGAAAACACAATTATTAATCCTAATAATTATTTTTCTTATTCTTTAGATAAAGGTTTTGAAATCTTTTTTACAAAAGTTGATAATAAATATTATTTAGGATATGCAGTTGTTTGTTATTCTCCTAAAGATATAATTAAAAAAGATACTTTAAGACCTGAACAAGAAAAATTATATTCAACTTCTTTTAGACTTATTAAAATAATGATAAATATTTTAGGTCTTAAAAAAGGAAAAAGAATTTTAGACCCTTTTTGTGGTTTTGGAAATTTTTTAATAGAAGGTTTATCTAAAGGATATAATGTTTTAGGAATTGACAAAGAAAGAGAAAAAGTTATAAGCTCTAAGAAAAATTTAGCCTGGGCTGTTTCTTATTTTAAATATACAAATGATTTTACTGTACTTCATGGTGATTCATCTAAACTTAATTTTTCTGTAGACGGAGTTGTTTTTGAACCATACATGGGTCCTTTTATCTCTAAATTACCAAATTTTTTAAGAGCTAAAAGTATAGTTGATTCTTTAAATAAACTTTATTCTGATTTATTTAGAAATCTTTATAGTAATTTAAAACCAAAAACAAGAATTGTTTGTATCTTACCAGAACTTAAGACATATGATAATCAATTATTAAAAGTCTCTGATTCTGTATTTTTAAATAATGGTTTTGATTATTTAGATACATCAAAAATTACAAACCAAATTTCAATTGAAAATCCTATTTTTTATGCAGCTGCAAACGATTCAAAAATCAATAGATACATATACATTTTAGAAAGAAAATAAATTTAGAGGTGTCAAATATGGAACGAACATTAGTTATTTTTAAACCAGATTCATTAAATAGAGGTCTTGTTGGAGAAATCCTACATAGATTTGAAAGAAAAGGACTAAAACTTGTAGGACTTAAAATGATGCACTTAAATGATGACTTAATAGGTGAACATTATTTTCATTTAAAAGATAAGCCTTTTTTCCCTCATTTAAAAAGATTTATGCAAAGTGCTCCTTCTGTTTTACTTGTAATTGAAGGTGTAAATGCTATTACTGTTGTAAGAAATCTTGTAGGTGTTACAAAAGGTTATGAAGCAGAAGCTGGAACTATTAGAGGAGATTATTCTTTAAGTGGGCAATGTAATGTTGTACATGCTTCAGATTCACAAGTTTCTTCAGATATTGAAATTGCAAGATTTTTTAAAGATGAAGAATTATTCTCATATGATAAAATAGATTTAGATTTTGTTTATTCTGTAGATGAAATTTAAGGGTTTTTAAAAGAAATTTAAGGGTATTTTTAAAAATAATACCTTTATAAATCTTTTATATGTTATATATGTTATAAATTACAATTAAAAACGGAGGCGTAATAAATGTTTTCAAATATGTTATTTGCTGCAGTTGATAGCACTAATATGACAGCTAGTCCTGAAGCATTAGGTGGTATAATTGCTTTAATTGCTGGTATGGCTTTATTAGCTGGTATAGTTGGTGTTGCTTTATATATTTATACAGCACTTGCATTCCAAACTATTGGAAAAAAATTAAAATATAAAAAAGCTTGGCTTGCATGGATCCCAATTGCAAATTATGCAATGATCTTAGAGCTTGGTGGATTCCATTGGGCATTAATATTCTTACTATTAGTTCCTGTTTTAGGATGGGCTGCTGTAATGGTTCTAGCTTTAATATCCATGTGGAGAATCTTTGAGAAAAGAAAGTATCCTGGATGGCTTGCTTTAGTACCTATTTTAGCTATTATTCCAATAGTAAATATTTTTGTTGGAATTGCATATTTAGTAATAATAGGTCTTGTTGCATGGAAAGATAGATAATTTTTTTTTAAAATCATTTTTTCTTTTTTCTTTTTTTTTATTATTAATCATTTTTTTTATAGGTGTAAATTTATGTTAAAAGCTGTTATTTTTGATTTTGATGGAGTATTATTTAACTCTGCTAAATATTATCTTAAGACTAGAGAACTTTTTTTTAAAAAATATAATATAAAATTTACAAAAAAAGAACAAAAAGAAAATCTTGCAACAACAACTAAAGATTTTCTAAAATATGTAAATAAAAAATATAATCTTTCAATAAAGCTTTCAGATTATATTTCTGAAAAACATGATATTTTTTATTCTTTCTTAAAAGAAATAAAACCTAACCCAGGTATAATTAATCTTTTAAAAACATTAAAGAAAAATAATATTAAAATTGTTATTTCTTCTTCAAATGAAAAAGAAAATATTTTGTTTTTACTTAATAAATTTAATCTTTTAGATTATTTTGATTTAATTTTAACTTCTGAAGATATTAAAAGACATAAACCTTACAAAGATGCTTTTTATAATCCTTTAACTTTTTTAAAACTTTCATCTAATGAATGTGTAGGAATAGAAGATTCTCTTCAAGGTATTGTTTCTATTCATAGAGCTGGTCTAAAATCTGTAGGTGTGTTATCAGAATTTACTACAGTTTCTGATTTTAAAAAATTAAAAGCTTCTTTAATTGTAAAAAGTACTAAAGAAATAACTTTAAATAAACTAAAGTCTTTGATTAAATTATGAAAGAAGTAAAAAATTATTATGATAACTATAATTATCCTTTAATTAAACTTTATACTAATCGTCAAAGAAAAAAACATAATAAACTAATTTCTGGTATTATTTCTTACTCTAAAGCAGACTTAAAAGACCTAAGAGGTAAAAAAATACTAGATGCTGGATGTGGAACTGGAGAAAAATCTATTTTTCTTGCAAAAAAAGGGGCAAAGGTTACTTCAATTGATCTATCTTCTGGACAGTTGTCTGTTCTTAGAAAGAGAGTAATTGATGAAAAATTAAATATTAAAATTTTTCAAAAAGATATTTTAAATGATGATTTAAGTGATTTAGGAACATTTGATTATATTTTTTCAATAGGGGTTTTACATCATACAGAAGATGCTTTTAAAGGTTTTAAAAAACTAACTTCTCTTTTAAAAAAAAATGGTGTCATAACTATTGCACTTTATCATAAATTTGCAAGATTAAGGTATAGAATTATTAGGTTTTTACTACATACTTTCTTTTCAAAAGATCCTAAAAAACTAGATTATTATTTTAATCATTCTTTTTTATTAAAACCATTAAAGAATGCTCCAAAAAATTCTATTTATGATAGATATTTAGTTCCTTTTGAGTCTTACCATACTATCAAAGAAGTTAAAAAATGGTTTTTAGAAGAAAATATTTCTCTTCTTAAATATTCTCCTGAGTTTAAGGGATTTGAGTTATTTAAAGTTTTTGAAAAGAAAACTTTATTTTTTATATCTGGTTTTAAAAAATAGTAATAATTAAATAGTTTTCTAATAACTAATATTTTTATAATGAATAATAAAGATTTACTTAATTCTTTATTTAAACAATCTTACTTTTGTATCTTAATATTTATCTTCTTCTTATTTTTTACACCTTTTATTTATGCAAGTGATTTTGAAAGTAATCTTTATCTTTTAGAAAAAGATTATAATCTTTTAAAAAATGAATTTAATAATTATCTTTTAGATTTTCCATTAATTGATTTTTCCATAATAGATGCTAATGATTCTTTAAGATATGAGCAGATATTAAAAGAATATGATTCTCTTCCAGAACTTAAAATTATTTCTGAAAAAGAAATTTCTTTAAAAAAAGATTTAAATATTTCTGGTTATACTCAACTTTACGATTCTTTAAATATTTCAAAGAAAGAAATTCATTTAAGGGTAATTTCTAAAAAAGACTATCAAGATTATTTATTTGTAACTTATTCTTTACATGATTTAAATGTTTATTATGATTTTCCAAAAGATATAATTAAAACAAATAGTGTATTTTCAGAATCTTTAAATAAATTTTATATTATTGATAGAAACTTTAGTTATTTAACAGATGATTTTTCTCAAAGTTATCTTCCCTTTAGGTTAGAAAAAATAGTAGTCTATAAAGAAGAAGAAAAAGATTATACTTTAGTTTATTTTTTTGTAATTGTTTTTTTGCTTTTTATAATATATTCTTATAACTATTGTAAGAATAATCCAAATTTTAAAAACAAACTAAAAAGAAATATAAGAAAAATAATTTTAAAAATATATAAAAAAATAGAAAAAAACTAAGCTATAATCATAGGCTTAGGTTCTTTTTTAACAGTTTCTTGTATTATTTTTTCTTTAACCATTGTTTTTGTATTATTAGGTTGATAATCAAGATCTTTAATTATTTTAAATCTAATTGTTACTTCTCCATCTGCAATTCCTTTAAGTAAAGCTCCACTTACAGTATGGATTGGGTCTTTTTCAAGAGAGATGTTAACATCTCCAAAATAATCATCATTTATTTTATTAAATTCTCCTGAAACTTGTTTAATCTTTAAAGGTTCTGAATATATTCTTTGTCTTAGGTTTCCTGCTCTTGAGATTGCCATTTTTGAATCTCTTAGTTTTCCATCTGCAGAAACTAATATAGCTTTCTTGATAGAGTTTTCTTTAAAAGCAGATTCTACACAATAAACAACTTCATCCCCATCATCAAGGATAATTGTTAAATAATTATCATTATTTTCATTTTGGTTTTTCATTCCACTTTTTATCATTTTTCATCACAACCTTTAATTATTGTTTACAAAAACAAGTATATATTATATAGTATAGAAAGATATTTAAATCATTTTAATACGTTTTTAAGGTTCTTTTTATCTACAGTTCTTTTAATAATTTCTTCAATTATCTTAGTTGTTGAAACTATTTTTATTTTTTCTGATTTTTGATAATTATGATTAATTACATATATTTGTTTAATCACAGATTTTTCAATTAGAGGTATTGCTTTTTTATCTAAAATACCATGTGTTGCTATAACTGATATGTTTTTTGCACCCTTAAGTGTTAAATAGTTTGAATATTCAATAATGTTTTCTCCAGTAAATATTGAATCTGAAATTATTAAAATATCTTTTCCATTAACATTTCCTGAGATATTAAATTTAATTTTATTGTTAATTATGTCTTTTGTTGGAAAAATAACTTCTGATTTTGTTTTTTTAGCAATATCTTTTGAAGTTTCTTGCATTTCATAATCTATTGTAGTTATTATTAGATTTTTATTTTTAGTGAAATTATCTTCAATAACTTTTGAAAAAAGATTTATTAAAGGAACATTGTAAAGAGGTATTTTAAGATAAAAACTTATTTTTGGAGAATAAAGACCAAAAGTATATATTTTATCAATATTTGTTTCTTGTAAAAGTCTTGAAAATAAACTAAAATTTAATTTATATTCTGTTCTATATTTTATTTTAGTGTAAGGAAGATAAGAAGTAATTAAATATATTTTTTCAGCACCTTCTTTTCTTATGGCATCAGCTATAAATAAAAGTTGCATTATTGATTCATTTACTGGTTGAGATATGTTATATATTAAAAATACTTTTTTATAATTTACATAACTTTTAACATCAACACTTGTTTCTGAACCTTGAACTTGTTTTATATTAATATCTCCAAGTGTAAGATTTAGTTTATTTGCAATTGTTGTTGCTTGGGCTTTTTCTTTGTTTGTTGAAATAATAATATATTCATCTTCCATACTTATATTTAAATATAGATAGATATAAATATCTTTTTAAAAAACCTGTTTTATAGATTTTAGGATCTATTTATTAATCTTTTTATTCTATAATTAAATTATAGATGTATCTTAAGAAAACAGAAGATTTTATCAAAGATACAGATGTTTTTCTAAATTGTCCTTACAATTTTACAAAAAAAGACTCTTCTTGTGTATTCAATTGTACCAATTGTAAAGATGCTCCTTGTATTAAAGCTTGTAAAAAAAATGCTATTTATTATGTTTCTAAAGGCGTTGTAGCAATTGATTCTGAAAAATGTGATGGGTGTGGTGAGTGTCTTAAAGCTTGTCCACATAATGCTATTATCTTAAGAAAAAATAAAGCTTATAAATGTGATTTATGTGCTTTAAGTTCTTTTTCTATGTTTTGTTATAAAAATAATCCTGCTTTATTAAAGATAATGGATGAGTTTACTGATGATGAAAAGAAATATATTCTTAATAGATATTTAGGTTATGTTGTTTTAGATTTAAAAAAAGAAATCTTAAGAAATATTTCTAAAAATGTATTTGAAATGAAAGATTCTTCTAAAAGATATTTAATTTTTCATCAAAATCTTTCAATCCAAGAAATTGAAGTTATTAACTTTATTTTAGATTCTTATAAAACTAGAACAGAATATATTGAAAAAGTTTCAACTGAAAGAATAAAAGAAGATATTGAAAAAGAATTAATTGATTATTGTTATGTTAATAACATAGAGCTTGAAGAAGATCAATTTAATTATATTATAGATATTTCTTTTAATAATCTTTATAATTATGGACCATTAACAGAAATATTAAAAGATCCTTATCTTGAAGAAATTGTAATTATTGGAGAAGGAAAATCACTTTATGTTTATCATAAATATTATGGTTGGCTTGAAAGTAATCTTTCTTATTCTTCTTCTCAAGTAATAAGGGATTTAATTAATAAACTTTCTTGGCACTCAAATAAATATATTACTTTAAAAAATCCAATTTTAGATACTTATCTTAAAGATAATTCAAGACTTAATGCAGTTATAAACCCAATAACTGAAAGTGCTTGTATTACTATTAGAAAATTTTCTCAAAAACCATTTACAATTAAAGATTTAATCTCTTTTAATACAGTTTCAAAAGAAGCTTTAGTTTTTTTAAGTCTTTGTTTTTTAACAGATTCAAATATAATTGTTGTTGGAAATACTGGTTCTGGAAAAACAACCACTTTAAACACTTTACTTTCTTTTGTTCCTTTAGATGAAAGATTTGTTGTTGTTGAAGAAGTTAGAGAGATAAATATCCCTCATAAACATAAAGTTTTTACACTTGTAAATCCTGAGATTGGAATTAATCTTGAAAGTTTAGTTATAAACACTTTAAGAATGAGACCTGATAGAGTTGTTATTGGAGAAATTAGAAGTAGAGAAGAATCAAAATATTTAATTGAATCTATGCTTTGTGGTCAAGCAAAAGGTACATATACAACTTTCCATTCTCAAAGTGCTAATGAAGCTCTATTAAGGTTTAAGTCATATGGTGTTTTAGAAACTGATTTAGGTGTAATTGATTTAATTATAACTCAAAGAAGATATAATAAATATTTAAAAGGTAAATCTATTGATTTAAGAAATATTACTGAAATCTGTGAAGTTATATATAAAGATGGAAAAATTTCTTTAAATGTTTTATTTTATTTTGATATTTATAAAAATAAATTAATTAAAGTTAATGATTCTATTAAAATCTATGATAAATTAAAATTTGCATTTGATATTAAAAATAAAAAAGATTATCTTAAAGTTTATAAGAAACAAGAAAAAATAATTGATGAAATATTAATTAGAAAAGATTATGATTGATTATATTTTTTTAAAGAAAGAAATATTTACAAGAAAGAACTTTTTGTTATTTATTATTCTCTATTTAATAATTTTAATTATTTTTTTATTAATTGATTCAGTGGTTATTAGTTTATCTTATAGTTATTTATTTAATTTATTTATTATGTTTTTCTTTATGTTCTTTTTTATTATTTTTTTTAAATACAAGATTAAGCTTCAAAATCATCAAAGACAAATAAATAAAGAAATTCCTTTTTTCTTAAATAACCTTGCAAATGATTTAGATAAGAATATTTCTTTAAAAATTGCTTTAGAAAATAGAGTTGATTCTTCTTTAATTGGGCAAATTATTAAAAAAGTTTTATATAAAGTAAATGTCTTAGGTTATTCTCTTTCTGAATCTTTTATTTCTGTGGGTGTTGAAAACTCAGATTTAAAGAGAGTTTTTTATCAGATTGAAGATGTTTTATCTACTGGTTCTTTAAATAAATCTGAATCTTTAAGAACATTATCTTCAAGTATTATTGAAAAACAAAATTATTTAATTAAAAATTATTCCACTAAATTAAGTCTTTTATCTTTAATCTATATTGTTGTTTCTGCAATTGTTCCTGCTTTGTTTTTAATGTTTTTATTAGTTGGTAGTAATTTTTTAGAATTATCTTTTACACCTTTATCTGTTATTTTTATAATTGTTATTTTATTTCCAATAATTGATATGTTTATATTCCTAACAATGAAAGCTAATCTTCCATAAATAAAAATGAGAGTTAATTAATTATGAAATTAATGAAGTATTTAAATTACTTATTTGGAGATTATTTTTTTAGTATTAAGAGAAAGAAATTTGAAGATGCTTTAATTGATGAAGTTTTAAGAATCTCTGGGTTTGTTAAAACAAATGATCTAAAAGTAATTTTAGTAAAGCTTGCATCTTCCAGTAATCAATTAATATCTTCTGAATTTAAATTAATTTTAAATAAAATAAACAAAGGGCATACCCCTAAAGAAGTGTTTAATATTTTAAAAAATAAATATAATTCTTCTTTTCTTTCAAATTTTTTAGATCTTTTAGAATATTCAGTTTTTACTGGAACAGTTACTTCTAAAGATTATAAAAATTTAGTTAAAGATTTTTTAAAATCAAGAGAATTGTTTGATGAAAGAACTTCAATTCTTTTAATGCAAAAATACACTATTCTTTTTGCAGGTGGTTTTATTGTTCCTGGGATTTTAGGGGTTGTAATTTCTTTGGTTAAAAGTTTAACTGGAATTGTTGATATTTCAGTTGTTGGTTTAACTTCTAATTCTAGTTTGTTTATTGTAAGTTATTATTGTGCAATTGTATATTTAGTTGAATATGTTATAATTTCTTCAATTTATTTATCACAGATTGATAGTAATTCAAAGAAAGTTTGGATTTATTTATGTTTTTTACTTCCAGTAAGTCTTTTAATCTTTTTTGTATCTAGTTATATAGTTTAGATATCTTAAAAAGAAATGACGAAAACTTATGTTTGAAGAAATGATTTTATTTTTGTCTGATTATTTAACAGGATTTGTTGGACATTTATTGGTGTTTTTATTAATGACTATTGAAAGTTCATTTATTCCTTTTCCTTCAGAGATCATAATGGTTCCTGCAGGTGCTTTTGCATATGTAGGTAATTTAAATATATTTCTTGTAATTCTTTTAGGAACTTTAGGTTCTGTTTTTGGTGCATTAATAAATTATTCTATAGGTTATTATTTAGGAAGGAGATATCTTTTAAGACACCAAAGAATATTCTTTATAAATATTTCTCATCTAGAAAAAGCAGAATTGTTTTTTAAAAAATATGGTAAATCAGCAACTTTTTTTGGAAGGTTAATACCTGTTGTAAGACAGTATATTTCTATTCCTGCTGGTTTTTCAAAAATGCCTTTAAAAGATTTTATTTTTTACACTTTTTTAGGATCTTTTTTATGGGTTTCTTTTTTAACAATTCTTGGTTATAAGCTTGGAGAAGAGATTTCAAAATCAGTTTTAAATTATTTTAATGTTTTAATGATTTTTTTAGTTGGTTTTGTAGTGTTATTTATTGCTTTTTGGTATTTTTTAAAAAAGATAAAATAATACATGGTTTTTAGATGTAATTTTGTTAGAAGATACAAATATAAATGTTTTTGTGCATTAATTTATTTATAGTTTAACTATTTTATTTAGTATAAATTTAAAATCTTTAACAAAAAGCCCCAGTAGTCTATCGGTTAGGATACGACCCTGTCAAGGTTGTGGGGCGGGTTCGACTCCCGCCTGGGGCGCTTATTATCTAATTTTTAAAAAACTTTTAAAATTATATAGTTTTCTTTGGTTTTTAAGCTTATTTTTCGTAAAGTTTCGCAATGTTTCACCTATTCTATTTAAATAATAAAGTTTATAAGTATTTTGTAGTTTATAACTTAATGTAGCTTTAATTATTTTTAAAAGGCTAATTAAAGTAAGTTATAATCTTTTATATAATTTTATACAAAAAATAAAAAGGTGGTAATAACATATGAATGTTATAAAAAAAATAATTTCAGTTATTCTGTTAGCTTTTATATTTGCTGTAGGAATTTTAGCTGTTCCTCCAATAAATGCAGATTATGTAACAGAAATGATTGTAGTTGATGATAATACTCCTAATCTTAATATGAATGCAAATATTAATATAGATACAATTGATAATTCTCAAGGAAATATTGATGAAATCTGTCCTGCTGTTTGTATTCCTATGTGGGTAATATCTTCTGAAGTTCATACTAATGTAGATGTTCAAGAAGAAGATTCTAAAACAAATTATAATCAAGAATCTGAAATAGAATATTCTTGTGAGTTTGTAGAATGTGGAAGTGGTTGTGGAGTTAACAATATCAGATCTTTTGAAACTGAACAAGAATGTAAAGTTGGTATTGAAAAATTTATAGAAAAACCTAAACCTCCAGTAACTGAAAATAAATTAGGTTTAAGTGTTAAATTTACTCCTGTTGTAAACGATAATTCTGGATTTATCTATAATAATTCAAAAATCCATGCAAGAGTAATCTCTTCAAAAGAACTTTTAAAAGAAGAATATAATTTAGTTTTTAAAATGACTCCTTTAGTTGATATATCAACATCAGATAAAGTAGTTTATTTAATGGTAGATCGTGAAGGTGGTATAACAGTTCCAACAGAAAGAATTGATTCAAGTGTTTCTGTAAATGAATCTTCTGAAATTGATGTTTCAACTGTGAAAGCTGAAGTTTATACTCAAGTTTCTTCATCACAAAATTTAGAATCTATTAAGAATATTGAAAGAGTAAGAGCATCTGTTTCTGCTTCAAATCAAGTAAATAATTCTGGTTCTGGATCAGTTTCAGCAAATACATCAGTTGCTACTAGAAATCAAGCAAATAGTGTATTACCTGAAATGAGAAGAGTATATACTTATAATTATCAAGTATCTATAAAAAATAATCTAGATTTAATTGAAAAAGTATTTGGGAAAGAATTTAGAGATAACAAATATTCTATTGAAGTAAGTTTAGTTAATAGAAGAATAGTTGATAGTCAAGATCCTCTTTACAAAACAATAGTTTCTGAAAATTTTGTTGTAGCTTTTGCTCCAATTGATACACTTTCAGAAAAAGCTCAAGAAAAACTTCAAAATAGAATGATTGTTCAAGAACAAGTAAAGATATCTAATGTTTCAATAAATGCTGAAGCTAAAAAAGACCTTAGAAAAGAAAAAGGTGATGATGTTTTAATTGAGACTTTAGAAGACTATGAAGTATTTACAGATGAAAGTATGACTGAAATGTATATTTCAAATCAAGAAAAGGTTAGAAAAATAAAACCAATTAACAATGTTTTAATTGAAAATAATATTAAAACAGAAAATGTTATTGGAAATGTTGAACTTGTTTCTGTAGATAGCAAACTTGAATATGTTTTAAAGGTTAAAGAACAAAGAAAGTTATTTGGTTTTATTCCTTTTGGACATAGAGAAAAGTATGTTTCTTTAAATGCTTCTGAAGATGTAGAGATAACTGAATAGTTATTTCTCTTCTTTTTCTTTTTTTTTTAATAAAAATTAAATAATACATTTTAAATATTTTAATATACTATATATTATTATGAAAAATTATTATTTTTTATTATTATTATTAATTGTTTTATTTTCTGTTAATTCTTTTGCATATAATATAGAAAAAATAGATACTTCTATTACTGTTAATGAGAATGGTATTTTACAAGTAAACGATATAGTTTTATTTACAGAAATTAAAAAAGGAGATTCTATTGTTCTTCCAATTATTCCTGTTTATGATCTTAAGATAAAGAATACAAATAAAGATATTAATTATAATTATTCATTTAATACTTTAACAATTAATCTAAATAATTGCTGTATTTTAGATAATTCTTTAACTCTTGAAATAATTTATTTAACTGATGTTTATTCTTTTAAGAATGGAAATGTTTGGTCTGTTAGTTATTTACCTATTTTTAAAGAATATGTGGATAGTTTTTCTTTAATTTTACCTAAAAAAACAGAAATAATTTCTCTTTCTCTAGATTATAGAAATGTAACTATACAAGATAATAAGTTTTTAGTAACTTATAATGAGCCAATTTCTTATTTTGATATTAATTATTCAATTCATTTTTCTTCTATGATTGATAAAAAACCATTTAATTGGTTTTTGTTTTTTATGATATTTTTTATTTCTTTTTTTGTATTTTTTGTTTTAGTTAAGTTTATTTTAAAAAAGAAAAAATCTTTAATTTCTTCAAATAAAGAAAAAATAGAAGCTGAAGATCTTCTTTTAGGACTTAATGAAAATGAGCAAAAAATAATTAAAATTGTTTTAGAAAAGAATGGTATTTTGCAAAAAAATCTTTCAAAAGAATGTTTTTTACCAAAAGGTACTGTTTCAAGAAACCTTAAAAAATTAGAAGGTAAAGGGTATATTGATGTTAAAAGGTATGGTGTTAATAAAAAGGTTTTTTTAGGAAAGGTTTTCTCTAAAAAATAAAAAAATACCTTTAAATACTTTTAGAAGCATAAATATTTACTAATTGTTTATAAGAAGAATAAAACAAATAGAGCAGAGGTGGCAGAGTGGTCAAACGCGCTAGCCTGCTAAGCTAGAGTCTCACGACTACACGGGTTCGAATCCCGTCCTCTGCGCTTTAATCTTTTTTATTTTTTAAAAGAAATGTTCTTTAAGGTTTTTTCCTAAGTATTTGTTCCTCTTTTTAAATCTTTTTATATAATAATTAGTTAATTAAACTTATAGTTACGAGGTGAATAAAAAAAATGAGCTTTAAAGAACAATTAATAAGATTAAAAGAAAATTGGTTAATAATTCTTTTAGTTGTTGTTGCATTCTTAGTTTTAACTTTTTTAGTTTCAAATGGAACTAGTTATTCTGCAAGAGATTCTTTTGCAATGAATGATAGTGCCATGTATTCTAAATCTATGGAATATGCTGGTGGTTATGGTTTAAGCTATAGTCAAGATTTTGCACCAGAAGTTGAAGATAGAAAAATTACAAAAAATTCTAGTCTTTCTTTAGAAGTTAAAGGTGGAGAATTTAAACTTGCAGATTCAAAAGTAAAGTCAATTGTTTCTTCTTCTGATTCAATAGTTTTAAATGAAAGTTTAAATACAAGAGAAAATGGTAATAAAGAAGAATATTATGGTTCTTACTCTATTAAAGTTGAATCTTCAAAACTTGATTCTGTTGTTTCTCAATTAAGAGAGATTGGTAAAGTTACTTATTTTACTGAAAATTCAAATGATATAACTGGAAGTTATACTAATAGAGAAATTGAACTTGAAGTTGAAAGAGAAAGACTTTTAAGATATCAAGAAATGTATAATAGTGCTGAAAAAATTTCAGATAAAATAGAATTAAATGATAGAATATTTAATCAAGAAAGAACAATTAAATATTTAGAAGATTCATTAAAGAACATGGATCAAAGAGTTGATTATTCTACAATTAATTTAAATATTTCTGAAAAATACAGTTATTCTAATATAGCACTTGTTAAATTATCTGATCTTGTAAGATCTTTTGTAAATAGTGTAAATGCATTATTGAAATTTTTATTTGTAATAATTCCATTTGCATTTTTAGGTTGGATAGTTTATTTAGTTTCAAGAAATAAAAAGAATTCAAAGAAAAGATAGTTTTTTCTTTTTTTCTTTTTTTTAAATAAAAAGGTGTAGTATAATTATGAATAAAAAATATATTATTTTAGGAGTTGTATTATTAATTATTGTTGTTTTACTTGGAATTTTACTTCCTGTTATTTTTGTAAAAGATAAGCTAATAATTACAAATTTTGAAGAATGTGTTGCTGCAGGAAATCCTATATTAGAAAGTTATCCTGAAAAATGTATTGCAGAAGATGGTGGTATTTTTACAAAACAAATAGATTCTTTAGATCAATTTCAAGGATGTCAAATAGATGATGACTGTATTCCTTTGCCTTCTGATTGTCATCCAACTTCTTGTATAAACAAAGAATATGAATCTGAATTTACAAAACCAGAAATTTGTACAATGATTTTCATGTATGAGGCAGCTTACTCTCCAGAAGATTGTACTTGTGAAAATAAAGTTTGTGTAAATAAAAATCTAGGTAGAACTTCATTAGAAGAATAATTTTTAGAATTATTTTTCTATTTTTTTTTATTTTAAAAATAATACTATTTTTAATAATTATTGCATGATATTATATTAGAATATATATGTATTTTACTAAATTTAATAACACTGTTTTAACTTATTTTATAATAAGCATACCTTTGTTTACTTTATGGTTTAGCTTTAATGAATCTCCTTTTGAGTATACTTTAAGTAAGATAGGAAATCTATTTGATTATAAGCTTAAGTTTATAGTTTGGGGATTGATAACTGGTATTTTATTATTTATAACTATATATAATATTTATAAAAAATATAATTATCATGATAAAAAATCTTTTAAATTTCTTTTATTTTCAATACTTTTTTTAGTATTGACTGTTTTAACTCCAACCATTGATAACACTTTTGTTGAAAATGATTATGAGTTTGTTGATTATGAAATTAAAAATACTTCTTTTTTTAATTTTCATAATATATTTGCTTTTTTGTTTTCTTTGTTCTTAATGTTTTCTTTATTTTTATTCTCTAAATATCTTTCTTCTTATAATAAGAAAATATATCTAAAATCTTTTAATTGGTTTTTAATAACTTTAGGAGGCTCTCTTTTAATGTTATTTTTGTTTGGTTTCACTGGTATCTTTGAATTGTTCTTTTTTATTTCTTTGTCTGTTTTTTTATTAATTTTAAATCTTTTTAAGTAACAATAAATATTATTTTCTTTTAACTTCTTTTTAAAAACATATCTTCTCTTAATATATTTATATAGCAGGGTTTCCCGAGCGGTCAAAGGGGATGGACTCAAAATCCATTGCTTAGTGCTTCACAGGTTCGAATCCTGTACCCTGCATTCTTTTTTTTAAAAAGAAAAATATAATTTTAATTGGTAATAACCTATGAATTCAGAAATAAATATTACAAAAGCTAAAAAAAACGATATTTTACAAATATATAATTTACAAAAATCTCAACTTTTAGAATATAATTTAAAAATAAATAAAAAAGAAGTTACAGATAATGGTTTTTTAGTCTATGAAGTCTCAATTGAAAATCTTTTAAAATCTTTAAGATGTAAAAATACTTTCCTTTTTGTTGCAAAAAATAAAGAAGAAGTTGTTGGTTATTTTTTAGCTTATAGTTTAAAGAAATATATTAAACTTAATCCTAGTTTTTTAGAAGAAATAGATGTTGATGAAAAATTATTAAAAGAAAATAAAGTTCTTTTTGGTAAACAGTTAGTCTCAAATAGAAGTTTTCCAAAAATTGGAGAGTCTTTAAATAAAGAGATGTTTAAACATGCAAAGTCTTTAGACTTTTCATTATATATTTGTGAGATTTTAGAAAGTCCAATAAAAAATAAAAGATCAATTAATAAGCATCTTTCTTTTAATTTAAAAAAAATAGGAACCCACAAAGATAAAAAAGATTATCTTTGGGGTATTTATTCAAAGAAACTTTAATTTTTTTTAAAAAAACTTAAATTTCTTTTTTATTTCAGAAATATCTTTTATTTCATTTATAAGTTGAGCATTTCCTAAAAGATAAGTGTTTGCATTTTCAACAGAATTTATAATATTCATTTTTTTACCAATCTCAACTTCAACAGATAAATATTTAATTAAATCTCTTAAACCAGATAAATTAATTGCTCCTTTTTCATATTTATTGTAAAGAGATTTAATAATTTCTTCTCTTGCTTGTTTAGTTTCTGCTATTGTTCCAAAAGATTTTAGTTGATTTTTTATAATGTCATTAAATTTTATTGATTGAATACTTGCAATTTCTTTATTTATTAATCTTGCATTCTCAATTTCTTTTCTTATTTCTTTTGAAACCATTGCTCTTTTCTTTTCTGAAGTAAAATGTTTGTCAAGTTCTCTTGTTTTTAAAACTTTTTTATCTCCTGCTTCAATTTCTTTTAAGGTTTTAGTAGATGCTTTTGTTCCTTTATTTGCCTCTAAGCTTTCAGGATTAATTGCGTTTCTTTTAGGTATACTTTTAACTTCTTCTCCTTTAAGAAGTTGTTGTGCAATTTTTTTTCTATTAATAACTTCGATATTTGTATTATCTTTTAATGTTTTACCTTTAAGTTCAAGTATTCTTTTATGACTTTCTTCTGCTCTTTTTTCAAGCATTGCAAGTTTTTGATCTATTTTTTTAATTTCTGCAGAAGAATATTCTTTAGATAAAACTTCATAAGTTATTTTTACTTTTGCAGGTCTTAGTCTTAAAGCACTTTTTATTTTATTAAATTTAATTTCTGCAACTTCTTTTAGTGTTCTTGCTTTTTGTTTTGCTTGTGATTTTGCTTTAGCATTTCTTACAAGTCTGTTAATTGGTCCATATTCTGATTTTTTTTCTTGAACAACTGGTGTTTTTCTTTTAAATAATCCCATATTAATATCACCTATATTTATTATTGTTAATAAATTAATGTTGTTAATTATCTTTATAAATATTTGTATTTTATTTAAATGAATATATATTCAATAGCTTTATAAACTGTTCGTAACATGATTATGAATATAGATTCATAAAAGAAAAGGAGGAATTTAATATGCCGAATAAAGACGGAACTGGTCCTGATGGAAAAGGATCAATGACTGGAATGAAAAGAGGAAGATGCAATCCTGAAAGAGAAAGTGTTTCTCAAACAAAAGGAAGGGGTCTTAGAAGAAGAGCTACTCTTTAAAAAGAGTAGTTCTTTTATTTCTTTTCTTTATATATTTATATATATTCATTAAATATTTAATTTTAAAAATATTAAATGATACTAGAGGATTTATTTATGAAAATTTTAATTTCATTAGAAGATAATAATAATTTAGATTCAAAATTAAGCAATCATTTTGGAACTTGTAATTTTTTTGCAATATATGATACAGTTTTAAAAGAATTAAAAATTATTAAAAATTATTTAGATCATAATAGTTCTAAATCTCCAGTAGATCAAATTTTAGAAAATAATATAGATACAGTTTTTAGTAAAGGTATGGGTAAAAAAGCAATTGATTTATTTGTAGAAAAAAATATTATTCTTAAAACAGGAGATTATAATTTCTTAAAAGAAGTAATTGAAAATATAGCTGATTTAAAAGATTTAAATACTCCTTGTAAACATTAAGAAAAAAAGGTTTTAAAATATGCCAAGAAAAAGAAGAATGAGAAATATTTCACATAAACCATCCTCTAATTATTTTAAACCAGCTGGAATACCTTTAAGAGAAATTGAAGAAGAAGTATTAAGCTTTGTTGAAATTGAAGCTATTAGGCTTAAAGATTTTTTAGGTTTAGAGCAAAAAGAATGTGCTGAAAGAATGAATATTTCTCAACCTACTTTTCATAGACTTTTAATTGATGCTAGAAAAAAGATTTCTTCTGCTTTAGTAAATGGAAAAGCTATAAAGCTTGAAGATGATAATAATTATTATTTTGAAGAATAGTTTTTTTAAAAAAAAGTAAAACGAAAGAAAAAAAAAGAAAAGAGAATAAAGAGAAACTATTTAATCTCTTTCTTTAAAATTTCTTGTTTCATTTGTTCAATAAGGTCAGATAATTTCATCTCACCTAAAATCTTTTCATCTCTTGTTCTTACATTTATTGTTTGGTTTTCTTGCTCTTTATCTCCAATAACTAAAATATAGTTTATTTTCTCAAGTTGAGCAGACCTTATCTTTTTGTTCATTGTCTCTGCTTTATCGTTAATCTTTGCTCTAAAACCTTCTTTTTTAAGTGCTTGTCTTAGGTTTTCTGCATACTCGTTATGTCTATCAGCTATTGGAAGGATAATTACTTGCATAGGTGAGATCCAAAGTGGAAATTTACCTGCAAAATGCTCAACTAAAATACCCATAAATCTTTCAACTGAGCCTAAAACAGCTCTGTGAAGCATAATTGGTCTTTTTTTAGTGTTATCTGCAGCTTCATATGTTAGATCAAACTTTTCAGGCATTTGGAAATCAAGTTGTATTGTTCCACATTGCCATTTTCTACCAATAGCATCTGTTAAATGGAAATCTATTTTTGGACCATAGAAAGCACCATCACCAGGGTTTATCTTAAAGTCTTTTTTCATTTCTTTTAAAACTTCTTCTAAAGTATTTTCTGCCATTTCCCATATCTTAGGGTCACCCATAGCTTTATCAGGTTTTGTTGAAAGTTCCATGCTGTAAGAGAAGTTAAATGTTTTATAAACAACATCCATGAAATCAATTAAATCTTTAATTTCATTTTTTAGTTGTTCTTCAGTACAGAAGACATGGGCATCATCTTGAGTAAAAGCTCTTACTCTGAAAAGACCAGAAAGAACTCCTGAAAGTTCGTGTCTATGAACTAAACCAAACTCTCCTGCTCTTATAGGAAGATCTCTATATGAATATTGATGTGCTTTATAGATTAAGATGTTTCCTGGACAATTCATTGGTTTTACTGCAAAGTCTTGGTTATCTATTTTTGTAAAATACATGTTTTCTTTATAGTGATCCCAGTGACCTGATTGAAGCCATAAACTTCTGTTTAGGATTAATGGAGTTTTATTAACTTCATAATCTCTATCTTCCATTATCTGTGAAACAAACTCAACTAGTTTATTCCAGATAAAAGAACCTTTATCATGGAAGAAAGGCATACCTGGTGCTTCTTCTTGGAAAGAATAAAGATCAAGTTCTCTTCCTATTTTTCTATGATCTCTTTTTGCAATTTCTTCTTGTTTTATTAAGTATTCTTTCATTTCTTCTTTTGAAAAGAAAGAAATACCATATACTCTTTTTAATTGTTTATTTTTAGAATTTGCTCTCCAGTAGGCACCTGATGTTTTTAAAACTTTAAAAGCTTTTACCTTTCCTGAATGTTTTAAGTGTGGTCCTCTACAAAGATCTTTAAAGTCTCCTAAAGAATAGTATGTTATTGGTTGATTTTCTTTTTCTAAATCTTCAATCATTTCTATTTTGTAAGGGTTATCTTTAAACATTTCTTTTGCTTCTTGATAGCTAAATTCTTTTCTTATGAAAGGTAGTTTTTCTGAAATTATTTTTTCAGCTTCTTTTTCTATTTTTTCAAAGTCTTCTTCTGTTATTGGTGTGTCTAAATCTAAATCATAGTAAAAACCATTTTCAATAGCAGGTCCAATAGTTAGTTTTACTTCTGGATATATTTTTTCTATAGCATAAGCTAAGATATGTGCTGAACTATGCCATAAAACTTCTTTTGCTTCTATATCTTTTGTTGTAAGTACTTTAAAATCACAATCGTTCGTTATTGGAGTTGATAAGTCTTTAATATCATTATTTATTTTTACAGCTATGCTTGCGTTTAAAAGACCTTCACCGATCTCTTCTCTTATTACTTCTTCTGCTGTTTTTCCAGAGTCAATTTCTTTTATGGAACCATCTGGAAATGTTATTTTTATTTTCATTTGTTTTCAAACTCCTTTTTTTTGTAATTTTTGTTAAAAGTACTAATATAATAGTGTAAAGAAATGTATAAAAATAGTGTATTTTTATAAAAAATTGTTGTGTTTTAAAGAAATAGAAAAATAATAAAAAAAAGAAAAAAAGGAAAAGATGTTTTACTTATAAAACATCTAATCCATAGTTGTCATCGTAAGATCTTCCACCTTTGCCACTTCCGTTGTAGCTTTGTGGTGAATCTTTTCCTCTAAACATTTTACTTCCTTTGATGAATGGTGATTTTACACCTGTGAAAATAGCAATTACTTCTATTTTATTCTCAAAAGTAGGATCAATTCTTGCACCCCAGATAACAGCTGCATTTGAATCTGTTTGGTCAGTTAACATTTCACCAACAGCGTTAGCTTCACCTAAAGTTAATTCAGTTCCACCTGTAATATGGATTAAACAACCTGTTGCACCAGTTATATCAACATCTAAAAGAGCATTCTTTAATGTGTCTTCAACAACTTCTTCAACTTTGTTAACAGATTGTGATTCACCAACAGCGATAACTGATAATCCTTTACCACCCATTACTGTTCTTATGTCTGCGTAATCAAGGTTGATTAATGAAGGTTGAGTAATTGTTTCTGTAATTCCTCTTACTGTTCTTGCAATTACTTCATCAGCTACTCTGAAAGCATCTTGCATTGGAAGGTTTGGAACTAATTCAACAAGTCTATTGTTATCAATAACAACAACTGTGTCACAAATATCTTTTAAAAGGTCAATTCCTTCTTCTGCTTTAATTAAACGTGCTCTTTCAAGTGCGAAAGGATAAGTTACTATACACATTACAATTGCACCTTGTTGTTTTGCTATTTGAGCTACTACTGGAGCTGCACCTGTTCCTGTTCCACCACCCATTCCGGCAGTAATGAAAAGCATGTCAACACCATCTAAGATTTCTTCTAATGCTGCTTTTGAAACTTCTGCTGCTTTTGCACCTATTTCAGGGTATGCACCAGCACCTAAACCATTAGTTACTGATTTTCCAATTAATAATTTTGTTATATCATCTGAAATGATACCTAAGTGTTGTCTATCTGTGTTAATAGCTACAAGTTGTGCACCTGCAACACCCATTGCACAGATTCTATTTACAGAATTATTTCCTGCACCACCAATTCCCATAACCATGATCTTTGGGGCTGCAAATTCGCTGTCTTTAACGTTTATGTTCTCAGCAGCTGCAGATTTGTGCTCTACTGCATTTGATACAATTGATCTCATCCAATCCACCTCATTATTAAAATAAGCTTAAATTAAGCTTCTTTTTTGTATATAAGGTATTAACACACCTTTTTTTGTTTTTTAGTGAATTAATACATTATTTTTATGTTATATATATTGTCCAAAGTGTTTTTAAATGTATCGTCACTTTAATTACTTGTATAGGCTAGCTGGGGGGGTTGTAGTCTCCTGTTACCGGAAATCTACATAGCCGGAGTGATTATTACTGGAAGGCAAATAAGCAAGGAGGCACTCTTTGTAAAATTGCTGACGGTTCGTCCATTAAGATCGAATATCTTAGTAAACCCTGTCAGATCCGGAAGGAAGCAGCAGTATCCTAAGTGTTTGATGCTTTTTGGGTTGCGGACTTGAGATTTTATAAAGCTAAATGTTTTCTTGAACTGTTTTTCGACCAGTAAGTGCCTGTACACTTAATAGTTTTCTATTTTTATTGTTAAACTTTTAATATTTTAAATAGTATTTTTCTCTTTATAAATCTTTATACCTTATTTTAAATATTCACTACATAATAAATAGTTAACTTTTAGTATATTTTAGGTTTTAAGTGTATTTTATGCTTATTTTTTAATTTTATATGTATTATTGGGTTTATCTACTCCTTTTAAGTTAAAGATTTTCTTTAAAACTTCTTATTTTCTTTATTGGCCAGGCACCTTGCATCCTTTTATAAATATTTTCTCTCTATATTATATTACTACTTTTATATGATTTAAAAATCATATTTATATTTATTTTATAAAAATACTTAAAGCTAAAAAGAAAGATAATTCATGGCATTAAAAGATATTATTATTAAGGGTGCAAGAGAGCACAATCTAAAAAATATAGATATAAATATACCAAAAGATAAATTAGTTGTTATTACTGGTCTTTCAGGTTCAGGAAAATCAACTTTAGCTTTTGATACTATTTATGCTGAAGGGCAAAGAAGGTATGTTGAATCACTTTCTGCATATGCAAGACAATTTTTAGGGATGATGAAAAAACCAGATGTAGATTCTATAGATGGTTTATCTCCAGCAATTTCAATTGAACAAAAAACAACTTCTAAAAATCCAAGATCAACTGTTGGAACAGTTACTGAAGTTTATGATTATTTAAGATTATTATATGCAAGAGTTGGAACTCCTTTTTGTCCTGATCATCCTTCTCAAAAAATAGAAAATCAATCTCCTCAAAAGCTAACAGAAAATATTTTAGATTCTTTTAAAGATGAAATAATTATTCTTTCACCAATCATTAGACAAAAAAAAGGAACTTATGAAAGAGTTTTTGAAGAACTAAACAAAGAAGGATATACTAAAGTTAGAGTTAATGGAGAAATAAAAAGAACTGATGAAACAATAACTTTAGATAGATATAAAAAACATGATATTGAAATAGTTATTGATAAAATATCTTCTGAAGAAAAAGAAAAATCAAGACTTATAGAAGCAGTTACAAATGCTATTAAAAAATCTCCTGATGGACTTGTAAAAATATATTCTCAAAAAGAAAAAAGAGAACAAATATATTCTTCAAAAATGGCATGCCCTATATGTGGTCTTTCCTTTGAAGAACTTGAACCTAGGATGTTTTCTTTTAATGCTCCATTTGGTGCTTGTGAAGAGTGTTCTGGTCTTGGAATTAAAATGATTTTTGATCCTGATTTAATTATTCCTGATAAAGAAAAATCAATTGCAGATGGTGCAATTGCTGTTTATAGAAATGCTGTTGATGGATGGAGAGGACAACATTTAAGTGCTGTTGGAAGAAGATATGGTTTTACTCCTTTAATGCCAATTAAGGATTTTACAAAAAAACAATATAATATCTTAATGTATGGTTCTGAAAATCCAATTGATTTTAATCTTTCTGGAAAGAATGGAACTTCTAACTTTTCATATAGTGGTGTATGGGAGGGTTTAATTCCACAAACAGAAAGACTTTATCATCAAACAGAGTCTGATTATAGAAAACAAGAAATGGAAAAATATATGAAAACTTTACCATGTCCTAAATGTCATGGAAAAAGACTTAAAAGAAAAGTCTTAGCTGTTAAAATTTCTGGAAAATCAATTATTGATATTACTGATATGTCTGTTAATAATGCAATTTTGTTTTTTAAAAATTTAAAGCTTACAAAAAAACAAGAAGAAATTGCAAAACATATTTTAAAAGAAATTAATTCTCGTTTAGAATTTTTAGAAAAAGTTGGTTTAGGATATTTAACTCTTTCAAGAAAGGCAGGAACTCTTTCAGGTGGAGAAGCACAAAGAATAAGACTTGCAACCAACTTAGGAACTAACCTTACAGGTGTGTTATATATCTTGGACGAACCATCTATTGGACTTCACCAAAGAGATAATGAAAAATTAATTGAAACTTTATTTAAACTAAGAGATTTAGGTAACACTGTAATTGTTGTTGAACATGATGATGAAACTATTTTAAAAGCAGATTATGTAATTGATATTGGTCCTGGAGCTGGTGTTCATGGAGGTTATATAGTTTCAAAAGGAACTCCTAAAGAAATTTTAAATGATAAAAATTCTTTAACAGGAAAATATTTGTCAAAAGAACTTAAAGTTGAAATTAAAAAAGAAACTAGAAAACCAAAAGACTTTATAGAAATTGTTGGAGCTGAAGAAAATAATTTAAAAAATATTTTTGTAAAAATACCAACTGGTGTTTTAACTTCTGTTACTGGTGTTTCAGGTTCAGGAAAATCAACTTTAATTTATGATATTTTATATAAACAACTAATGAATGATATTTATAAATCTAAAGAAAGTCCTGGTAAGCATAAAGAAATTATTTATAAAGATAAAATAGATAAAGTAATTTCTATTGATCAATCTCCTATTGGAAGAACTCCTAGATCAAATCCTGCAACATATACAAAAGTCTTTGATGATATCAGAAGTCTTTTCGCACAAACTCAAGAAGCAAAAATAAGAGGGTATGATCAAGGAAGATTTTCTTTTAATGTTAAGGGTGGAAGATGTGAAGCATGTTCTGGAGATGGACAAATTAAGATTGAAATGAATTTCTTGCCTGATATTTATGTTGATTGTGAAGAATGTAAAGGTAAAAGATATAACCATGAAACTTTAGATGTAAAATATAAAGGAAAATCAATTGCTGATGTTTTAGATATGTCAGTTGAAGAAGCTTATACTTTCTTTGAAAATATACCTTCTCTTAAAAGAAAATTAAAAACATTAATGGATGTTGGTCTTTCATACATTAAGCTTGGACAAAGTTCTGTAACTTTATCTGGTGGAGAAGCACAAAGAATAAAAATTACAAAAGAGTTATCTAAAAGAGATACTGGTAAGACTCTTTATTTGTTGGACGAACCTACAACTGGACTTCACTTCCATGATGTTAAAAAATTAATTGAAGTTTTAAATAAACTTGTTGACAAGGGAAACAGTGTTTTAGTAATTGAACATAATTTAGATGTTATTAAAGCTTCTGATTGGATAATTGATTTAGGTCCTGAGGGTGGAGATGAAGGTGGAGAGATAATCTTTGAAGGCCCTGTAAAAGAAATTTTAAAAGAAAAGAAAAGTTATACTGGAAAGTATCTTAAACCTCTTTTCTCTTAATTTTTAAAATAAAGGAATATTTATACCTAGTTGTTTGATTACAAAGTAGTATATTGTAATTATTAAGAGAATAATGAATACAAATAATATATATTGATATTTACTAATGTGTTTGTGATATTTTTTTCTATGTTTATGATACTTAACATCCATTAGTTCATCAAAAAATATTATTGATAGAAAAGTTCCTATTCCCGATAGAATAATTATTATCCATAGAGGGTATGGTTGAGATAATATTTGTTTAAATAGAGATAGAAGTATGGTTTGATTATAACTTTCAGGATTTGTAAAAAAATAAAAAATATTTAAAGCTATTGCAATTACCCATACAATTATTTCTGAATAAACCATTCTTAATTTTGTAATTAATCTTATTGGAAAATCTAATAAAAAACCAGCATCTGCAATCGGAGTTGACAAAACAAAAAAAGACCATGTTAATAATGTTATTGAAATTCCTTCTTTAAAACCAATTTTTAAAGAAGTTATTAAAAAATATGTAATTAATACTAAAAAAACTAGAATGAATTTTCTTAACGTATGTTTTTTAGTTTCATGTTTTAGGTTAAATTTTTCTTTAATTTTTTTCATAATTATCATTCTTCTAAATTTTTCTTAATAACTATATTATGTAAGAAAGTGTTTAAAGGTTTTGATTCTTATTTTTTTCTAAATTTATTATATTTTTGAAGATTTATATCTATTTTTTAATAAAATAAAGCATTAAATATTTAAATGTCTGTTTCTATATATTATATATAATATATAAATAAGTAATTAATCATGCAATTTAAAGAACCAGTTACATTTATTAAATCTTTTTTAAAAGATCCAAAGAAAATTTTAACAGCTTTAGCTGTTTCTGGATCTCTTATAGTTGGTTCTCAAAAAATATCTGCTCAATCTTTACAGTTTATAAGCCCAACTGAACTATATCCTACAATCTATAAAGAAGGACATGTTTTTTCTTCAAAAACATATGGTTTTGAAGCAGATTCTTCTTCTAAAAAATTTATAGAACAAGCATTTGAATATAGATTTGGAAAAAAATTTAAAAAAGATAATCAATATAATTTTGCAGTTGAAGTTGGGAAAAATAATCTTTATTTAAATGGAAAATTAGTTCCAGAGTTAACTTTTGCAAGAATCTATTCAACTCTTTATTTATCAAAACTTTTAAAAACACCTTTAGATGTAAGACTTGGTTTTTCAAAAGAAATTTCAAATTTTGTTTTAAAAGATATTAAACCTTTAGATAAAACCTCTTTACAATCTTCAGTTACTTCTAAAAAAATAGGTGCTGGAGCATCAATAAAAATAGATCAAGGAAAAATTACAAGTTATGAAGGAATTTTAGATTTTAAATTTCAAGAAGGAGTTTATTCTTCTGGTCTTAAATACACTAATAATAGATCCTCTCAATTTTTATCCATTCAAGGGCATACACAAATAAAAGAAGGAAAAGTTTTATTTATGCCTATGGTTCAATTTGGTTTTGAACATACTAAAAATGGAAAAATGATTCCTTTTGGAAATTATGCTCTTTATTATGCACCTAATGAAAAATTAGAACTATATCTTCATAGAAATGTTTCAAATAGAAATAAAGCTGGTCTTTATATTGAAATTAATTATCTTTTAGGAAAAACAAAAAATAAAAAAGTTTTAGATATTAAAGAAAAAGATTTAAGATTATTAAGACCAAAAGAAGAAGTTAAAAAAGAAAAAGTTAGTGAAAATAACAAAGTAGAAAAAATAAAAAAAGAAAAACAAAAAGTTAAAAAAGAAAGCTTTCTTAAAAGATTATTTTCTAAAGATTTTAAACTTAAAAGAATTAAACCTTCAAAAGGTTACCCAATGATAAAGAGACCAAAAAGACCAAGATAACTATTTTTATAATGTTTCTCTTAACTATATATTTATGCTTGACCTATCAAAAATACCTATAGAACCTGGTTGTTATCTTTATAAAGATAAAAATAACATGATAATCTATATAGGTAAAGCTAAAAACTTAAAAAAAAGAGTTACAAGTTACTTTACAAAAGAAGATTTAGACCCAAAGACTAGGGCTTTAGTTGAAAACATCTCCTCAATTGACTTTATAGTTACAAAAAACGAACTTGAGGCACTTCTTTTAGAAAACAATTTAATTAAGAAGCATAAACCAAGGTACAACATCATCTTTAAAGACTCAAAAGAATACTCTTATCTTTCCTTAACCAAAGAAGCTTTCCCAAGATTATTTATTTTAAGAGAAAAACCAAAAGATTATCAAATAGCTTTTGGACCATTTACTTCTGCTGAAAAACGAGATAATCTTTTAAAATATATAAATAAATATTTTAAACTAAGAACATGTAAAACTTTACCTAAAACACCTTGTATAAGATACCATATAGGACAATGTTCTGCTCCTTGCATAAATAAAATATCAAAAGAAGAATATCTTCAAACTATTGAAACAATCTCTTCTCTTTTAAAAGGAAAAACTGAAGATGTTTTAAAAAGTTTAAAAGAGAGAATGGAATTTTTTTCAAAAGAAAATAATTTTGAGTCTGCTTTAGTTTTAAGAGATCAGATAAATGCCATTGATTATTTATCTTTAAAACAAAATGTTGAAAAAACAAAAACATATAATCAAGATTTAGTTAATTATATTTTACATAAGAATAAAGCTTATTTTGTAATATTTAATATTTCAAAAGGAATCTTAGTTAACAAAAGAGAATATACTTTAGATGTTTTTGAAGAAGAAACTATTTTAGATGATTTTATTTTAGATAAATATTTAGAAAAGAAAGAATCTCTTGAAATAATTTTACCTTATCTTCCAGAACAATCAACTATTGATTATTTTAAAAAGAAAAATAAAAAAATAAAATTAATAGTTCCAAAGACTGGAGAAAAAAAAGAACTTCTAGATTTTGCATATAAGAACATAGAGATTAAATTTTTAGAAAACACTTTTGCTTTAGAAGAACTTAAAAATGCTTTATCTTTAAAAGAAATTCCAAAAGTTATTGAATGTTTTGATATCTCTCATCTTTCAGGAAAGTTTACTGTAGGTTCTATGGTTCAGTTTAAAGAGGGAAGAGAAAATAAAAAAGAATATAGAAGATTTAAGATTAAATCTTTTGAAGGAAATAATGATTTTCTAGCAATTGAAGAGATTGTTAAAAGAAGATATTTAAGACTTTTAAAAGAAGGTAAAGATTTTCCTGATCTAATTGTTATTGATGGTGGAAAAGGGCAATTATCTTCTGCTAAGAAAGCAATTGATTCTTTAAACCTTTATAAAAAAGTAAATTTAATCTCTCTTGCAAAAAAAGAAGAAGAAATCTTTTTAGAAGATAATTTAATTCCTCTTAAGCTTTCAAGAAAATCAAAAGCTTTAAAGCTTTTACAGAGGATAAGAGATGAGACTCATAGGTTTGCTATAACTTACAATAGGCTTTTAAGAAAGAAAGATATTAGAAAATAAAATTTATTAAAATAAATAATATGTATCCGATGTAAATTATGAAAAACAATATTAAGTCTAAAACTATTCCTAAAGAAGAATATATACAAAAGCTTAATGATATTCAAAATAAACATATTAAAAAATATGGTTTTAAAAAAATGAGTAAAAAAGAACTAGTTAAATTATTTGGATAATCTCTTTTAAAATTATTTCATATAAGGCTCGCAGATATTCCAAGCTTCTTCCATTTCTTTTCTTGCATTCTCTAAATGCTTAGAACATTCTTCTAATCTTTGGGATAACTTTTTTCTATCCTTTTTAAAATCAGCAATTGATTGTTCCTTAATATTCTCTTTTAGATATTCTAAAAATTCAGCTGTTTCTTTATACCTTAGAAAACCAACCTCATTTGCAAGTTCCTTTAAGCTTCTAGGATAATCTTTAACTTCAGTTAAATGTTCATTCATATCTTCTCAAGTTTAATAGTTATTATCTCATTTCTTGTTCCTAAACGTATTTTAGGACCCCAAAAGTTTGTTCCTTGACTTACAATTATTTTCATATCTTGATACTCATAAAGTCCTCTATAGTAAGGATACATTGCTTTAACTAAAAGAGTTATTGGAAAAGCCTGTCCACCATGAGTATGGCCTGAAAGCATTAAGTCTATTTTTTTAGAAGAAGCTACAGGAATATCAATTGGTTCATGGTATAATAAAACATTATAATTATTTGCATCAATCTCTATTTTAGAAAGCTCTTTTTTTAAAAAGTCATTTGCTCTATCATACCTAACACCACTAAAGGTGATGTTTCTTTGTTCATCTATATAAATATCAGTATCAAGATTTATAACTTTACTATCTTTTAAAATATCTAAAACTTTTTCTTTTCCATACATAAGGTCATGGTTTCCATGAGCATAGATAACAGGTATGTTATTTTTATTTGTAATCTCTAAAGTGTCTAAAGATATTTTTCCTGGTCTATCAAATAAATCTCCTGTAATAACAATATAGTCTGGATTATTCTTAATTGCTTTTTTATAAACATTTTCAAACCTATGTTTAGAGTTAATACCAAAAAGATGAATGTCTGATAAATGAATAATTTTTGTATTTTCTAATATCTTATCACTCTTAATAACAATCTCCTTTTGATTATAGCTTAAGGCATTTATAAAAGAAAAGATAAATAACAATAAAGTAACTATAATTATTATAAAACCAAAAGTCTGGTTTAAGATATTTATCTTAAAGATAAACTTTATTCCCTCTAAGATAACAGTTACAAAAACAAGCATCAAGGCTAAGGCAAATAAAAGATATGCACCATTGTATAGGCCTTGTGTTAAATAATTACTAAACTTTTCTTGCAAGAAATTACTTAAAAAAACTAAACCAAAGATAACTAAAGATATTACTAATGGGTTTAAAAGAGGCTTTATATTAAAATAAAAATATAATTTGTTTATTGAAAAATAAAGTCCAAAAAAGTATATTGCAAAGAATATTAAAATTATTGTAATTATCATTAATATTGATTTCATAGTTTATCATTTTCTTTTTTTTTAATTTTTTTGTTATAAGTGTTATATAATATAGATTATTTTAGTATTTATTTCTTTCTTAAAAATATTCTTTCAGTATAAGAATATATGAGTTAATTATCATATATTTATAAACATTTTTGTCCCTTAAATATATATTAAAAAGTGATAATTATATGTATGAAGAAAGAATATTAAAAGAAATAATAAAATTAAAAGAAAAGTTAGCTGTAGAAAAAGATTCTCCTCTAGCTATACAGATACCTGAAGGCTTAAAACAATATGCAACAGAAATGCTTGAAGAATTAAAAGACTATAAACCAGTATTGTTTGTTGACCCTTGCTTTGGTGCTTGTGATATCAAAGACCAAGAAGCTATTGATTTTGGATGTAAGGCATTAGTTCATTTTGGACATAACTACATGAACAAACCACTGATCAATACTTATTTTGTACCTGTTGGTTATTTATTTTCAAAAGAAGAAAAAGAGTTTATATTTTCAGAAATTAAAAAACTTAACTTAAAAAAAATAAACTTAGTTACAACAACTAATTTCTTAGATGATATTTTAGAAATTAAAAAAGAATTAATTTCTTCAGGAATAGAAGTCTTAGACTCAAAAGAAACTATGCATGTTAGAAAGCATATGGTTTTAGGTTGTGATTCTTCAACTATTATTGATAAAGAAAACCCTATTATTTACATAGGAGATGGAGTCTTTCATCCAAACAACTTAGGTTTTGTTTTTGAAGAAAGGGATATCTATGTTATTAATCCTATTTTAAGAGAAACTAAAAAATTAGAAATTAATGATAGATTTGTAAGACAGAGATATGGTTTAGTTGCAAAAGCTTTAACTTCTAAAACTTTTGGTATTTTAGTAAGTTCAAAGCATGGACAGTTTAGATTAAGGTTTGCAAGACATATTCAAGAAAAATTAGAAAAATTAGGTAAAAAAGTATATCTCTTTGCATCAGATTATGTAAAGGAAGAATATATTTTAGGTATGAAGATAGATTGTTATGTTAATACTGCATGCCCAAGAATAGCATATGATGATTTTGCAAACTTTAAAAAACCAATCATTACTCCTCAAGAGGTAAGTTTACTTGAAGATATGACAAAAGAGTTTAAGGTTGACCAGATAAGGGAACTTGAAAATTATTATTCAAGAGAATAGTTTTTGTTTTAAGGGAAAAAGAAAATTAAGTTTTTTTAAAAACAAAATAAAAAGAAAAAAAGAAAAAGATTTTTTTTATAAAAAAAATCTATTCGTGATGTCCTATCTCTTTATCTGTGAAAAGATAATCTTTAAGTTCTTTTTCAAAACGAGAATCGTTTCTTCTAAGCCACTCAATAAGCATTGCTGCATGTTCCTTTTCTTCATCTCTGTTATGTTCTAAGATTTTCTTAAGTTCAGGGTCATTTGTTGCATCTGCTCTTTGTTGGTAATAGTCAACAGCTTCAAGCTCTTCTCTTAAAGAATCAATTGCTCTTCTAAGGTTTAATGTTTTTTCAGAAAGTTTTGATGTTTCTTCATATGTCATAATTTAATTTCACCTCAAATATTTTGTTATAATAGTATATAAGATGAAAGTTTATTTAAAGGTATAAGGTTTTTTTAAATATGGAAAAAGATAAAAGAATTGTTGTTGGAGTCTCTGGTGGAGTTGACTCTATGGTTTCCTTAGTTTTACTTAAAAAACAAGGATATACACCTATAGCTGTATCTTTAGCTTTACCAATATGGGATAGTTCTAAAAATATTGATACAGAAAATGCTTGTTGTACAATTGATTCATTAAACTTAGTTTCTTTAGTCTGTAAGGACTTAGGAATAGAGCACCATATCTATGATGTTAAAAAAGAATTTAAAGAAACTGTTGTAAAATATTTTTTAAAAGAGCTAAAGAATGGAAGAGTTCCAAATCCATGTATTCATTGTAACTTAGAGCATAAAATAAAACATTTAATTGAATGGGGGAATATACATGGTATTGAGAAAGTTGCAACTGGTCATTTTGCATCTAAAAGATATAACAAAAGACTTAAAACTTATCAACTTATAGAACCTAAAGATAAGTTTAAGGATCAGACATATATGCTTTCCATGCTTCCACAAGAGTGGATAAAAAGATTAGAGTTTCCAGTCTCTTCTTTTACAAAAGAAGAAGTTTGTCTTGTTGCTGGAGAAAATAATTTAGATATTTTTGTTAAAAAGAAACAAAGTCAAGACTTTTGTTTTGCACATAGAAGCTCTTTAACAGAGTTTATTAAGGAAAGTTTAGGAGAAAATCCAGGACCTATTTATGATGATGAAGGAAGATATCTTGGACAGCATAAAGGCTTATGGTTTTACACTAGAGGACAGAGAAAAGGTCTAGGTTTTCCTGAAAAATATTTTGTAAAAGATTTTAATAGGAATAAAAACATTATCTATGTTACAAAAAAGCAAACTCCTCTTTTCTCAAAGGAAATAGTTGTTACTGATTATAGTTTTATTTCTGGAAATGAAATATTAAAAGAAAAAGAAATTAAATTAAAAGTAAAGATAAGGTATGGTCAAGAAAAACAAGATGCTATTGTTTATCCTAACTTAAAAAATAAAACCTTGAGAGTTGTTTTTAAAAATTCACAAAAATTTGTAACTATAGGGCAATTTTGTGTTTTTTATAAAGGAAAGGTTTGTTTAGGTGGAGGAATCATTAATTCTTTTAAATAGTTACTAATATATTCTTTTTCACGTATACTTTATTATTTAAAATGATTATTTATGATAAAAATTAAAAATCTTACAAAAGTTTATGGTAAAACTAAAGTTGTTGATAATATTTCTCTTGAAGTTAGTAAAGGAGAAATCTTTGCTTTTTTAGGACCAAATGGTGCTGGTAAATCAACTACTATAAAAATGCTTACAACTATTTTAAAACCAACATCTGGTAATGTTTCTTTAAATGGTTTTGATATTTTTAAAGATTCAAAGAAGGTTCGAGAATCTTTTGGTATTGTTTTTCAAGATCCTAGTGTTGATGATGAGTTAACTGCTTATGAAAACATGAAAATACATGCAGTTTTATATAAAGTTCCTAAAATAGAAATTGAGGAAAGAATAAAAAAATTATTAAATATTGTTGAACTTTATGAAAGGAAAGACGATTATGTTTCAACTTTTTCTGGAGGAATGAAAAGAAGACTTGAAATTGCAAGAGGGCTTTTACATGTTCCAAAAATATTATTTTTAGATGAACCTACAGTAGGTCTTGATCCTCAGACAAGAAAACATATCTGGGAATATATCTTAAAGATTAATAAATCTGAAAAAACAACAATCTTTTTTACAACACATTATATGGACGAAGTTGAAAAAGTTGCAAAAAAAGTTTCAATTATTGATAAAGGAAAAATAATTACAACAGGTAATATTAAAGAAATTCTTAAAAAAACTAAAACAAAAAGTTTAGAAGACGCTTTTATTAAGATTACAGGTTATAACATAAGAGAAGAAGAAGCAAGTAATCTTGATAGAATGAGACTTGGAAGAAAACTTCACTCTAGAAAATAAAATTTGAATTAATTATGAACACAGTATATATTCTATGGCAAAGACAATTGAAAAGATTTTATAGAAATAAATCTAGAGTTATAGGATCTTTTGCACAACCTTTACTTTTTTTAGTTGCTTTTGGTTTTGGTTTTGGTCCTGTTTTTGAACAAGCAGGTCAAGGAAGTTATCTTCAATTTTTAGTTCCTGGAATAATTTCTATGAGTGTTTTATTTTCATCAATATTTTCTGGAATTGAACTTATATGGGATAAGCAATTTGGTTTTTTAAAAGAAACATTAGTTGCTCCTGTTTCAAGACTTAAAATAATGATTGGAAAGGTATTAGGTGGAGCTACAATTGCTGTTATGCAAGGAATAATTATTCTTTTAATTTCTTTATTATTTGGATTTAAGATATTTAATGTTTGGTTTGCTTTATTATCTATTATTTCAATGTTAATTACAGCTATTCTTTTTACAGCAATTGGAACTGCAATTGCTTCTAAATTAACAGATATGCAAGGTTTTCAATTACTGATGAATCTTTTAGTAATGCCTTTATTTTTTTTATCAGGGGCTTTATTTCCTTTAGATAATCTTCCAAAAGCAATTTCAATAATTACTTCTTTAAACCCATTAACTTATGCTGTTGATTTAATTAGATATTTTTTAATTGGAATTAATTCTTTTTCAGTAGTTATTAGTATTATTATATTAATTACACTTATGATATTTTCTGTTGTAATTGCAAGTAAATTATTTTCAAGAATGGAAGTATAATTTTTTTTTAAAAAAGAAAAAATACTTCTTTTTTTAAATCTTTTTAAAGTATAATATCTATTGTATGAAACTTACTTTTTATAAAAATTATGTTATTATTAAAGATCCTGTCTATGGTTCTTTTAAAATAACTGAACCTGTACTAATAGCTCTTTTAAAGTCAAAAGTAATTTTAAGATTAAAAGAGATTAGACAGCAAGGTTTACCTAAAAAATGGCACTATGGTATTGAGTTTTCAAGATATGAACATAGTGTGGGTGTTTTACTTCTTTTAGAAAAATTTAATGCTCCTTTAAAAGAAAAGATAGCTGGTCTTTTGCATGACGCTTCTCACATGGCTTTTTCTCATCTTTATGATTATCTTCTAGAGAATCAAGAAGAAGCACATGGAGACAATATTTTTTATGGTTTTTTAAAAAAAGATAAAGAAATAATTAAAATATTTAAAAAATACAAAATCAGTTTAGAAGAAATTTCTGATTTTAAAAACTATCCTTTACTTGAAAGAGATGCACCTGACCTTTGTGCAGATAGGCTTGATTATACTTTTAGAGAGTTTTATTATTATAAAAAAGATAAAAATACTTTAGAGAGAATGGTAAATGATTTAATTGTTGTAGAAAATGAAATTATTTTTAATACTAAAAAATCAGCTTTAAACTTTTATAAAAACTATAAATATTTTGCAGAGAATCATTGGGGTGGAAAACTTCACATGTATAAGTATAATCTTTTTATTGATCTTTTAAAAAAAGCTTTAAGTGAAAAAATAATTTATTTAAGAGATTTCTATAAGACTGATGACTATATTATTAAAAAGATTAAAAAATTTAAGGATCCTTTAGTCTCTTTTACTATTAATAAATTAAAAAATAAAAATCTAAAAGTTCCAGAAGACTATTCTGCTTTTTCAGGTAAAAAAAGATTTGTAAACCCTAAATATTTATCTAAAGGGCAGGTTAAAAAAGTTATTTAGAACAGACTTTAAAACATTTCATTGAGTATAAAGAAAATATTTGTATTCCTATTGAAAGAATAATTATAATAATTGTAAAATCTTTACTTAAATTTAAAAATAAACTTGGAAAAATAGTTCCAAGAAATCCAGCTGAAACAGTTGCTGCACAAACAGGGGCTCCAATACCGCATACTTGAAGTGCAGAAATTCCTAGAACTGTAAGAATAATATTAATTATTGAGTTTTTATAAGTTCTTGCAATAACTATTTTTTCTTTAATATTTCTAACCAGGCAAGTTATGGTTAAAGATATTGTAATCATAAAAAGTATTCCAAAAATTAAATACCATGAAGATAGAATGTTTTTAGGTAAAAGAAGATAAGATAAAAATAAAGATATTAAAAAAACTATTTTGCAATAATTACTTTTAAATATCTTTATTAAATATCTCATATGGAAATCTTTGTTTTATATTTTTTTAACTATTCCATGTCTTTATAGCAAAGCCACCAGTCATAGCAAGAATCTTTATATTCTTCTTTTCTTTTTTCTGCAGTTTGAACATCTTTTGCAGGAGGAACAATTACTTTATCTTTTAATAAAGGGTGGTTTGGCCAGTTTTCAGGCATTGCTACATTATGTTTATCTGCATATTGTAAAGCTTTTATACTTCTTATAATCTCATCTACATTTCTTCCAATTTCTTGTGGGTAGTACATTATAAGTCTTATAATTCCTTTAGGGTCAATTATAAAAACTGCTCTAACTGTATTTGTTCCTTTACTTGGATGAAGCATACCTAATTTAGTTGCAATTTGTCCGTGATCTGCAATTATTGGAAAATTTATTTCTTGATCTAAATTATCTTTTATCCATTCAGCCCATTTAATGTGTGAAAAAACTTGATCCATTGAAAGACCTAAAAGCTCTGTATTTATTTTATCAAATTCTTCTTTTTTCTTTGCAAAAGAATAAAATTCTGTTGTACAAACAGGAGTAAAGTCTGCTGGATGACTGAATAAAACAATCCATTTACCTTTGTAATCAACTGGTAAGTTTTTTTCTCCCATGGTTGTTTGAACTTTCATTTCTGGTAAGTTATCTCCTATTAAAGGAAAACTATTTTCTGTCATTTTAAATCACCTTTTATTTTTTTTGTTAATTATTAAGAATAAGTAATATAATTATGTAAGAAAAGGTTTTTAAACACTTGCATAATTATACAAATAAAAATATTATTTTAATAACTTTTCAATAAGCTTTATTCTTTCAAAATGTTTTTCTTTACCATCTCTTAAGTAAACAAACCTATATATTGAAAGAAGATTTTTTAAAGAAATTAAATTAATTTCTTCATTTTTAATCTTAATTTTATCAAAAAGCTTTTTTTCTAGAATATCATTTGAAAGTTTATCTGTTTTTTCAGAAGTTAAAAGTAGTTCTATTTCAAATCCATCTTTATAGAATGTAATTGCTTTTTTATTAGAAGTTAAAAGTTTTTCTTCTTTAAAAGCTTCTTTTGCTTTTTTTAAATCTTCTTCTTTTATAGAAAAATCAATATCCTTAGTATTCTTAATTATTTTTCTTAAAAAAAGAGAAGATCCACCAGAAAGAAAATAATTAATATTATTTTCTTCTAGTGTTTTTTTTATTTTTAGGATTGTGGGTATCATTTTTTCTCATTTTTGGTTTTTTCTTTTTAAATACTATTATACTTAGTATTATTATAACAATTATTAATACTATATAAAGAACACCATTAAAGAATTTAATTCCTGTTTTAACACCTTCAAGAACAATTTCTACACATTCACAATTTTCTCTATCAACTGTATATCCTGGACCACACTCTATTCTACATCCTACTCTATCTGATATATCTATACATTCACAATTATCAATGTCTAAATATTCATAAACAGGATCACAAGTGATATTACATTCTTTATTTTCATCTATTGTTTCTGGTGTTGTAATATTTTGATCTGGTGTTTCTGGTGTATTGTTATTTTGATCTACTGTATTTGTATCATTATTTGTAGTTGTATCTTGACTTGATGAATCATTTGTTTGAGAAGATGAACTTTCTTCAGTTGTTTCTTCTCCTCCAATCTTAAATTCTGAGAATGATTCAATATTTGCAGTATATTTTTGATAATTATTAATCATTTCTTTCTTTTCTGTATTTAGTTTTTTATAATTTCCATTTTCATAATGGTAAAGAGAAATATTATCTCCTTTAAGTTCATTTGCAATTATCCAACTTACAGGTATTTTAAAATCAATTTCATAATCTGTACCATTAATTGAATCTGATTTTTTAATATCATAACATTTATAGGTATTACTTTTAATAACACTACATTCTTTTTCAACTACTGAAAAGTGGTTAGAAGTTTCTGTTGCCTCACCATCTTTTGCTCTCATTTCAATAAATTCTGTAGGCATTTCTTGTGTTTCTATATTATAACTATTTTCTTGATATCCTTCAAGAGAAATATATTCTGGATTTTCATTTATTCTGTCATAAATTGTTTTAATCCCATAACTTTTGTATTCTTTAGTATCTGCAATACCATTATTGAAAGCAAGTTTATAGTATAATAAATCAATTTTTACATCTGATTTATTTTGTAAAAATATATTTGTATAATATCCATCTTCATTATAAAATTTAATTAAATCTAAGTTTATTTTATTTCCATTTTTATAAAAACTTAAGTTTACTGGTTTGTAAACTTCTATTTTAGAATCATTACTTTGAAAAGAAATAATTTTATTTTCATTAAAATTATTTGTCTCTTTTAATATTATTTGAGAATCTTTATTTTTTATAGAACCTGTCAGACAATTTTGAAAATTACCATTTGTAATTTCTATTTTTGAATTTTCTTCAATATATAAACATTCAGGGAAAGCATCTCCACTATATATATTAAATTTATTAATTCTAATATCTGAATTTTCTTTAAGATGTATATATTTAAAATTAGAATAATTTGTAAAAGATTCTTCTGAATCATATATCTCTGAAATATCTCCTGATGAATTAATTATCTCAACAAAAGTTGTTTGATCATTTGTTTTATTCTCTGAAAAGATTATTTCTTTTATAAAGAAAGCATCAGTATCTTTTATGTAAATTCCTTTAGAAATATAATCTCCTCTAATATCATATAGACTAATTTCTCCAAAAGAAGGTATTTGGGTATTTTCTAAAAATAAACCATAAGCTTCTGAATTTCCATTACCTATTTCTAATAGATTAATTATTGTATCTCCATTAATATTAATTTGAGAATTATTTTTAATTTCTATTCCTTTAGAAATTGACATTGAATCTATTTTCTCTGAATTAATACTTATTTGAGATGTATTATTAATTTCTGAATTATCTATTAAAATTCCAATTGCTTCAAGTCCACTGATATTTTTTATTTTAATATTTTCTTTTAAATCTACTTCTGAATCTATAATCTCAAGTCCATATATTATTGCTGAATTATTTGTTGAAAATAAGTTTTCTATAATTAAATCTTCAGCTTCTAAACTAACTTGAGAATTATTAATTGTAATTCCTGTTATTTTATCTTTATCTTTAGAACTAACATTAATTTCTATTTTATTTTTTAATGTTACATTATCTGAATAAGAAAAATTTATTCCTGATGAATTTTCATCTTTAATTGTTGATGAAGAAAGATTAATTTCTATATCTTCTAGATTTATGTTTTCTGATTGTATTGAAAAAATTCCATATAGTGAATCAGAATTAATTTTTAAATTTTTTAGAAAAAATTTTTTTCCATATAAAATAGAAATTACACTATTTTCATTATCTAATCCTTCAAGAATTACATTTTCATTTTCTCCCATTAATGTAATTCCAAGTTCACTTGAAAGAAACACATCTTCTTTATATGTTCCTTCACAAAGAATTATTAGTGAATTTGGAATATTGTTACTATAAATATTTTCTAATGCTCCAGTTATTGTATTGTAATTAGGAGTAAGGCATTGAGTTGCTTGTCCTGTTACTCCGTCTCCCACATAAAATGTTGGTGTGAATGCAAATAAATTTCCTGCAAAAAATAAAGTCATAAAGATTATAAGTATATAAAATATTTTTTTCATTTTTAAGTCTACCTCGTTTGTTTATAAGTTTTCATATATATAATATATTTATATAGTATAAACATAATATATATAAACTTTATGTATTTTTCTCTATAAAGGTAATTTCTATATTTCTTGGACAAAATTAAATAATTGCCACTTTCTTTGTCTTTAAAAGCTTTTCTCTTTATTTACTTATTTATGAACGACGATAAAAGGTGTTGGGTTTTAAGTGATGTTAAAAGGATAAAAACCCAGTGTCCCTATTACAAAAACATCTAAAAAGATATTAGAAGAGTTATCTAGTCGTGAGTCAATTTCTATTTCTCAATTAAATCAATCATTGAATATATCTGATAGAACGCTTAGGCATAACCTGAGTAGGCTTTTAAAAAATAACCTTATAAGCATAGCTATGGATACAGATGATTTGAGAAAGAAGATGGTGAGACTTAGAGGATAAAAGATGACCTCTTTTTTTATTTTTTTAAAAAGAAGAAATATTAAAGAAGAAAAAACCCCTCATGGTGTAATGATAGCACAAAGGGCTGTAGACCTTTTAGAATCGGTTCAAATCCGGTTGAGGGGACTTTTAATTATTCTATATCATATCCTTTAGCCTGAAGAGTAAATAAGTTATGGTAGACACCTTTCTTTTCCATAAGTTCTTTATGGCTACCCTCTTCAACAATTTTACCCTTATCCATAACAATGATTCTATCAGCCATTCTCACAGTTGAAAATCTATGAGAGATAAGGATAGTTGTTTTATTTTTGGTTAAAGCTTTAAATCTTTTAAATAACTCATATTCAGCTTTTGCATCAATTGCAGCTGTTGGTTCATCTAAGATAAGTATCTTTGAATCTTTAAAGAAAGCTCTTGCAAGAGCTATTTTTTGCCATTGTCCACCAGATAGTTCTTTTCCATCTTTTTCAATGGTTCTTCCTAAATTTTCTAAATATCTTTTATCAAAGTCTTTTATAAAGTTATGAGCTCCTGATTTTACTGCTGAGTCTTGAATATTTTTAGGTGATTTTGTAATATTTCCAAAATGTATGTTTTCTTTAACAGTTACTTCATATTGTACAAAGTCTTGAAAGATAACACCTATGTTTTTATGAATCTCTGATAAATTATAATCTTTTAAATCTTTATTTTCAATTAAGATATTTCCTTTAGAAGTATCATAAAGCCTTGTTAGAAGTTTAATAAAGGTTGTTTTTCCTGAGCCATTCTCTCCAACAATAGCTATATTTTCCCCTGGCTTAATTGTAAGGTTTATATCTTTTAAAACATATTTTTCTGTTTTTGGATATTTAAAATATACATCTTTAAAAGTAATTCCTTGTTTTAGTTTCTTTGGGAAAACTTTTCTCTTGTTTGTTATCATTTTTTGTTTATAGACTAAGACTTCTCTTAAACTATTTGATTCTGTTACTGAAGTGTTAAGATATCCAAATAATTCAAAAAGAACACTTACATTATATGAAAAATCTGTAATTAAAGCAAATAAGAAAACTATAGTTCCTATGGTTATTTGTCCTTTAATAAATAGGTTTATAGAAATTATTAAAGCAAAAACCATTGCAGCCATGTTAAAGAGAATACTTAAAGATACAAGTAACATGTGTTTGTTGATTGCTTTATCTTGTCTTTTTATTGCACTTTTGAAAAGTTCTTCAAATTTGTTTAAAAAAGTATTTTTAAGTGAGAATAGTTTTATTTCTTTAACAGACTTTTTATCTGTATTTATTAAATTAAGATAATATTTTGCTTTTCTTTTTTCTTTTGAGTTTGAAGAAAACACCATATAATTTACATTTACATATTTTAAAGAAACTAATAATGTTGGAATTGTTCCTATTAAAACAAGTATAGCTATTTTTATATCATATACAATTAAAGAGATTAATATTGCAGCTGATGCTATTAAAAATCTAAAAACTGAAACAAAGTCTCTTAAAATTCCTGGTGTTTGTCCAATTACTTGATTTGCTTTATATAAACTATCATAAAACTCAGAATCTTCAAAATATTCTAAATCAAGAGAAGTTGTTTTTTCCATTAACTTTCTACTTGCATATTTTTCTATTCTTAAAGACATTTTAGTTCTTAGAAGATAGTTCATTTCATTGAAAAAATAAACTCCAAAGATAGTTAGAAGATATAAGATTAATAAAAATATTATAGAAGAAGTCACTTTTATTGTTGTTGTAAGGTCTAAGGTTGTTAAGTAATCTATTAAGATTTTGTAGACATATGGAGTTACAACAACTAAAAGTCCACTTACAATTGTTAAAAGAATTACACCTATAAATATTGAAGGAGATGACTTATAGGACCACTTTAAGATTAACTTTAAAGTTTTTATTCTTTCTTTGTAAGAAACTTTTTTTGTTTTTTCTTTAGTTTCACTCATAAATATGTTTTTTTGTATTTTTTTAAAGTCTTCTTCTCTTAAAAAGAAAAATATAAATAAAGAAAACTTTTTTTATAAATTATAAAGTAGTTACTTCATATATATTTATTTAAATAGATTTGTTTAAAAATATAGCTTTTGTATATATTATTTAAAATACATGTAATTTATGATATTATGATTTCAAAAAAATATAAACTTAGGTTTGCAAATAAAAAAGATATTCCTTCACTTTGTTTATTTGATAAAAGAATAGCAAAAACAACAACTATAGATTTTTATCCTTTACATAGTAAAGAAAATTTTGAAAGAAAATTAAAAAAAGGAAAACTTTTACTTCTTTTAGATAAAGATAAGATTATTTCTTGGTGTGGATATCTTTTTCCTGTAAAAAAAGATTTTGAAAAATATAATATTTCAAAAAAAGAAGGGTTAAAATCTGCTTTTCTTTTTGGAACTGCTGTAGATGTTAAATATAGAGGACAAGGAATACAGGACTTTTTTATAAAGAAAAGAATTGAAATATTAAAGAAGAAAGGTTGTAAAAAGATATTAATTACTGTAAACCCTAAGAATATTTTTAGTAAAATAAATATTTTAAAGAATAATTTTAAGTTTGTAAAGAGAAAAAAAGAAAAAGAAAATTATCTTTGTTTTTATTTTTTAGAAGTGTAAATAGCTTTCTTCGGCCAGATACCCTCTTTAGATAAAGATATATATTTTTGCTACCATATATCTATATGAACTACTTATATTTAGATATTGAAACCTGTCCTGTTACCTTTGATGGTTATTTTGAAAAAGAGGAAGAGGAAAGACAAAAGCTAATTAACCCAGTTGATTCAAAAGTTATAGCTATTGGTCTTAAAGAAAAAGATAAAGATTCAGTTATTTTAATTGGAGAGAATGAAAAAGAACTTTTAGAAAAGTTCTGGAACTACTTTAAAGATTTTAAAACAAAATATCCTGTCTTTAGAATAGTTGGTTTTAATATTAAAAGTTTTGATATTTCTTTTCTAGTTACAAGAAGCTTTATTAATAGAGTAAAGATACAACATTTTTCTTTAAAAGAAATACTTGACTTAAGAGATTATATTACTTGTTTTAGATATGGTAAAAGCAGAGGAACCTTAAAAGAGTTTGGAGAAGCTATTGGTGTTTCTTTAATAGATGATATTGATGGATCTATGGTTGCAGAGCTTTGTCATAAGAAAGACTATGCCTCTATTGAAAAATATCTTTTAAAAGATATGGAATTAACAGAAGAGGTTCATAAGGTAACTATGGAGCTTAATATTGATAAGATTAGACAATATTAAAGATTTTTAATAAGCTCTTCTTTTGTAAACTTAAAACCATATATCTCTTTAAAATTATTTTCAAACTCATCTCTTTTATAGTACCAAGAGTTAATTAATTCAATAATTTTTTCTTTTCCATATTTTTCTATTAGTAATCTTACTAATTTTGCACTATGTGGATAATGTTTTCCATCAAAGCTATTAAATTGATCTATTGCTTCAACTGCTTGTTCTAAAGGAAGATCTTTATAGTCTTGTTTTGCAAGAAAATATCCCATTCCTTCATTTAACCATTTAGGGTGACCTTTAGAGCTTATTTTAAAAAAATAAAGATGTGCAATTTCATGTTTTAAAGTTTTATAAAAATCTTCTTTTTTGTGATTTGTTTCTCTTTCAACTGCATCTATGTTAAATATTATTATTTTTCCAATTACATATATGGTTCTACCAATCATCCAATCTTTGGTTTTTTCTCCAGAAATAATATCAAACTCTTCTCTTTTATCTAAAAGAATGATTTTAAAATCAGGGTTTATGTTGTAATTGTAGAAATTATTTAACTCTTTAATAGTTTCTTCTTTAAAATTAGTTATTTCAATAGGTATTTCTTTTTTTTCTAGTATTTTAACTAAATTATTTGCCTTTTCCATTTTTTCTTTATCATACTCCAAAAAGATCCCTCCTTGATATTATATTTTATCTCTTTTTTTATATTTATTTTATTTGGTTTGAAATTAATAAAAAATATGTATTTAAAAAGGACATGTATATAATATATATGTTAATTAGTGATAAATTATGCTTTTAAAATTAAAAAATAATTTAACTTTAAAAAAATACTTTAAGAAACCTTCTTACATTAATGATGAGTTTATTTCTAAATCTTTAAAACTTCTTTTAAAAAACGATTTAGATTCTTTTTTTAATTATGTTAAAGTCTATTGTGAAAAGCATAATCTTTATTCAAATAGTATCTTTCATATTTATTTCTATTTACTTTTACTTCTTAAAAAAGAAGGTAAAACAAATAGTTTCTTAGAGCATTTTGTATACTCTAAATTAAATCATAAGAAACATTTTATACAAGAAAGCATAATTGATAAAGATATTTATGATTTTTTAAAGAAACATTATAAGTTTTTTAAAGAAGTAAATAAAAAAGAAGTTGTATTTATCAAAGTTGATAAAGATTTTTTAAAATTAAAAGACCTTACTATTAAATTTAATAATTTTAATGAAAAAAATATAAGTAAGGACATTAAAGATGTAATCTCTTTTTTAAAAAAATTAAATAAAACTAAAAAGATTTCAAAAAAGACTGCAAACAATATTTTAGAAAATGTTTATTTAGATATTTTAGATGCTTTTGAATTTTATGAAAAGAAAGACTCTGTTCTTTTATCTAAGATTGTTGATAAAAACAAATTAAAAATTTAATTGATGCGTATTACTATGTAATACATTTAAATACTTTTTGGTCTATATATAATATATGAAAGACGCCTCTATAGCTATAGTAGATACTTCCTTTTGGATACATTTGGTTAAAGTAGATCTTTTAGATATATTTTTAGAATATTATTCTAAAATTATATTTCCTTCAAAAGTTGAAGCTGAACTTACTTTCTTTGAATCTTTTAAGTATAAGGTTTTTATACCATTAGATGTTAGAGAGTATAGAAGACTTAAAAAAAAAGAAATAATAATAATTAAAGATCCTTTAAAGGTTTCAAAAGAGCTTGAAAGTCAAGTTTCAAAAAATTCTGGAGAAATATTCTGTATTGCTTTATCTTTAGAGAAAGGATATATATCTTTTATTGATAATGGAAGACCTTATGATTTTTGTAAAAAAAATAATATACTAGTTTCAAATATTATTGAATTTATGTTGTTTTTATACTTTGAAAAGAAAATATCTAAAAAAGACTTTCTTTTAAAGATTAAGTTAATTGAAAGATCAATTTCAAAAGAATATTTAAAAAATATTGAAAGTTATTTAAAATAAAGGAGATGGTTTATTGTGGTTAAGAAAATAGATGAAAAAGATAAAATGAATGTGAAAACATTAAGACTTAAAGATTCTTTATCAAGTATTGTTTATACTATTGCAAAAGAGAAAAATCTTACTGAATCAGAGTATATCAGGTCTTTAATTGAGAAAGATATTTCTGAGTATAGGGTTTCAAAGGGTATAGAAGCTTATAAAAATAATCTTGTAAACATTTCTGCAGCTTCAGAAATTGCTGGTCTTTCCTATAGAGAGTTTCTTGAAGTCTTAGAGATTAATAGAGTTCATTTAAATCTAGATACCATCCCTTTAGAATATGGGATAACATCTATTAAAAAGTCCTTAAAAAAGAAATAATTTTTAAACTTAAACATAAAGGTTCTTTCTAAACATAAATAATCATTATTTAAAAATTGTTCTCTTCTAAAATATATATGTTGGATTTAAAGAATGTATCCATGTCTTTTTTTGAAAATAATTCTGAATTTAAAATCATAGATGATATTTCTTTTTCTGTTAAAGATGGAGAGTTTATTTGTATCTTAGGTCCAAGTGGTTGTGGTAAAACTATTTTACTTTATCTTTTAGCTGGTTTTCTAAAACAAACTAAAGGAAAAATCTTATTTTTAGATAAAGAAATTATAGCTCCTTCTCCAGAAAGAATGATGGTTTTTCAAAATTATGTTCTTTTTCCATGGAGAACTGTTTCTGAAAATATCTCTTTTGCTTTAGAAAATTCAAATCTTAGTAAAAAAGAAAAAGAAAAAACTGTAAATAAATATATTTCTTTAGTTGGTTTAGATTATTTTAAAGAGTGGAATATTCATAAACTTTCAGGAGGAATGCAACAGAGAGTATCAATTGCAAGAGCCTTAGTTGTAGATCCTAAATTATTATTAATGGATGAGCCTTTATCTGCTCTAGATAATCAATATAGAAAACATTTAAGAGAAGAAATTGAAAAAATATGGCTTAAAACAAAAAAAACAGTTATTTTTGTAACTCATAGTATTAATGAAGCACTTTATCTTGCAGATAGAATATATTTATTATCCCCAAGACCTGCAAAGATTAAAAAAATCTATAACTTAAAGCATAAAAGACCAAGAAAACTTAATAGTTTAGAAATCATTAAATTAAGAGAAGATATTGAAAAAGAAATGAAAGAGGATTTTATTAAAACTAAAGAGTCTGATTTTGTTAGTAATGATATGGAAAATAAAATATTAAATGTTAAATTATAAAAGGAGTTGAGATTAAATGAAATTAAAATTTTGGGTAATACCCATTATAATAATATTAATAATAATTGGAATTTTTATTTTTAATAATAATTCAAAAGTAAAATCAGACATAATTATTGGATATAGTGAAGATAGTTTTGGTCATTCTCCTATATTTGTTGGAAAAGAATTAGGTTTATTTGAAAAACAAGGAATTATTGTAGAATATGTTCCTTTTAGTTCTACTAAATATTCTCGTCAAGCAGTATCAAGTAACCAAGTAAATTTAGTTACTGGTGGTGCAAATAATTTTATAGATCCAATTTCAAAAGGAATAAATATTAAATTTATTGCTCCAATGGCACTAGCACCAAGTATGGCTTATGTAAGACCTAATGATATTTTAACCTTAAAAGATTTAAATAATACCTCTATTGCAACAAGAGTTGATAGTACTAGTGGTTATGTGCTTAATAGAATTTTAAAAGAAAATAATTTAGATATTCAATATACTTATGTTGATATTGAAAATGCATATACCCCTCTTGCTTTAGTTGAAAAAAAAATAATTTCTGCAGCATTGAAAGGTGCTGAAGGTAAAGAAGAATTTTTTAAATCAGGGGCAATTATTCTTCCAGAATGGGAGGAAAAAGGATATGATAAAAGATATTTTTTAAATACTTCTTTAGTTGTAAATACTGATTATCTTGAAGGTAATCCAGAAGTTGTTGAAAAATTTATTGATGGATATATTGAAAGTCATAGGTTTATGGTTGAAAATCCTGATGAAACATATAATCTTTTACAAAAGCATATTAATGCTGTTAATAAAGATATAATTTCCTATTCTAAAGAAGAAGTTATAAACTCTTTATCTTTATTAAAATTTAATTTATGGGTTGATTTAGATAATTTTTTAGATTATGCTATATATGCTCAAGAAAATAATTTAATAGATGTTAATTTAACTATTGATGATTTATTTGATAAAAGATTTGAAGAAAAATTAAAGAATGCACAATATGAGATATATAAAGAATAAAAACATTAAAAATATATTACTTGGATCAATTCCATTTGTATTTTTAATTGTACTTTGGCAATTAATCTATGTTTTTCAATGGGTACCTCATTGGATGCTTCCGTCTCCATTATTAGTTTTAAAGGAGTTTTATAAATTATTAATAGATGGAACATTATTTAGATTATTGTTTATAAGTATGAAAAATGCAATCCCTGCATTTATACTTGCATTAATTACTTCTATATTATTAGGTATCTTAATTGGAGTTAATAAAACTTTTAGAAAAATTATATCTCCTTTCTTAGGGGCCATATATTTAGTTCCTTCACTTGCATGGATTCCTTTTATTATTTTATTTTTTGGATTTACAAGAGAAACTATCTGGATTGTAATATTTATTTCTGCTTTTATGAAAATGATATATAGTACTATTAGTGGAGTTAGAAATGTTAATCCAAATTGGATTTTGGCTGCTAAAAATATTGGACTTTCAAAATTTAAAATTATTTTAAAAGTAATATTACCTGGTGCTCTTCCTGAAATTATGACAGGTATAAGATTAGGTTTTGGTTCTGCTTGGAGATCTTTAGTTGGAGCTGAAATGTTAATTTCAATTTTTGGTGGACTTGGAAAGTTTATTTGGACTGCACAATGGACTTTTTCTTTTGATAAAGTTTTAATTGGTATATTTTTAATAGCTATTATTGGGCTTATAATGGAAGAATTAGTTTTTAAAAAGATAGAAAAGGCAACTTTAGTTAAATGGGGTAATATTTCTTAGAAGTTAAGTTTTAAGGTTTAATCTTACCCTTTTTAAACCTTTTTCTCTATTATTATATATATGATTGTTATTTCATATAATCTTATTCTTATATTTTTACTTAAAAAAATTCTTATAACCAAAGGAGTGTGATTTTAAAATGAGTGAAAACAATATAAATCAATTTGCATCTCTTCCATATGAATATGATGCCTTAGAACCATTTATAGACAAAGAAACAATGAGTGTTCATCATACAAAACACCATAGAGCCTACTATGATAAGTTTATTAAAGCAATTGAAGGTACATCTCTTGAAAACATGTCAGTTATTGATATATTAAAAGATTTATCTGTTCTACCAGAAGATAAAAAGCAAGCGATCATTAACAATGGTGGAGGATATTTCAATCATAATTTCTTTTGGGATATTTTATCTCCTACCTCAAATAAAGCACCTTTTGAAGCTTTAGAAAAAGAAATTGTAACTTCTTTTGAAAGTTTTGAAAACTTTAAAGAAAAATTTAAAGAAAAAGCTTTAACTTTATTTGGTTCTGGTTGGGTATGGCTTGTTTTAAATAAGGAAGGAAAACTTGAAATTATACAGACAAGAAATCAAGATTCTGCAATCTCTTTAGGCTTAAAACCAATTTTAGCTTTAGATGTTTGGGAGCATGCATATTATCTTAAATATCAAAACAAGAGAGCAGAGTATGTTGATGCTTTCTGGAATGTTGTAAATTGGAAGCAAGCAGAGTTTCTTTTTAATAGCTATAAATAGTTTTTAATACAAAATTATTCTTTACCCTGGACATTTAAAAAAAGTAGTTTCTCCAGGGTAAAATATAAAATTTATAAAAAAAGAAATTAAATAATAATTTCTTCTCCTTCTTTAAACTCTAGGTTTATAATATTATGAGTTACCTTTATATCATCCTTTATAATCTCATACTTTAAAGGTAAAGTAACTTTTTCAACAGAATCTTTTAGAGAAATATTATTATTTTTCTTATATTTCCAAATACTGTTGTTTAAGGTTTCAATATCTTCAATTGTAAACTTACTTGTAATTTCTTCAGCTTCAGGGAAATAAATTTCATTAATATCTTTTCCATATATTTCTTTAACAATAATATTAGTTGTAAAAGGTATTACTGGATAAAGAATATATAGTAATTTCTCAAGAGCATATCTTAAAGTCTCAATAGCACCATTCTTTTCTTCCTCTTTAAACTTTCCTTCTCCATTATAACATCTACTTTTAACAAGTTCTAAATAGTTTGAAGAAAGAGTATTGTTTAAGAAATATTTTGCTTTAACTATAGGTATATGGAAATTATATCTATTATAATCTCTATCAGCAAGCTTTACAAGCTCATTTATTTCTTTTCTTAAAGTTAAATCAAGTTCTGTAAACTTAGTGTCAACAGAATCATTCTTTTTAAACTGAGTTATAAACTTTGAAACATTCCAAAGTTTATTTAATGTTTTTTGTTCAGCTTTAATATTTTGTTCAGAACACATAAAATCTTTTTGATCTAAATTACCTTCAGTTACAGCCCATAATCTAAAACTTTCAGCACCATAACTATCTAAGATTTTTTGAGGATCTATAATGTTTCCTTTAGATTTTGACATTTTAAATCCTTTTCCATCTAAGATATGTTGATGGATATATACATCTTTAAAGATAACTCCACCATTCATTAAATAAGCTTTTAAAACTGTATAATAAAGCCAGGTTCTAACAATCTCTTTACCTTGTGGTCTTAGAGAACATACTGGATGTTTATTAAAAAAATCACTTCCAAAATGATGTATATAAAGAGGAGTGTTTGAAGAATCAAACCAAGTATCTAAAACTCTTTTATCTCCTTCTATGTTCTCAGAAGAACATTTAGGACAAGTTTTTGTTTCTGGAAGTTCTTTCCATGGTTGTTGATATTTATCTTCAGATCCTAAGATAACTTCTCCACAGTCTTTACAATACCATAAAGGAACTTCAGTTGCATAATATCTTCTTCTTGAAATTGGCCAATCAGTTGAAACTGTGTTAAGCCAATCATCAAATATTTTTTTACTTGCAGGATTTGTAAAATTCATTGAATTTCCTATTTTTTTAACATCTTCTAAAAAATCAAGTTGTTTTAAATAATATTCACTTTGAGCAATAAACTCAACTTCATCTTTACTTCTTTCACAGATAGGAACCTTATGTTGTATTTTCTTTTCTTCAGTTACAAGGCCTTTTTCTTTTAAAGTTTCAATTATTTGTGCTCTTGCTTTCTTAACTCTTAATCCTTCAAACTCTTTAGCATTACTGTTCATTGTTCCGTCTATGTTAATTGAGATTATTGGTTTAATACCATGTTCTCTAAAAAATCTAATATCTGAATAATCACCTGCAGAACACATCATAACAAGTCCAGTTCCTTTGTCTTGTTTTGCAAGAGTGTGTGCTTTTATTGGAACTTCTAGGTTAAATAAAGGAGTTACTGCTGTTTTTCCATCTAAGTTTTTCCATCTTTCATCTTCTGGGTTAAAGATAACCATACCAATACTGCACATAAGTTCTGGTCTTGTGGTTGCTATTGGTATTTTTTCTCCAGTCTCTTTAACTGTGAAAAGAATTGTATTAAATGAAGATTCTGTTTCTTTATAATCAATTTCAGAATCTGCAATTGTTGTCTTACAGCCTGGACAATAGTTTACAACTTTTTCATCTTCATAGATTAGTCCTTTTTTATAAAGTGATAAAAATGTTTTTTGTGTTAGTTGTCTGTATTTTGGAGAATCTGTTTCATATACTGAACCTATTTCTTCATTTACTTCATAGGAATTAAAGCTTATTCCTATTTTTCTAAAACTACTTTGTGTTTCTCCAGAGTATTCAATTAAAATTTCTCTACATTTATCAACATATTCTTCTCTTGGAGTTGTTAAAATATTCATGTTATATTTTTTTTCAGCTTCCATCTCTATTGGAAGTCCGTTTCTGTCAAGTCCTAGAGGAAAAATAACATTATAGTTTTTCTTTCTTCTATATCTTGCAATCATGTCCATGATTGCATAAGTTGTTGCTTGTCCTATATGTATTGGTCTGTTTAAGTATGGAGGAGGTGTGTCTATACTAAAGACTTCTTTTTCTTCTGCTTCTCTAAACTTAAATAGTTTATTTTTAATTTCAAATTCAATGATTTCTTTTTCTAAATCTTTGTTCCAGTTTTCTAAGGCCATAAGTTTTCATATTTTTTTAATTTTTGTTATATATTCTTTTATATATAATATATATCTTCTTTGCAAAACATATTTAAACATATTTTACTTTATGTTTTATTTAAATAAAATAATTTTACTTTTTTTTGTTAAATATATTCTTTTTTTAATTTTATTTTGCGCATTTTAGTAACTTTTAATTATAAAGCTCTTTTCTCGGCCACGAGGCCTCTCCCTTTCAAAATATATATGTAGTTTAAAGGTCCTAATATATATTATAAAAGAGATTACCTTCCAAAAAAACATAATTTTTAATAATTAAAAGAAAAGTATAATTTTAAAAAGAATGATATAAATGGATAAAAAGAACTTACTTAATCTTATAAAAACAGGAGAAGGATATACTCTTGAGTTTAAAGAAAGTTTAAACCATAAAGAAATTGGAAAATCAATTTGTGCTTTTGCAAACTCAGATGGAGGTAAAATTCTTTTAGGAGTTACAGATAAAGGAGAAATAAAAGGTATTTCTATAAACAATAGATTTTCCTCTGAAGTACAAACAATTGCAAGAAACATAGATCCCTCTTTAGTTGTTAATTTTGAAATCATAGATAATATTGGTATAATATATGTTCCTTTAGGAAAAGATAAACCATATTTAGTAGGTGGTTCTTTTTATGTAAGGCAAGGTGCTAACTCTCAAAAGCTAGATAGAAATGAAATTATTGATTTTTTACAAAACGAAAATAAAATTTCTTTTGAAAAACAAACTTCTTCATTTAATTTTAAAGATATAGATAATACTAAATTTCTTAAATATAGAAAAAAAGCAAAATTTTCAACAACTCTATCAAAAGAGCATATTTTAAAAAATTTAAATCTTTTAACAAATGATATTCCAAATAATGCCTGTGCATTATTATTTTCAAAAAGAATTACTAAATTCTTTTTAAATGCAGATATTAGTTGTGTTTTATACCAAGGAGATACTAAGGCTGTTATGCTTGATAAAAAAGTATTTGAATCTGACTTTTTATCAAATTTTGAAAATGCTGTGTTATTTATCCTAAGAAATACAAAAACACGGGCTGATATTATTAATTTAAGAAGAGTTGAAACCCCTGAAATACCAGAGGCTGCTTTAAGGGAAGCAGTACTAAATGCCATGATTCATAGAGATTATTTTGTTCAAGGAAGAATATTGGTAGAAGTGTATGAAGATAGAGTTGAAATATTAAATCCAGGAAAACTTCTTTTTAGTCCAAAAGATTTTGGAAAAGTAAGTATATTAAGAAATCCTATTTTAGCAGGTTGTTTACAAAGAACAGAGTTTATTGAAAAGATTGGTTCTGGTATTAAAAGAATAAAAAAACTTTTTCCAAGTGTTAAGTTTAATATAGATACTGATTGGTTTTGTATTGTTTTTAAAAGACAAAAAATAATAGAATCTACTATGAATGTCGGTGTAAATGCACCTGTAAAAGACACTGTAAATGTCGGTGTAAATGTCGGTGTAAATGTCGGTGTAAATGTCGGTGTAAAAATATTAAAATTAATTAAAGCTAATAATAAAGTTACTTATGCTCAAATGGCAACAGAATTTAATTTAAGTACAAAGACTATTGAAAGATATTTAAAAATATTAAAAGAGCAAAAGAAGATAAAAAGAATAGGTTCAGACAAAGCAGGATATTGGAAAGTTATTGATAAATAATTTATCATCTTAATTAAGATATATTTTTGTTTTTTAATAAATAGTTTAATTACTACATAAAAGAGTTTAAAAGCCTTTTGAAATATAGATATCTTTTATGAAAGGCCTTATAATTAAAGAAAAATGGTTAAATTTAATCTTAGAAGGAAAAAAGACTTGGGAGATAAGAAACTTTAATACTTCAAAGATTGGTGAAAGAATTGCTCTTATTATGAGTGGCAGCAAAAAAGTATATGGTGAATGTACTATTAAAGATTCAATAAAAATTAACAAAGATATTTTATTTAAAAACTTAGAAAAGCATCAAATAAAGAAAGAAGATGTTTTAGATTTAAAATATAATAATCCTCATGCTTGGGTATTGTCTGATATCAAAAGATATTCTTCTCCAAAACCTTACGTTCATAAGAAAGGTTGTGTTATTTGGGTAAATGTTTAATTTTTAGTTTATGATAGCTCCTTATTAAACATAACTTTTAAAAAACCTTTATTTAATAGATATCTTTATGAGTGTTGATATTAAACTAAACTTAATAAAACCTTCAAAAGATTTAAGACTTGCTTGTAAAGCATATTGTAATATTGATAAAGTTTATACTTTTGCTAATAAAAATCAATTAAAAGAAATGGTAGATTTAATTTTTTTGATTAATAAAGATTATAGTATTATTTCTACAAATAGGCTTAATTACAAAAATTTAATAGATAATATTGTTAATAAAAAAAAATTAAGTAATATTGAAAAAAAACATCTAATTGTTTTAAAAAAATTATTTCCTATTGTTATTAATAAAAAATCAGAAGATTTTCTAAATACATTTATAACTAATTTTAAAGAGAAAGAACTTAAAATAATTAAACCTTATTTAGATGTTATTTATAATTCTACAAAAGTAAGCTCTACTTTCTTTGTTGCAAATAATACAAGGCCTGGTTTTGGAGGTTCTGCAACAAATTTATCTTTTCATATATCTATAGGAGATGATGTTGATTATAGAAAATTTACTAAAAATAGAATATATATTTTATTAATTCATGAACTTATTCATGTAATTAATTCAAATAATGAAATATATAATAGAATTGAAAAATATATTTTAGATAAATATGGTGGAATAAAAAAGCAGTCATTTAGTGAAACTTTTACATCTACTATTGAAAATATTTTAGCATATAAGTTAGGTTATAATAAAGAAAAATATGCAAGATACAGATATAATGATAAAGAAGATATTATTTTAGAAGATAAAATAAGAAAAGTATATAATTCTTGGGAAAAGTTAAAAGGAAAGAATAAAGATAAGTTTATTGTTTACTTGGAAAAGAATATTAAGAAGGTTATTTAAAATAAAAATTGATAAGAATGAATATTAAAATAGTTACTTGGAATATGGATTATTGGAAAAATAAAAAGCTAAATAAAGATATTTGGGATTATTTTTTAAATAATATTGATGCAGATATATATTTATTTCAAGAATCAAATCCTCCTGAACATATTAAAAAAGATTCAAATCTTATTTGGAATAAAATTGATAAAAATCGTAATTGGGGATCTGGAATTTATAGTAAAAAATACAATCTTTCTCAGGAAACAATAAATACTAAATTTAATGGATCTTTAACAATAGCAAATACTGTTATAAATAATAAAAAACTTACTTTTATATCATTATATGGTCTTATGACAGATGGTTATTCAATTCCTAATCTACATAGCATGTTATCTGATTTATCTCCTTTGTTTTATGGTAAACTTAATGGTAAAAGAAATATTATATTGGGGGGAGATTTAAATGCAAGTATTCAATTTGATTTAATATATAAATATAATAACTCTCATAAGATTTTTTTTGATAGATTAAAAGATTTTAATTTTTTTGATGCTTTTGATTTAACTGATAAAGAATATCCTGTACAGACCTTAAGACATAAAAAAAGTAAAGTTAAGTGGCAAAATGATTACTTTTTTATGAATAAACCTATTTTTAAAAACATTATTTCTTGCAAAGTTCTTGAAAATGATGAAATTAGAAGATTTAGTGACCATAATCCTGTTTTAATAGAGATTAAAGTTTAGTAGATAAGATTTATTTTTTAATCTTCTCTTTTTATTATATTTTAGTGTAATCGATCTATTTATAAACTCGTTGTGTCAAAGTTGTATATACACTATGCTCTTGATTGGGAAAAGTGTATTTAAGGGATTGATTTATATGAATATAGAAGATGTAAAAAGAGATACTTCTCCAGAAAGAAGAAATATAAGAATAAATATGAGAATTACAAAAAGTCAAGAAAGATTTGTACAAGAGAATAACTTAAGCTTTACAAAGATATTTGATTCTGCTTTAAAGCAGTTAGGTTATAAAGAACCAACTATTCATGATTTAAAAAATGAAAGTGATTCTGTTTTAAAAGATTCTTATAGAAAAAGTAAACCTGTAAGATATAGAAGTTCTAATATTTCTAAAAGATCAATTAAAAAAAGACATTGAAATATTAATGTGATAAAATGAGAAATAATAATATTTTTAGATTTTATAAATCTTACTGGTTTCTATTTTGGATATTAATTTATAGTCTATTATATTATTTATCTTCTTTATTTTTAAATTTATTAAATATTGTTAATAATACCACTAAATTAGTATTTATAGCAATCATATTTAGTTTATTTTCACGCATAATAACTGTTATAATTTATAAAAATAAATTTAGATTTAATTTTTATTTATTTATATGGACTTTAGTTTATGTTATTATTTTATTAAGTTTTAATTATCTATTATTAAAGGTTAGTTTTAACTTTTTTATAATAATTTTACTAAATAGTTTAATTTTAACTTTAGTTATTCATTTACTTAAAAAAATTAGATTTAAACAATTAAGAAATATTGTTATTATTATTATTCTAATTTATATAATTATGAATTTATTATTTAATTTTGTTATTAATAGGTGTGAAGATGGTACTTTATATAATAATTGTTCAAATATTAAGCCTTATTTTTGTCAGAAAGGTAATTTAATTGAGTTTCCTGAAAAATGTTTATGTGATATAGATGAAATTTATATTAATGGGAAGTGTTTACATAAATTGCAAACTGAACCTAAGCCAATTAAGTTAAATTATACTCTAAGAGGTGTACCTAATAGTTTTAATTACACTGTCTATAATGGGTTTAATTATTATTTGTCAAATTTACCTCGAACAGTAACTTATTCTTCTTATGAATCTCCTCCTACTTCTGAATATATGTCATTAATGTATGTTAATACTGAAGATCAAGAAAGATATATTCTACCATTAATTAATGAAATTAAAAAAATAACAAATAATACTGATGATCAAGCAAGGATTGCAATCAGTTTAGTTCAAACAATGCCTTATGATTGGGATTCTTTTAATCATAATTATAGTAATAGATATGCTTATGAAACATTATATGATCAAACAGGAGTTTGTGGGGATAAAACAAATTTACTTGCATTAATGTTAAAAGAGTTAGGTTATGGTGTTGCAATTTTTAGTTTTGAATTAGAGCAGCATGCTTCAATAGGATTAAAATGCCCAATTAAATATTCTTATAATAATTCTGGTTATTGTTTTATAGAAACAACAACTCCAAGTATTATTACAGATAGTGATGGAGATTATATTGGAGTAGGTAAATTAATTTCAAAGCCAAATATTTATGTTGTTTCTGAAGGTAAATCTTTTGAAAGTGTTAAAGAAGAATATGATGATAATTTGAGATTAAAATTTTTGCAAAATAAATTAGATAGTTATGGTTCTGGCCAGGTATTAGATGAATTTGAATATAATGAATGGAAAAAATATCATGATGAATGGCAAAAATTAACTGAAAAATATGGATTTAGATATGATTAAAAATGAAATATTACTTAATTAACCATTCTTGGGAATCTTTTGTTAAAACAAAAGAATATTGTGGTTTTATAGACAAAAATGAAAGAGATTTAGTTAATTTAGATGATATTATTGTATATTATGGTCAAGGAGTAATTTTTGGAATATTTAAAGTTATTAAAAAAGTAGACAATGAATTTACTTCTTGGAAAAAACCATATCCTTATCAGATTAAACTTTCTTTATTACTTTTATCTAATAAAGGTCTTGGTGCACGTTCTTTACAAGAAAGATTTAAGCTTGCAAAGGAAGATTATACTTATAGTAATATAATAGAGTTAAGTGAAGAAGAATATAATAAAATAAAACAAGCAATAGAAGATGATAGAAAAGAGATTAGATTTGAATAGTTTTTTAATACATAATACCTTTAAAAGTGTTTAGATGTATATTATATTTATATAAAAGAAGAGATTAATTATGACTCAAGATTTAGGATTTGAAGAAAAGCTTTGGAAAGCAGCAGATAAATTAAGAAGTAATATGGATGCTGCAGAATATAAACATGTAGTTTTAGGTTTAATATTTTTAAAATATATATCTGATTCTTTTGAAGAACTATATACTAAACTAAAAGAAGAAGAATATGCAGACCCAGAAGATAAAGATGAATATGTCTCTCAAAGAGTATTTTATGTTCCAAAAAAAGCAAGATGGGAATATCTTCAAGATAATGCAAAAAATATAGAAATTGGAAGAATTATTGATGATTCAATGGATTTAATTGAAAAAGAAAATCCAACACTTAAAGGAATACTTCCAAAAGATTATTCAAAACCATCTTTAGATAAAACAAAATTAGGAGCGTTAATTGATCTTATAGGAACAATTTCTTTTAATTCTAAAGATAATAGTAAAGATATCTTAGGAAGAGTATATGAATATTTCTTAGGACAATTTGCTTCTGCTGAAGGAAAAAAAGGAGGCCAATTCTATACTCCTAAATCTATTGTTAAATTATTAGTTGAAATAATACAACCTTTTAAAGGAAGAATATTTGACCCTTGTTGTGGTTCTGGAGGAATGTTTGTTCAATCTGAAGAGTTTGTTGAAAAACATGGTGGAAAAATAGGTCAAATATCTATTTATGGTCAAGAATCTAATCAAACAACTTGGAAATTATGTAAAATGAATCTTGCAATAAGAGGTATTGATAATAAAGTTGTTTGGAATAATGAAGGTAGTTTTCTAAATGATGAACATAAAGACTTAAGAGCTGATTTTATAATTGCAAATCCTCCTTTTAATGATTCAGACTGGTCTGGAGATCTATTAAGAGAGGATGCTCGTTGGAAATATGGAGTTCCTCCTGCAGGGAACGCTAATTTTGCATGGGTTCAACATTTTATTTATCATTTAGGATCTAAAGGAATTGCTGGTTTTGTTCTTTCAAACGGTTCTTTAAGTTCTAATACTTCTGGAGAAGGAGAAATTAGAAAAAATATACTTAAAGATGATCTTGTAGAGTGTATTATTGCTCTTCCATCTCAATTATTTTATAATACAATGATTCCTGCTTGTCTTTGGTTTGTTAATAGAAATAAACCTGCACATAGAAAAGGAGAAACTCTTTTTATTGATGCTAGAAATCTTGGACAAATGATTAACAGAAGACAAAGAGAACTCACTGAAGAAGATTTTACAAAAATTTCAGAAACTGTTTCTCTTTGGAGGTCAAAAGACCCGATAAACAAAAAAAGTTATCAAGATGAGCTTTCTTTTTGTAAATCAGCCTCTCTTGAAGAGATTGAAAAGCAAGACTTTATTCTTACACCTGGCCGTTACGTTGGTTTTAAGGAAGAAGAGGAAGATCCTGAAGTTTTTCAAGAAAAGATGACTCGCCTTACAAAAGAATTAAGCGAACAATTTAAAGAATCTAAGAAATTAGAAGAAGAGATTAAGAAAAATCTTAAAGGAATCGGCTTTGAGGTGAAATAGATATGGCGGATAATCCATTTGCAATAATTGGAGGTATTTTAGTTGTGTTTATAATTGTGATGATATTTATTCCAATTATACAAGGATTGTTTGGTTTATTATCAGAGGATAAATGTAAACCTATTGTAGATAAATTAAATAATTGTGAATTAAATAAAATTACATTAAATAACAATATAATACAGATTAGTTCACAACTAAAAAATTGTCAGTCTGACTATAACAAATTAATAACAGAAAATATAACTAAAAAAGATTTTGAAGAAATAAAAAATGATTATAATATTATACAGTATCAAATAACTAATTTAAATCAAAAATTTGAAAATATAGAAAATAGTCAAATAAGTATTTACAAAACAATAATTAATAATTTTAAATTATCTGTTGTTTTAAATATTGCTTTTGGTATAGAATTACTAAGTATAATATTTTTTAAACAAGAACTATTATTAGCATTAATTAGAAAGTTTAAAAAGAAAAATGATAACTAATGGAATATATAATTAGTATATTGGGTTTAATAGTTGCAATATTAGGTATATTATTATCTTTTTATATAGAAAGTAAAAATAAACCTAAATTATATGTTGAAAAAGAAGTTTTAGAAGTTAAGATGGATGAAAATGAAATTTGGATTTATTTTTATTTAAGTAATGTTGGTCAAAGACCAACTACAATTAAGAAGATGGAATTATATCATAATAAAACTAAATTTATGCCTAATTCAGTTTATTTGAATGTATCTGAATCTGTAAGTTTGGGTGTTGGTTTAAAAACAAGTTATCCTCTACCATCATATAAACCAGTTATATTTCCATTTCTATTACAACCAAATCACACTGATAAAATATTAGTTAAATTAAATTATAGTTCAAAAGAAAATTTTGAAAAAGAGATGAATTTAGAAAACAATTTAAAATATAAAATAATAATTAATTATTCTAATAAAAAGAAAATATTTGATTTTAAATGATGCCAAAAACAATAATTATTTTTGATACAAATGTGTTAAAAGAAAATAGTAGTGATAATATTTATTATCATACTTTTACATTTAATAATGATTTTAAAAAATTGTATGATTATATTTTTAAAAAAAATTTGTTTGAATATATTAAATTATCAATAACAGATATAACTTTATTTGAATTAGAAAAACAAAGAAGAGATTGTTTTAAATCCGATAGCAGAAAATTAGGTGACATTAAAAAAAGATATGCTTATATTGATTCGAAAATTAACTTATTTAAAATTTCAGATGATTTTAATATAAAAGATTTTATTTTGGATAAAATTGGAAATTATATTTTTGAAAACAAAATAAAAATTTTAAAAATTTCTGATGATTTAATTTTTCAAAAATTTAATGATCTAAAAATAAGAGCATTAGAAAAAAAGTCTCCTTTTAATAAAGATAAAAAATCTGATTCTGGTTTTAAAGATGCCTTGATATGGGAGACAATATTATCTCAAGATTTTGATGATTATGAAAATGTATTTTTAATTACAAGGGATTTAGGATTTAATAAAAATTGTGCATTAGAATTTAAAGAGTTATTTAATAAAGATATAGTTATAGAACCGATAGGTGATGGTTTATTTATTAAATTAGATAATATTTATCCTGAAGAAAATTTTATTAATTCAATTGAGGAATTTAGCAATTCATATGATTTTAAAAGTTATATTAATGATTATATGTCTAAATTAAATCAAATTGAAATTGGAGAAGATAAAGTTAAAATTAAAAATTTTAGAATTTTAGAGTATTCTGAGAATATTAATATTCCTGAAGAAACAAGAACAGGATCTATTTTTGAAATAACTTCTCACATAGAAGTATCAGATGTAAAAAATAATACGATATATTTAAACATAATTACTTATATTAATGATTTTTATGAAATTGTTAATTCAGAACATAAATTGGAAATATTATGATTAATAAAATAAAATTTAAAAAAACAGAAATTGGATTAATTCCTAAAGATTGGGACGTTAAATCATTAAATGATATATCTATAGTTATTGATTCTTGTCATAAAACTCCAATTTATGTTAATAAAGGAATATCAATGGTAAGAGTAACTGATGTGAAATCAGGTAGTTTAGATTTATCAAATACATTAAAAGTTACTAAATCTATTTATGATGAATTTACTAAAAATTATATCCCAAAGCAAAATGATATCATAATGACTAGGGTTGGAACATATGGAATTACAAGTTTTGTAAATACAACAGAATTATTTTGTTTAGGGCAAAATACGGTGATAATTAACCCGAATATAAACAGTTATTTTTTATATTATGCCTTAAATTCTAAATATATTTTAAATCAAATTGAAAAAAATGTTGGTGGTTCTACACAAAAAACACTTAGTTTAGGGGATATTAAAAAATTACTAGTTATAGTTCCAAAAAATAATAATGAAATGTTAAAAATTGCAAAAATCCTTTCTGATTTAGATGAAAAAATAGAACTAAACAGAAAAATGAATCAAACACTTGAAGAAATAGGAAAAACTTTATTTAAAAGATGGTTTGTTGATTTTGAATTTCCAAATGAAAAAGGAGAACCTTATAAATCTAGTGGAGGAGAAATGGTTTATAATAAAGAATTAAAAAAAGAAATACCTAAAGGATGGGATGTTGGGCATTTAGGAGACAATAATCTAACGTCTTTTACAAAGGTTGGTACAGAAGACTTTGATGAAAAAACATATGTTGCAACTGCAGATATAGATAATTCTGAAATAATAAATTATAATACTAAAATTACATTTATAAAAAGACCATCAAGAGCAAATATGCAACCTAAAGAGAATACAGTGTGGTTTGCTAAAATGAAAAATAGTAAAAAAATAACTTATTTTGATAAGTATAGCGCTTGGGAATTAGAAAATTTAATTTTATCTACTGGATTTGCTGGGTTAGACATAAAAGAAAATGCTTTGTATTATATTTGGAATTTTGTATTAAATGATGATTTTGAAATAATAAAAAATAACTTATGTAATGGTACAACAATGCAAGCAATTAATAATGAAAACATTCAGAAAATACAGATATTGAATCCATCAAATGAAATATTGAAAAAATATAATTCAATGATCAGAAGTACATTTATTAAAATTTCAGAAAATAAAAGGCAAAATAAGAAATTATCTGAAATAAGAGATTTATTATTACCTAAATTAATGTCTGGAAAAATAAGGGTGAAATATTAATGGAATTAATTAAAAATATTAAATTAAATTTTGAAGGTTATCCAGATACTATTAATAGTTTATCAAAACTAAATATTTTTGTAGGTGGAAATAATTCTGGAAAGAGTAGATTATTAAGACATATATTTAGTAAAAAAACTACTTATAATACAGTAAAAACCTTAGAAGTATATAATATGTATGAAAATATTTCTAAAGAATTAATTAGAAAATATCCTAATATAGATAAATTACCTAATACTGAAGTGTTAAATATTCCTTTAAAATATAAAGATATAGAATATGTTTCTGACCTGTCTATTTCTTTAAAATTTCACGACGAAATTAAAACAAATATAAAGACTTCAACTAATGGAGATGTCACTACTTATAATGGTAATATTAAAACAAATGAATTAGCTCTATTTATAGATAAATTTATTAAAACTAAAGATGAACTAACAGTTGGATTAGATCAAAAATATACTTATTTATATATTCCTATGTTAAGAGGTCTTAGACCAATAATTAGAAATGATTCTTCTGATGAAAAATCAAAATTAATTAGTGAATCTTTTTTATTTAATGATTTTGATTGTTATCAAGATAGAACAAAATACGATTATTTTAATGAAAATCACTCTGATAAATATATTATTGATTTTAATACAAAATATCCCAATTGTTTTATATTTACAGGATTATCTTTATATGAGGATATTAAAAAAATGCTATTAGGAAGTCAAAAAGAAAGAAATTTAATAAAAAATTATGAAGATTTTCTAAGTAAATCTTTTTTTAATGATAGGCACATAAATTTAATTCCTAATATTAATTCTGATGTACTGTATATACAAATTGATGATGTTGAAAGACCTATTTATGAACTTGGAGATGGATTACAGACTATTATGATATGTACTTTTCCATTATTTAAATATTTTAATGAAAATTTATTAATATTTATTGAAGAACCAGAATTAACATTACATCCAGGGATGCAAAGAAAATTATTAGAAGTATATAATAGTGAATTTGCAAAAAATGCACAAATATTTATAACTACACATTCCAATCATCTTTTAGATATTACACTTGATTATAATAATAAATCTATTTATTCATTTGAAAAAAACAATAGTAATTTTGTAATTAAAAATACTACTCAAAATAAGGATATTTTAGATTTACTCGAAGTACGTAACTCATCTGTATTTTTATCTAATTGTATTATTTGGGTAGAAGGGATATCTGATAGACTATATATTAAAAAATATTTGGAATTATATTTTGATTCAGATTCAAGTTTAATTAAATTTAATGAAGATAAACACTATTCTTTTATTGAATATGGTGGAGGCAATATTGTTCATTTTAACTTTTTAGATATTGAAGATAATTTAAAAATTACTGTAGATGCAATTAATAAAAATAATTTTATTATTGCTGATAATGATGGTTATAACCCTTTAACTGGTAAAAAATATTTATCTATAGATTCAGAAAATGATGTTATTGAACCAAAAATTAATATTAAAGGAAATAGATTAAAAATATTATCTGAAAATTTACCTTCTAATTTTTGGGCATATCATAAAGAAATAGAATATTTGTTGCCTTGTGAAATTTTTAATGACATTTTTAGTTTTAAAGATAAAGTTTTTACTCCTGATGAATTAGGGCAAAATATATTTGTAGATAACAAAATAGATTCAAGTTTATTTAATTCAATTCAAGATACAAATAAATATAAAAAAATAAATTCTAAATTAGAATTTTCAAAAAAATCAATTAAATATATGACTGATAAAGAAATAAAATTTAATGATTTACCAAATATTACTCAAGAATTAATAAAAAGATTATATGTTTTTATTAAAAATAATAATTGTGATAAATTATGACATCATTTTTAAGAGAAGGAGATGTGGAAAACCAAGCACTTTCTTGGTTTGAAGAAATAGGTTACACTAAACTTAATGGAGTAGACATAGCTCCAGATAGCCAAAGACCAGAAAGAGATGATTTCTCACAAGTGCTCTTAAATGAAACTTTAAAAAGAAAAATAAGTGATATAAACCCAAATCTTCCTGAAGATGCAAAACAAGAAGCTATTAAAAAACTACAAAGAATAGAATCACAAAAACTAATAGAAAACAACAAACAAATTTACAAATATCTAACAGAAGGAATAACCGTTCAAACAAGAATAAATGGAAACCTAAAATGGATAAAAATAAACTTAATAGACAAAGATAACATAAACAATAATGAATTTATAGCATTAAACCAATTTACAATTAAAGAAACTGAACATACCAGAAGACCAGACATTATTTTATTTATAAATGGAATACCAGTTGTTTTAATAGAATTAAAAAATCCAACAGATGAAAATGCAGATATTAAAAAAGCATACAACCAATTACAAACATACAAACAAGAAATTCCAACAATCTTTAACTATAATCAAATTTTAGTAATTTCAGACGGAACAGACACAAGAGTTGGAACAATTTCTTCAAATCTAGATAGATTCATGATCTGGAAAACAATATATAAAGATCAAGCCTCTTATTTAACACAATTAGAAGTTTTAATAAGAGGAATGTTAAATAAAGAAACATTATTAGACTTAATAAACAATTTTATAGTCTATGAAGCAGATAAAGATAAAACTATTAAAAAAATAGCAGCATATCATCAATATAATGCAACAAACAATGCAGTATCTTCAACAATTAAAGCTGTTAAAGGAAAAGATAAAAGAGCAGGTGTTGTTTGGCATACTCAAGGTTCAGGAAAATCATTAACCATGCTTTTCTATTCAGGAAAAGTTATACAACAACTAAACAATCCAACTTTATTAGTTTTAACAGATAGAAACGAACTAGATGATCAACTTTTCACAACATTTTCAAAATGTAAAGATGTTTTAAGACAAGATCCAAAACAAGCAGAAGATAGAGAAGAAATTAAAAGACTATTACAAGTATCTTCTGGAGGAGTTATTTTTTCAACAATTCAAAAATTTTCATCAGAAAATAAAGGAGAAGTTTATCCAGAACTATCAAATAGAGAAAATATAGTTGTTATTGTTGATGAAGCACATAGATCACAATATGGTTTTTTAGAAGGTTTTGCAAAAAACCTAAGAGATGCTCTTCCAAATGCAACCTATATTGGTTTTACAGGAACTCCAATTGAAAAAAGTGATAAAAGTACAAGAAATGTATTTGGAGAAAATGTAGATGTTTATGATATCAGTAAAGCTGTTGAAGATAAAATGACAGTTCCTATTTACTATGAAAGTAGACTTGCAAAAATATCTTTAAATCCAGAATCTCAAATAACTTTAGATAAAGATTTTGAATATGTAACAGAAACTGAAGAAAAAGATACAAAAGAACAATTAAAAAGTAAATGGGCAAGAATTGAAAAAATAATAGGTCATCCTGAAAGAATTAAAGAAATTGCAAAAGATATAATAAATCATTTCCAAGAAAGACAACTAGGAATGCCAGGAAAAGGTATTATTGTTTGTATGTCTAGAAGAATATGTGTAGATTTATATAATGAAATAATAAAAATTAAACCAGAGTGGGATAACGAAGATGATAAAAAAGGATTTTTAAAGGTAATAATGACTGGTAACGCAACTGACCCTTTAGACTGGCAAAGACATATTAGAAATTCAGAAAAAAGAAGAGAAATTGGAGATGTTTTTAAAGATCCTTCTTCAGAGATTAAACTTGTAATTGTAAGAGATATGTGGCTTACTGGTTTTGATGTTCCTTCTCTTCATACAATGTATATTGATAAACCAATGAAAGACCATAATTTAATGCAAGCAATTGCAAGAGTAAATAGAGTTTTTGGAGAAAAACAAGGTGGATTAATTGTAGATTATATAAGTATACTTACTCAATTAAAAGAAGCCTTAGGTAATTATTCTCCAAAAGATCAACAAAAGGTTGGAATTAATCAAGAAGAAGCAGTAAATTTATTATTAAATAAATATGATGTTGTTAAATCTTTATTATATAAGTTTGAATATGATTTAGAAAATAAAGACACAAATTATAGAATGAAGCTTTTAATTAATGCAATGGAACATATATTAAAACAAGAAGATGGTAAAAAAAGATTTATTGATGCAACTATTAATCTTTTAAGAGCATTCTCTTTAGCAGTTCCTGATAAAAGAGCTTTAGATTTAAAAGAAGAAATTGCATTTTTCCAAGCAATTAAATCACAGTTTGTAAAAAATACTGTTACTAGAAATATTTCTCAAACTGAGCTTTTAGAACAAAATTTAAATCAATTAATTTCAAAATCAATAATGTCTTCTGGAATTATGGATGTTTTAAAAGTTGCAGGACTTAAAAGACCAGATATTTCTATACTTTCTGAAGAATTTATGCTTGAAATTAAAAATTTACCTCAAAAGAATTTAGCATTAGAGATGTATAGAAAACTTCTTAATGATGAAATTAAATCCAGATTTAGAAAAAATATTGTAAAACAAAGATCTTTTAAGGAAATGATTGAAAATATTATTAAATTATATACTAATAGAAGTATAACAACTGTTGAAGTTATTGAAGAACTATTAAAAATTGCAAAAGAAATTAAAGCTTCTGAAAAGAAAGGTGAAGAACTTGATTTATCCGAAGATGAAGTTGCTTTTTATGATGCTCTTTCAAATAATAAAAGTGCTTTAGATGTTTTAGGGGATAAACAAATAGTTGTTATTGCAAAAATTTTAACAGATACTATTAAAAAGAATACAACAAGCGTTGATTGGGAAATTAGAGAAACTGAAAGAGCAAAGATAAGAGTTTTGGTTAAGAGAATTCTTTCAAAGTATGGTTATCCTCCTGATATGCAAGCAGAAGCAGTAAAATTGGTTTTAGAACAAGCAGAAAGAATTTGTAGAGATGGTATTGATGGTTGAAAATAATTTAGATTCAATTATTCAAATAATTATGGCTTTTTTAACTCTATGTGCAGTAGTTGTTGCATTATTTAAAGAAGATATTATTAATTTTATTAAAAAACCAAAAATTAAAATTGATTTAGATGATGTTAACTGTGTTCATAAGATTAATAAAATTTATATTAATCAACATGATGGTTCAAGTTGTAATTTAATTTATTTTAGAATAAAAGTAATAAATATAGGTTCAATAGCAATAAACAATATTAAAATTAAATGTAATGAAATAAAATTGAATAATAAAAAAATATATCCTTTTGATCCTAATTATTTTGTCTGGAGTGCAACTCATAAAGGTAAATGTTCTGAAGGTAAAGAAAATTTTAATTTATCTAAAAATGAATTGCATTATTTAGATTTATTTAATTTTTTTGAAGGAAGTGTAAATATAAATGGAAATATTTTACCTATGATTAAACAAATACCTATTGGATTTCCTAAAATTAAATTTGAAAAAAATAAAATATATAAAATTAGTTCAAACATAAATATTTTTGCAGATAATTTTTCAAAAAGTGCAAATATAATAATTAAAATTAAATGCACAGAAAAACTTGAAATTAAATTTATAAAAAGTAAAATAATTTATACTTAATTAAAGTATAATAATCACATCTTCCTTAACATATCAGAAACTTTCTTGTACCTTTAAGGTAAGCTTGTATAACCTGTTAAAACTTGCATCATTATTTATACATTCTACAAGAAAATGCTTCTCTAAAAATAATAAGGTCCTTGATACAGAAGATCTTGAAACATCTAATTTTTTTGCTAAATTTGTGGCTATGTTAGGAATTGCTAAACTTAATATTATCTTTTTTCTTAAGTTTCCATTTATTATAAGTGCAAGTTCTTTTTCTACCATATAAATATTAAGAGTTACATAAGTATATTTAAGTTTTACTTAATTGTAGCTGTTAGAAAGCTTTTAACAATATATTATATTATGAAAAACAAACAAAAAATAACAATATATCTATTAATTGCCACTTTTTCCTTTGCAATTATTAATATATTTTTAAATTTTTACCTTTCTTTTATTAAAAACAGATCAATATAGTTATAATACTTTTTTAGTTATTACTACTTAAGAATAAATTTTCTCTCTTTATAATGGATGTTATTGCATGGCCTTTAGTTTTATTTAGAAACCTTTTATTATATTTTCCAATAGTCTTATTAATTGTAAGTAGTTTTATTTTCTTTTATTCTTTTTTTGATAATTTTAAACTTTTTGAAAAGATTTTAAGGTTTTTCTTGTAATTTCTTTCTTATTTAAAATGTTTTATTATAAAAGATATAATTAAATAATATATGAGTTTTATATATTATTATAAATATAAAATAAAGAGGGATTATTATTAAAACTATAAAAATAATATCTTTTGACGTTTCAAATACTTTATTTATGGATAGTGATCCAAATTTGTTATTTGAAATATATAAAAGTGAATTTAAAATACTAAAAAAAGAAAATTTTACATTAACATATAATAATTATCTTAAGGCTGTTGAAGAAACTTGGAGAGATTTTCAAAATAGTAAATATAAAGAAGATGCTTTTTTAAAAGTTTTATTAAAAAAAATTAATATTAAATATACTAAAAGTCTATCTAAAGCAATTTCTGAAAATTATAATAATATAATAAATAATTCCAAAGAATATACTTTAAAAAATAAATTTTCTAAAAATACTTTAAAATTAATAAAATACTTAATAAAAAAAGATTATATTCTTGGAATTATTAGTGATACAAAAACTAGCTGGATTAAAGATTGGGTTAAAGAAAATAAATTTAATAATTTTAAATATTTTTCATTATCTAATGAAGTAGGTGGAAAGAAAGCATCTGGTAAACCATATGTTGATTTTATTAATAAAATTAAATTAGATGGTTATTTACCTTCAAATGTTTTACATATAGGGGATTTATCTGTTGATATTGAAGCTAAAAAATATGGAATTAATGCTGTTTTATATAATCCACTTAAATTGCCTTATAAACATTTTTTATATAAACCAGATTATGTAATTGAAGATTTAATTGATGTTATCAATATAATTAATAAATAGATTATAATTTAAAATTAAATTATTTTTAATCTATTTATTATTTTCTTTTTTTTAAGGATTTTAAGGTTTTTCTTTACAGATTAAAGAAAAAAGTCCTTTTATAAGCTACTTAAGAAAGCCTTTTAAACATAAATCCTCATATATCTATTACACTTGATTAAATATGATCTATAACCTTTACACTGTAGCTGATAAAAAACAAGTAGGAAATAAAGCATATAACCTAATGCTTTTAAAAAGAGCAGCCTATAATGTGCCTAATGGTTTTGTTCTCTCTAGAGATTTCTGTAAAATAATAAAAAAATCTTTTTCTCTTAATCTAAAGAAACAAATTAAAGATTATTTAAAACAAATAGACTATGGAGGAGAATTATACCCTTTAGTTGTTAGAAGCTCTTCAATCTATGAAGATTCTGTAAAACAATCTTTTGCAGGACAGTTTACCTCAATTACAAATATAAATAATGAAAAAGAACTATTTTTAGCAATATCTAAAGTTATTGCTTCAGAAAAGAAAATCTCTTTAAAATCATATACTAATAAAAAATTAAAAGATACCTTAGCTGTAATTATACAAAAACAAATAATACCAAAACTATCAGGAGTATATTTTACAAAAAACCCAATAACAAATAAAGGTTTTTTAATAGAACATGTAAAAGGACATCTAGAAGAAATGGTTTCAGGAAAGAAAAATTCTTTAAAAATTAATACTACTAAACAATTAAATAAAACTTTTAAAAAATTATATCTAGAAGGAAAACAAATTGAACAATATTTTAAATATCCTCAAGATATAGAATTTGCAATAGATAATAAAGACAGAATTTGGTTTTTACAAACAAGAAATATTACTACTTTAAAAAATATTAAAAAAATTATAGTAAATAAAGCAAAAAACCAAAAAGAACTAAAAGGTATAACCCTTTCAAATGGTTATGCTAAAGGAAACATAGAATATGTTTCAGATGCAACTGACCCTAAAGAAGCTTATAAAATATTTAAAAAAGGAAATATTTTAGTTACTTATGTTCTTTTTCCAGAATATGACCTTATTTTTAAAAAAGCTAAAGCTGTTATTTGTGAAGTTGATTCAATAACCTCACATCCTGCAATAGTTGCAAGAGAAAATAATATACCTTGTATTGGTGGTATTAATATTTCAAAATTATTAAAAGAAACAAATAATTTTGATGAAGTTATAGTTGATGGAAAGAAAGGAAAAGTATATTATTCTCCAAAATTAAAAATTTTAGTTAATAAAGAAAAATCTTTATTTAAAATGATAAAAATAATTAAAACAAAAGAATTTGAAAATGATAAAAAAGAATTAACTAAGTATATTTTATCTTTAGATTATATAAATATTGAAATAAAGTTAAAAAATATGGTTGAATTTATGCAAGATAACTTTAAAGAGTATCTTAAGGCAAAAAATAAAAATAATTTAAATCTAGCTTCTTCCTATTTTAGAAATCTTGTACCTTTCTTACAAGAAGGTTTTTATAAATTATTACTTAAGGAATATTCAAAAGAAGACATTATTTCTTCTTTTACAAGAATTGATCAAGGTAAAAAACCAGTAACTCCTTTAGAAAAGAGTTATAAGGTAATTAGAAAGTATATCCAAGAGATGGATAAGAATGCAACTATTGATGGTAAACATCTTTGGGATTTTAAGTTATAAATATTTTCTAAATAAATAGATTACATCATATGCTTTAAATTCTTTTTCTATTTTTTCTTTTAATTTAGGATCATATCTTTTAACCTCAATATAAAATCTTTTAGAATCAACATAATTTGTTTCTTTAATTATTTTATAATTTAAATGATTGTAATTTTTCAAGATATTTTTTGGATATATTTGCACAAAAATAATTGGTTTGTAATTTTGTTTAAGATAAAATTTTTCTGCATTATCAAGAGCACCAAGCTCTATATATTTCTTATTTAATTTTTTTGAATTTTGTTCAATTTTTTTTAATATTTTTTTTCCAATCCCTTTGTTTCTATACTCTTCTAAAACAGCCATTTCACCTAATAATATTCTATTTTTTATAATATGCCCAAAAGCAACTCCTATAATTCTATTTTTATCATAAGCTCCAATAAATAAAGAAGGCTCTCTTTTGTAATTTTTTAAAATTTTATAATATGGTCTATATCTTCTTTTTTTTTCTGGGTTTAATATTTTTTCTTTAAAAATATCTGCTTCTTTTAGCTCTCTTAATTTTATTTTTCTTATTTTCATAAATAATATCATTTTTTTAAAAATATTCTTTAAACTCTTCAAACATCTTTCTTGCTGTTTCTTTTAAAGTGTCTGTTGCAAAATAATTATCTACATCTTCTTTTTTAATCCATTTATACCCTGAGATTTCTTCTTCTTGTATTTTAATCTCTTGATTTGGTGGGTTTATTTTTGCAAGAAAAACTTCTCCAGTTGATCCTCTAAATTTTAAGTTTCTTTCAATTATTCTTTCTTTTGTATGTTCCCATTTGTATTCTATCTTTGATTTTGCAATAATTTCTATATCAAGATTAAGTTCTTCTTTAATTTCTCTTAATATTGCTTTATCTGAAGGCTCATTTTCTTCAACACCTCCAGCAGGAGTTTTACAAAACCTGTTTGCAAGTGCTGAAAAGATAACTATAAATTCTTTATTTTCATTTACAATATATGCTGTAACTTCTTTTCTAAAAGGTAATTTTTCTATATCCATAGATAGTTTAATAATTAATAATCTATTTAAACATAACTTATTTTGTAGATTATTAGAAAATTATCAAAAAGGTAGTCTTTTGACACTATTAATTAAAAAAGTATCACTCATGATATTTTTAAGTTAAAAAGTATCAAAAAAGGGTGTTTCTGATTCTGAAAAATTTAATATTAATAACTATACTACAAGTTATCAAAAGATTAAAAATCCTTTTATGGTCAGGCACTTTGGAAAGCTTTTTAAACATAAATAATCTTCTATTATTATACTTAGAAAAATTGTTTGTGATTAAATAATTTAAAAGAATAATAAATATAAAAAGTAGAATAAATATAAAAAGTAGAATAAATATTATGACTAAAGAGATCATTTCTAAAAATAATAAATTTTTATTGTATAAATCTCCAGATGGAGAAGTAAAATTAGATGTTTATATTTATAATGAAAATATATGGTTAACTAAGAAAAGGATTGCAGAATTATTTGGAGTTGAAATCCCAACTATAAATGAACATCTAAAAAATATATATGATTCTGCAGAGTTAAATAAAAATCAAACTATTAGGAAATTCCTAATAGTTCAAAAAGAAGGAACTAGAGATGTTAAAAGAAATGTTGATTTTTATAATTTAGATGCAATAATATCAGTAGGATATAGAGTAAATTCATCTAAAGCAACTCAGTTTAGAATATGGGGTACAAAAGTTTTAAAAGAATACATAATTGAAATTTAAGATTTATTATGGTTGAAATAGAATTTATTGTATCAAAAGAAGAAAATTTAAAAAATTGGCTTAAATTTATTAAAAACTCTAGTGCTTATGGTAATGATTGGTTTAAAGATTATCCTGAGGATTTTAAAAATTCTTTAATAAGTGCATCTGATTCTAAAAAAGTTGAGTTAATAGATAAATACACTAAAAAATTTTATTCTAAAAAGTATTTAACTAATTTTTATAATTCTAATCTAAAATTGAATAAATATAAGGATGAGATAATAAATAAATTAGAAAAGATTCACAAAAATAAATTTCCTGTTAATAAAGTATATATTAAATATAATACTTTTGTTGCTTGTCCTTATGAATTTAGAAAAAACCAAAAGTGGTTTGGAATATTCATTTATATCGAATATGTGGATAAATATTTATTTAGAGTTGTAATTCATGAGCTTATGCATTTATTCTTTCATAGTTATTTTTGGAACGTTTGTAAAGAAAGTAATTTATCTGAATCTGAAATTCATGATATTAAAGAATCTTTTACAGTAATAATTAATGAGGAATTTAAAGATTTAATAGAAATTAAAGATGATGGTTATTCTAAACATTCTAAATTAAGAGTATTTATTTTAGAAGAATGGAAAAAAGATCCTAATTTTTTAAATGTACTTAATAAAGCAATTAAAGAATATAAAAGGTTAAACCATGGATGAAAAAATATTTAACAAAGGTTATAAGTATAAGCCAGTAAAGACAAAAAGATTATTACTTATAAAACCAGATATAAAATATAAAGAAGAACTTTATAAGTTATATGAAGATAAAAATCTCTGGATATATAATGGTTCTGGAGATAATAAAAACTCAAGAAAGATTGTAGAAAAACAAATTTTAAGAAAAGTAGATGCTTGGAAAAAAAGAAAAGGAGCTTCTTTTTTTATAACTTATGAAAATAAATTAATAGGCTCTATTGATATTTTTACAATTATTAAAGATTTTAAAAGATGTGATTTAGGTTTTATGCTTCATTCTTCTTATTGGAATAAAGGATTTATGTCTGAAGCTATAAAAGCATATATTCATTTTTTATTTAAAAATACCTGTATTAAAAGAATAGCAGCTGAAGTTTGTACTAAAAATATAGGCTCTATTAAAGTTTTAGAAAAAAGTAAATTTAAAAAAGAAGGGCTTTTAAAAAAATCAGCTATCTATAATGGTAAAGTATATGATAATTATCTTTATGCTTTATTAAAATAAAATTCTATTCTTCTCTTTCTCGGCCATTTACCCTCTCTTACAAAATCAATATATAAATTAAAGACTCTTATATATATGTGATGTTCTATGCAAAGAGAAATAATTTATAAACTAACTAAAAGTTTTCAAGATAGTGCTTATTTTAAAGATAATCTTGAATTTTGGCTTGCAAGGGAGTTACAAGACCTTTTAGGTTATACTAAATGGGAAAATTTTGTAAGTATAATTGAAAAAGCAAAAATTTCTTGTAAAAATTCAGGATTTAATATTAATGACCATTTTCTTGAGGTCAGGAAAAAGGTTAAATTAGGATCTGATGCAGAAAGAGAAATAATTGATTATACATTAACTAGATATGCATGTTACTTAATAGCACAAAATGGAGACTCAAGAAAAGAAGAAATTGCATTTGCTCAAAGTTATTTTGCAATTCAGACAAGAAAACAAGAACTTGTAGAAGAAAGAATAAAATTAAAAGAAAGAATTGATGCTAGAGAGTATAAAAAGAAGTATTGGTTAATAGCTATATTGGTTAAGTTTATATACTACCAATATTACCAATATATCGGTAACCTTTATAAACCCTTCTAATAACCAATATATATATGATGAGAAATATAAAAAATCTAAAAATCATAAAAATTCTTCTAAATAATCCAGATGGAAGTTTAACTAAGTATAAACTTTCAAAAATTTCAAATACCTCTATTGCTTGGACTATTCAATTTCTTAGAAAATTAGAAAATGAAGGGATTATTGAAAAAACAAAAGTTATTGATGTCAATAAACTTATTGATTATTATATAAAAATAGATAAAAAATATGAACAATATTACTTTCATATATCAAATCCACTTGATTTTTTTAAAACAACTAACTTAGATTATGCATTAACAACCTATGCTGCTGAAAATATAATTAATCATCATCTATTCCCACACAAATTTCAAGCATATATTTCTAAAGAAGATTATGTAAAATGGAAAGATTTAATCTTAACTAAAGGATTGATTGGTAATGGAAATGTAGTTTTAATCATTTCAAAAGGTAAAGATGTTTTTAAAGAATCAAATAAAATAAACGAACTCAAGGTTGTCTCTATTCCTCAATTATTAATTGATCTTAAAAAAGAAGGTGGGGTATGTATAGAAGCATATAATATACTACTTAATAAATATGTACGACAAAAAAGAAACTGAAATTAGTTATGATTATTTAAAAATAATTATATCTAAACTAAAAGAACCAATTATAATTATTGGAGGTTGGGCTACATATTTAACTGTAAATTCAAGATATAAATCAGAATTTGGAACTGATTATATTGGTTCAAGAGATGTAGATTTAGGGTTTAATACTATAAAATCATTTAAATATACATCTAATATTTTAGAAGAAAATGGATTTAAATTAGTTAGTTTTAGATATTTAAAAGAAATAAATTATGAAACTGGAAAAGAACTAACCAAAGAAGAATCAATCACCACTCCTATTCATAATATTTTTCCTATGTATATTGATCTTTTAATTGCAGAAACTAACAAACAAATAATAAATGAACTTGGATTTGCACCTGCAGATGAACCTTTAGTTAAGTTAGTGTTTGAGAATAAAAAATATAGAACAGAATTAATTGAATTTAATAAAAAATTATGGCTACCCTCTCCACCTCTATTATTAGCTACTAAGATAAATTCTGTAGTAAATAGAGGTCAAACACATAAAAAGATTAAAGATTATTGTGATATAGTTGCTTTATGTTTATATTCTGGAGAAGATATATCTACTTTAATTTCTTTTATAAAAAATCACACGATTAAAGAAAGATTGATTAAATTTAAAACAAATATAACTAAAGAAGAACTAGAACAGGTCTCTAGCATACTTAGAATAAATAAAGATATAATTGAAAAACTAATTTTAAAGATAATTGTATGATATATTTTTTTTAAAAATAAATATACTTGTAGGATATATAGTTAATTAAAAGAAAGCGAAGTGTCCGAAAAAATCGGACCGTTAGAAGGGCTTTTTAAAAAATCAGCTATCTATAATGGTAAGGTATATGCCCATTATCTTTAAGCTTTGTTAAAATTGATTCTTTTTATTTATTTAAAAATATGGTTTATAACCTTCATTTGTTCTTCAACATCTTTAATACATTCTTTAAATGTTAATAACTTGTACTTTTCATTTGCTTTTTCTAAAACTAACTTTTTTGCTTCTTTATAATTTGTACCTCTTTTACCAAGCTCGTGAAAATATATTAAAGAACCTTCTATTGTGACAAATTTAAAACATTCTGCATTTTTTACAACTTCTGCAATTTTAGTTTCTGTTTTTATACTACCGTGATGTGCTTCTATACTATTTAATATTATTTTTTGCTCTTTTATAGGTATTTTCCATTCGTTTAAATATGGTTTTACAAAATTAGAACTTAATTTAGGATGTTCTTTTCTTATTTTTGAAGATTTCTGTTGATTAAATATTGTGTGTGCTAAATAGAGAGAGACTATTACTAAATTTTTATCCACTTTATGACTTTTGGATAAGTCTTTTCCTTTTTCTATTGCAATTTTTGTAAGTTGCAATGGAGGAGATTTATTTAATTTTGTTTGTTTTTCCATTAATGCTTTTGATTTTTTTATAATTAATTTCCAATTTAAGATCATAAGTAAAACACTTTTTTTTAAAATAAGAATAACTAATTTACCCTATCTATTTGAATATATATTGCTTGTGTTCTAAGATCTTGAGAGGTAACTAAAGTGTCCTTTAAAGCAGTTATTTTATACTCTAAATCTGTATTGTTTGCTTTATTATATGCTCTTAACATCCTTTTTGAGACTTCTACAATATCTTTTAAGGTTTCTTTAGTAAATTGCACGTCCAAAAATGCTCTTCCTCTTTTTTCAAGTAATAAAGCTGTTTGAAAAATAGCATAAGGCTTTGATTCACCATATAAACCTACAGATCTTTCTCCTATGACTAGATGATATTTTCCTTTTATTTTTTTTATAAGTTTTGGATGTTCTTTTGGGTTTATATGTTCAAAAGCAGTTGCTTTTGAAATATGTGGAGAATGATCTTTTCTTATTAATTCATCTCTAATTAATTCTTTATCAATAGTTTTACTAAAGCCAAGCGTATCTATGTGAATATTAACACCAATACTTTCAAGCTCTTTTTTAAAGAGAGCTGCATAATGTCCTTTTCCAGGTCCAAGCATCATTACATTTGGATTATGTACTTTTAATTCTTCTAAAAGAAAATTAGTAGGTCTATCATTTAAACTTTTTTTAAAAACTTCTTTATATCTTTGAAAACCACCATCACAACCTCTCCAACCTTCATATTGTTGTGATTTTGATCTTTCTAAAGTTTCATTTAGTTTCCTTCTGTTTTTGGTTGGATTTTCTCTTGTGTTTTTAATTGATTCTGAGATGGATGGATTTTTTCTAAGTAAATTTCTTCTTTGAGGCATGTTTATTCCCTATTTAATATATTTATAAAGTTATTAAAAAAGTTTATAAATTCTTCTTTTTAATTTTCTCGGCCATTTACCCTCTTTAGAAACCTATTTATATTTTTAAAATAACTAATATATATACTTATTATTTAAAAAAGAAAAACATGAATAAATTTAAAGTAGTTTCAAAATATTCTCCTGCAGGAGATCAAGGAAAAGCAATTGAACAGCTATCAGCTTCTTTAAAAAAAGGAACTAAACTACAAACCCTTAAAGGAATAACTGCAAGTGGTAAAACATTTACTGTTGCAAAGATCATTGAACAACATCAAAAACCAACCCTTGTTCTTGCACACAATAAAACATTAGCAGCTCAACTTTACAGAGAGTTTAAAGAGTTATTCCCAAACAATAAAGTTGAATATTTTGTATCTTATTATGATTATTACCAACCAGAAAGTTATGTTCCTCAAAGAGATCTATATATAGAAAAAAACACAAAGATTAATGAAAAGATAGAAGAGTTAAGGCTCTCTGCTACAGCATCAATTGCTTCTAGAGAAGACACTATTGTTGTTGCTTCTGTTTCTTGTATCTATTCTTTAGGAAATCCAGAAAAATTTAAAGAAATGGGTTTTGAGATTAATCTTGGACAAGAGGTTTCAAGACAAGAAATTTTAGAAAATTTAGTAAACATACAATATGAAAGAAATGATTTAGAGCTTTCACAAGGAAAATTCAGAGTTAAAGGAGATGTTATTGATTTAATCTTAGGATATTCACAAAATATCATAAGAATAGAGTTATTTGGTAAAAAAATAGATAGAATAACAGAGATTGATAAAATAACTGGAGAAGTTTTATCAAAGATTAACTCTCTTTATATCTTTCCTGCAAAACACTTTGTTATTGATGATGTTTCAAAACAAAGAGCTCTAGAATCTATTGAAAAAGAACTAAATGAAGTCCTCCCTTCTATGGGTGCTTTAGAAGCACAAAGACTTAAACAAAGAACAATGTATGACTTAGAGATGATAAGAGAAGCTGGTTATTGTTCAGGTATTGAAAACTATTCAAGACATTTTGATGGAAGAAAACCTGGTGAAAGGGCATACACCTTAATTGATTATTTTCCAAAAGATTTTCTTTTAGTTATTGATGAAAGTCATCAAACTCTACCGCAATTAAGAGCAATGTATGCAGGGGACTTTTCAAGAAAGAAAAACTTAATTGATTATGGTTTCCGTCTTCCATCAGCATATGATAACAGACCTTTAAAGTTTGTAGAGTTTGAAAAGAATTTCATGAATAAAGTTATTTTTGTGTCAGCAACTCCTGGAGATTATGAACTTTCAAAATCAAAATTAATTTCAGAGCTTGTTATCAGACCAACAGGCTTAGTTGATCCTCCAATAGAGATTCATAAGTCTGAAGGACAGATAAACCATTTAATAAAAAACATAAATGAAACTATTAAAAAAGGATTTAGAGTTTTGGTTACTACCTTAACTAAAAAACTTGCAGAAGAACTTTCAGAATATTTTGCTGAACAAAACATAAAAACAAGATATCTTCATTCAGAGATTAATACTTTAGAAAGATCAGAGATTATAAGAGAATTACGTTTAGGAAAGTTTGATCTTCTTGTAGGAATTAATCTTTTAAGAGAGGGTCTTGATATTCCTGAGATTGGTTTAATTGGTATTTTAGATGCTGATAAAGAAGGTTTTTTAAGAGACCAGAGAAGTTTAATACAGATTATTGGTAGAGCTGCAAGAAACAAAGATTCTAAAGTTATTCTTTATGCTGATAGAATAACTGAATCTATTAGAAAAGCAGTGGATGAAACTGAAAGAAGAAGAAATATACAGCTTGCATATAATAAAAAGAATAATATAACACCTAAGACAATCATTAAGCCTATTGAAGAGAAGCACACAGAGATTAAGGATGTTAAGTCAATACCTAAAAAGGACGTTTCTAGAATGATAATAGAGCTTGAAAAAGAAATGAGAAAGGCCTCTGATAATCTTGATTTTGAGGCAGCTATAACTTTAAGGGATAAGATAAATATTTTAAAAACTAGAAAATAGTTTTTTTTTATAAGGTTCAATTACCGATAAGAAGTTTAAAAATAGATTTTAACCGAAAATTATTTAAATAGTATATGTATAATTTATTTATGTTATCACAAAAACAAGAATTTGAATTAATTACCTCTATTAAGGCTACTGGTGAAATACCATTAAAATTTGCTTATTTAGATAAAGGAGCAGAAAATTGGTTTAATATTTCAAATTTAAGAGCTAATTCTAAAAATACAATTAATTCTAATGAATCTGTTTTACTTAAAAAAAGAATACAAGATATAATATCTACTTACGATTTAAAGGATATTAAACTAAATATTATTGATCTTGGTTGTGGAACTGGTGAGCCAATATTACCTATTTTAGATTATTTAAAAGAGAATAATATTGTTTTTAGATATGTGCCTATAGATATAAGTAATTCTATGTTAAATTTAGCTAAAAATAATATATCTAAAAAATTTGATGTAGAAATATTACCTATCAATATTGATTTTGAGCAAGGTCAATTTTCAGATATAATTTATACTTTAAAAAAAGATGGATTTAATAATTTACTTTGTTTTTTAGGTTCTACTTTAGGAAATCATTTTAATAGAGAAAGAGTTCTTACTAATATTCGTGATTCAATGGGCTCAGATGATTATATGTTATTAGGTGTAGAATTATCTAATATTTATAAAACAGATAATATAATTAATAAATATAAAATAACAGGTGCTTATAATTTTGTTATGTTTGTTCCACATTATCTTGGAATTAAAGATGATCAAGTAGAATATAATGTTGCTTGGAATATTTTATTAAATCAGGTTGAGCAAACCATTTATTTAAAAGATGATATTTATATTGAGATAGGTTCTGAAAAAATAAAACTTGAAAAAGATGATTTTTTATTAATAGGCAGATCTTATAAATTTACAATGGGTTCAATTGTACAAATATTACAAGACACAGGGTTTAGAGTTGAATTGCTTATGACTTCTTTAAAGAAAGATTATTTAATAACTTTAATTCAACCATCTAGATATTAAAAAGCACTTTTCCCTTTAGGTTCAATTCCCGCCAGAAGCTTTTGGCAACAAAGATACCTAATAAATGTATTTTGTTGGTACTGTTATTGCTAATATTTAAAAATATTTTTATATATTATATGTATTGATAATTACGAATTATTTTAACCTTATGTTCAATTATTTTAAAAAAGATTAAATTATACTTATAAAAATTATTTTCCGTCTATTACATAATTATAATCCTTATCAAGCTTATATCTTCTTTCAGGAGTTAAATAAACTTTAAAACCAAGCTTTTCTAAAATTTTTAAAACATTAGAAACATTTCTTCTTTTTTTATTTATATTTTCTTTAATATTTAAAATTAGGTTTATTATTTTTCTTGTCAAGTAATTTTTATTTTTAATAGTTTTATTTTTAAATCTTGTTTCAATATATAGTAACTGTTTTTTTTAGAAGTTTCATTTTTATGAAACATCTCTTTTTAAAGTTTTTTGTACTTTATTTTTTATTATGCAATCAAAATATTCTTTTATAATTTCGATAATTTCTTTTATATCTATTATAATCTTTTTTATATTTCTTGAAAAAGATTATTTAAGTGGAAAAGATTGTACTTGTAGTAATGTTATTTCTCAAAACACTTTTTTTATTTTTATATTATTAATCATTATATTTTCAATATCTTTATTTTATTATCTTCATTCTTTATCTTTAACTAAAAAAAATAAAATTATTTTTTCAAATCAAAATACTATTTATTCTATATTATCTTTTGAAGAAAAATCATTCTTAAGTTATATTATTGAAAAAAATGGTAGAATAGAACAATTGGTTTTAGCAAAAAAATATGGCAAAATAAAAGCTCATAGGCTAATTAAAAAACTTAAGGAAAAAAATATTGTTCTTGTTAAAAAAGAAAATAATAAAAATATTATTTTTTTAAATAAAGAATTAGAATTATTAATGTAGTTTAACTAAATATGGTGATGTAAACATGCAAACAAAAAAAATTATCTTAAACAAAATATTTTTATTTACTTTTTTATTTTTATTAGTTTTTTCAGTATCTGTTAATGCTTTAGAAAACAATTTAGATGTAAATATTTTTGTAAGTAATACTTGTCCTCATTGTGCAGAATTAAAAAATTTTTTAACATCTATTGAAAATAATTATGATTATCTAAATATTAATTATTATGAAGTGTCTTCAGTTGAAAATCAGGAGCTCTTTTATGATTTAACACAATCTCATGGTTTTCAACCTCAGGGTGTGCCTACAACCTTTATAGGTGATCAATATTTTGTAGGTTATAGCTCTCAAATGAATGATGAGATTATTGGTATAATTGAAAATGCAAAAATTGAAGTAAATGATATTAATTTAGATCAAGATAATAATTTACAAGACATAAACCAAAATTCTTCCCAAACCTTTAATATTCCATTAATTGGTAAAATTGATGGAAGTTCTGTTTCTTTACCACTTTTAACAATAATTTTAGGTTTTTTAGATGGTTTTAATCCTTGTGCTTTTTTTGTTTTATTATTTTTATTATCAATGCTTGTTTATGCAAAGAATAAGAAAAGAATGCTAATTATTGGTCTTACATTTATTTTCTTTTCTGGTTTAATTTATTTTTTATTCATGTCAGCATGGCTTAATTTTTTTAAAGTCACACAAAATATTTCAATTGTTACAACAATTGCAGGAATTATAGCTTTAGTAATTGCAATTATAAATATTAAAGATTTTTTTGCTTTTAAAAAAGGAATTACTTTATCAGTTTCAGATGATCATAGAAAAAATTTGATTACAAAGATGAGAGGTCTTTTAAAAGCAGAATCTATGACTTCAATGATGATTGGAACAATAGTTCTTGCAATAACAGCAAACATCTATGAGTTATTATGTACTGCTGGTTTCCCTATGGTTTTTACAAAAATATTAGTTTTAAATCAATTAAGTAATGTAAGTTATTATTCTTATTTATTATTTTATAACTTAATGTATGTTTTACCATTACTTGTAATAGTTTTAATATTTACATATACTTTAGGTGCAAGAAAATTATCTCAATCTCAAGGAGAATCCTTAAAATTACTTTCAGGTATGATGATGTTATCTTTAGGTGGTATGCTTGTCTTTTCTCCAGGTCTTTTAAATAATATATTTTCTGCTATTGGAGTTATTTTAATAGCTTTGATTTTAACTGGGATAATTATTTTTATTAAGAATAAAATAAAAAAGTGATTTTATTATGAAATATAAAGAATATGATCTTCCTGATAATTTATTATATAATAAAGACTCAAGTTGGATTAAAATAGAAAAAGATATTGCAACAATAGGTATTATTGAACCTATTGCAAAAACATTAAAAGAATTTTTATTTATAAAATTTTTTGATTTTAAAAAAATAAAAAAAAAAGACATATATGTTTCTTTAGAAACTTTAAAATGGTCTGGTCATTTAACTTCTCCTTTAAGTGGAGAGGTTATTGAAATAAATCAAGAATTATATGATGCTCCTGAAAAAATAAATAAAAGTCCTTATGATTCTTGGATTATTAAATTAAAGATATCTGATATTAAAGAAATAGATGATTTATTTAAAGCAGATAAAATTATTGAATGGCTTGATAAAACAATGAAGTAAAGGTGATTGTAGTATGAAAAATGAAGAACAAAAATTTAATGATTTATTTATATATCTTAAAAAAAATAATTTAGAACATATTAATGCTTTTCAAAATTTTATGCAAATTGTAGAAAATGATGGAAAAGTTTCTTCAAAAGTAAAAGAAGCTGTTGCTCTTGGTATTGCAATTAAATCTCAATGTAAGGGGTGTATTTTTATTCATACAAAAAATGCATTAAATAAAGGATATACTAAAGAGGAAATCTTAGAAATTGCATGGGTTGCAGTTTTAATGGGAGGAGGACCTTCTTTTGTTTATTTGTCATATGTTAAAGAAGCTTTAGAGGAATATAAATGAAAAAATGGAGGTTAATCTCTCTTGAAGATAAAGAAGATTCTTATTATAAAATGGCATCAGAAGAAGCTATTATGTCTTCTGTTAGAGATAAATCTTCTCTTCCAACACTTAGGTTTTATTCTTGGAACAAACCTGCTGTTTCTTTAGGCTTTTTTCAAGAAGCTAAAAAAGAATTAAATCTTGAAGAATGTAGTAAAAATAATATTGAAATTTTTAGAAGAATTACAGGAGGAGGGGCTGTTTATAAGTCTCCTCTTTATGAAATAAATTATAGTTTAATTATTAGAGAAGATGATTTTTGTATACCTAAAGATGTTGAAAAATCTTATGCTTTAATATGCAGTGGTATTATAGCTGGACTAAGAAAACTTGGATTTGAAACTACTTTTAAACCTGTAAATGATATTTTACTTAATAATAAAAAAATTTCTGGAAATGCACAAACAAGAGTTGATAATGTTATTTTGCATCATGGTACTATTCTTTTAAAACCTGAATGTGAAATAATGTTTAAATATTTAAAAATAGACGATAAAAAACTTCTTGAAAAAAAAGTAAAATCTGCAAAAGACCTTGTTTGTGGTTTATATGATTATAAAACAATTCCAAAAGAAAAAATTATTTCTGCAATTGTTCAAGGTTTTGAGGAAATTTTTAATATTAATTTCATGACATCTAGCTTAACTGAAAAAGAAAAATTTATGACAAAAGAATTATATTCAAAATACTCTGATAAAAAATTTATTTTTTGGAGATAATTATTATTCTTTAATAAATCTATATTCCTTATCAAGCTTATATCCTTTTTCAGGAGTAAAATAAACCTCAAAGCCAATCTTTTCTAAAACTTTTAAAACATTAAAAACAGTTTCTTTATTTTTAATATTTCCTTCCATATTCGAAAGCAGATGTACTATTTTTCTTGTAAAATCATTTCTATTTTTAATAGTTTTATTTTCAATTTCTGGAAGTATTTTTTTCATAAATGCATGATTTATTTTAACAGTGGTATATCCTAAGACTTTTTTCTCTGGACTTACAACAGCCATAACATCATAACCATGTCTTGTTTTAGGATATTTAAACATTGAATCAATAAGTGAAAAAAGATCAGGAATTGCATTTCCATTGTTATATTTTCCTTTAAGTTTAGGGTCTTGTAGTTTAAAATAAAAAAGACTTCCCTTTTCTTTATCTATAGATTTTTTTCCAGTATCTGTTCTTTTTTTATTAATATTTTTAAAAATAGCATCAAACTTTGCAGAATCAATAACTGCAAAAGAATTCAATCTATCTCCTGAAATGCTTACAGGTTTTTCTCCAGGAGCTTTATAGAAAGCAACTTTATTTAGTTTATTAATTTCAAGAGTTTTGATTTCTTTTGAAAATTTTACTTTTCCTATCTTTGGCAAAGCTTTTACTTTTGGAGTTATTCTTGGACTATTTCTTGGCTTCATTTTTCCTCACATAATTAAAATTTCTATTTAAGGAATAACCATCTTCAGGAGTGAAATAAATCTCCATACCTAAACTTTCCATCATTTCAAAAATATGTTTTTTATATTCAGCATTTTTAATAGTTTCTTTTGTAATAAACCCATCTATTCTTTCAATAAATTGTTTAGGTGTTGCTTTTAAAGTGTTAATCTTAATAGTTGTATATCCTATAGGTTTTCTAATCTTAGGGTCAATTACAGAAATTATTTGATATTTAATAGTTTTTCTTCTATCTTCCATAAAAGAAATAATATCTGATTTTGATGGAAGAGCCATTCCAAATTCTTCTTTAGTACTCTTAGATTTTCTTTTTGTTATATGTGTGTGTAAAAGTTGACTTCTATTTTCTAAGTTTCTTAATTTTTTTCTAAAAGATTCTTTTACTCTTTCATTAAGTATTTTTTCAAACTTTAAAGTATCTCTTCCAACTCTATATTTTCGTCTATTTGAAGAAACATCATGTATTCCTTTTCCAGGGATAGATAGAAGTTGAATTTCAGTTCTTTTAACTGAAGGATCGTTTTTTAATGTTTTATTAAACTTATTTCTTCCAATCTTTGATTTTGGAAATATTTTTGGTGTTATTTTTGGTATCATAATATATAATTAGTACCATAAATAGTATTATAAATACTATTTTTATATTTCTAAAAAGAATAAAATTAAATCACTACATAAAAAGTTAAGAAAACTAATGGTTCTTTTTTTAAAGCTGTTGTTCTATATTAAATATAACAATCTTAAAAAATAATTTTATAATACATAACTGGTGAAAAACATGCTTGGAAGATACATTGTCTTAGATATTGAAACAACAGGTCTTAATAGATCAAAAGATCAAATAACTGAGATTGCTGCTTTAAAGCTTGAAGGAAATCGAATTGTTGATAAATTTGAGACATTAATAAATCCTCAAATGAAAATTCCAGCTGAAATTACACAACTTACAGGAATTACAGATGATATGGTTAAAGAAAAACCAACTATTCAAGAAGTTTTACCTAATTTTATAGATTTTATTAAAAAAGATATTTTAGTTGCACATAATGCTATTTTTGATATTGGTTTTATAAATCATAATCTTAATTTACATTTAAATCAAACTTTAGAAAATAAAAATATTTGTACCATGAATCTTGCAAAAAAAATAATTTCAACAATGCCAAGCTATAGGCTATCATCTTTATGTAATTATTTTGATATTAAAAACGAATATGCTCATAGAGCAATGTCAGATGTTTATGCTACAACAAAACTATTTACTAAATTTCAAGCAATAATGCATAATAATGGACTTAGAGAAGATCAAGATATCTTAAAGTTCTATCAAGATCCTCTTTTAAAATTAAACCTTTCTTTAACTCATTTAATTTAAGGATTTTTTAAATGGATAGAAAAAAGCGAATTAAAAAATTAGTTTCTTTTTTTAAAGATAATGATGATAGATTAATTTCTATATTATTTAATAAAACAAAAAATGATTTTAATCAATTTATAGAACCATTAATTGATATTTATTGTCCTGAGATTAGAAAAGAAAAATTCTATTTAAAACTAATTTTAGGTTCAACTGAGTTATATGCTTTAGGTGGATATATTATGCTTTTACTTTCAGGTAAAAGTTATAATAAATATAGGTTTTTTTCAAAAAAACTATTAGTTAATAATTTTGTTTTTATAAAAATAATTAAATATACTTCAGTTAATAAAAATCTTAGAAAACAAATAATGTATTCTGCTGTTTGTAATGTTTTACTTGATGAAATATATGATAATGATTATAAAGAATTATCACCTAGAAAAAGATCAAAAATAATTAAAGAAGCTTTAGTTAAAAAAGTTTTAAATAAAGGAAAGTTATCTCTTTTATCTTATCTTGCAAGCAACCTTGATAAAAAAGCAGTAGATTATGGACTTAAATGGTGTGATGCTGAAACAAGATGTCTTTTAGGTAAAGAAAGTAATAGAAAAGCTGGTATTTTTGGTTCAATGGAGCTTTTATATTCTACAATATCTAAAGAAAACCAAAGAAAAAATATTAAACTTATGTTTGAACTTGCATATTTTGTACAAATGCTTGATGATTATATTGATCTTGAAGATGATTTAAAAAATAAAGTTGTAACTCCTGTAATTGAAGGAAAATGGGACTATAAAACAATTATTGATCAATTTGATAAATGTATAAAAATTGCTCTTAAAATTTCTAAAGAAAACAATATCAGTGAAAGATATTTTAATTTAATTGAAAAAAATTTAAGATTTGTTGCATATAATTTAGTTATAAAAATGGGTAATAGAAGTGCAAACTAAAACCCTTTCTATAAAATTTAATTTTTTGGATCAACTGGAGCAACAATCCACATAATAATATAAACAAGAAGCATTAATCCAAAACTTACAAATAAAAGGATTACCCATGCAAGTCTTATAAATACAGGGTCAACATTAAAATAATTTGCAAGTCCTCCTGCAACTCCACCAATTATAACATCTTTACTATTTCTTTTATATCTTTTTTTCATAAATTTCACATCTTTATAATTTATATATATATATTTATTCTATAAGTATATTTAAATATTGTTTTTTCTATATAATATTTATAAAATAAACAAAAAATAAAGATTATTTATGGATTATACAAAAGATTTTTTATGGAAAGAAAATTTAACAGTTTCAGAATTATTAGAAGGTTATGGAAAGATAGGTTTTCAAAGTTATGAACTTAAAAGAGCATCTGATCTTTTAGTTAAAATGAAAAAAGAAGGTGCAAAAGTTTATTTTTCATTTACTTCTAACATGGTAACTTCTGGTTTAAGAGGTTTCTTTGCACAGTTAATTGAAAAGAAAATGTGTGATGTTATAGTTACAACTGTAGGTTCAATTGAAGAAGATATTATGAAAGCTGATGGAGATAAGTTTATTTTAGGTTCATTTTCTTCAAATGATGAAGAATTATATGAAAGAGGAGAAAATAGAGTTGGTAATATTTTAATTACAAATGATCAATACCAAAAACTTGAAGCAAAAATTAAAAATTTACTTTTAGAAGTTTATAAAGAAAAAAAATCTTTAACAATCTCTGAACTTTTAAGAGAGATTGGTCTTAAGTTAAATGATCCTTCATCAATACTTTATCAAGCAGCAATAAACAATGTTCCTGTCTTTTGTCCTGCAATAACAGATGGCTCTTTTGGTTTTCATTTATATTTGTTTAAAGAAGAACATAAAGATTTTAATGTTGATATTATTAATGATTTTAGAAATATTATTTTTTCAACATCACATGATGAAAAAAAAGGAATTGTTGCTCTTGGTGGTGGAGTTTCAAAACATCATATTATTCTTACAACTTTAATTAATGGTGGAGCAGATTATGCTCTTTATATGACAACTGCCTCTCCTCGTTCAGGAAGTCTTTCTGGTGCAACAACTGATGAAGCTAAATCTTGGGGTAAGATTAAAGATAATTCTGATGCAGTGACTGTTATTGGAGATGTTACAATTACTTTTCCAATAGCTATGGTTTCTGCTCTTGATACTTTAAAAAAAGAAGGAGTGCTTTAAAGTATGATTAAAAAAAGTATTTCAAAAGTTAGGTCCAGTATAAAAAAAATAAATCCTTTCAAAAGAGAAAAAAGTGTTTATGAGAAACTAAATGAAAGATATAAAGATGTTAAGTATGAATATTTTCCAGAAAAGCCTTCTTTAAAAGAATTAAATGAAGCTATTAATAAAGATAAAATAGTTACTTTCTTAACTGATAAAAAAAGAACAACAATTGTTGGAGAATCAAAATATGTATCTTTCCTATCTTATATTGAAAGAGATGGTATACATTTTTCAAAAACAATTTTTAAAAATGATAATAAAAACTCTTTAAGAAATTTATATGATATAAAAAAATATGCTGACTTTTTAATTAAATTTTCTAAAATAAATAAATTTAAAAAAATAAAATTAGAAACTTGGTTTTTTGAAGAGTTTAAAGGTTTTTCAAAATATATAGGTGGTTTTAAGTTAGAAAAAACTCCTGCAAATCTTAATAGAATTAATAAATACAGAGAAATACTTTCAAAAAATAATGTAAAGAAAGTTGTTTCATATGATTTTGAAAGAAATCAATTAAAGTGTTTTACAAAAGAAGGAAAAGAAATCTCTCTAAAACTAGAGCTTCCATCTTATGTTTTAAAAGTGTGATGTTTAAATGAAATCAAATGCAAAATTTGTTTTTTCAAAAGAAAAAATATTAAAAGAATATAAAAAAGTAGAAAAGTTATCTGATATTGTTTGTTATAGTGTTAAGTCTAATCCTTATATTACTTCAGTTTTAGAAGAAAACACCTCTTCTAATTTTTTAATACATCATAATAATGAGATTGAAAAAATAAAAGATAAAAAAAAAATATGGTATATGCTTCATTCTCCTGATAAAGAAGAGATTAGTGTAATTTTTAAAGAAGGAATTGATAAATTTATTGTTGATAATAAAAATGATTTAAATTTTCTTTTAGAAGAAATTAAAAAAAATAATTATAAGATAACTTTACTTTTAAGAATGAGACTTAAAGAATATACTGTTGTTACTGGTAAGTTTTTTGTTTATGGTTTTTATTCAAAAGAAATTAATGATTTAATTATTTCATTAAAAGATAATCCTTTAATTGAAAAGTTAGGTGTTCATTTCCATAGAAAAACACAAAATTTATCTGAATGGTCTTTAATTGAAGAGATTTCATCTTCTCTTATAAAAGAAACTTTAGAAAAAATTGATTTTTTAGATATTGGAGGAGGGCTTCCTGTTTTATATAAAAACATTAATCCTAAAACAATAGAGGTTATTTATGATAAATTAAAAGAACTTAAAATATTTTTAAATAGTTTAAATATTAAACTTTTAACTGAACCTGGAAGAAGTATTGCTGCACCTTCAGGAAAGTTAATTACAACTATAAAAAATATTGTTGATGATACTATTTTTATTGATGCATCTTTATTTAATTGTTCAATGGATACTTTAGTTACTCATATTAAACTTTTAGTTGATGGAGAAAGTGAAACTAATACTCTTAAACCTTATACAATTAAAGGTTTAACTCCAGCTTCAGAAGATATTTTTAGATATAGAGTATATTTTAAGGAAGGATATGTTCCAAAGATAGGAGATAAAGTTATTTTCTTAAATGCAGGAGCTTATATTTACTATACTGATCTTTTTAATTTAGAAAGACCAAAAATAGAAATAATAGACTGAATAATTATGATAAAACCTTTTAGATTAAAAAAAAACACATCCAAAATTTCAAAACCTCCTTTAAAACATATTGAAACTTCTAAATATAAATCTAAAGATTCTCCATCAAGTTTGATTGTTTATGATCCTAAAATTAAGTCTTTAGTAAATTACACTAGAGGTATAGGAAAAAAAGGTTATAAAGATTATATTCCAAGTTCCATTGAAGTTATATATGATTTATTTAAATCTTTTGGTGGTGAAGGAAAAATTAATAAATCCTCTTTAAAATTTAGACAAAATATTATTAATAGTGAAAAAGAATATTCCTATATTGATCCTAAGAGAAGATTTAAGGTTGAACCCTTAAAATTATCTTTAAGTTATTTGTCAAGAAATACTGTTACTTCTTATAAATTAACCATAAATAAAAATGGTAGAAATAAATCATTATATATTAAAGTAGCTCTTGATAATTATAGTTATAAAAATGCTGCTCAAGAAATGATTCTTTTAAAATATCTTGAACAAAATGGAATTTCTATAATCAAGCCAAGATTTGCTTTTTCTAAAACACATCTTAAAAAAGGAATTCATTTTATTGCATATGATTTTACTTCTCTTAAAAATGTAACACAAGGATATTTAGAGAAATTAATTTCTGAAAAAGAATTTTTACAAATCAAAAATAATTTAATGGATGTTACTGCAAATTTTATGTTAAAAGATTCTATTCAAATTTTAGATATTACTCCAAAAAATTGTTTTTATAAAAGACTTTCAAATGGAGAAATTAAATTATATTTAATAGATGTTTTTTCTGCAGATTTTAAAATGTTAAATAGTGAATATTTAGATGTAAATTTAAAAAATCCTAAAGAAATACTTGATTTTGCAAAAAATAAAGGTATTGTTAAATAATCTTTGCTTTGTTTAGGATTTCTTTGCTCTTTTTAAACTATTTGTTTCATAAATATATATTGAGTTTAATACTTTTATAAGTTATAAACTTATTTAATAAAATTAAAAAAAGGAAAATTAAATATGACTAATTCTAATGAAAATTTTAATAGTTTAATTAAAGATAAAACTATATTACAAGCAGTAACAAATATGGGTATTTTAAAACCTACTGAAATACAAATTAAAACAATACCTTTAATCTTAGAAGGTAAAAATATAATTGCAGAATCTGCAACAGGAACAGGAAAAACAGTAGCTTTTCTTTCAGGTATTTTACCAAATGTTAATAAAGAAAAGAAAGTTCAAGCTTTAATTATTGTTCCAACAAGAGAACTTGCTTTGCAAGTTTTTAAAGAAGTTAAAAAAATGTCTGAAGTTAAAAAATTAATTTCATGTGCTGTTTACGGAGGAGAATCTGTTTCTCAACAAGCAAAAGATATTAGATTTTCAGACATAGTAATTGGAACTCCAGGAAGAATAATCGATCAAATGAATAGAGGTAATTTAAATCTAAAGGGAGTTAAATTTTTAATATTAGATGAAGCTGACAGAATGTGTGATATGGGTTTTGCAGAAGATATTTCAAAAATTATTGATAAAATTCCACGACATAGACAAACTTTAATGTTTTCTGCAACAATTACAAAAGATGTTTCAAATATTGAAAGAAAATATATTCCAAATGCAGAAAGAGTTTCTGTTGAATCAAAAGTTGATCCTTCAAAACTTTTACAAGAATATTATGTTGTTAAATCAAATCAAAAATTTTCTCTTCTTTTACATTTAATTAAAGAAAATCCTAAAAAATCAATTGTATTTTCAAATACTAGAAGAGAAGTTGATGTAATTTATAATAATTTAATTAAAAATGGAGTTGAAGCATTTAAACTTCATGGTGGACTTGAACAAAGAAAAAGAACACACACTATAGATAAATATCATACTCATAAAACTGCAGTTTTAATATCAAGTGATGTTTCTGCAAGAGGTATACATATTGATAATCTTGAATATATTTATAATTATGATCTTCCAAAAGATGATACTCAGTATGTTCATAGGATAGGAAGAACTGCAAGAGCTGGTCAAGAAGGAAAAGCAATAACTTTTATTGATTATAGAGATGAACCTACATTTATAAAAATGTGTAAAAGATTTGGTTTTTCAATTAAAAAAATTGATGTTCCAGAAGTTAAAGTTGTTTCTTTTGATAGGACTAGAGATGTTGAAAAAAATACAAATAATAAATCAGATATTAGAGCAAAAGATTTTTTTAATAAACAAGTAGGTTTTTTAAGAAAATCAAGAGGTTCTCAAAATCCAAGAACAACAAGAAATGAAACAAGTTTTAGAGATAGAAAAAGAGCAGTTTCTGAAAGCTCTTTTGAAAATCAAAGATCTAAAAATAGATTCCATGATGATAGAAAAAGAGATGGTCCTAGACCTTCCTTTGATGGTGATAGAAAAAGAGATGGTCCTAGACCTTCTTTTGATAAACATAAACCTAGACCACATACTGATGGAGATAGAAAAAGAGATGGTCCTAGACCTTCTTTTGACAAACATAAACCAAGATCTTCCTTTGATGGTGATAGAAAGAGAGATGGTCCTAGATCCTCTTTTAATGATGGAAAAAAAGATGATACAAAGTTTAGAGAAAAAGTAAAGAAAGATATTAAGAAACAAAAAAAAATTGTAAAAAATAAAAAATATGTTAAAAAAAGATAATGTATGCAATTTTTAAATCTTTTAAAAGAATATTCAAATAAAGATAAATCTTCAATATGTATTTTACCTTTACTTTATAATGGTAAAGTAACTGTTGGAGAGGGTGCTTATAAGGGACCAAAAGAAATTATTAAATCTTCTTATGAACTTGAATATTTTGATTGTGATTTAAAAACAGAACCTTATCTTAATGGAATTTATACTTTTAAAGAAATTAATTTTTTAAAAAATAAAGAAGATTTTTTTAAAGTTTCAAAAGAAATTTCAAATGCTGTTTATAAAAATATTTCTTCTTTTAAATTCCCAATAATTTTAGGTTCTGATCATTCAACAACTTTTCCTGTAGTTTCTGCTTTTGAAAAAATTGAAAAAGATTTTGGAATAATAGTTCTTGATGCTCACTCTGACTTAAGAGAAGAATGGGGAAAAGATACTTGGCATCATGCTTGTGTTTCAAGATATATTTCTAAAAATCATAAAACATTAATTGCAGGGGTTAGATCTCAAGATTTTTATGAATATGATTTTTTAAAAACAAAAGATGGAAAAAATGTTTCTGTAATATATGCAGATAATTTACATAAATCTTTAAATAATTTTAAAAAACAATTAAAAAAATTACCAAAAAAAATATTCTTATCTATTGATGTTGATTTTTTTGATCCTTCAATTATTAAAAATACAAATACTCCTGAACCAGGTGGATTTAATTGGAATCAAACAATGAAAATTTTAAATTTAATTTTTAAAGAAAAAGAAATTATTGGTGCTGACATTGTTGAATTTTCACCAAAAGGGGCTAATTGGAATTTTTCTTCTGAGAGTTATTTTTTAGCAAAATTAGTATATAAAATTATAGCTTATAAATTTAAATAAAAAGCTTTTTATATATGTCTATAAATAAATATATAAAATAAAAAATGATTAATTATGAATTCAATTCTATGGATTATTATCGTACTATTTTCTTTGTTTTTAATATCACAGGCTTCTAGAAAAATATTTAAAACAGATATTTTTTTAGGGTTATTTATAATGACAAAAACAAAAAGATTTATACCTTTATTAGATAAATTAGCAAAACCTAAAAAGCTATTAAACTTTTTAACAGATTTTGGTATTATTTTAGGTTTTGGATCTTTTGGTCTTGATTATGTTATTAAAGAAAAAATAACTACAAGATATAAAAGATTTTTAATATTTTTAGGATCTTCAATAGTTTTTACATATCTTTCATATATTTTAATACAAATTGTGTTTAATAATAATCCAATGATATCTTCAAACTTTATAGTTTTCATGAGTGTTTTAACAGGTATCATGGGTCTTTCAGGATTTACTTTAGCATCTTTAGTATTTTCTGCATATGATATTGTAATTAAGTTATTTGCAGGAAATGCAGGAAATGCATGTCCTGGAGTTGGTCTTGTTCTACCTGGTGTTAAAATGCCAAAAGTAGATTTATTAATACCATGGTATGGATGGATAATATTAATATTTTCAGCAATAATACACGAATTTGCACACGGTGCTTTACTTAGAACTTTTAAAGCAAAAGTAAAATCTATGGGTTTTATTTTAGCTGGAATTTTACCATTAGGTGCTTTTGTTGAACCTGATGATAAACAACTTGAAAAAAAGAAAAATAAATCTGTTATAAGAATGCTTGCAGCAGGTCCTACAAGTAATGCTATTATTGCAATATTTTTTATTTTACTTTATTTTTTAATAGCTCCAGGTTTTGCAGATTATTCTAAAAACATAGCAATTGAAAGAGAGTCTTATGTTTTCATTAATTCAGTTGATGAAAATATTTCTGTTTGTGGAACTATATTTGAAAGCCCTGCATACGGGGTTTTAGAAAAAAATGATATTGTTCTATCTATTAATGGTAAAGAAATAAAAAATCGTTATGATTTAAGTGAATCAATTACAAATGTTGATTCAAATAATTTATTTGTAGTTAAAAACATAGATACAAATATAGAAAGAGAAGTTTATTTAACACCAAATGAAATGGGTAGATTTGGTTTTACTTATAATGTAGGTTATGATGAAGATTATCCTATACCTTCAAACTATAATTGGTATAAACATACAGTTGACTTTATTTTATGGACAGCAATATTAAATTTCTTGATTGCCACAGTTAACTTTCTTCCAACATTCCCTTTTGATGGTGGAATGATGTCAAGAATTATTTTTGAAGGTTATTTTTCAAGAAAACAAACTGAAAAGAAAAGAATGAGTAAAGTTTCTAAGTTCTTTGGAACTATTATAGTTATTTTACTTATATTAAATATTTTACCTTATTTTTTCTAAGTCTTTTTATTTACTAAGACTTAGAAATATTTCTCTAAAAGTTTGATGTATGTCATTAGAATTTGATATTTTTGAATTAATTTCTTTTAAAGCTTGATTTTTAAAAAGATTTTGTTTATATGCATCTCTTCCAAATTGTATTTTTGAGATTTGATCAACATATTTTACAAAATCAATATATACTTTTATATCGTCTCTATTTTTTGATTTATTATAAATTTGGTTCATTGTTTTAAGAAAACTTTCTTCAATTTCAAGTTTTACAATGTCTTCTTTATTTTTCTTTTTATTACTGATTATATTTTTTAATTCATCTCTAATAATTTTATTTATTTCTTCTTTTGAAGATTTTTCTGTAAGATGAAATATATTTTTATATTTTGATAATTCTTTAGTTAAATCAATTGCTTCATTTTCTTTATTTTCTCTTGCTATTTTTTTAGATTCTAAAATTAGTTTTTCTCTTTCTTTTTGAAGTTTCTTTTTTTTATACTCTATTTCTTCAATTCTGTTTTTATCATTCATTGAGAAATAAGAAGTAGGTTCTTTTGGTTTTTTATTTCCTGAATTAATTTTTTTAATTAATTCTGATGCATAATTTCTTTTAGCCATATTTAATCATCTTTTATATAAATATTTACTAAAGTATTATATTTATAAATAGTTGTTTTAGATATAAAAAATATTTGTTGAAGAAAAAGAATTAAATTTATGCTTATTAATTATTATAAAATAATACTTGTTAACTAAGCATCTTTGCTTGTCAACAACGCCTGCAAGCTTGGCGAAAAGCTTAAGTGCACTCGTCGGGATTCGAACCCGAGTCCTAAGCTTGGAAGGCTCACATACTAACCACTATACTACGAGTGCTTTTTTTTTAAAGAATGATAAAAATAACTTTATCATTATAAATATTATATGCAGATAAAGGTTTATATACTTTATCTATTTAATAATATAGTATGGGAGTTGCAATTGGAAAACTAATAGAAGAATCAAAACAGAAATTTGAGTTTAATCATACACATAAACATAAAAAATTTGGTTTTGATGCTTATAATATTCTATATCAGTTCTTAACTACAATTAGAGGTGTAGATGGAGAACCTTTAAAGAACGAAAATGGTGATATTACTAGCCATTTAAATGGTCTTTTTTATAGAATGCTTAACCTTTTATCTAATGACATTGATGTTTTTTTTGTATATGATGGAAAAAGTATAGATTTAAAGCAAAAAACACAAGATGAAAGAAAATCTAGAAAAGAAATAGCTAAAGAACATTTTAAAGATGCTGTTTTAAGAGGAGATCTTGAAGATATGAATAAGTTTTCAAAAAGAATAACTTCAATTGATGAAAAGATAATAGAAGAATCAAAAGATCTATTAAAAGCAATGGGTATCTCTATAATTAATGCTCCTTCTGAAGCTGAAGCTCAAATTTCTTACATGACAAAAGAAAATATATTAGATTTTACTGTTTCTCAAGATTTTGATTGTTTATTATTTGGTTCTCCAAATCTTGTTAGAAATTTAACTGTTTCAAGAAAGAAAAAAATTCCTTCAAAGAATGTTTATGTTGATATTAATCCTGAAATAATATATCTTAAAGAAACTTTAGAAAAATTAAATATTTCAAGAGAAAAATTAATTTATCTTTCAATGCTTATTGGAACTGATTTTAATGATAAAGTTGAAGGTATTGGCCCAAAAACTGCTTTAAAACTAGTATTAGAAAATAATAGTTTTGAAAGTATTGAAAAAGTTTTAAAAGAAAAAAATAAAGTAGTTAATTTTGATTATAAAGAAATTGAAAATATATTTTTAAATCCATTAATTTCAAAAAATCCAGAAATAAGTAAATCTGAGTTTGATCGTAATAAAATTGAAAATATATTAATAGATAGGTTTAATTTTTCTCAAGAAAGAGTTGTAAATAGTTTAGATAAATTTATTACAGCTAGAACTAATTCAAATAAACAAAAAACTATTGATAAATGGTTTTAAAGAGATTTATTATGATGCATGAATTAGATATTAAAAAGTATGTTGTAAATAATGTTGGACGTTCTTTAAATGCAAAAGAAGTTCATTTATTATCTGATTTAATAGATCTTATGCATACTAATCATTCTAAAGAAGAAATTTTAAATTCATTTAAATTAAATTTACAATTTTTAGAAAAAAATAATTTAAAAAATTTACAATTAGGTAAAAATGACAAATTTAAAGTTAGTCGTGTAAATCCTTTTGAAAATTTACATCCTGAATCAATTATTGAATATCAAATTTCTTATAATAAGAATGTAATTTCAACTTTTGGTATTTATTTTACTATTAATAAGAATAATAAAATAACTTTAAGAATAAGTAATATTCAAGGATATATTGGTAGTAATAAAAATAATAATAAACTTGAATTATTAGAAAAAAATAGAATTTATTTAGATAAATTAAATAAAGAACTTAATGAAAATTGGAGAGTTAAAGTTGTTTCTTTATTTAAAAAATATGCTGATAAAAATAAAATAAATATTCTTTTAGAACTTCCTTTTAAAACAAATAAAGATAATTCTCAATATTATAGACAATTAAGACAATATATACAGGCTGGTCTTAAAGGTGGCTTGAAGTTAGAAAATATTTCTTTAGAAAATATAATTGAAAATGATATTAAGAAAAAAATAGAAAAAAATTTTGAGATCAAGAAGAAAAGACTTCTTGATTCTAAAAAAAATGTTTTTATAAAAAGTAGAGAGTCTAAAAAAATTTTTAGACCAATTAAAAGAAAATAAAATTACTTTACATTCTTTCCTTTCTTTTTAGCTCTGATTTTTATGGCACCACATTTATTACAATATTCCATTTTCTTTGGACTTCTCATTGTATTATTACATGACATACAAACCCATATGTTTTTTAATCTTCTTTCTTTTGCAATTGTTTCCATTTTGTTTCACCTTAATAATTTTTAAATTGTTATAAATATTAATATATTATGTTATATATTTAACATACAAAAGGTATTTAAAACAAGAGTTTTTTCTCTGAAGTAAAAAAACAAACAGTATATAAATAAATCGTTACTTATTTATATTATAAACTACAAAATAATATTTCTTATTTTATTGTAGTTTTATAAAATAAATCAATCTAAAAGACTTTATGCTCTTGTGGTGTAGTCCGGTAATCATTCTGGCCTTTCAAGCCAGAGACTCGGGTTCGAATCCCGGCGAGAGCATTTTCTTTATATGTTAAGGAAAAAAAATTAATATTAAAATTAAAGGCGAAAATTCATGGGTACTAGAAAAAAAGATTCAAGTAGATTTAAGAAAACAAAATCCAGACAAAGATGGAAATGGAAAAAGAAAAAAATGAGAGAAACAAGAAGAGAAAGAAGATACTTAAGAAAAAGAGCTGCATCATAGATAAAGTGATGCATTTTACTTTTCTCTCTTACTATTTTTTTAATTTATGAAAGAATGTGTTTTTTGTAAGATTGCAGATAAAAAACTGCAAGCTTCTATTGTTTATGAAGATAAAGATTTTATTGCAATATTAGATGGTAATCCTAATACTGAAGGTCAAACTTTAGTCTTAACAAAAAAACATTATTCTTCTTATGTTTTTAATCTTCCAGAAGAAGTATATACTAGACTATTGTTAGTTTCAAAAAAAGTTGCTAAGATTTTAGAAAAAGGTCTTAAGGTTAAAAGAGTTGCAATGGTTTTTGAAGGACAAGGAGTAGATCATATACATACTAAACTTTATCCAATGCATAAAATTAATGATAAAAAGTTTGGAGAATTATCTGGTGGGGTATATTTTGAAAAATATCCTGGTTATATTACAACATTAGTTGGACATCCTATTGATCAAAAAAATAAAGATAAAATCTTGAAAAAAATTTTAAAAAATAATGATTTAAAATAAAAAATACTTTTTTTACAGATTAAAGCGAAAAGTATTTATATAAGTTATTCAAAAAATCTAATTTTACTAAGTAAAAAACAATAGCTTTAAAAACTTACCTCTACTAGTATTATTTTACTGCGCTAAACTATTTAGCAAAGTAACTCATTTGATCCTAATTTATTAGGAAACTATGAGGTCTCAAGTTATTTTGAGTCTGATGTGGAAGATAAGACGAAAACATTTTTAGCAAAAACACTCTGTGTTAGAAAAGTGTGCAAATTTATTATCCAATTCCAGCTGATCCTGCTGGTGGATACTGCTATTGGAATCTGACTAAGACATGCAAGTCTTAAAGCCTCAGCTATGAGAGGTTTTGGCGAACGGCTCAGTAACACGTGGTCAACCTACCCTTTTGAAGAGTTAAACTCGGGAAACTGAGTATAATGCTCTATAAAAAAGTAAATCTGGAATGATTACTATTTTAAAGGTCAAAGAATCATGCTTCTTTGGCGCGAAAGGATGGGACTGCGCCAGATTAGGTTGTTGGTAGGGTAACTGCCTACCAAGCCGAAGATCTGTACGGGCCTTGAGAGAGGTAGCCCGGAGAAGGGAACTGAGATAATGTCCCTAGCCCTACGGGGTGCAGCAGTTACGAAACTTTTACAATGCGAGAAATCGTGATAAAGAGATTCCAAGTGCTTACTATGTAAGCTTTTATATAGTGTGAATAACTATGTGAATAAGGGGAGGGCAATATGCGTGCCAGCCGCCGCGGTAATACGTAATCCCCAAGTGGTATCCAGCATTATTTGGCTTAAAGCGTGTGTAGCTGGTTTGTTAAGTCTTTTGTGAAAGCAGCTAGCCTAACTAGTTGAATTGCAAAAGATACTGGCATGACTAGGAACCGGAAGACGTTAAGGGTATTTTTAGAGTAGGAGTAGAATCTTAAGATACTAAAAAGACCACCTGTGGCGAAGGCGCTTAACGAGTACGGATTCGACAGTGAGATACGAAAGCTGGGGGCGCAACCCGGATTAGATACCCGGTTAGTCCCAGCCGTAAACGATGTGAATTAGGTGTTGGGTTAACTACGAGTTAGCTCAGGGCCGAAGGGAAACCATTAAATTCACCGCCTGGGAAGTATGGTCGCAAGACTGAAACTTAATGGAATTGGCGGGGGTGCACTACAAGGGGTGGATGCTGCGGTTTAATTGGATGAAACGCCAGATATTTTACCAGGGCTGACAGCAATATGATGGTCACTCTGAAGGGGTTACCTGATGCGCTGAGAACTGCTGTATGGCCATCGTCAGCTCGTACTGTGAAGCTTCCTGTTAACTCAGGTAACGGGCGAGACCCATGCTATTAGTTGCTACTTTTTTTGCTTGCAAAAGAAGGCACTCTAATAGGACTGCATTGGTAACAATGAGGAAGGAGTGGGCGAAGGTAGGTCTGTATAGCGTGAATGTTCTGGGCAACACGCGGCATACAATGGCTAAGACAAAGAGTATCTAACCTGAAAAGGGGTGGCAATCTCAAAAACTTAGTCTAAGTCCGGATTGAGGGTTGCAACTCACCCTCATGAAGCTGGAATCCCCAGTAATCGCGTGTCACTATCACGCGGTGAATATGTCCCTGCGCCTTGCACACACCGCCCATCAAGCCAACCGAGTGGAGTGTTGATGAACTTTACTCTACTAAAGGATAAAGTTATTCTATATTTCGCGAGGTAGACTAAGTTGTAACAAGGTGTCCGTAGGGGAACCTGCGGACGGATCACCTCCTATTTTATATAATGACTAAATGTTAGTTGTTATTTTAAAAGTTTTAAAAACTTACCTAACCTGAAGTGTTTGTTTTTCTTCCACACATCAAAATTTCTTTAATTATAAGAAATTTTTCTTTTTTTATTTAATAATATTTTTTTAAAAGTATATTTATCAGTCCATAATTTTATTTTTATAATTTTGATTAAAAATAAATCTGATGTGTTTATAAATATTTTTGTTCTATAATATATATAATATATTGGTTCAATAGTTATTAGGGCTCTTAGCTCAGCTGGTAGAGCGCGTCCCTTGCAAGGACGAGGCCGCGAGTTCGAATCTCGCAGAGTCCACTTAAGCTTTCCGCCAAGCTTGCAGGCGAATATTATTTTTAAAAACTATTTTTTTTAATAATTAAAATATATAAAGAGGTTATAAAATATGAATACAGAAAATTTTAATTTAAATACTTTACAAGCAGGAGATTGCGGTTCAGACTCTTGTGGATGTTTCACACATACAGATATTTTACAAGCAGGAGATTGCGGTTCTGACTCTTGTGGATGTTTTGGTCATACAGAAATATTAATGGCTTAAATTTCTTATCTTCTTTTTTTTATTATTTTTTTTGGCTTTGGTTTAGGCTTTTCTTTTTGAACTTGTCTTAATCTTTTATTTTCAATATCAAATGAAAATTTTATTTGTATTCCTTTAGAAATAGGTTTAAAATTATTTTCTTTTAAAAAATTAATTGTATATTCATTAAATGTTTTAACACAAACTTCTCTATGCTCTCCAAAAGAAAAAACTCCAATATTTTTTTTAAGAGTAGGTGTTATTTTTTTAATATCTGAAAGATAATTAAGATCTGTTATTTTTCTAAAAGAAAGACCAAGTTCTTTTTTTGCAAAAACATATAAATCTTCCATCATATGCTTATAGAAAAATTCTAATTTAAAATTCATTAAATCTTTTGTAGGTTCAACAAGTACAAAAAGAGTATTTGTGTTTTTAAAAGAAGAAATACTTTCTTTATAGACATTTAATCTCTTTACATATTCACTTTCCATTTCTTTAAAAGTGATTTTACCCATACCTGTTGTATTTCTATATATGTCAGTAACTATTGAATACATTGGGTGTATTAATAAAGCTAAATTATCATACTTCTTTATCATTTTTGTTCTTCTTTTTAATTTCTTTTAATCTATTATAATTAATAAGTAAAAGAATATCTTTATAAATTAATTGTTGTTTAAAATATTTATAAAAAAGGAAAATTAATTATGACTTATAAATTTAATGATTTTAAAGATTTTGTTTCTGCAGTTTTAAAAGATTCAAAGATATTAGTTGCAGGGTTACCTATTGTTATAGGTTCATTAACTTTACCTGCTGTGAAAGCACAGCAATTGTCTAATTATGCTGGTTTAACACCTTCTATGGAAAAAAATGGTGTTGCTTTATTAAGTACAACCATAACTCAAAAAGATTTTTTATTTCAATCATTTGAAGCCAGATATGGTGCTGATTTTAAAAATAAATTTATGGAAGGGAAATATAATTTAGGTTTAACTGTAGGTACAAATACATTATTATTTGATAAAAAACCTACTACTGATAAATTATTTGAACAAGTAAACCTTGCTGCAAATCTTTCAAAAATTTTTGGTAAAGAAATAAATTTAAAAATTGGTTTTGATAAAAAATTAAATAATTATAAACTTGAAGGATTTAATATTGTTGAAGCATCAAAAGGTTCTAGAGCACAAGCTGCTTTAATTAGTAAAAAAGTATTAGGTGCAGTAAGTTTAAATTTTAATAATGGTAAATTAACTAATTATTCTGGAATAGGTGAGGTTAATTTTGCTGCTGACAAAAAAAAATCATTTACAGCTGCTCTTGGTTTTTTCAGTGCTAGAGATACTAAGTTAAAAGATATGTACTGGCAAGTTAGAGGAACTTATAATATTAAGGGAGATAAATCTTTATTTATGCCTGGTGTTGGTATTGGTTATGAAAAAGGTAAAAAATACTTTAATTTTGATATTATCTTCATAAATAAGAAAAACAAAATTGGAATTTTAAGTGTTGTTGATCCAAGTAAATCAAGTAATCATAGTTTATTTTTAAAATATGCACGTTATATAACACCTAAGCCAAAAACTACTGTTTTGAAAAAAGAAGATAAAAAACCAAGATCTTCTCTTATTAAGAAAAGAAGATAGTTTTTCTTCTTTTAACTTAATTTTCTAATTTTAAATATCTATTTATACTTTTCTATCTATAATTATATGATATAAAATAAATATGTTTAATTGATTAATTATGATGGAATTTAAAAACTCTTTAAAAATACCTTTTATTAATTTTAAGTTTTTACTTATAATATTAATATTAAGCTTAATTACTATTTTAGGAAGTACAGCTTCTTTAATTTCAATTATTTTAACTGTTTTTTTATCAATAGGACTTGTTGGTGCAAATATTTTATCAAGTCTTAAAAATTATAATTCTAAAACAATTTTAAAAATATTTGAACTATCTGTAGTTTATTTTATAGCATCTTTTTTATATTTAATATTTCAAGGTATTATATCAATAATATTGTTAATACCAGTATTTTTACTTAAATCAAGTATAGATGTTGAAAATGTTTTTTCATTTAATTCAGGTCTATTAATAGTTATTCTATTGTTAATTATAGTTATTTTTTGTTATTTAGTTTTAGAATTTGTAAAAAACATAGGTTATATGTCTTATATTAAATCAGGTAGATTTGAAGATTTTTTTAATTTTAAAAAACATTTTAAAATAGTTTTTACAAAAAATATGTTAGTTTCTTTTTTCTATCTTTTAGGATATTTAATTATTCTTCTAATAGGATATATACTAGTTCTTTCAATATTAACTTTACTATTTCCTAGTATTAGTTATTATTTAATAGGTATTTTTACAATAATATTTATCTATATTTATATATTTGTAACATTTATTATTTTTAATGAAATTTATAAAGCTTATAAATAGCTTTATAAACTATTTTTTCTTTATATTATATATAGTGGTTTATGTTTAGCACATTTATTTAGAGTAATTCTAAATATCTGAGGAAGGTCCGCTCACCAAATATTTTAAAAAAAAAATAAAGTCCTTAATGGGGCTTTTGCATGCCTGAACAGAAACAAGACGGTTCTTTTCCTTTTAAAAACCTGTGATGTGTAAAACTGAGGGGAGAAGAAAGAGGCTGAAATCATGCAGGAAGCAAAAATTGGTGCAAGGAGTTTTTTTAAATCTCCGCTTAGATTAATTGCTATTAAATACATAAAGCGGCTTATAGTAAACCACTATATTTTTTTAATAAAAAGTAGATAGATATGGTTGGATTTTTTAAAAGATTATTTTCAAATAAAAAACCAGTTGTTTCTATTGGTAACATTAATCCTAATTTTAAAGTTAAAAGAAGAGTTGTAAACCAAGGCGAAAAACAATTAAAAGTTTTGAAGATAAACTCTAAAACTCAGTTTTATTCAGTTAAATTAAATAAATCAGAAGTTATGCATCTTAGTGTTTTAGGTAAAAAATTAATTAAAGAATACCCTGAACTTGTAAAGCTTATTTCAAAAGGAATTTTTCAAACTTCAAAACATTCAATACATAACACCAAAAAGTTTAGTTTAGAGATAAGACCAATTAAAGAGAACAATAGCTTTAACAATCTAAAATTATTAAAGTTAAATTTATTTTTAAAAGATAAGGGTGAAAAAAAATCTTTTTTTCTAAAAGTAACACAAGAAGACTATCTTGCAAACAATGAGTTTCTTGCAAATCAAGTTTTTCAAAAATTTGGTGTAAATACAATAAAGCCACATTTTGCATTTACAAACCTAAGTAAAAGAGAAAGTGTTATTGTCTATGATTTTACAGGTCTTAAGAATTTACAAAAAGATTTTAATCAAAAATTATTAACTAAAACAGAACTTATTGAAATTAATAATAAAATTAAATTAATTCAAGAACATAAAAAAATTCCTACGAAACCAGATTTTAATCAAAAAAGAATAGGTGATTTTGAAAATTTTTCAAATATTTTTTACAAAAGAAATAAAGATGGTAAAATAGAGCTTTATTTTACAGATTTACTTTTAGGGGTTAAATCTCGTTTTTATTAAATTTATTAATGTGATATAGATATGGGAAAAATAACTACAATAACAGGACCAATGTTTTCAGGAAAAACAACAGAACTTCTAAGACTTAAGTCAAGAGAAGAGGTTGCAAAAAGACATTCTTTTGTCTTTAAACCTAAACTTGATAATAGATATGATGAAAAATCAATTGTTAACCATAATGGTATTAAAGAAGAAGCAATTGTTGTTAATTCTCCTTTAGAAATTTTAAAGAATGTAGAAGAATATTTATCTTCTCAAAGAAGTAAAGAAATACCTTTAGTTAATATCTTTATAGATGAAGTGCAATTTTTTACATCAGATATTATAGATGTAATTTTAGAAGTTTCAAAAAAAGGAATAAATGTTTTTACATGTGGTTTAAACCAGACCTTTGAAGGAAAACCTTTTCCTTTTAAAGATAAAAAAGAACATATTGGAACATTAATGGCACTTTCAGATTTTTTAATACATTTAGATGCTGTTTGTAATCATTGTGGAGAAACTGCAACTAAAACATATCGTTTAGGAGAATCTAAGGAAACTGTTGTTTTAGGTGGAACTGATAGTTACCAAGCAAGATGTACTAAATGTTTTAGAAAATAGTTTCTTTCAAAAAAGAAACTACCAAAGGTTTATATTCTTTATCTACTATTAATATTTACAAATTATATATATGTGATGATTTATGGAAGACTACATTCAATTTACTTCAAACTTAAAAGATTTTAAACAAGATCAAAAAATTGTATTAACATCTAAGACCAGTGATTTAGATGTTTTAAAATATTATTTATCTATTCAAGGACCAATAAACAAAGAAGTTACTTTACTTTTAGAAAAAGCAATAGATGTTAAAAAATTAGAAAAAGAAAATCAAGATTTATTTACTCTAAATGAAGATGATTTTTTAAAAGAACTTAATTCAAAAAAATTTAAAAAGAAAATAAATGAAATCTTAGAAGATTATAAAAAAGATCAAAAGAAAGCTTTATATAATTCTTGTAAAGTTTATCTTTTAGAAAAGTATTTTTCAAAAAAAGAAATATTTCCATCAATGCATAAAATGTGACTATAATTATGAGTGAAATAATTAATTTTATATCAAGTACACAAGAGTACAAAGCTGTTAAAAAAATGAAAGTAATTCCTGGTGTAAAGGAAATGGATGTTTTAGAATTTTTAGTATCTGTTGAAGTTACAACAAACTTACAGATAAATAGACTTCTTGAAAAAATAGTTGATACTAATACTTTTAACTTAGAAATTGAAAAATTATTTACAAAAGATGTAACTTCTTTTATAAAAGAAATATCTTCTGCATCTTTCTTAAAAGTTATTGAAAAAAATATTTTAAAGGATGAATATAAAAAAGACAAGGTTCTTTTAGATGTATTAAAGTCCTATTCTTTAAACAAATATTTATTACATAATAAGATTATGGAAGAAGATGCTGTTGGTTATTATAAAATATTATTTCCTGCAAGAAAGAAGCAATTAAAGAAGGCTATCTTAAAATAGTTTTATTTAAATATGTTTTGCTAATATAATATATAGTAAATAGTCCCTCCTTAGCATAGCGGCCTAGTGCGTCCGGCTGTAGACATTTTAGATTATACTAAAATTAAAGAGATTTTTAATCTCTTTTAATGGCGGTAACCGGAAGATCCCCAGTTCAAATCTGGGAGGAGGGATATTTTTCTTATTCTTTTTTATTAAAAATATAGTTTAAAATTATCCCCACAAACTATTTATAAATTATTTGTATTTATATTATCTTATGAATGTAAATACTCTATTATTAGATTTAATTAAAATAGAATCATTAAGTTCAAATTTAAAAATTATCAATATTTTTTTTAATGATATTCCAAAGAGTTGTTTATGAAATATATTGAGTCTGTAAAATTAAAAGATAAACTTTTTAAAACCTATAAGATAAACAAAAGTGAAGTTTATATTTTTAAAAAATTACATCTAGAAATACTTAAAAAAACACCTAAAGAATTTGACTTTCCTTATGATTATGAATTATTAAAGAAAGATTTTGATTATAAGTCTGCTATTTTTTTAACATACTATAGAGATAAACCTATTGCTTATTCTTTTGTGTATTGTTTTAAAGAAGATAACAAATTTAAAGAAAACTTTAAAAAATACTGTAAGATATCTAAAAAAGATATGGACCTTACAGCTGAGTTTGCTGGAGCTGGTGTCTTAAAGAAATATAGAGGGCATGGGCTTCAAGATTACCTTATAAAGTTAAGAGAGGGTTATCTTAAAAGTATTAATTATAAATATTCAGTTATTAGTGCACATCCTGATAATCTTTATAGTAAAAAGAATATTTTAAAGAATGACTATAAGCTTATCTCAATTGGTAAGAAAGACGGTAATGTTAGGCTTTATTTTAAGAAAGAGATCTAATCTGTTTTAAAACAAATATTTATAAATCATTTAAGTGTATATAATAATATATTTGTATTTTTATTAAATTTAATGTGATAAAATGAAAGTATATATTATACATGGATGGGGAGCTAACCCTAAATCAGATTGGTTTCCTTATCTTAAAGAAAAGGTAAGTGAAAGAGGATATAAGGTATCTTTGCCAGTAATGCCAGATACTGATAATCCTAAGATAAAGCCATGGGTTGAGAAATTACAATCCTTAAAAGTAGATGGAGCCACTATATTTGTTGGACACTCTGTTGGCTGCCAAACCATCTTAAGGTTTTTAGAAAAGTATAATGGAAAAGTAGGTAATGTAATTTTAGTTGCCCCTTGGATGACTATTAATAAAAATAATTTAGATGAAAATGAAGGATGGTCTGTTGCAAAGCCATGGGCAGAAACCCCAATAGATTTTAAGAAGATAAAAGATAAGGCAAAGAAGTTTATTGTTATCTATTCACAAGATGATCCTTTTGCTATAAAGAAAGATATTACTAAGTTAATTAAAGATTTAGATGCTACTGAAGTTAATGTTGGAAAAAAAGGGCATATTTGTCAAGGTGATGGAGTCACTACTATTCCTGAAGCTTTAAAGTTTTTTAAAAAAATAAAAAAAGAATGAAATAATTATGAAAAGTTTTACAAAATATTTGTTATTTAAAACAAAAAAAAGAATGGAATTTATAAACATTACAGAAGAAGTAAATCAAGCTATTGAAGACTCTAAAGTAAAAGAAGGTTTATGCCATGTTAATGCCATGCATATCACCTCTGGTGTCTACATCAATGATGCTGAAAATGGACTTATAGAGGATATAAAAGAATGGCTTGAAACTTTAGCACCGTCTGGAAAAGATTATAAACATCATTTAACAGGGGAAGATAATGGAGATGCTCACTTAAAAAGAATGATAATAGGGCATGAAGTTACAATCCCAATAACAAATGGAAAAGCAGACTTTGGACCTTGGGAAGAAGTCTATTATGCAGAGTTTGATGGTAAAAGAGATAAAAGAGTTATTATTAAGATTATTGGAGAATAAATCTTTTAATTAATTTTTATTTCTGAACTGTATTCTGAAACAATTATTTTTGCCATTTTTCTATCACTATAGGGAATATCAAAATAATATTTTTTATTTTCAGTTTTAATTATTAATTGTGCAAAAATTCCAAAAGTTTTTAAGAATCTAGATTCAAATCTTGATTTCTGAAATATAATTTCTTCATTCTTAATATCAAAACTATTTGGGCATTGGCTAATAATTTCATCTACTTCTTTTTCTTTATTTTGAAGTCTTTTATTTTTAGCTGTATAATCTGTTACTTGAGAATATGCTAAAATGCCTGAAACTCCTGCAATCAATCCACCACTCATCCCAGCAACAAAATTAGAGTTACTTAAGACTACACATACTAATCTTTTATTTGTAAAATAAAGATCGCAGTTTTTCTTAATAAATGTATTTTTTCCTTTAGCTTGGACATTTTTTATAATTCCAATAATATTTTCTTTAGTCATATGTAATTATTTTCTTATTTTATATATTATTTAAAGATTAATTCTATTTATAAATATTATTATGTCTATTATATATAAATATTCAAAAAATTAGGTTTAATTTTATATTTTTAAAAAAAAAGAAAAGGGGTATAAAAATGGTTTTTAAAAATAAATTAAAACAAAAAAACATTTTATTTATTTTTCTACTTTTATTTAGTGTTATAATATTAACATCGCAAATTTATGCAATGGACTTTTTTGATCTCACAGAAGAACAACAAAAAGTTGCAGAAAAATATCAACAAGAATTTAATGACAACCAAGTTTTAAGACAAAACTATAATTCCCAACAAGAATACGCAGATGCTTGGGATTTTGAAAAAAGAAACTGTTTTAGCAAAGTTTCAATGATTGCAAATAATGCAATTATTTCTACACCACAATTTAAAGAATTTAAGGATATCTATAAACCTTATTTAGATTATTGTGATTATTCAACTTTTTATAATACCTTATGTTTTGAAGATGCTTCAAAAATAAGTACCATGTCATACTGTGCAAACCCTTCTTGTACTACTGTAGATGGAAAAGAAGAGTGTGAATGTTTAGAAGCAAAGACATGTGGTCAATTAATAGTTGATAACTTAAATTTAACATCTGAATGTGAAACTAAAAAATCTACTGAAATGAAAAAATGTAGAGATAAAATTAATGCAGATCAACTTGAACAAGAAGCTTCTGATAAAATAAATGAACTTTATTTTAAAATTGAAGATGGTATACAAGTTGTAGATAGTTATAATGGTCATGAATGTATGATAGAGGGTACTGTTGAAAATACCTTTATTATGTGTGTTGATGATCTATTAAATATTAATGTAACTCAAATAGCCTTAGCAAAATTTTCAAATGTTGATGCAGATTTAGATGATTTTTTCCAAGATCATGATTTAGAAAAAGAATGTTCTCCAAACTTTGATTCTGACAAACTTTATGAAGAAAATTTTGGTTCTTTTTTAGCAATCTGTAATAACTCAGATATGGCAAGAATGAGAGCTTATGATTGTATAAATGAAAATTGGGATAACGTTTATTCTAAAAAAGACCCTTCAAAAGCAATTAAAGAAGATACACAAAAGAAACAAATTGAAGAAAATAAAGAAATGTTAGATAATCATTATGAAAATATTGAAAAAGAAAAACAAGAAACAATCGATGGACTTGTAAATGATCTTGAAAAAAATTTAAAAGAAATGTTTGCAGGTAATGAAGAGTTAATTAAACGTTTAACAGAAGAACTTAAAGATATGGAAGATCCATATGATAAGATTCAAAAATTAAGAGAAGAAAAGAAAAATTATTCTCAAGACTCAAAAATTCAAAAATTAAAAGATATTTATTTAGAACTTGGAGGTAAAAACCAAGATCTTGATTTAATCTTAAACTCTGGAAATAACGTATCAGATATTGAAAAAAATTTAAGTAAAGCAATAGTTGAAAAAGGTTATAAAGATACAATGCTTGCAGACTCAGGTGTCTTTGATGATTTAAAAAGCTCAGTTGGAGATGGTATGGGTTGGGCTAACTTTGCAGCAAGTCAAGCTGGAAGTGTAAGTAGTGCTGTTGGAGATATTGTTTATCAAGTAAAACCTTCAAAACAACTAGCAGACTTTTATGAAAATGTAGGAACTGCTAATGAAGTTTATGGTTGGGCAAGCGATACTTATGACAATGTAAAATTTATGGATAAAGTAAATAATTTAGATATAGATCCAAATACAAAAGATGCTGTTAAAGCCTTAAGAGTTATGGGTTCAATTACTAAAAATGTTGCAAACTATCTTCCACCAGGATTAAGTGATGGTGTTGGAGCTTTAGGAAACAGTGTTGAAACAGCTGCAGAAGCAGTTACAAAAGCAACAGAGTATTATAATTCTAGAGCTAAAGAAGCAAACGTTGTTTCAAATAGTGATTATAGGTTCCTTCAACAAAATTTACAACAATATACAGAAAGAAATATTATTTCAAGTGACTATAAAGTTAAAATAAAAATATATGATCCAAATACCTCTACTTATTTTGAAGAAACTGGAGGACAAATGGATTTTAAAAAAGTAACTGCACAAGATGGTTCTGAAGCATTCTACAGTATACCAAAAGGTTCTACTGAAACTTTTGATGATGCTCAAGGAACTGGTAGGTTGTATAGATATTATTCTCCATGGCTTAGTAAAAACAGATTACAAATCTTTAACCATACAACAGATAAATGGGAGGATGTAAAAGTTATTACACAAAAAACACCTGTTAATAACTAATTATATATTAGGTGATATATTATGGCTGTGAAAAAGAAAAATAACATAAGAACATGGATTATAATTGGAGTAGTTGTTTTTATTTTAATACTTTTATTTTCAGGTGGGAAAGGAAAAGATCTAGATAAAGTTTCAGTTATGGATAATCTTGAGAAAGGAGAAGTAATTAATAATCCTTATCTTTATGCAAACAATGTTGATACAGATGGAGATGGACTTTCAGATTTTGTATCAATAGACAATAACAAAGATGGCTCTATTGATTTTGCAGCAATAGATGTTCATGGAGATGAAATTCTTGATAGTTTTTTCTATGATTTAGATAACACTGGAGTTTTTGAAGTTATTAAAATTGATTTTGACGGAGATGCTAAAATTGATGTTATCTTGTATGATCTAGATGAAGATGGTCTTCCTGATAACTGGGATTATGGTGCTAACGGTAAGATTGAAGGATATGACACAGACGGAGATGGTTTTGCAGATTCATGGGATTTTGATAATGATGGGATATTTGATGATTTTGACAAAGACTTTGATGGATATCCTGATAAAAGAAAAGATCTTTATGGAGATGATTATTTAGCTGTAGATTCAAGTTATAGTAATAACTCAAGTTCTTCAAACGACACAGAAGATTATTTAAACTATACAGAAGATAATGATACTTATACAGAAAATGAAAAGTTAGATTCTGAAAATGAAATTGAGACTGAAAGAATGTATGGTAATTGTACAGAAGAAGAATATTCAAAATATACCTCTGATCATACAAGCGCATATATGGCTTTACTTCAAGATCCAGACAATCAAGAACTTAAAGATGAAAAAAATAGAGCAAAGGAACTTTTAGATTCTTGTGAGTATACACCTTAGATTCTTTTCTAAGGTTTTTTTATATTTTTTAAAGAATAATTATGGGTATTAAAGATTCACTTAAAAAACATAAACTGTTTATTTTTTTTTCAATTATTATAATTATATTTTTATCTTCTTTAATTTCTACAAATAATTATTATAATGATCTTGAAAAAAAAGCAAATTTTAATTATTATAAAGATATTCCATATATTAATCTTGAAGATGTAAATCATGATATAAAATATAATCTTTTAGATATTTATACTCCAAAAAAAACTATTGAAAATAAACTTTTACCTGTTGTTATTTTTGTACATGGTGGAGCATGGACAGATTTTTTTGGAAATAAAGATTTTAAAAAAAATTCTTTGCTTAAAAGTATTTTTTATACTGATAATAATTTTATTTTGGTTACAATTAATTATAGAGTTTTTCCTGAAGTTAAATTTCCTGTATATGTAAAAGATGTTTCAAGTTCCATTAAATGGGTTTATGATAATATTGGAGATTATAATGGTAATAAAGATTTAATTTTTATTCAAGGACATTCTGCAGGAGCACAAATTATTTCTTTAATTTCAACTGATGAATCTTATTTGCTAGAAAATGATTTAGATTTAAATGTTATTAAAGGAACAATTCTTCTTGAAGGAATTGGTTATGATATTTTAAAGTATAAAGATTTTGATATTGATGGTCAAATTATAAATAAATATTTAATGTTTCCTTTTGGAGAAAATAATGAAGTTTTAAAAAAAGCCTCCTCAATAAATTATATAAATGACTCTAAAAATATTCCTCCAATGATTGTTTTTAGTGCACAAAATAGTATTTTAAGGATAGGAAAACTTGAATCTTTAGATCTTTATTTAAAACTTATTAAGAATAATATTTATGCAGAACATTATATTGTTAAAGAAAGAAATCATTCAACACTTCATAGTTATTTTGGAGAAAAAGATGATTTTACAACAAAAAAAACATTAGAATTTTTAAAAGGAGTTATAAATAAATCTATTAGAAGATAATTATAGTTTTTTTACTATACATAAATAAATAAATGTGTATTTAAACTTAACTTTACTATAATTATTTAACTAAATATAATTATATTTTAGGTGGTGTATTAAAATGGCTATTGACTTAAAAAATTTAACAAAAAAAGAATTAAATGAATATTTAGAGAAACAAATCAGTTCTCCTTCAAGATATATTATTTCTCCAATAACAGTTTCTATTTTTTCAAAATTTAAAATAAATAAAACAGAATTTGCAAAAAAATTAAATGAAGTAAAAGCAAATTATACTGTTTTAAAGGGATTAGGCTTTAAGGCTAGAACTTTAGAAAAAGCAGGCTTTACTGTTAAGAAATTAAAAGAAGTTGGTTTTAGTTCTCAAAATCTAAGAAATTTAGATTTTACTGCAAAAGAACTTTATTCTGTAGGTTATTCAGTTAAAGATTTACAAGTTGCAGGATTTCCTTTAAAAGATTTAAAAGAACTTGGAATTAATTTAAAAGATTTAAAATCTGTAGGTTATACTTCAAAAGAATTAAAAAAAGTTAAATTTACTGCAAGACAACTTTTAGAAGTTGGTTTTAGTGTTAAAGATTTAAAGAGAGCAGGTTTTGATGCATCACAATTAAAAAATATTGGTTTAACTGCTAAAGAACTATATCAAGGTACATATACTATTTTAGAACTTAAAAAAGCAAAATATAGTATTGATCAGTTAAGAAAAGCAGGTTTTACAGATAAAGAAATTGGAATTAAAATTAAAGAAGAAAAAATAAAACCTTTAAATAAATTTCCAAAAGAAAAAGTAAAAAGCAAAAAAGAAAAAACAGATAAAATTAAAAAAGAAAAAGCAAAAAAAGAAAAAGTTGAAAATAAAAAAGAAGAAGTTGTAAAAATAGTTATTAATGATCAAACTTTAAAAAAAATGTCTTCAAAAGAAATATTTTCATATGGCTTAACAGCTGAAGTTTTAAAAGAACATAAATATAATGCAAAAGCATTAAAGTCACTTGGCTTCACTGCAAAAGATCTTTATTATCTACAATATACTCCTAAAGAAATTAATGATGTAAATTTTTCTTTAAAAGAATTAAAGAAAGCAGGAATTTCAACAAAAGATCTTAAAAACTTAGGATATACTCCAAGTGATTTAAAGAAAGTTAAATTTGATCAACATTCAATTCTTTTTGCAGAATTTGATGCAAAAGATTTAAGAGATGCAAAATTTAGAGCTAAAAAATTAAAAGAATATGCATATCCTGCGAAAGATCTTAAAAAAGCTGGTTATTCTTTAAAAGAAATTGTTTCTGCTGGTTATAAACTTAAAGAAATATTAGATTGTGGTTTTACAATTAAAGATCTTTCAAAAATATTTACATTAAAACAATTACTAAAAAAAGGATATACTTTAAAAGAAATTAAAGATGTTTATTCTTTAGAAGAAATTGTTGCAGAAAAATTTACAATTAAAGAACTTTTAGATATTGGTTTTACTTATAAAGAACTTCTAAAAGAGATTCCTCTTGTAAGATTTAGAAAAGAAGGAATTTCTGCAAAACCATTATATGAAAATGGAATTACAATTGATGAACTTAAAGAAGCAGGATTTGATATTTCAGAGTTAATTGCTTTAAAACCTATTGAACCTGTTGTTCTTTCAGATGATAAAGTTGTATCTTTAGAAGAACTTAAATATTTAAAGTACAGTATACCTGAACTTTTAAAATTAGGTTATACTATTAAAGATTTAAAAGAAGCTGGATACAAAGCAATTGATTTAAAGAATGCTGGATGTACATGTTTTGATTTACTTGAAGGTGGTTATTCTTTAAGAGAAGTTCATATGCTTGGATGTACAATAAAAGATTTCCTTGCAAATGGTTATAATTTAATTGATTTAAGACTTGCAGGATTTACTGCTTTAGAACTTCATTTAGAAGGCTTTTCTTTACTTGAACTTAGAAGAGCTGGATTTAGTGCAAAAGAACTTTTAAGTATTGGATATACTGCAAAACAATATCATGCTGCAGGATATACTGCAAAAGAAATGTATGATTCTGGTTTTGATGTTTCAACTATTAGATTTGCAGGTTATAAAGCAAAAGAACTTTATGGTTTAGGTATACCAATTTCTGAATTTTATAATGCAGGATATACTGCAAAAGAAATGTCTCAAGCTGGATTTTATCCAAAAGATTTAAATCCATATTATTCTGCAAGAGATTTAAAAATTGCAGGTTATGATGCATCTTCTATGAAAGAAGGTGGATTTTCTGCAAAAGATCTTTATGATGTAGGATATACTGCAAGACAACTTCATTATGCTGGTTATCCTGCAAAAGATGTTTTTGATTTAGGTGTTGGAATTAGACTTATGAAAGTTATTCATTATGGTGCCAAAGAACTTAAAGAATTACATTTTTCTGCAAGAGAACTTAGAAGTGTAGGTTATAGTTTAGAAGAGCTTAGACTTGCTGGTTATTCAGAAGAAGATCTTTTAGATGCTGGTTTTTCAAAATCAAAAATTAGAGAAAATATTTAAATATTTTTTCTTGTCTATTTTTTTTTATTTAATAAAAAACTAAACATTTAACTTTAAAATATACTATAATAATATTTTAAACAAAATTACTTTTTTTAATAAATAATCCATATATTTATTAATTATTCTATATAATATACTTGATAAAAAGAAGATAGTTATAGGAGAAATAAATTATGGAAGTTGGAGATAAATATAAATGTTCAGTTTGTGGAAATGTTGTAGAACTAAAAGAAATTGGTGGTGGAACTTTAGTTTGTTGTGGTAAAGAAATGGATCTTGAAATTAAAGAAGAAAAAGTTACATCAAATGAAGATATTCATAAACCTTATATAGAGATTAGAGGCGAAAAAGAAATATATGTTAAGATTGGAGATCCTATGCATCCAATGACACAAGAACATTTCATTAAATGGATTGAAATTTCTGTTGATGGGTCTTTATATGTTAAGAGTCTTAATTATTGGGATAAACCAGAAGTTGTTTTTAAAGTTCCTTTAGGAAGAAAAGTTACAATTAGGGCTTTATGTAATATTCATGGAATTTATAAAGAAGTTTATTCTTTATAAATTTCTTTATTTTTTTTAAAAATTATTTTCTGAAAATAAATTTTTAGAATCTAATTTTTCTTTCTTTTTATAAACATTTCTGTTGTAATATTATATATAAATTATTATTAAAAATATGGTGGTATGATATGAAAAAAACAATTAAAAAAAACACACCTACACATAAAGAAGAACATCATAATGTAAGTTCTTCTAAACATAAAACTTGTAAAATGAAAGATCATTTTTGGCAAATAACTTCTTTTGTTCTTTTAGTTTTATTAATTGTAGTAGGTATTTTTGCATTAACTGGCAATAAATCTAATATTACATCAGAAGATTTAGAATATTTATTAGAAATAATTAAATCTGAAAATCCACAATCAGACACAATTTTATTAAATGATTTAGAAATATTATTTAATAATATTGAAACAAATAATAATTATTCTGAAAAATCATTGACTTCTAATGAATGTGCAACAAATATTGGACCAGACACACAAACTTTCTTAATTGATACATTTCAATTACCTTCTTTAAGTTTAATTTCAACAGTATCTTCTAATGGCTTATGCCTTAATACTTTTGAAATTGAAGGACAAGAAGTAGAAATATATACTTCTTTAGATGGAGAAATGGTTTTCGTTCCTGGTTTAGAACCAATTAATAAATCTGACCTGAATTTAGCAGAAGGAGAGAATACAACTCCTGAAGTTCAAGAAATTCCAAAGACTGAAAAACCAACAGTAGAATTGTTTGTAATGTCTCACTGTCCTTATGGAACTCAAGTTGAAAAAGGAATTTTACCTGCAGTTGATGTTTTACAAGACACAATTGATTTTAAAATTAAGTTTGTAAATTATGCTATGCATGATATTGTTGAAGTTGAAGAACAATTACTTCAATATTGTATTCAAGAAGAATTTAATGACAAATTTAATGACTATCTTTATTGTTTCTTAGAAGATGGAAATACAGATAGATGTCTTGAAGAAACACAAATCACAAGAGATTCTTTAGATACATGTATTACAGAAACTGATCAAGAATTTAATGTTATGGCATCTTATGAAGATAAAGCTTCATGGCTTAATGGAAGATATCCTAAGTTTTTAGTACATGATGCTGATAATTTAAAATATGGAGTTCAAGGTTCACCAACACTTGTAATTAATGGGACTGTTGTAAATTCAAATAGAGATCCTCAAAGTCTTTTAAATACAATTTGTAGTGGATTTGAAACATTACCAAGAGCATGTAATGAAGTTTTAAGTTCAGCTTCTCCAACTCCTGGATTTGGTTTTAGTCAAACAACAACATCAACAACAGACGCAACATGTGGTTAATTTTTAAAAAAAATATATATAAAAGATAAATTATGTTTTTAATATCAATAATACAGGTATTACTTGTTTTTGTACTACCTGTATATCTTTTATATAAAAAAATTATTCCTTTTAAGTATAGACTACATGTTCTTTTTTCTATTTTTTTAATAGTTATTTTCTTTATAATAATTGAAGGAATGACATTTTATGATTTAGGTATTAGATTTGATAATATTGATAATCATATATTTCCATATATTGCTTTTACTGTTTTAGTTTCTGTTGCAATTATTTATCTTTCAAAATATGTTTTAAAAAGAGAACATTATATTCATTATTGGCATGAAAAAAGATTCCATATTTTAGTTTTTATTCCTTTATGCTTTTTACAAGAATTTATTTTTAGAGGTTATTTAATTCCTAAATTATTTGATATCTTTAATTCTTCAATTATGGTTGTTTTTATTAATTCTTTACTTTTCATGTATATTCATGTTATTTATAGTCGTAAAAATTTAGACTTACTTTTAGTTTTTATTGAAGGATTTTTACTTGCTATGATATATGTTTTTTATACAAATTTAATTTTTGTTGCAATTGCACATTCTATTCATAATTTTATTGCAATTTTCTTTAAGTTTTTTGTTGAAGAAAAAAAATGATTTTTTTTAAAAGAAAAGTTATATTATAAATGTTTTGTAACTATTATATAATTATTAAAATACAAATTTTATAAAATATGTGTGGAATAATTGGATACTTAGGAAGAAGAAAAGTTTTACCAATATTAATTAATGGACTCTTAAGATTAGAATATCGTGGATATGATTCTTGTGGTGTTTCTTTTCTTTATAATGATGATCTTATAACTGTAAAAACAAAAGGTAAAGTTTTAGAGTTAAAAGAAAAATTAGATCTTTTAACAGAATCAACTATTGGTATTGCACACACAAGATGGGCAACACATGGAATTCCTTCAGAAGTTAATTCTCATCCTCATACTGATTTTTTAAATAATATTTCTTTAGTACATAATGGTATTATTGAAAATTATGAAAGTTTAAAAAAATTTTTACAAACTAAAAATATTACTTTTAGATCTGATACTGATTCTGAAGTTTTAGTTGGATTAATTTTTTATTTTTATAAAGGAGATTTAAAGGAAGCTGTTTTAAAAGCTATTTCTCAAGTTGTTGGAACTTTTGGAATATTAGTTTTATCTAAAAATAAAAGAGAAATTGTTGTAGCCAGAAAAGGATCTCCAGTTGTTTTAGGTATTGGAGAGGATGAATATTTTATTGCAAGTGATACTTCTGCAATTATTGAGTATACAAAAGATGTTATTTATTTAAATGATGGAGAAATTGCATTAATTAATGATCAAGGATATTATATTACAGATTTTAATAATGAAATAATTGATAAAGATATAGATACTTTATCAGTTACTCTTGATCAAATAGAAAAACAAGGTTATAAACATTTTATGTTAAAAGAAATCTATGAACAAAAAGATGTTATTAAAAATGCATTAGCTGGAAGAATAGATTTAAAATCAAATTCTGTTATTCTTGGAGGATTAGATTTTATTAATTTTGAATATTTAGAAAAATTAAAAAGAATAGTTATTCTTGCTTGTGGAACTTCTTGGCATTGTGCTTTGGTTTCTAAGTTTATTATTGAAAAATATTTAAAAATACCTGTAGAAGTTGATTATGCTTCAGAGTTTAGATATAGAGATCCTTTAGTTGACCAGGATACTTTGGTAATTGTAATTTCACAATCTGGAGAAACTGCAGATACTCTTGCAGCTTTAAGAGAAGCTAAAGAAAAAAATGCAAAAACTTTAGGAATAGTAAATGTTGTTGGATCAACTATTGCAAGAGAAGTTAGTTGTGGTATCTATACTAGAGCAGGTCCAGAGATTGGTGTTGCATCAACTAAAGCATTTACAAATCAATTAATATCTATGTGGTTGTTTGTTTTATATGTTGGACAAAAGAATAACTTAATTTCAATTGAAGATAGATTAAAAATTATTAAAAATCTTTCATCTCTTCCAGAAATTATTTTTGAAGAAATTAATAATTCTGTAGAAGAAGTTAAAAAAATTGCTGAAAATTTTAAAAATTCTAAAAATTTCTTATATCTTGGAAGAGGTATAAACTACCCTATAGCTTTAGAAGGAGCTTTAAAACTTAAAGAAATATCTTATATCCATGCAGAAGGTTATCCTGCAGCAGAAATGAAACATGGTCCTATTGCTTTAATTGATAAAGACATGCCTTGTGTTTTTATTGTTAATAAAAATAATAATTATGAAAAAGTAATATCAAATATTAATGAAGTAAAAGCAAGAGGTGGAGTTGTAATATCTATTGCAACAAAAGGAGATGTGGATATTTTAAAAATTTCAGATTATGTTATCTATGTTGAAGATATTGATAATGATTTAACTCCTTTTTTAAATCTTGTAATTATGCAACTTATTGCATATTTTATTTCTGACCTTAAAGGTTGTGAGATTGATAAACCTAGAAACTTAGCAAAATCTGTTACTGTTGAATAATTGTATTTTTTTATTTAAAAGAAAGCTTTTTAAACATTTCTTTACTTGTATATTTATACAATAATAGTTTTTTAAAAAAATAAAAGAAAAATTTAATATGAAAGAATATAAAATCTTTAAGGCACTTGGAGAAGAAACCAGGTATTCAATAGTTCTAAAACTTTTAAATGAGAAAGATAATTGTTGTACAGATCTTGCATCCTTTACAGGTAAAGATCTTTCTACTATTTCAAGACAATTAGCAATTCTTAAAAAAGAAGGAATTATAACTATTGAAAAAATAAATAAATCTAAGTGTATAAAAATAAAAAATAAAAAACTATTATTAAAAATAATATCTGATATTAAAAAATTAAAAGGTGAATAAATATGAATAATGTAACTGTATATTCTACAAAGTCATGTCCTTATTGTGTTATGGCAAAAGAATATTTAAAATCTAAAAACATTGAATTTGAAGATGTTGATGTTGGATCAAACATGGAAAGAGCTATGGAAATGGTTCAAAAATCAGGACAACAAGGTGTTCCTGTTTTAGATGTTAATGGTCAAGTTATCATAGGTTTTAACAAACCTGCAATTGATCAAGCTTTAAAATAGTTTTTTTTCATAAAAACTATTTTTTTTATTTTTTTACTATTTTTTTATAATTTAATTATTTTTAATAAATATAACAGAGATGATATAATATGGATTATAATGTAGAAAGTATTAAACTACATAACAAACTAAAAGGTAAAATTGAAATAGTTTCAAAAAAGAAAATTTCCTCAAAAAAAGATTTATCTTTACTTTACACTCCTGGTGTAGGTGCTGTTTCTTTAGAAATTTATAAAGATTTTAAAAAAGCAAAACAATTAACTTCTTCTAAAAATACTGTTGCCATTATAACAGATGGTTCTGCAGTTTTAGGCTTAGGAGATATTGGTCCCTTAGCATCTTTACCTGTCATGGAAGGAAAAGCTGCTCTTTTTAAAGAATTTGCAGATGTTGATGCTTTTCCAATAACAATTGATTCAAAAGATACAGAAGAAATAATAAAAACAGTTAAATTAATTTCAAAAAGTTATGGTGGCATAAATTTAGAAGATATAGCCGCTCCTAGGTGCTTTGAAATAGAAAATAGGCTTAAAAAAGAGCTAGACATACCTGTTTTTCATGATGATCAACATGGAACTGCAATTGTGGTCTTATCTGCCCTAATTAATGCCTTAAAAGTTACAAAAAAAGATAAAAATAGTAGAATTGTAATAAACGGAGCTGGTGCTGCTGGACTTTCAATAACTAAACTTTTACATGCTGCTGGTTTTATGAATATTTTAGTGTGTGATTCTAAAGGAATAATTTCAAATGAAAGAAAAGATCTTAATAGTTATAAAAAAGAAATATTAGATATAACAAATAAAGAAAATATTTCTGGAAATCTTTTAGAAGCTATAAAAAATGCTGATATTTTTATAGGTGCTTCAAAAGGTAACCTCTTAACTTCAAAAGATATTTTAACAATGAACCAAGATTCAATAATTTTTGCTCTTGCAAATCCAACTCCTGAAATTTTTCCAACAGACGCTAAAAAAGGAAAAGCTAAAATTATAGCAACTGGAAGAAGTGATTTTGAAAATCAAATAAATAATGTTTTAGTATTTCCTGGTCTTTTTAAAGCTTTATTAAAATATAATGTTATAGATATTTCTCAAGAACTAAAAATAGATGTTTCAAAAGCAATTGCTGGTGTAATTAAAAAACCAACAGAAAAGAAAATAATTCCTTCTGTTCTTGATAAAAAAGTTATAAAAGAAATAGATAAAGCAGTATCTAAATATAAGATTTAATTTTCTTTAGAAAAAATATATCCTAAAGCAAAAGATGCTGCTTGAGTTGCTCTTAATGGTTCAGAAGAAGATCCAATCTTTATTATTTTATTACACTGATCCATTGTTTTTTTTAAAAGCCCTCTTCTTTCATTTCCAAATAATAATAATTTCTTTTTTTCTTTATTTTTAATAATTGTTTCAAGAGGATCTTTACCCCACATACTAAATCCTATAATTTCATATTCATTTCTAAAAGATTCAATATCTTTTACAATAGTTATATTTCCTTTATCAAAACTATTTTCTTTTAAAAAATTTTGGATATTATTTAAGCAATCAGGATCATTTAAAGTAAAAATAAAAACTTTTGTTTTAAAAGTTTTTGAAAGTCTTAAAAAATCTCCAACTTCTCCTAAAGTAAATGGGCTTTCAATTCCAATATCTGGATATACAACTTCTTTTTTAACAGGAATATTTTCTTTATCATCTAAATAAAAACCAAGTCTTATTGCAACTTTATCTTTTTCAAGTCTTGCTTCAAGATAAATTGTTTCTCCTTCTGGATCAAATTTATATTTTTTAAGATATCTTTCAGTTATAGCTTTTGAATGAAAAGGCACATTTCTTTCAATTTTTGCTTTTATTTCTTTTATCTTATATTTTGAAAGTCTATCTATTGTTTGACTTAAATTATTTTGATAAAAAGTTTCTTTAAGTTCAATTAAACTTGCAACAAAAGGTTTATTTTTTACAGGTTTATTAACTATAAGTCTTCTATAAGACCAAGAATCATTTGAAACAAAGTAGCCTTTATTTTTAAGGTCTCTGTAGATTTCTTTCTTTTCATTGTAGGATACAAATCTTGCAAGGTTTATTAAGTATTCTGTCATATCTATTCATATTTAAATTCTGCTAAAGAATTTAAAGTAAAGCCAGAAGCAGCAGGATGCCCTCCTCCGCCTAATCTTTTTGCAATTAGGGAAAGATCAACCTTTGAGTTTTCTCTTCTTCTTAAACTAAACTTAAATTTATTAGTATTATGGTCTTTATACCAAATTATTAAAATTTCTGCAGATTTATATTTTTTTTCCTTAAATATTACTTCTGCAAAAACACCTGGTATAAAGATACTGTTAACAACAAAAGCTTTTTTTCCAAAAAAATCAATAATTTTTCCAGAAAACAATTGTTCTTTTACATGTTTAATTTGATGTTCTTGGATTATTTTTCCTCTTTCAATAATTTTTTGTTTTTGTTTATTAAAATAATCAATATCTATAAATTTTAAAATAAAATTAATATTTTTCTTAGTATATGGTCCTTTAAAAGTATCTAAACCTGCAATAAATTCTTTTGAATTTTCAAGTTTAAAAGTCCAAAGATCCATATCTTGTACATATTTTACAAAATCAGGTGCATCTTTTTTAAAAAATTTCCAAACTAAAAAACAAGCAGCATGTTTAAAGTCTCTTATACCTGTAATTTTAATTTTTTGTTTAGAAAATTCTTTTTCAAGTTCATCTGTAATTCTTTTATGATGATCGATCCAGATTAAATTTTCTTTAAATTTTTTATAAAAAAAATTCATTATTTCAAAAGAAAAAGAAAGATCTGTAATTATTAAATGAGAATAATTTTTAAGATCTATTTTTTTTAATTTTAATTTCTTTAAAATATCTTCTCCATGGTTATAATCAATTATATCTGAATATTTAGAAATATTCTTAATATTTTTAGAAACATTTATTGTTTCTAAATAATTCCAGATATAACTTACAGCAGAAGTAATTCCATCTAAATCTCTATGAGAAATAATTAATATTTTTTTCATTAAAAAATCACTTCATTCTTTGTCTTTCAAAGAAATCTGCCTTATTCCATTGGTTTTCTTTTAATCTTTTTATTTCATCCTTTTTTCTAATATTTGCTTCACAAGCTTTACAATAGATTCTTGTAGAATCAATTATTTTATTACATTTTATACATTTATGCACCATCTTTATCACTTTCTCCCTCTTTCTTTTTAGAAGATTCTTCTTCTCTTAATAAAGGAAATAATATTACATCTCTAATATTTTGAGAATTTGTTAAAAGAATAACAAGTCTATCAATACCCATACCTATACCATAAGCAGGAGGCATACCAAACTTTAATGATTCTATAAAATCTGTATCAATTGGATGATTTTCACCCTTAGATTTTCCTTGATCTTTTTGTTCAATCATTAATTCTTCTTGAAGAAAGGAATCATTAAGTTCACTGTATATATTTGCAAGTTCCATACTATTTAAGTAAGGTTCGTTTCTTTCAATTAATGATTTATCATCTCTATGTAACTTACAAAGAGGTGTTGTCTCTTTTGGATGATCAATTATATGTATTGGACCATATAGTTTATCTTCACAATAATGTTCAAAGATTTCTGCAATAGCAAGTCCTCTTTTATATTCTTCAAGTTCTATTTTTTCTTTTGTTAATAAATCTTTAATTTCTTGGTCAGATAATTTATCAATATCTATATTTGCATATTTAAAGATAGCTTCTTTCATTGTCATTTTTTGCCATGGTCTTTTAAAATCAAACTCATTTCCATCATAAATTATTTTAGTTGTTCCAAAAATATTTGTAGTGACATATTCAAGCATTTCTTCTAAAATATCCATAGCTGAGTTATAGTCTTTATAAGCTTCATAAAGTTCAAGCATTGTAAATTCAGGATTATGAGATTTATCTACACCTTCATTTCTGAAATTTTTACAAATAGTGTAAACTTTTTCAAACCCACCAACCAATAATCTTTTTAAATAAAGTTCAGGTGAAATTGATAAATAAAGATTTCTTTTCCATACAAAACTTTCAGTTACAAAAGGTCTTGCATTTGCTCCACCATATAATGGTTGTAAAAGAGGAGTTTCAACTTCTAAAAATCCTTTTTCATCTAAAAACTTTCTCATAAGAGAAATTATTTTTGATCTAACTATAAATATATCTCTTGATTCTTTATTTACCATCCAATCAATATATCTCTTTCTGTATTTTAATTCTGTATCTTTAATTCCATGATATTTTTCAGGAAGAGGCATAAAAGCTTTTGAAAGAAAAGTTAAATTTTCTAAGTCAATTGAAATTTCTCCTCTTTTTGTTTTAAATATTTTTCCTTTAACTCCAATAATGTCTCCTCTATCTAAAGCATTAAGAATTATTTTTTCTTTTTCATTAAGATTTGCTTCTTTTACAACAATTTGGATTTTTCCTGTTTTATCATGAAGATCTAAAAATGCAATTTTTCCTAAGTTTCTAATAAGTAATATTCTTCCTGCAACACTTGCATTCTCTTCTGTATATTCATCTTCTTTTAAATCTTTATGTTTTTCTAAAATATCAATAGTGTGATGTGTTCTATCATAAGTATATGGATATGGTTCTATACCATTATCTACTAATTTTTGAAAATTAGTTTTTCTATTTTGTTCATATTCATTTATTTCAGCCATAATTGTTTCACCTTAATTAATATATTATATATAAATATATTTAAATAGATTATTGTAAATAATATATTTAAGAAAATATAAAAGAGGTTATAACAAATGCCATTTTTAAGAAAATTCATGAAACCAAGAAAAGAATCAAGAGAAAATAGTAGTTCTAATTTTTTAGAAAAAGAAAATGCATCTAGAGATAATAGCAAAAGACTAATTAAAAGAAATCCTAAAAAATAAGAAAAGTTTTACCTTTTCTTAAATTTTTGATTTCTAGATGAAAACAAGTACATAAAACTTGCCATTATTACTAAGATATAAAGAGTGAATGGAAGTATTTTTTCAGGAGTTAATGGAAGATTTAAAGTACCTCTATCACTTCCTCCTGTTGCAGCTGGATTTCCAAGAAGGTTATTAACTGTTGTTCCATAAGCTTTACCATCTTCTCCAACTTTAAATGTCATTCCATCTCTGTATTCTGGATCAAATGGTATTAAGTGACCGTTTTCTGTATACCAATTACCTGTCTTAGGATCATACCAGAAAGAACCATTTTTACCTTGTGCTGAAAGTAAAGTTTCTGTTTGATCATTATACTTTAATTTAGGGACACCATCTTCTGCACTAAATTCAAAATTATGTTCTTGTCCATCTTCTGTTCTTACAATAAATCCATCAGGAGTTGTTATAATTTCATCAATTGCTTGATCAATTACTTGTCCTGTTTCTTTATCTATAATTTTCATTCTATTTTGACATTCTGGAGGTTCTGTTGTATAGAAAATAAATGTTTTTGTAGGTGTATCAAACATCTTAAATGGTCCAACTTTTTCTAAAGCTTTATTCATATTTTCTGACTTTTTAACAGCTTCAGGGTTAGAAGTATCTGGTGAAACACTAATTTCAAAGGCATCTTCTTCACAACCAGTTTCAGGATTAGTTTCTTTTATAGGATCAACATCCATTCCTTTTATTTCAGATTGATGCATTACATAGGTTTGTTCAACCCACATAATATAACTATTCTTTTCTCCATTATAGATTAATTGTCCTCTTTCAAATTGAACAGAAATATTTTTACCAAGAGTGACTTCTTTTCCTTCAATAGGATATAATTTTGTAGTTCTGTTTCCTAGAACATTTATTCTTGCAGATTCACCAGAAGCTATTTTTCTTGGAGTTCCTTCTGCTATTATTTCTGCTGAACTATTCATTCCTTTTGGTATTATGTCATATTGACTATCTGGGTTTAAATTATTTGTTGTGATTACTTGTTTTACAGAACCTAAATATTCTGTTAAAGTATTACCACTCATTTCAAGACCAGTTTGTTCATAGTAATTTCTTTTTAAACAACTTAAAAATTCAGCATCATCTATCTTTAGATTACCATAAACATCAATATTAAACAAAGGAGTATTTGTGTCAGGTACAGGGATATATGAAAGACTATGAGGAATTACTTTTGCAGGAATTCCTAAGTTAGTTGCCATTAGTCTTACCCAATCTTTATTTTTTGAAGAAATTATTTCTTTAACATTTCCATCTTTATCAACAATTTCAACAACACCTTCTTCTTTATCAACAACTAAAGTTTCTCCTGTTTTAGAATCAACTAAATGTTCAACACCTTTATCATTATAACCACTTGCTCTACACATTGAACTTTCTCCAATTTCAAGGAAGAAAAGTTTAGCATTCATTGATCCAGAAGTATTACCTTGTGTTTCTATTCTTGATTGCATAATTGGATTATCTTTAATTTCAGTTTCAGCAAATTGTTTTACTTCTTGTGTTGTTTTTGAAATTGATTCTTGAAGTTCTGTGTTCTTTGTAATATTTGTTAAACTCTTTTCAACAGAATCTGCTCCTTTTGAAATTGCATCTCCAACTTTATTTTTTGGATCTTTTTCAATTCTTTCATATTCTTCAGAGGCAACAAAGAAATGTGAATAATAACCTTCTTCATGATCTACACAATTATAAATTTCTGGAACAATTACAACTTGTGGTAAAATATCACCAAAAATTGCTCCTAAAACTACTCTGTGTTGAGGAACACTTAAAGAATAATAAACAATATTTGAAAAACCAGCTGCAACAGCACCTGCTCTATATGATTTTCCTGTTATTTGGTTTGTCCAACCTATTGGTATTCCCATGACTTCTAAATTTTTAAGTTTATCAGAACAAGTTTCTTCTTCGTTAATTGATTGTAAAAGATTTACTGAATCTGTAGAGTTAAAACCTGCAAGAGAACCATCATAATCTGTATGATGAGAAAATGCAATTAATGTTTGTCCTTCTTCTTCAAAGTTTTCTTCACTTGTGTTTTCTAAAATATAACTTGTTGTTTTTATTGCATTTCCAGTTGCATAATTAACTTCAATATTTTTCTTAAGACTTGTAGATGTTGAATTATTTGCATCCATAGATTTACTTCTTGTAACTTCTTCAAGAAGAGAAGAGTCTCCAACTTTTATATGACAAGAAGTTGTTGAACAATTATTGTTCATTGCATCAGTTAATATTGCAATATTATCTGTAGAACTTCTTCTTATATGTCCTTCAGTTAGTTCTGTTATCCAGTTTGAAAAACCTTGTGTTGTTTCCCACTCTGTGTTTTCTAAAGCACCTTTAGGAAGATTTACCATCCAAAATATAATTGAATTAAAATAATCCATAAAAAGATCTCCTTGATCAGAACCATCATTTGCAAAGAAATCTATATAAGAATCATTGTATATATCTCCACTTTCACCATGTTTAAAAATAATAGAAGTATATGTTTCTGGTATTCTAAACATACTATATCTATCAAAAGCTCCACCAAATATAGTTGAACCAGCTGTTTTAAATTGCCAATATCCAAAATTATAAAGATAAGCTTTTGCAGAATCTGACATTATATTAAATCCTCTTTTATCCCATTGAGTTACAGTTTGTTGTTTCATTCTTTGATTTATATAACTTAATCCTCTTCCTGTACTCCATCCTTGGTCTTTTAAAACACTTACGACACCATCAGTTACTATTTCTGCATCTTTTATTTTTTTAATTCCAAGTTCTTGTAAATAACCATAAGATACTTCTAAAGGATTAATTCCATATTTTGAAAGTTCTGCATCAGGAACTGCAGTATCTTTAATATCTCTCATATTTATTTGTTTACCAGGATCAACATCTCCAATATCAATTACAGAGCCTCTCACTTTTTTTGCAGTTCCATCTTTTGCAACATATTCTATTAATACATCTGGTTTTTTGTTATATATTATATCATTATAATTAAGCATAGTTGAAGTATCACTTATTTTTTCTTTAAAAGGAATAATTACTTCAACCTCACTTGGACCATCTTTAAAATTAACAGTTATTTTTTTAGTTTGGAAAGGAGAAACTTTATTTTCAGAAATAATATCTCCAAATTTAGAAGATCCTGTAAGTTCTGTTGAAGTTACTTCATTTTTAAGTCTTACTTTATTTAATAAAACTTCTTCATCATTAATTATTTTTCCTCTTTCTTTTAAAAGAGTGATATTATCAGCACCATCATCCCATTTAAATTTATTTTCAGTAAATGTTGAAAATGATTTATTAAGACCATTTAATCTTTTTGTTTCTTCAAGTAAAAGATCATATTCTTCTTTTGTTAAAGATTGATAAAAGTCTTCCATTGTTTTAGATTTATTAAATAAATTTTCAAGAGGTTCTTTTAAAGTATTTTTTAAATTATCAGTTGTAAAATCTTGTACCATTCTAACTGTTCTAATATTGTTTTGATATTCAAGAACAGATTCCATGAACACTCTTTGTTGAGGTTTATTCATTTTTGCAAAAGCTCCATCTTTAAAGAATTCATTTTTAATTGTGTCTGCATTCTTTTTAGAGTTTAAAGCATTTACATATTTATCAAACTCTGGTTTCATGTTATATCTATTAATATTCTTGATTATATTGTCATTACTTTTTGCAAGTTTAGCAGCATAATCATCAATGTTTTTTGTAATCTTTGAATATTTATAGGTTTGTACTGCAGAACTTACTGCACTCATATCTTTATTTAAAAAATTATCTAAAAAACCATTTTTACCTCTTATTCCACCAATCTTATCAGATGCAATTAATTTTTGAGCTCCAAGTTTATTTGGTACATTTCTAAATATTTTTCCAGTAAATTTCCAAAGAACAGGAGATGCTGAAGTAAATACCATATCAGCAGAATAATATTGATTAAAAACTTTGTCAAAAAGAGAATACATGTTAATATAACAATTATCAGAATTACAAGTGCTTTCCATACTTGCATTAAAAGAATCAGTAAACATACTGTTTTCAATAGCTTTATCTAAAACTAATTCCATTTTTTTAATATCTATTTCAGTTAAATTACTATCTTGAAATTGACTTTTTCTAAACTCTGCAAGTTCTTCATAAGACATATCAGAAAATAAACCTAAATCAACATTTGTATCATAATCTAACTCTGGGTCAATTAATTCATTTGAAACTTCTTCTAATTTTTTAAGACCTAACATATCTAAAAAATCTTTACTTACAGAAAAAGTTTGATCAATAAAACCATAACTTCCATTTTGTCTAAATAATCCTTCTCCTTCAAGATAACAAGCTGCTTGGTCTCCACCAGCACATCTTCCAACTCTTAGGGTACTATCAAGATCAAGTCCACTTGAAAAAGGACCATAACATACTTGACCTAAAATAGTTGGAACTTCTAAAGGATCCATTATTTTATCAGGAATTTCTGTTTTTCCTACAACATCTCCTGATTTTGTATCTTTGTCTGTAATTATAACTTCATTTGCTTTTAATGTTTCTCTATTTAAGTTTGCAGGTTGATCACTTGTTATTAAATCAGCTTTAAAACCATTAACTAAAATCTCATTCCAAATATTTTCTACAGCTTCAGGAGAAAGCTCTTCTGTGTAACATTCTGAAATAACTTTATCTTGAGTATAGTTTATAGGTTCATCTGTATAATTAATTGGAATAGCATCATCAAAATAATAAGATGTATCTTCAGTTGAAAATACTCTGTTTGGATCTATTGTAGATGCAAAAACTCCATTTATCATTAATATTAAAAAAAATATTGCCCAAAGTCTTTTTGTTTTCATAGTTTCTCTTTTTTTATATATATATTAAATAAACTAATAATGCTATTAATTTTGGAAAGACTAATAATATAAAAAATATAATTATATTTGTAATTATTAGACTTTTAAATAAATTAAGATTATGATAAGGTTTCTTTTTATTTGTTTCAGACTTATCATAAATTGCAAGAGTTATAAATGAAAAGGAAAGAATAACTCCTGAAATTATTATGTTAATTAAAATTAATCTTATTAAATGATAGAAAATAAAACCTACTGATTGCCAAAATGTTAAATCTTGATAAAAAGTTGAAATAATTGGTAAAAAATAAATTAATAATAAAATAATGTATGAAATTATATAAATAATTATAAAAAGAGAACCAATAACACTAAATTTCTTTCTTAAATTAATAAATTTAGATTTGAATATTTTTACAATTATAAAGAAAGGAATTGAGAAAAGTATTGAAACACCAACTAACTTTAAAATAAATAATAAATAATTTAAGATTGTTTGAAATATGTTTTCCATTAATTTATCCCCAAAAATATAATATATCTATAATATATATTAATTGAAAGATTTAAAAGGCTTATTATATATATTAATTTATATAAAAATAAGAAAATTAAAGAGAAAATTAAATATGGAAATTGAAAAAGTACCTAGAAGAGAAAGAAGACATTTTAGAAAATATATAAATGGAGAAATTGTTTATTCAGATGTACCTTTTGGACATGAAGAAAAACATAATTATTCTTCTAAAACTTATCAAGATAACAGTGAAGAAGAGGATAATATTAAAAGTCTTTTAGATGTTGGTCAAAAGAAAAAACTAATTGTACATAAAGATGAAAAGATTCAAAAAGTTTTAAGAAACATTTCAGATATTGTAGCTCCTGACATAGATAGTATTGCTGATGCTATTTATTCTCAAGTAAGTAATGATGATAATTTAAATAATTTTAAAAAAGAAGAAATTCAAGAAACTATTAAAAGTAGTAAACATTATAGAGCCTCTAAAGATGAATCAGGAGAAATAGTTGAAACAGACAATATGAAATCTTTAGTTGAAGATGTTTTTAATCAACTTGAATCTGAAGAAATAAGAAATGAAAATAAATTAGCACCAAAAAAAGAAACTTCAAAAAAGAAAGAAGAACCTTCTAAAAAAAATGTTAAAGAAGAAAAGAAAACTAAGAAAAAAGAAGATTCTGATATACAAGATTTATTGGACGATGATTCTGATTCTTTAGATCTTGAAGAAGATAATGAAGATGACTTAGGTTTAAAGTTTTAGTCTTCTTATTCAATATATTCTTTACATTTTAAATTAGTTATATTTTCAATTTCATTATCAGTAAGAGAGTCTAATCTTCCTTCTAGATATTCTTTATTAATACTGCTTGTTGAAGGCCATATTGTTAAATTAGAAGTTGCTCTTACTTCTCCAGTATCTTTTGTTTGATATATTTGAGGAGAAGAAGATGAATATATTTTATTTGTTCTCTGAACAACATTTCTTACTGGATTAATAGATGTAGGTTCACATAAATAATAAAGTTGTTCAAGCTCATTATCTTCAAAATTATTTATTTTTAGCATAAAATAAATAAATTTTTGTCCACTTGATTCTTGTATATAATAAATATAATCATAATTTGGAAGTGCATACATTAAAGATTTAATTGTATGGAATAAATTATATTTTGAAAGATCCTTAACATCATCTTTATTTAAAGAATTAATATCACTATAACCTATTTTTTCATCACTTAAATAATCACTTTTTAAAGATGTAATTAAATAATCAGTTTCTAAACTATCCTCTATATCTTTAGTATTATCTAAGGGTATATCTGTATAATAAATTGTCTTAAGACTTGAATTTGTGTATTCTTTAAAATATAAATTATTAATTGCAAGATCTACTCTTTCTCCATATGTTGCAGAAAATTGAAATAATAAAACACACAAAGCTACAATTATTGTTAAAAAAAACAAAGAATCTGTCATTGCAGCTTGGCCTTTATAATTTTTTAATTTCAGTTTCATTTTATTCCCATATTAAAATATATAATCTTGCAGTTGTTGAATAACCATCCTGGTTTTGTAAAACTACAGGATATAAAAAATTAATTATATTTTTAGAAGTATCTTTTAATTGATCTAAGTTCTCTTCATCTTCATTACAGATAAAATAATTTTCTGTGCCAAAATCAGGATTTTCTATTTTTATTACATTATTTTGATAATCATCATAAATATCTTCTAAAGTTATAGACTTAAAATCTTCAGTATTTTGTGGCAGATCAACTAAAAAAGCATTCCAGTTTTTTGGAGTATTAATCTCATTACATTTTTCAATAAAATGATCATAACTAACAATAACAGGATCTGATTTAAGTTGCATAGAAATTTCAACAGCTTCTTGATTTAAAGTATAAACTCTATTTTTTGCATTATAATCATTAAATACACCTAAGAATACAGAAAAAAATACAACTAAACCTAAAAAGATTGGAATAAGACTTGGAAGATCATCTCCAATTGATCCTATAAATCCTTTTTGATTCATGTATTATTTTCCTCCATAGATGTGCTACAGAAATCATTTAAACAAGAAAAATCTTTTATATCATCATTATCTTGACAAACATATCTCTTACAACTATATTCACCATATTTTTTTTCACATGGTATTACAAAATAATTATTTTCATTGTTTTCAATATTTTTAAGAATTAATAAACTTGTAGTATTTGAATTTTCTTCTCTAGGGTAATAAACTATTTCTTCTTCACCTTCATTATTAAATCTATATTCTGTGTTATTATATTCTGAAGAAAAAAAATTAATTGTTCCATTATAATCTAAATTATAAGCTCCAAGAATATTTTTTTCTTTTAAATCAGTTAAATAAATAATTAGTGATTGATTATCAAGTTGCATATAACTTTTTAATCCTAGCTTATAAGTAATTCCAGAAAGACTACTTCCTTCTCTAATTCTTATTGTTTTAGGAACTTCAATAAATTTTATTGAACAATAACTATCTGAATCAATTACAGTCTTGATTTCTTTACCTATTTTAAATGCAAGTTCATAACTTTGTCTTGTTTTAAGAGTATCATTTAAGGTATTCATAAAAAAAATTACAACTACAGCTATTGCAGTTACAAAAATTAACATATTTATTTTTGAAAGAGCAAAATCAAACATTTAAAAAATCACCTTATTTTTATCATACAAACTTTATATAAAGGACCTGAATTTGATAGTTTATATATTTTATATGTTCCTCTTTTTATATTTGAATTATCTTCAGTAGGATCAATAGTTTCTTCATTAGTAACATCTGGGTCTATTCCACAATCTGTATCTGAACCAAAAACTAAATTTGTAGGAAGATATGTACAAACAGGATCTATTGGATATTTATAATCAAGTTTAACTTCATCAACATACTGGTATTGTAAAAGAATACAGCTTGTTCCAGACCCACAAAATCTTTCACAAACATCTCTATCATTATCAACCACTCTTAGATATGTTTGTTCATTATTTTCATTATAACATGCTTTTGTTGAAAAATCAATTGTTCTGTATGCTAGATCTGATCCTAAAACAACTTCTCTTAAAGAAGAAACAAGATTACTCATTTCTTGTCTTTTATTTCCAAGACAAGTATTTTCATTTAAGTTTGCAAGAGCATAGCTTCCTGCAGCAACTACAAAAATCATAACTATAATTGCAACTAATAATTCAAAAGGTGCACTCATTTGTGCTTTATTTGATATCTTTAATAACATATATTATAAAGATATTATAAGAAGTATTTAAAATAGTTTTCTTTTTTAAATAAAATTATTTATTCAACAGGTATCGTTTGAGAAGGAAGTGCTGCTTGTTTTGCTGAAGTTTTTACTGATTTATTAAACATTGGTTTTACAACAGCAATCAAAATTATTGCAACAATAGCGACAACAATTAAAAAGAAAACTGTATTAGACTCTGTTTGTCCTTTTTGATCTTTTAGGATCATTAAAATTTTCTTTTTAATTGTTTTCATATATTATCTTTTTTAAACTAATTTTATCTTTTTACTGGAACAACAACACATACTCTTACATTATCGTTTTCTTCATCAAATGTAGGAAGATCTTCTGTTTCTTTAATAATTGATGAATAATCATTTATAGAGTTTTCAAGTTCTTCAAAATTTCTATGACATAAAACTCCAAATTGATATGTTACTGAACTTGAAGCTCTAACTTCTAAAACATTATTACCTTCGTTAACTGCAAAATCATTTTCATATCCATTTAACATAAATTTTACTTGATCATCAGCTAGTCCTGTTCCTTCTGTAATTGTTGCTGCAGAAACATACGGATCTCCTTTTGAAGATACTTTTATTTCATCAGTTAAGGTTAAAGTTCCTGGTTGATCTTGTTGAGTATTAATTCTTTCTTTTAAAGCATCAACTAAACGGTCTGTACCAGGATTAATTCCACCAATAATTGGCATTAATACACCTAATAAAGCTAAAGCAACAACAGCAGCAATTAATAACTGAAATGTTGAGAAAGCTTGACCTTTACTATTTTTTAAAGATATTAATTTCATAATTATTTTTCACCTCAATAATATAATATTTATTAATTTTTTAGTCCAAAAGATATTTAAATGTTATTATATTATTAAAATTCCTTTTAAAATACTAAATGTTAAACTAAAGATTAAAGGAATTAAAATCATAAATATAATATCTTTAAACTGAATTCCAATCTTTAAATCTTTTTCTTTATAATCAAAAACTTTATTTTTATAAACTACTCTTTTTCTAATAACAAAAATATTCCAAAGAGATCCAAAAATAAAAGCAGTAATTGCCCAGATAACAGAAATTTTTAAAACTACATTTAAAATAGAATCTATACTTTTCCAAAATAACATAATAAATCCATAAGATATTGCAAGAGAAAAAAACATTGTTATAAACAATCTTACTTTTTTATTTAAGAAAAAATCTAATGATTTATTAAATAATAAAGATATTAAAAATAAAATACTCATTAAAACAATAATTAACGCAATTATACCTAAAATAATTATTCCAAAAAAATATCCAAAAACAAGTATTATTATAGCAATTAAAAAATATTTAATATTTCTTGTCCATTTATTTTTATTCATAATTACTTCTTTTAATCTAATTTAAAACTTCTGGAGTTTTATTAATATACATTACACAAAATAATCTTTCACATTCCCTTGAAGGATCATCTTGAAAAGGCCTATTTCCAGATACACCTGGATAAATTTCATCAGGAAGACCACTCATGTTTCTTAAACCACATGAAAAATAAACATTTGTTTTTAAATATTTTTTATCAACAATAACTCCATATGGTTGTAAAGTAACTCCAGGCCCTACAATAAACCCAAAGCACCCTTCTTCAATACCTGAAATTTGTTCATATCTTTCATAACTTAAAATACCTGTTATTAAAACATCTTTTACAACAAAAGGTTTTTCCATACTAATTACAGGACTATTTATTGCAGAAGTAAAAGCATCTTCAATCTTTTGATTACTAATAATTATTGCTTGACTATTTGTTTTTGAAATCATCATTACAATAATTCCTAAAATAGCAGTTGCTATAATAAATGCAATCAATAATTGATATGCTTCAAAAGCTTGTCCTTTATTATTTTTTATAAACATTTATACTCATTTTTTTAAAATAAAAAATTGGATAAAATTGTTGTTAATATAAACAAAATTGTTGCAATTGGTAAAGTTTGTGCAATTCTTACCTTTGCTAAGATAATGTTTTCTTGTTCTATCATTGTTGTAAAATATACAATAATTATTACAATCTGTATAACATATATTGCAACAATTATTAAAAATGTTGTTGCACTTGCAAACTGTGCTATTTTTGTAGGATCAATGGAGGTTCCTAAACCTGAAACACCACCTATATTTACACTTCCAAGTCCTGCAGCAGTAGCACCTTCACCAATACCTTGAACCATTTTTTCCATATCTTGCATAACATTACTTGAAGATATAGAGTTTAATGTTGACATTACAATTTTTTGAAGAGCAGTTGTAATACCAAGAACAATTGGTGCAATAAATTTTGCCATACTATTTAATGTTCCAGTAATATCTGCAATTAAACTTGTAAGCATTTTAGATACTTCATCAGTATTTCTAAGTTGCATTGAATAGGACATTAATGTTTTTGCAGCTACAGATACACCTAATTGAACAGAGTCTACGACTAATAGCATTGCACTATTAATTAACCTAGAAGGATTATTTTTTAAAGCTCCATAATTAGGATCAAACAAAGAAGCTTTTAAATTAAGACCCATTATTCTAATATTATCTAAAGTTCTTGCAAAAATATTTTGTGCAATTAAAGAATTTGGAAGGAAATTTTTAGTATGATTTAAGGCCTCTTCAATTGGTTTATTTTCACCTAATCTACTTGCAATTACATATAATGCATCTTTAAACTCATCTTCCATTTTTTGAGAATTAACTTGAACTCTTCTTTTGTAAATATTTTTACCATATAAATAAATTGAAACTAAAAAACTAATTGTTAATAAAGATCCATAAATTATGAAAAAAGGAGTAGTATTGTTTTCAGGTCTTTGCCAAAAATCTCTTTCAGAAGCACATTGAAATTTAGGTTCTGTTGCTTTATAGACTAGTTCTTCTGTAGTACATAAAAAGTCTGCTTGAGAAATATCTTCTCCTTGTTGAATATATCCTTCTGAAAGTAAAACATTATATCTTGTTTTTCCAAAAGTTGCTTGTGTAAAAATACTTCCTGCAACTAGAATTGTTCCAACAATTATTAATAAAACATAAATGTTTATTTTAAAACTTCCAAATACCATTGTATTTTTTGCAGGAAGATCAGGATGATTATCTGGAATAACTGGAGGAATATATGTTATTGGTCTTTCTCTTATAACTTTTCTTGCAAAAATTAAACAACCAATAGGTATTATTAGATTATAAATTAAAATTAAATAAATTGGTCTTGCAAGATTTGAATCTGAAAAAGCAGAACCTACTGGTAATATAATAATTAATAATAAAGGAAGTAAAATACCTAGATAAAACATAACCATTGCAGGTTGTGAAAGCCCTCTTGCATATTCTTCTAGTTTTCCTTTAATAGAGGTTAAAGTGTCTTCCATTGTTTGATCTAATATTTGATATCTTTTTGATTCAGATATTTCAATAACACTAGACCTTATTTTCATTAAAGACTTTTTAAATTCTTGAGAAACATCTCCCCATTTATAAGCAAGTTCATCTATTGCTTCTGCAACACTTGTTTTAATTCCAACCTTTACTTCCCAAAGTAAAGTTTTTAAGTCATCTGCAATTTTACCGTGACCATGACTTGATGCAAACTCAATTGCTTTTTCAAGATTTGGAACAAGTTTCATTGACATTATCATATACCCTAAGATTTCAGGTACAAAAGTTAGTGCATATATTTTTTCTAGATTAAGTTTTTTGTGAGGATAATTTTTAAAAGAATCAATTCCTAGAATAAAAAGAACAATTGGACCTCCAAAAATAAAAACTGTAGGAACCATTGCATTTCCAAACATTTTTGTAAGAGTTGGAAGAAGATAAGAATATAATAATAATACTGTTACAAAAGTTAAAAAAATACCTGCAAAAATTACAAATTTATAACCTGCAAAATACTCTTCAGCTTTTAAATCCCATTTTAAGAAATCAATTGTTGATTGTAATTTTTCATCATATTTAGTATTGTTACCAAGAGAAGGAAATTGATTATATACTTTTTTACAAAATAAAACATATCCATTTTCGACTTTTTTAGATAGTTTATCTTCATCTAAAGAAAAATCTCTGGATTCTACGGAAATTGAACTATAAAGTTGTCCAGGAGATCCTCTAGGTATTTTTTCATCCATAAAATTTCTTAATTTATTTGTTTTTTAAAAATATATATTAAAATTGTATATAGATATATTTTTATATGTGTTTATTTATTATTTTATTGTATATTTAAAAAAAAATATGTGAGGTAATTTTAAAATGGTTGTAAAAATTAAACAAGATTATTCTGCTTGTATTGGTTGCGGAGCTTGTGTTTCTGTTTGTGCTGATAATTGGAAATTTCAAGGAGAAAAACCAAAGCCTATAAAGACAGAAGTTAAAGAAGTTGGATGTAACAAACAAGCTGCAGATGTTTGCCCTGTACAATGCATAACTATTGAAGAAGAATGAATAAATTAAATTTTGGACCTGCTGGTTTTGGAGGAACAATATTAGAAATTCCAAAAAATAGTAAAAATCCAACTGCAGATGCTATTTTAGAAGTTTCCAAAATAGGTCTTAGCGCAATGGAAATTGAATTTGTAAGATCTGTTTATTTAAAGAATAGTGTTCCTGAAAAAAAAGAAGAAATTAAGAATAATGCAATTAATAGTAATGTTAGTTTAAGTATACATGCTCCTTATTTTATAAACCTTAATGCTATTGAAGAACATAAAATAATTAATTCTCACAGATATATTTTAGATTCCTTAAATGTTGGACATGAAATTGGTGCAAAAACAATTGTTTGCCATATTGGATATTTTTTAAAACAAGAACCTAAAAAAGTTTTAGAAAACATATCTCATCAAATTTCTTTAATTGAAGATAAATATAAAGGAGATACAAAACTTGGTATTGAACTTACAGGTAAAAAAACACAAGTAGGTTCAATTGATGAAATATTTTATTTTATTGACAAACATCCTAAATTTGTAAAACCAGTTATTGATTTTGCACATCAACATGCAAGAGAAAATGGTTATTTTAAAGATAAAAAAAATGTATCTTTATTTTTTGAAAAATTAAAAAGTTATCCTGAATTTTTTAAAAATCTTCATATGCATATGTCTGGTATTGCCTATGGTGAAAAAGGAGAAAAACATCATCTTCCTTTTAGAGAAGCAGACTTGCCTTATAAAGAAATTTTAGCAAATTTAAAAGATAATAAAACTACAGGAACTGTTATTTGTGAATCTCCAGAAATTGTAGAAGATGCACTTTTTTTAAAAGAAATTTATGAAAAATTATAATTTTTAAAATAAAAAAAGTAGAAAAGAAACTTATAAAAGTTCCCAATCTGAATTTTTAGATTTTTCACCAAACTTACTTTTTATTTTATCATCAATTGAATCGAATTCTTCAGTGTCTGACGCAACTTCTTTTTTTGCTTCAATAAATGTATCTCTTTGAATAACAGTACTACCTTGTTTTTTATAATTATTTATCTTATCTATTGAATCTTCTTTAAATTCTCCCTTAAAATTACATTTTAAACAATGATATTTTTTTTCAGCAGGAAGATATTTAACATCTATTGAAAAACAATTTGAACAATATTTATATAACATTTCTTATCACAACCTATTTTTTCTAATTTCACAATTATTTTTTAAAAATGATAAAAAAATGTAGTTGGAAATCTTTAAAAAGATATTGGTAAAAAAACTTAAAAGTTATTATTTTGTTAAGAATTGAGGGTTAATGAGGATATATTTATTTAATTGAACAATATATGAAAATAAATACATATAAATATACTTCTGTACCTAAATATATAGCTATTTCTATAATTTATTTTTTCTTAAAAATAAATAAAATTTATAAAAAAAATAAAGAGGTGTAATATACATGTCATCAGAAAGAAAATCAGAATATAATGTTAACAAATTAATATTAAATAGAACTTCTCCTAGAGCTATGAATGGAGAAACTATTGAAAATAATGATCTTTTTGCAATATTAGAAGCAGGAAGATATGCTCCTTCAGCATATAATTATCAACCATGGAAATTTTTATATGCAAAAAGAGAAACAAAAGAATGGGATTTATTTTTTGAAAGCTTAGTTGATTTTAATAAATCTTGGGTTAAAAATGCATCTGTTATTATTCTTGTAATTGCAGATAAAATGTTTAATGATAAAGAAGAAATAATAAATATATTTGATTCTGGAGCTGCAATGCAAAATATGGCTCTTCAAGCAAAAGATTTAGGACTTGTTGGACATGCTATGTCTGGTTTTGATTATAAAAAAATAAGAGAAAACTTAGAAATTCCAGAAAATTATCATGTACTTGCAATGTTAGCTATAGGTAATAAAGGAAAGATTGAAGATTTACCAGTAGAACTTCAAGATAAAGAAATTGTTTCTTCAAGAAAAGAACTTTCAGAAATTGTAATTGAAGGAAAATTTAAATAATTTTTTTCTAAGAAAAGATTTATTAAGATATCCATCTACATGTATTTAATTAATATTATTAAAAAATGTAGGTGGAGAAAATCTTATGGAATTAAATAGAAGTAATTTAGGAGTTATAGCTTTTGGTGTTAAAACAGGAATTATAACTTTTGAAGATAATATGGTTGATGTTGTTAAAAATTCTTTAAAAAAAGAAAAAGATTTAATAGACAATGGAGATATTGTTTGTATGACTGAAGCAGTTGTTGCAATAACTCAAAAAAACTATGTCTATTTAAACGATGTTTCAAAAGAAATTAAAGAAAAATTAAATCTTAAAGAAGATTCAACTATTGGAATAATTTATCCTATTCTTTCAAGAAATAGATTTTCAATGATATTAAAAGGAATTGCAAAAACAGTTCCTAAAGGAAAAATAATAATTCAACTTAAGTTTCCTGATGATGAACAAGGAAATCCAATCACTGATAGTAAAATGTTACATAAGTTAGATAAAACTTTTGAGGATAAAATAACAACTGAAGAAATCGGAAAAGATAGGTTTTTACATCCAGAAACTGGACTTGACTATATTGCATTCTATGAATCTATTGTTAAAAAAGAAGGTTGTGATGTTGAGATTTATCTTGCAAATTCTACTAGATATTTAGTTGATAAAAAACCAGATGGAATAATTGTATCAAATGTACATCATAGAAACGATACTTTAAATGCAATTAAGAAAAGAGAATATCAAAATGTTATTACTCTTCAAAATATTTGTAGTGATTCACAAAAAGAAGCTTATTCTGAATATGGTTTATTAGGTTCAAATATTTTAGATCCTGAAAATGAAAAAATAAAATTAGCTCCAAAAAATGGAGATTTAGTTTGTCTTGATGTTCAAAAGATGATTAAAGAAGAATTTTCTAAAGATGTAGAAGTAATTATTTATGGTGATGGAGCTTATAAAGATCCTGAATCAGGAATATATGAACTTGCAGATCCTGTTTCTGCTTTTGGTGTTACTCCTGGAATAAAGAATAGAAACAGAATAGGTGTTAAAACTAAATTTTTAATGCAAAAATTATATAATGATGGAAAAAGTAAAGAAGAGATTTCAAAAATTATTGAAGAAGAAAAAGAAAAATTTGTAAGAGAGCAAAAAAAAGATTCTTTTTCAGCTCAAGGAACTACACCTAGAAAAATAGAAAATTTAGTTTCATCTTTAGCAGACTTAGTTTCTGGTTCTGCAGATTCTAATACTCCTGTTGTAATTGTAAGAGGATTTATATAGTTTTTAAATATGAATAATATATTTTTAGATCTATTAAAAAATAAACCCAGTAATGATTTTTATTTTAGAAAAAAAAGTTATTGGGTTTTTCCTGATGGATTTGTTTATAAATCTAAACTTTATTCTCCAATACTAGTATTATATCATAAAAATAATCCTCTTGGACTTATTAATTACACTAATTCACCAACATCTAATAAAATAATTATTAATTTTATACAAGGTGTAAAACAAGAAGAAAATAATTTTAATTATAAAAACTTAGAAAAACCTTTTTATGAAATAATATTAGATTCTTTTATTAAAGCTTCACTAAAGACTGGAAAAAAAATAGTATATGATCCAGTTTCTTTACAAAATGAATATAATAAAAATTATATTAAAAATAAAAAAAAGCAATTAGAAACAAATTTAAAAATAATAAAAAAACTAGAAGAGAAAATAAAAAAAGAAAAAGACAAAGCTAAATTAAAAAGTTTAGTTTTAGAAAGAATTCAATATCAGAAAGCAAATATTGAAATTCAAGAAACAGTTTTAAAAATCGATAGATTGATTACAATAAATGGTAAAATAAGGGATAGATATTTTACTAAACTTGGAGACTTAAATCCAAATAAAGAAAGAGTTAAAAGATTATTGTCAAATCACTTAAAAGAAAAAAAGAATTCTTTATCTTTTAAAAAAATACCTAATCTTTTAAAATTTAAAAAACCTAAATAATTTCTTTTTCTGGTAAAACTAAATTTAAAACAATTCCTACAATTGATGCAAGACCTACACCTTCAATTGAAAATGTGCCTGAAGAAATTACAGCTCCACCAACACCAATTGTAAGCATAACCCCTGCTATTATCATATTTTTTGTTTTATTAAGATTTGTTGTTGATTCAACAATTGATTTTATACCTACAATTGTAATCATCCCAAATAATAATATTAAAGTTCCACCTAATATTGAATCTGGAATTGTTTGCAAAAAACCACTTATTTTTCCTATAAATGCAAAACATATTGCTGTAATTGCAGAAATTCTTAAAATCATAGGATCTTTTAATTTTGTTAAAACAATTGCACCTGTAACTTCTGAATATGTTGTGTTTGGAGGACCACCAAATAAAGCTGCAATAATAGTTGTAAGACCATCTCCAAGCATTGTTTTATGAATTCCTGGTTTTTTAATAAAATCTTTTCCTGTAGCTTTGCTTATTGCATACATATCTCCTACATGTTCAATCATTGGAGCTATTGCAACTGGGATAATTAAAAGAATTGCGCCTAGACTAAAAGTTGGTGTTATAAAGTTTGGAAGAGATATCCAACTAGCACTAATAATACTTGAATAATCAACCATGCCAAATATCATTGCTATAATATATGTAAAAATTATACTTCCAATAATTGGAAGTAATTTAATTGTTCTTCTTCCAAAAATAGAAATAATAATTGCTGTAATTAAAGTTATACTTGCAAGAATCCAATTATGAGAAGACATTTCAACTGCAGTTGAAGAAAGTGAAAGTCCTATAACCATAATTACAGGCCCCACAACAATTGGAGGAAATATTTTTTTAATAAAAACAATACCTTTTTTTCTAATAATTAAAGATACAATTATAAAAACTAAACCTACAGCAATAAGTCCACTCAATGCCCCTGAATAACCATATAGCTGTGTTGCTGCAATAATTGGTACGATAAAAACAAAAGAACTTCCTAAAAATATAGGTACAATACCACCAGTAATTAAATGAAATATTAAAGTTCCAAGTCCAGCTGTAAATAAAGCAACAGAAGGATCAATACCAATTAAAAGTGGAACTAGAACAGTTGCACCAAAAGCAACAAATAACATCTGAATTCCAAGTAATGTTTTTTTAGGTAAGGAAATATTTTTTTCTTTTTTAATATCTAATCACATTTTTTAATAAAATTATATTTATATATTATTAATTTAACTATTTATAAGTTTATCTTTTTGAAAAATATAAACTTTATCGTTTTTATAAGGAAGTTTATTTGAATTTATTTTAATTCCAATTAAATCTCCTTTTTTTGCAATAGTTAAAGGATGATTTACATCTTTTTGCATACTATTTATTTTTTGCTCAATAACACCTGTTTTTTCTCCAATAAATAAAATATTATCATTTAATTTAAGTTTAGTTCCTTCAATTTTAACTTCTGCAACATTAATTTTTTTAAAAATCTTAGTAACTTTCCCAATATATGTTTTTTTAGTTTCTGATTTATTACCATATTGTTCAGCCCATTGATTAATTGGTTTTCCATGATAGAATCCATCTGAAAAACCTCTATTATAAACAGAATCTAATTTTTCATATAGTTCTTTCTTTTTATTTAAAGTTAATTTCTTTTTAAAATATAAATCAATAGCTTCTTTATAACATTCAGTGACTATTTTAACATACTCTGCACCTTTAATTCTTCCTTCAATTTTAAAGACATCAATTCCTGCTTTTATTAATTGATCTATAAATAAAATAGTGTTCATGTCTTTTGGACTCATAACATAATTATTTTCAACTAAAAGTTCTTTTTTAGTTTCAGGATCTAAAACTAAATATTTTCGTCTACAAGGTTGAATACATTTACCTCTATTTGCAGAAGTCTTATCTCCATATAAAAATTGAGACATAAAACATCTTCCACTAACAGAAACACACATTGCACCATGAATAAATATTTCAATTTCAATTTTAGGATCTATTTTTTTTGCATTTTTTACAATTTTTTTAATATCTTCCAAAGTTAATTCTCTTGCAAGAACAAATCTTCTTACACCTAAATCATAATATTGTTTAATTGCTTCAATATTTGAAACACTTGCTTGTGTGCTTAAATGAACTGGAACTTTATATTCTCTTGCAAGTTTTATAACTGCAAGATCCCAAGCAATCACTCCATCAATTTTTAATTCTTTAACTTTTTTTAATATTTTTTTTACTTTATTAATTTCTTTATCAAAAATTATTGTGTTTAATGTTAAATAAACTTCAACATTTCTTTCATGAGAATACTTAATAACTTTACCTATATTTTGTAAAGTAAAATTTTGTGCTCTCTCTCTCATGTTTATGCCTTTAATACCTAAATAAACAGCATTACATCCTGCATCAATTGCAGAAACTAACATATCCCAGTTTCCAACTGGGCTTAAAATAATTGGTTTTTTCATATTTTTACACTTTTAAACTTAAAGAAAATATTTATAAATACTTTAGTATAATAACTATATATTAATTATATAGGAGAGTATTTAAAATGATTACTGATGAATTACTAACTGGAACTCTTTTTGGTTTAGGGTTTGGTTCTTTATTAGTGTTTATGTTTTATTTTGCAATAATAATTTTATTAGCAGTATTTTTATATAAAGCATTTGCATTATATACAATTGCAAAAAAATTAAACTCTAAATATGCTTTTCTTGCATGGATACCAATAGGACAATACTTTCTTTATCCAATTTTAGCTGAAGAAAGATGGGAATGGGGTTTTATTGCTTTACTTCCAATAGTTGCACCTTTACTTTTCCTTCCATTTACACTAATTCCATTTATAAATATGTTTTTATCTTTACTTATTTTAATTGGAACTTTAATATTAGTGTCTTTTAGAACATACTGGATTTGGAAAATATTTGAAAAAAGAAATTATCACGGTGCTTTAAGTTTATTAACTTTAGTAAGCCTTGCAAACTTAATTGTTTTAGGTATTGTTGCATGGGTTGATAAACCTAGTAAAAAAGAAAAAGTATCTGCAAAGAAAGAAAAACCAATGACTAAAAAGAAAACTACTACTAAACCAAAAACTAAAAAAGTAGTTTCTAAAAAGAAAAAAACAACTAAAAAAATAAAGAAATAATTATTCTTTATTTTTCTTTTATTTTATAAATATTCATCTTTAAACATTCTAAATATTAATACAAAATAAGAAATGATTAAAGGACCAATAACAATACCCACAAAACCAAAAGCAGGAATTCCAATAAATATTCCAATAATTGAAACTAAAGGATGTAAATCTCCTATTCTTTTTTGAAGATATGGTCTTATAAAGAATTCAGAATAATTAATAATAAGTCCTAAAATTAATATTGCAATAGCTGTAAAATAATCATGCTTTATTAAATACACAACACCATAAGGTACCCAGATTAAAGGAATACCTAATACTGGTAAGAAAGATAATATTGCTGCTAAAAATCCCCAAAATATAGCACCCTTAATATTAAGTGCCCAGAAACCTAAACCTAATAATAACCCTTGGAAAATTGCTACAAGACCAGTGGAAATTAAAGTTGCATAAGTTACTTTTTTAAATTCTTTTGCAAGAATTATTGAATTTTTAGAACTAAATGGAAGATATTCTCTTAGTACTTTATATAATTGAGAATTATATACAAGTAAATAGAATAAAATAAAATACATTATAATTAAAGTAATAATAGTTTTTATGACATTATTAATACTTTTAAACAAAACATCTGCACTCCAATTAGCAAAACTTGGAAGATATTCATTTACTTTATCTGAAATTTCAAGTCCTGGAAAATTTTCTTCAAATTTACTTATTTCTGAAATTATTTTATTTTTTTCTAAAGTTATTTGTTTTACTTGATTATATGATTCAGTAACTATAAAATAACTTGGAATAATCACAATTAACAAAGTTAAAATAATTATTAAAACTGCAGATAAATTTTTATTAAAATTAAGCTTTTTAGTTAAAAATAAATGTAATGGTAAAAATAAAGCAAATAAAATAAAAGCACCTAAAAAACCATTAACATGTGGCCAAAGATATTTTACCATAAAAATAAAAAGAATCAATATTATAGCAATTGCAACATATTTTTTAAAATCTTTATAAGTTTCTATCATAGTTATATCACATTAATATTCAAAATATAGATATTTAAGTATAAACTACTATTAAATACTTTCTTTTTTAGTAAATATAAGGTATTAACTTATAACTTTTTTTAGTATATTTTTTATAATCTTTAAATCTTTTAAGTAAATATTTTTCTTCAGATTCTACTTTATAAATAATAGTTATAATTATTATTATAAATAAATAAATAAAAATATCCTTTGAAAAAAGAATAATAATGCCAGTTCCTAAAAAAATTCCTGATAAGTAAATTGGATGTCTTATATACTTAAAAATACCATTAGTTACTAAATATTTTTCCATACCAACTTGAGGATAATAATTATCTTTTAAACTAATTATTCCATGATATTCAATTATTCCTGAAAAAATAATTAAAAAAACACCAAGAATATCTAACATTTCTAATTTAAAAAAATTTGTAAAGAAAACATAATAAACTAAAGAAACCAGTAAAACTAAATAAAAAATAGAAATATAAAGAGAAGTTGCAAAATCAGTTTTAAACATTTCAATAGTTTCTTTTGTAAGATCTAAATGTTTAGTTTTCTTATAAATAATAAAATAATAGATTAAAACATAAATTGTTAAGAATAATAAAGAATACATATTTTAATTATCACTTAATAAATTTATTTATAAAAGTTGCTGCTGTTAAATCTCCAGTTACATTTACAGTAGTTCTCATCATATCAAGGATTCTATCAACCCCAATTATTAAAGCAATTCCTGATAATGGTACGCCAACTGTTGTTAAAGCCATTGAAAGAATTACAATTCCAACTCCTGGAGTTCCTGGAGTTCCAATAGATGCACCTACAATTGTAACAATTAATAAAACTAAAGCTAAAAAACTAATTTCAATACCAAAAACTTGTGCTAAAAAAATTGTAGCAATTGCTTGATAAAGAGCAGTTCCATCCATATTAATTGTTGTTCCTAAAGGAATTATAAATTGTGAAATAGATTTTCTAATTTTTAAATTATCTTCAGCAGTCTTAATTGATAAAGGCATTACTACAGCTGAACTTGAAGTTGAAAAAGCAAGTAATTGTGCTTCTGATATTTTTCCTAAAAAAGTAAATGGTTTTTGTTTTGTTGAAAAATAAACTATTAATAAATAAACACAAATTAATAATATTAAACCAAGCATTACTGTTAAAATATATACACCTAAACCTACAAGAGTACTTATCCCAAACTGACTACTAATTTTTGCCATAAGTCCAAAAACTGCTAAAGGAGCAAGAACCATAGCCCACTTAACAATCATTATTGAGACATCTTGAATAGAACTTAAAACATCAAGTAATGGTTTTGATTGAGTTTTCTTAAGATTAATTAAGGCAATACCAAAAATTATTGAAAAAATAACTATAGGGAGCATATCCCCTTTTAGCATAGAACTTAAAACATTTTTTGGAAAAATATCTCCTATCATTTCAGGAATTTTTTCAATTTTTGGCATCTCAGTGGTAACAACTTCTTGAGAACCATCAACATTAATTGCTGAAATTTGATCAGAAGTTATATATTTTCCTGGCTGAATAATATTTGCAACACCAATTCCAATTATTATTGCAATTACAGTTGTAATTATAAAATAAATTGTAATAGATAATCCTATTTTTTTTAATTTAGAAGAAGATTCATTAGAAGCAATACCTTTTATTATTGATGCAAAAATTAAAGGAATTACAATCATTTGTATTAAACTTAAAAAAACATATCCTGGAAGAGCAAGCCATTCAGTTATAATCTTTGAAATATCTGTTGAAACAAAACCAAATGTTGGTCCTAAAATAAATCCAACTAAAATACCAAAAAATAAAGCAATTAATACTTTTAAATATAATTTATTGTGTAAAAGATGACTTATGCTTTTTGCTCTTTCTGTAATAGAACTTTTTTTAATAAACTGTAATGGATTTTTCATAAATGATCATTTTTATATATTAAATATAAAACTAAAAGTATTTAATAATTTTGGTTAAAATCAATGAAATAATAATCTTTTTATTGCAAGAACAACTAAAGGAATTGCAATATATATTAAAGCTTTAGAAGTTGTAATAAGATTTATTACAACCATACCAAAAATACCAAGAATCCAACCTAATAAATAATAGGCTGTGAATTGCTTATAATTTACAAAAATATGATAAAAACTAAAAATAATAATTCCAAATAAAAAGATATAATGATTTGAAAGCCAATAAACACCAAATACAACATCTAAATATCTACTAAATATTAAAAATATAAAAGCTAAAACAATACCTGTTATTGCCTTTACAAAAATATCTGTGATTCCAGAAACAACATATTCTGTATCTTTAATTATTTCTGGAATCATTATTAATCTTTATTTTTTTTTAGTTTTCTTTTTTGTAGAATTTGAAAGAATTACTGCAAAAATTAGACCTGAAAAAATAACTGCTAAAATATTTAATAAAGCAATATCTAAATTTCTTGTCATAAAACCATCAATAACTAAACAAATTGAACCTAAAGCATAGAAAAAAATAAACCAAATATTTAATTTTTTATCAAGCTCCCAAACTTCAAGTAATTGAATCATCCATCCAAAAACAATTAAAGTAAGACCTAACATTACCCAAAAATCCATATTACATCAATCCTCTTAATAATTATTTAACTAATTATAAATAAGAAGAAAGAATTTATAAATATTTGTTTTTAAAAAATGTTTAATCAATAACAGAAACACATTCTTTTTTTCTTTTTTGTTTATCTTTAATTAATAAGATTAATGAAAATACTGTTAAAGATAATAAAATACCAATAGCAATTATCATTAATATTTCTGTATTATTTGAAGTATTAGAAATAATCATTGGAGGTGCTTGTGAAATTTCTTGTGAAACTGTTTGAGAGGCTGTATCCATTATTGTTTCTTCAATTGATTTTGACATTATCATGTCTGATGCAATAGAATCTGAAGAAGCCATCATTGATTTAGATGAAGAAAAAACATATTTAATTAAATATAACCCAATAAGGCCTAATGTAGAAATGAAAGAGACTACAAAAGAAATTAAGACTTTTATTTCTCTTGGTTTAATTAATTTTGAACCTTTATCAGTTAAAGAATAATATTTCCATTTAGATTCTGTTTCTTCTTTTAAAACTAAATTAGAATTAATTAAATGATCTAAATGTTCTTTAATTGTTGGACTTTTTAAATCTAATACTTTTGATAACTCTGAAAGAGTTTTTTTCCTCTTAGATAAAGATTTCAAAATATCTAATCTTGTATCTGAAGCTATAGCTTTTAAAGTTTCTCTATCAATTAATATTTTTTCTTCAGTCATATATATTCAATTGTTATTATTAGTTTTTAAAATAAATTATTTAGTTAGGTAAATTCCTTACTAATAATTCCTTCTGCGGCAATAATACCTGAAATTGCAGCTCCGATAATATTTCCTGAAACTCCAGCACCATCTCCTGCCATAAATAAATTTTCAATTTCTGTTTCTAATTTCTTATTTGTAAAAACTTTTGTAGATCTAAATTTAACTTCTGGGGCATATAAAAAAGTTGAATCTCCATCAAGACCTGGTAAAATTTTTGAAAGAGCTTCAATACCTTCTATTAGATTTTTAGTGATTCTGTAAGGCATTGCCATACCAATATCTCCAGGTATAGCATCTTTTAAAGAAGGTTCTATATGTGCTTTTAATATTCTATCAGGAGTTGATCTTCTACCTTGTTTTAAATCTTTAAATCTTTGAATAATTGGTTTACCAGCTCCTAAGAGAGTTACACCTTGAGCTATAAATTCTGCATATTTTCTAGAAGATTCTAAAGGTTTTGTTAAAGCAACTTCTACAACTAATGCAAAATTAGAATTTTTACCATCATTATTAGAATTTGAATAACCATTTACACAAACATAATCTTTATAATCTTCAATTGCAACAAAACCTTTTGGACATGGACAAAAAGTTCTAACAACATCATCAAAAGTTTTTGTATAAAGTGAATAAATAGTTTCATACATTAATTCTGAATGACCGTTGTTAATTGAGGCAGGAAACTCAACTCTTACACCAACTTCTATTTTATCATAAACAGTTTTGATATTATATTTATTTGTAATTTTTTCAATCCAGGAAGCATTATATCTTCCAGGTGCACAAATTACATATTTACCTAAAATTTCTTTATTTTCTTTTGTAACTACACCTTTTATTTTATTATTTTCAATAATTAAATCTTTAATTTCTGTATTTGGTAAAAGTTCTATATTACTTTTTAAAATATCATCTTGCATTTTTTTAATAATTTTTGGAAGTTTATCTGTTCCAACATGTAAAGTTTTTCTAATAAATAGTTTAATATTGTTTCTTTCAGCATTATCAACTAAATCTTTTGCTTTTGATAAATCTTTTGGATAGTATTCTGGGTTTACTCCATAATCTAAAAATATTTTTTCAACAGCATCTAAATATTCTTGGTATTCTGAAACTGTATAGAGATGTAAAAGTTTCTCATGAGAAAGAACAGGTGTAAAATGTAATTTTCCATCAGAAAAAGTTCCAGCTCCACCAAAACCATTCATAACTTCTGTTTTTTGTCTATTTTCAACTAAATTACCTTTATCTATTAAAAGTACTTTTAAATTTTTATTTTTTTGTGAAAACTTTAAAGCAGAAAAAAGACCAGCAGGTCCTGCGCCAACAATAATTACATCATACATATTATAAAAACCCCTTATTTTTATATTTGCAAATTAATGTTGTATAATTAGGTTTAAAATACTTTTTGTTTTACTATTTAATATATTAATAAAATATATGGTGCGAATTATGGTTTCAAAAAATATTAAAATTGCAACAAAGAAAAAATTTAATCCAAATATTACAAGATATAAAACATTTTTAGGGAAATTATCTAATAAAATTGATATTAAATATTTAAAAGAAAAAACAAATTTAAATATTCTAGATTCAAGACTTAGAGTATTATATAGTAATGGTAGATTTAAAAATGCAGATAATGCAAAAAAAATCACTAAAAAATATATAAATCTAATAAACATATCTAATGATATTTTTTTAAGTAAATCAAAAGAAATACTTACATCTAAATTTATTTCTTCAGAACCAAATTTTAAAGAAAAATATCATGATGCTTTTATTAATGATTATATAAAAGATCTTAAACAATTATCAAGAAAAGGATTAAAAATAGAATTTATTGAAGAAATTGAACCACTATTAAATTCTTTTATTGAAAAAATTGAAAAAAAATATAAACCAAAAGATCCTAAATTAAATTAAAAGTGTGCTAAAATTATGAAACCAAATAATAGAAGTGTTTTAAAGAAACAAAACTTAAGAAAAATTAAAGAAAGAATTAAAAAAGATGTAAAAGTAGATAAACAAATTTCTTATAATGAATTTTTTAATATACTAAAAGAATATAGAACAAATCTTAAAAAATATAAAAATAATCCTGAAATGATTGAACATACAAAATCTATTTTTAATATTAATTTATTAAATACAAGATTAAATAATTTAAAATATGATCAAAATTATTATAAAAGATCATTCGATCAAATAGAAGCAATTAATAATTTTTATATGAAACAAAAAGAAATGACAATATACACCAAATATTTTATTCAAGAAATGGAAGCAATTCCAAAATCACAAAGAAGTATAGACATTAATCTTTTAAAAAGTCTAACATTACAAAGTACTTTCAAAGTGAATACAGTTTTTGAAAAAACATTTTTAGCTATTTTAAAAGAATCACAAAAAACAGAAAATTTGAAAGAATTTTATCAAGTATTAAGAAAAGGAAATAACACACTTAATAAATTATTTAAAATGCCAATGAATAATTAACCTTTTTCTTTAACAATCTATAAAAGATATAATATTAATATTAGAGCTATTGCAATTAAATATAACATAAAAGCACTTAAAGAATAAAGTTCTTTTAGAAAACTTTCAATAGATTTTAGAAGAATAATTAATAAGGTTATCTTTTCAAACAAAAGAGAAACATCAAAAGCCTTGTTTAGTCAGTTCTTTTCACCTCCTTTATCTTTCTCTTTAAGAAAATTAAAGTAAGAGTCAAAAGCATATATATATTATGGTTTTTGAAATATTTAAAGCTTTTTAAGAAAGTATTTACTACATAAATAACATTTATATAAAAACATTATCATCTACTAAATTTATATGAAATTATTTACTGATATTGTTATATGTGGGCCAGATATGTCTGGTACAAGTACACAAATTCAAGATACAATTGATTTTTTTAAAAGTAAAAATTATATTGTAAAAGACTTAAGAGGGACTGAAATTGATTTATTATTTCATGCAGAAATTTTTAAAGAATATAATAAAGAATTTATATCTTTTAAAGAATTTTTAAAATCAAAAAAAATCAAAGACGAAGATAAAAGTAAATTATTATTTGAAATCTATTATTTACTTTCTGGATATAATAGAAATAATGACTTACTTGTAGGATCTTTTAAAAAAAATAAAGTGACTACATATATTAATCCTGATTCTGCAGATGTTTGGATATTAGAAGAACCTTCTAAAAGAAGTGCAGGACAAACAAATAGAGTTATTGAACAAAATAGAAGTTCTTTTGATTTTCTAGAAACTAATTACCCTACACATGATTCTTATTCAGCTGTACTTTTACACCAAGCATATAGAATAGATGAATTTTATAGAATTAGAAAAATATTAAGAGATCATAATAAAATTATTGTAAGAAGTAGATCTGAAGAATCCGCTTGCTATCAAATATATGATGAAAAATATAACCAAAGTGGAGTTTCTTTAAAAGACTATATATCTCTTCCTGGGCATAAAATTGCATTTAAATATCCTCCTACAGATTTATTTATTGTTTGTGGACCTGAAAAATGGGAAATAGAAGAGTATACTAAATTTAGAGAAAAAAGAAGTGAAGGAAGGATATTGGATGACTATGAACTTAATACAAGGTATCAGCTGCTTGTAAACGAAAGGTATGCAAGTAAATGGATTGAGGAATTATATAAAGTTGCTTGCTCTGAAAATAGATCTGAATATCTTCCAAATATTTCTAGAATAAATATTTATGATAGTAAAATAAATGTTAGAAATAAAATGTTTTGTTTATTAGAAAAAATTATTAAAAGATAAATTATGGATGTTAAAAAAATTAAAAAAGAAATAGACTCTTTTTATGATCCAGAAAAAAGTCTTAACTTTCAAAGATTCTTTAAGACTGGTAAAGGAGATTATGGAGAAGGGGATATTTTCTTAGGGTTATCTGTTCCTTCACAAAGAAGTATTGCTAAAAAATACTTTAAAGAAATTAAAATCACTGACTTGAGTGTCCTTATCTCTTCAAAAGTGCATGAACATAGACAAGTAGCTCTTTTTTTAATGGTTTATAGGTTTGAAATTGAAGATAAGAAAGGAAGGGATGAGATTTATCGCTATTATGTTAAGAATATAGATAAGGTTAACAACTGGGACTTAGTTGACTCTTCTGCTCCAAACATTATAGGGTGGTATTTGTTTGAAAATCCTTCAAAAAGAAAAATTCTTTACAAATGGGTAAAGTCAGAGAAGTTGTTTGTTAGAAGAATTGCTATTATTTCTACTTTTTATTTTATTAAAAAGAACTATTTCTTGGACAGTTTAAAAATTTCTAAGCTACTTTTAAGAGATAAAGAAGATCTAATCCATAAGGCTGTTGGTTGGATGCTAAGAGAGATTGGAAATAGAGATTTAAAAGAAGAAACTAATTTTTTAGATAAGCACTTTAAAGAAATGCCAAGGACTATGCTTAGATATTCTATTGAAAGGTTTGAAGAAAAAGAAAGACTAAAATATCTTAAAGGTTAAATAAAAATTATTTTCTTTTAATTTTAAATTTACTAAAAAATCTATATTTAAAAGCACTATTTTTTGATTTTTCTTCAGTTAATTGATAATGAGTTTTACCTTTCCTTTTAATTATTTTGTCATTTAAATTTTTTATTTGCTCTGTATGTGCTTGAGAAATTACTTGTTTAATTCCACTAACTCTTAAATCAGAAAGCACTCTTATTTTTATTTTTAAACCTATTTTTTGATTAAGATATTTTTCACTAACTCCCATCCACTTAATTTTAAAATTTGACTTTCTTTTTTCTCCAAATAAATATCCTACTAATTCTTTATCATTATATGCTAGATACAAATAGTTTGAAATTGGTTTAAAAAAACTTTTCTTTTTATTAAATTTATCTAAGAAATAGTCCTTACTAAATTGTCTATCACTTATTTTAAAAATATTTTTGAAATCGTTTTCAGATATATTATTAATTTCTGAATCAATAAATCTTTTATAATTTATCATTTTAATCTATTTTAAATTCTTGAAGATATCCAGAATGTTAGAAAGCCTAAGAAAGCAAATAGAAAATAAAAAGGGCTTAATAAAAATAATGGAGCTGACAAATAAAGTCCAGTTGTTAAAGACTTATAAATTCCAGGACTTGTTGTTAAAAATACTAAAATAAATATACTTCCTATAATTATTAAAGGTATTAAAAGAAGCTTTGTTGTAATAAAAACTAAAATAGCTGCTATAAATAATAAAATAGAAATATTCTTTTGATTTTTATTTATCATATTATTTTCATTTGAAATATCTGGTAAGAATAAAAAAATTAAAAAAATACCTGCAACTATTACTAAAGGTATACTTGAAAGCTTTGTAAAGTCTACAAGTAGAACATACATTAAATAAAATATTAATAATCCTAAAAGAATTCTAACTTCTTGCTTCATTTTTTATCTAAACCTATTATTTACTATAACTATATATAGTTAAAAAATGTTTAAAAAGCTTACTTTTTTTGAAATTTACGCAAATTTCTTTTAGTTTTAAGTAAAAGTCTTGGTATAGTTTTTTTTGGTTTTCTAGAATTAATTATTTCTTTAATTTCAGGAAGATATTCTTTAGGTACATTTTTAAAATCAATTTTAGATATTGGTATATTATTATCTAAATATCTTTTTAAATAATTTTCAAAAGCATATTTTCTATAAACCTTTTCATTAGCTGTAGTATATTTAGGAGGTATTTCAAAAACATAATTAATTTTTTTAGCTTCAGAATATTTTTTTAAAAAAATTAATAATCTTGACATCCAGTCTTGATTTAATCTTGATGAAAGAGAACTTAATTGGCTACCTTTTCCTTTTACACCTTGCATATATTTTAATCTTAAAGTTAAATTATTTTTTTCATAAGTAAAAATAAAATTAAAATTACCTATAACTTCATTTTTAAAATACATGTCGTATTGAGTACCATTAAAAAAATTATGAGGAGAATTATAACTTGAAACTTTAATTTTAAAATCTTTTCTTAGATTTAATTCTTTAAATTTTTCTCTAAAATTTAAATTATAATCAGTAGATTTAATTAAATTTTTAAAAGAAAGAGATTTAGGTAGATTTATCATTATTTTTAAAGCTTTTTCAAGTTTTAAAGGATCTTTATATTTATCTAAAATAAATTTTGTTTGTTCTTTATTAAATTTATTAAAAGGTTCTACAGCATATAGTTTAAAATATTCATAAATACCTTGCTTTTCAGAGATATTTGTAGGAAGATCATTTAAAAATAATTCTAAGTTTAATGACATAAATATTTTTAGTATTATAAGTTTAAAAAAGTTTCTATAAGTAGTGTCATTTAAAAAAGTAAACCACTAAATAAAAAAAGATTAATATTTTGTAAAAAAAATATCAAATAAATTAAGAAAAAAATATCAAATTATAAAAAAACATTTTAATAAAAAAAACTATTTTTGTTGGACAAAAATATTTTATAAAATTATTAAATAATTGTTTATTTAAATAATAATATATTTAAATATTAAACTAAATAATAAATAGATTTAAAAACCTTTTCATAGTAAATATAATTGTTAAAAATCACTTTCGGTATAATAAAAATAAGGTGGAAATTATGGGTGTAATTACAATATCTTTAGACAACGATTCTGAAAAATTACTTAGAGATTCTGCAAAAATACACTATGGAAATAGAAAAGATGCTATAAGTAAAACAATTATTAAAGCACTAAATAATCTAGAAAATAGTAGAGACGATCTTAAGAAAAATCTAATTAATAAATTGAAAAAAAACACTAAAAAAATAAATAAAAATCAAATAAAAAATAGAGATAATTATTATAAATAGAGAGGAATAATATGACTGAAAAAATATTATTAGATACTAATATCTTGTTAAATGCGTATTTTTTAGTAAATAGTAAAAATAAAGAAAAAGCAATAGACATAATAGATAAATTTGCTAATACAAAAGAATGCTACATAAGTATACAGACAATAATGGAATTTACAAATATTTCTATAAACAAATTAAAAATATCAAAAAAAGAGCTAGAAACTTATATAACTGAAATAAAAACATTATTTAATATTGTAGAATATAATAAAAACAGTATATTAGATGCAATTAATATAAGTTATAATAAGAAAATACCTTTTTTTGATGCATTACTAGCTCAAACTATGATAGAAAACAACATTAAAACAATATATACTGAAGATTACAAAACTTTTAAAAAAATCAAAGAAATAAAGGTAATTAATCCTTTTAAATAATTTTAAAGAGGATGATTATATGAAATACTATTACATCGTTATGTATATATAGAGTTACTTCTAAAATCACATTATTTTTATTTTTAATAATATTAAATAATTTTTTTAATCTATAAAAAAACTATTATTTTTATAAATTCATTAAATATTGGACAATTAATTTCCATCAAATTTTAATACAAATATTTCATAATTAAATTTTTTTATAATCTTATAATTTTTACAATTTAAACAGATTTTTCAAAAAATATATTTTTATTAAATAAATTTTGTAAAAAAACACTAAAAAATCTACTTTTTTTAAAGATCTTAAGAAACTCCATCAAAACCCCTTAAAAACAGGGCATTTAGTGGTCAAATACCCTACCCTATTTAGAACATATTTTTTAGCACATTTTTCCCTTAAATCAAATCCCTTAAAAAGGTTAAAAAAAGCACAAAAAACACCTCTTTTTTAGGCTATTTTTCGGCATAAGAGATATTATGCCGACCGAAGAATGAAGCTGAAAATTTAATTTTTTGACACTTTCTAGAAAAAAATATTTTTTAAAATTATATTGTTATGTATAGTAAATTAGATTATAAAAAATAATAATTGTAAAAAAGTATTTCTTATCATCATCTCTCACAAAAATAATTTTTTATAAAATAATTTACTTCCCAAAGACATAACAATTTTTTAATTTTTAATATCTTATAAACTATACATAACTTACTTACTTTTTATCTATATTAAATTTGCCGAAACAAATAATCTAAAATATTATGTAGTTTAAAGTTCATTTTATCACAACCATCTATTACCTCCTTTTATAAATTATAATAATATAGTGTAAAGACAAAAATATATCTGTTTTCAAGGAGAGGCTACCTGGCCGAGAAAAATATATCAATAAAAATTAAATCAAAAGCTTTAAATATATTATATGTGATTATATTTATAATTAAAAATAATTAAAAAATACTAAAATAGAATACCATGCTTAAAATAAAATTTTATGAAGTTAAAGATAAAGAAAAAGAAAATTTATGTAAAAATTTTGTAATTTCAAAAGAAAAATCTATTTTCAAAGTAAATATAGATGGAGAAATTCCTTTTAATTTTTATTATACTTCTTTAATTAATGAATTCCAAAAAAATTTAGATGAGATTTTAAAAGGAACTTATAAAAAGGCTAATGTATTTATATATGTTAAAGAAAGATTTTTAAAAGCAAAAGACCATCTAATTTCATTTTTTTATTCTCCAGAAAAAATATTCTATTCAGAATGCTATTCAATTAATATATTTTTGGCTAAAGACTTTGATGAATTTTGTTCAATTGGACGCACTACAAAAATGAATTTACCATCAAATGCAAAAGGAAGAGTATCTAGTACAACTTTAATTTATCTTCAAACATTTCTTTTAGATAATGCAAAAAGAAATGTACATTCTAAAGAATCAATACTAGGAGATGCTCATGAATTGTTACACATATTTTTTCACAAATATAATTTAAAAAAAAATGGGAAATTAAATTCATTACCATTATTATTTAATGAAGGATTAACAGTAATATGTGCAAATCAAATCTCAAAAGATTTCAATGAAGAATTAATTACAGCAAAAGAATTATTTTTAGAAAGAATTAATGTTTTTGACTATGACAAGCGTAATATAACTAAAAATAGATATTATCAATCAGCAGGTAAATTTATGGATTATTTATTAAAAAAAATTTCTGAAAAAGAAAATATTTCATATAAAGAAGCTTTTCAAAAAATGTTTAATACTATAGGTAATAAAGATAATTTTGATGATAAAAATGAATTTAATGCAAAAAATTTTTTCATAAAAGTATTTGATCTAAATATAGAAAATGAGTATATCTATTTTAAAAATATAAAATAAAATTATAGTATACTTAAGAAAAAGAAATTACTACAAAAAAATTATACTAATTAAAAAGACTATTTTTAATATAGTCTACATTATAAATATTTAAAAATGTGAAAAATATATGAAACTAATAATAACAAGACATGGAGAAACAATAGAAAACACAAAAGGTATAATGCAAGGACATCTACCAGGTAAACTTACAAAAAAAGGTATAGAACAAGCAAAAAAAATAGCAATTACTTTAAAAAATGAAAAAATAGACTTTTTCTTTTCAAGTGATCTTAAAAGAGCCAAAGACACTATTAAAGAAATATACAAATATCATAAATCTAAACCTTTAATTTACACAGAAAAATTAAGAGAAAAAGATTTAGGAGAACTTACAGGAAAAACTAAAAAAGAATTTAATTGGTCACTAAAAAGTTATTATTTTGTTATATATGAAAATAAAGAAGGAGAAAAAAATAAAAAATTTTTAAAAAGAGCTAAAAATTTTATAGACTATTTATATAAAAATTATAAAGAAAAAACAATATTAATTACTTGTCACAATGGTATAGGAAGAGCAATAATATCATACATTACTAATAAAGAATATAATAAAGATATTTCTAGTTTTAATAATAATTTTATATACTTATTTGAAATAATTAAAAAAAATAATAAATATAGTTATACAAAAAAAAGAAAAATTATAAAATAAATGTCCTAAAAATAAAACATTTATTTTAAGTGTCTTCTAATAGAATACGCTATGAAAAATAATAAGGTAGCATATAAAAGAAGAGAAATTACTATTAAATAATGCACATAAAAACTTGCATATATTAATACAGCATATAAGAAACTAAATATAAAAAAACTAAACCATTTCTTTGCTTGATCAACTTTCTTTCTTTTACCTTTATTTCTTAATAAATTAGATTCTTCAAGATATGTAGAACCTAAAAATATTAAAACTGCATAAGCTATTATAAATAAAGCATAAATCATTGTAATATCCATAATAATCATTTATATTGTTATTCAATTTATTTATAAACCTTTCTTTTTTATTTATTTAATAATTCTTTATAACCAAATCTTGGATCAATAAGTAAATTTCTAATTTCTTCAGAATCTTTAATATTTCTATCAACCATACTTTTAAGTATTTTAATTCTATTATCAATTACAATTTGAAGTTCTATTTTTGAAATACTTATATAATTACATAATTTTTCTAAAAATTGAGAACTCATAAAATTAACTGAAGAACTAAATTCCATATTATCATTGGAATAAATGTGATTTAATGTAATATTTCCAAGTCTACTAATTTCTGAAATTTGAGAAACATATCTATACATTTTATTACCAATATATTTTTTATCAAAAGTAATTATTATGTCTAATAATTTAATGTAACTTTCTTCTATATTCATTGGTTCAGATAATAATTTATTAATTAAATCTCCACTATTATTTGCATGAATTGTAGATATACAACCTTGGTGCCCTGTATCCATTGCCATAAATAAAGCTTTAGCTTCTTTACCTCTAGTTTCACCAATAACTATTCTATCTGGTCTCATTCTTAATATGTTTAAAGTAATATTATAAAGACTATCTGGATCAGAAATATCACTAATAAGACTTACAGAATTATCAAAGATAGTTGTATTTATTTCTTTAGTATCTTCAACACAAATAACTCTTTCTTTTGGATGTACAAAGTTAAGTAAAATATTTAAAAGAGTTGTCTTACCTGTACTTGTTCCACCACAAATAAAAAGATTTGCTGGTTTTAAATTAAATCCTTCAATTACAGTCCATAAATAAGCTGCAACTTCATAATTAAAAGTATTATTATTAATTAAATCAACTATTGTTAATGGTTTACTTAAAAATTTTCTAATAGTTATAACATTAAATCTTGCAATCTCTTTAGAAACAATATTTATTCTTGAGTTATCAGGTAGTACACCATCAATAAATTTTCTTTTATTAAAGTCACCATTAATTGTTTTTTTAATATATTCTAAAAAAACATTAAAACTTCTTCTATCAAAAACGATATTTGTTTTATAATATATATTTTTTCTTGAAATTACAAATACTTTATTATAATCATTAACCATTATTTCTTCATAATCATCACTTTTCATGATCGGTGCTAATTCTTTATAACCTATCAAATAATCAATTAAATATTCTGTAAAATCTGATTCTAAATATTTTTTAAAAAAGTTTTTAGTTTCTACAATAACTTCATTAATTGCTATAATACTAAAATCTAAATTTTTTATTTCAGTCAATACTTTTTCTTTATCTTCATTTGTAAGACCTTTAGTAAAATAATTATCAAAATCAGATATTTCTATAGTATGTAACATTATTTTATAAATTATTTCATTAAATTCTTTATTTTCATAATCAAATTCAATTTCATTCATTAAAAAGACCTTCATTGTATTTTAATAATTAATATATAAGATAGATACTTATATAAACTCTTTTCTTATTTTAAATAAATTATTTAATATAAATATTAAATAATTATGTTTAAAAACTTAATTAATTATAAAATAATTATGGAAATAAAGCTTGTCGATGTTAAAAAAGAAATTGAAAATTTATCTTCAGATATATTTGGTATTAATGAAAAAATACAAGTGAAAAATATTAAATTTCTTAAAATTAATAGAAAAAATATAAACATTTATTTTAAAATAAATAAAAAAGAATATATTTTTAGAATAAATATCAAAGGATTAAATAATGATTCTTATAAAAAATCAAAAAAAGAGTATAATAAACTAAAAATTGTTGAAAAATATAATTTATCAGATACAAAAAAAATCTATTTTTCAAAAAAAGGTAGATTTTGTTCTTATTCATATATAATAATTACATACGTTAAAGGAAAAAATATAGTTTTAAATAAAAAAAATATTTCAATTATTGCTAAAAAATTAGCAAAATCAAATAATACAAAATTATCATTTTTAGAAAAAATAAATATTGATAAACAAAATTATAATAAACTTATATCAGAATTTAAAATTAAAGAGACGTATATTAGTCATAGATGTTTAGATGTTTCAAAAATGTATAAAAGAATAAGAAAAAATATTGAAGTAAATAAACCAAATGATATAAATAAAGATAATTATTTAACACATGGAGATTTAAATTCAAAAAATATTATTGAAAATAATAAAAAAATAAATTTTATTGATTGGGAATATTTGAAAGTAGGTAATCCTATACTTGATATTGCAAAATTATCTCACTCTAATAAATTTAAAACATTTGAAAAATTATTTCTTAAAGAATATATAAAAAATTTTAAAAAAATAAAAAATGTTTCTAAAAAATATTTCTTTTTTAAAGATTTACAAGTATATTTTTGGCTTGTTACAAGTTCTGAATATTATTTACATTTAATCTTTGAAGAAACTAAATATAATTTATATGATAGAAAGAAAATAATTAAAGATATTTTAAAAAATTATAAATATCTTTATGATAAAGGATATATTGATAAAAAAATAGAAAGTTTTAGAAAGATATTAAAAATCTAAATCTCCTTTACTAAATATAAAGATATTATCTATTTTTTCTTTTAAAACTAAGGAGATCTTTTTTGCAAGTTTTAAAGAAGGATTGTAAGATCCTTTCTCAATAAAGACAATTGTTTCTCTTCTAACCCCTACCTTTAAAGCAAGGTCTTCTTGTGTTAAATTATATTTTTGTCTTAGTGCTTTAATTATTGTTTTCAACTATACATCACCTTTTTTCCAGAACCATTGTTGATAGAATATCATTGTAAAGATCATTACAATATATAATATACTAATAACACCCTCTACTGTTAAAACTATTAATTTAAAATAATCTATCCAAAAAATAATAAAAAGAACAATTAAAGTATAAAACCAACTATATGCTGCCGCCCTATCTGCAATTTTCCTTGTAAGTTCATCTTTTGCAGGACCATCTTTATATTTAATCATTCTAACATAACTAACTATTATTAAAACTAAACCTACAGATATTAAAACACTTGAAAAACTTTCAGTTAATACATTTAAAGCAGTTAAAAGAATACCTAATAATAAAATAATAACACCAAATATTAAAGAAATTTTAAATTTTTTTGAATAATTTTTATTTATCATAATTTTTCCTCCAATTGTACTTGTTAGATATATATAACACCAAAATGTTTTTAAATATGTTAGATATATCTCACAGGTTAAAAAATTATTAAAAAAGTTAAATTACATTCTTACATAAAGAAGATTTCCACTCTCATATCTCTTTAATCCCTTATAAAAAACATAGATAGCAAGTAAAAATAAAGCTATTGAGAATAAGAAAAGTAAAATAAACCAAGTTAAATCAAAAGAATGTAGTAACTGAACAGGAACAGCTGTTATAAAACCTGCTGGAAGAATAAATAATGTTATAAACTTTGTAGCTCCTGTAAAGATTGAACCAGGGTAAAGAGATATAGATATAAGTGATTCATAAAGAGTTGAACCAAAGCTCTCTGATGACTGAAGATAAAAAGATAAACTACCTACAAGTATACCAAAACCAATTAATATTAATACACCAGGAATTATCATTAATAATATTAAAGGAACCTTTGTAACTGAAACCATAAATATAAGTAATAAAATTCCAAATAAAAGATCTCCTAAATCAAACCAACTATTCTTAGATATTAGTATATGTGTTAAATCTTTCTTTGGAAGTGTTAAATAAAAATCTAATTTTCCTTTAACAACAAGCTCTGCAATTTCTTTATGATTTCCAAAGAAATAACCTGCAATACCAAAAGAAATTGTTGCAAAAACATAAATGTATATTAAATCTTGAAAGACCCATCCATTAATATCTCCTAATTTATAATATAAAAGATACCAAAAAAATAACCAAATAACATCATTTAAAAACATGAAAAAAGTGGACAGTAAAAAATTAGCCCTGTATTCTATGGCTGACTTTAAGAAAATCTTTTGATACTCTATAAATAATTTAAAATTTGAAATAATTTCTCTAACCGCCATTAACACTCACTTTTTTAATTATATATTTATAAAAGAAAATTAAAATTATTATAAAAAAACTTATCCATGCTATTTGAACAAGAAAAACTTTAAAAAAAGATTCAAAACTAAAAATTAAAGCTAATTTTGAAGGATGGTATGCAGAATAACTAAAAGGTAAGAATGATGCTATTTTTTCAACTAAAGGAGGATATACCTCTAAAGGAACAATCATTCCACCAAAAATAAAAGTAAACTTTGAATAAATATAATTTAGAGAACTTGCATCCTCTATCCAGAAAGCAAAAAGACTTATAACAGATGCAATTACTAAATTAAGCAGCATTGCAAGTAAAGCTACAATTAATAGAAAAGGTATTGAGATTAAAGATATTTCAACACCACCAACCATAAGATAAGCAACAAGTCCACCAAAGATAAGTATTAAAGTAAAATTAATTAAACCTTTTCCAAAAGAGACAAACATTTTGTAAACTATATAGTTGTATGGCTTTGTTAAATAATTTGCAATCTCTCCGCTCTTAATATCATCTCCAACCTCTTTTACAAATCTTCCAATAGAAGTAATTATGGCTTCACCAAAAACTAAATACCAGACCATCATTGCAAGAGTAAAACCAGGTATAACTTCTCCTTTTGATGCAAAAACAACTGTCCAAAGGTTTGCAAAAACAAAAATAATTAAAGCTATAAATATAACTTTTCCAAATATTATGTCCCAGATATATGTCAAACTTTCTTTTATATTAATAAAAGAAATAGACAAATATTTATTTAACTGTGAGCTCATCTTTGATCTCTATAAATCTCTTCAATAACATCTTCAATAGGCATTTCATTTATGCCAATATCTGTTATCTTATATTTAGTAAACAAAAAATCAATTACTTTCTTTAAAGGAAATTTATGTGTTTCAATTTCAAACTCAATATAGTACTTTGATTTTTTTATAACAGTTAAATCTTTAAAATCTTTTTCATCAATCTTATCTTCAGTTGTAATCTTTAATAACTTTTTTGAAAGATATTTTTGTTTAATATTTTTAAAATCCCCATCATAAACAATCTCACCATGATTAATGATAACAAGCCTTGTTGATATATTTTCAATATCTCCTATATCATGACTTGTTAAAATAATTGTTGTTTTTTCCTTTTCATTAATCTTTTTAATCAATTCTCTCATTGTTTTTTTAACAATAATATCCATACCTATAGTTGGTTCATCTAGAAATAATATTTTTGGATTATGAAGTAAAGCTAAAACAAACTCACACCTCATTCTTTGACCTAGAGATAATTTTCTTACAGGTTGATTAATAATATCAGATATTTCAAAAAGATTTATTAAATTATCAAGTCTTTCTTTATAGATTGTTTGATCAATATCGTAAATTTTTGCAAATAAATTAAAACTATCTATTGGTGGAAGATGAAACCATAACTGTGGTTTCTGTCCAAAAATAGTTCCAATATCATAAGAAAGTTCTTTTCTTTTTTTTGAAGGATCTTTACCTAGAATCTTTATTTTTCCAGAATCAGGAAAAAGAATACCTGAAAGCATCTTTAAAGTAGTTGATTTACCAGCACCATTTGGACCAATAAAAGAAACAAGCTCTCCTTTTTTAATATCTAAAGAAATATTATCAACAGCTTTTATATATTTATAATCTGGAGAAAATATATTTCTAAAAATACCACTCATGCCAGGTTTTGTAACTTTTGTTTTAAATGTTTTTTTTAAACCTTTAATAGAAATAATTGTTTTATTTTCTTTTTTCATAGCTAATCAAAATAAAAATAATGTTAATATTTAAAAAATATAGTAAATAAATGTATTTTTAAACATATTCTTTAAATATATATGTATTATTTTTAAACTTACAAGGAGGTTTTAAAAAATGGTTAGCACACTAGTTGAAGTTGGGCAAGCTACATTAAACCCATTAGAAGCAATTTGGCAATCTATTGTTCAAAATATTCCTGGAATTATTGGAGCATTGGTTGTAATAATTATAGGTTATCTAATAGGTCTTTTAGTTGCTCACATAGTTTACAAAATTATCACTAAATGGAAAATTGATAATTGGGTAAAAAAAAATGATTTTTCAAACGTATTATTACATATTAAACTTTCAAAAATTATTAAACAATTAATTTTATGGGGTATATTCATAGTATTCTTAGCTCCAGCTGCAAGTTTAATAAAAATAAATGTTTTAACTGATTTATTAACAAAATTTGCAATGTGGATACCACATTTAATATTTGCAATAATATTAACAATTGTAGGACTTGTTCTTTCAGAAATTGTTGCAAGAAGTATACATGTTTCAAAAGATCACAAATTTTCAAAAATAATATCAGAAATTGTTCAAGCAATCATCATAATATTAATTTTAAATATTGCTTTAAGACAAATAGGTGTACAAATACAATTTATTGAAGCTATACTTCTAATAATATTAGGTGGAGTAGTTTTAGCTTTCGCAATTGCAATTGGTATAGGTTTAAGTGGATCTGTAAAGAATTATTCAAGTAAACTTATGGAAACCTATATTACAAAAAGAAAAGAAGTTAAAAAGAAGTAAATTCTACTTCTTTCTTTTTTCTATTTTTTTATTTAGTATTGTAAATCTCTTATAGAAATAAAATTCTGCAACTATACCTATAGAATACAAGAATGTACCTACACCTAAAAGAGTATATATTGAAGTTAATATCTTACTTAAATTATGAGTAGGAACTAAATCTCCATACCCAACAGTTGTTAAAGTTGCTGTAGAGAAATAAAAAGAATCTACAAAAGACCATTCTTCTATATTACTAAATAATAAAGTACCAATTAAAAGAAGAACAAAAATAAAAGTAAGAGCAAAATATAATCTACTCTTAGTTATTTTTAATTGATGTGAAAACATATAATATCACTTATTTTTTTCCTTTTTTATTTTTTTTCTTAATTGATATATAATAAATCAAACCAGCTAATAAAAATAAGACTACTAAAATAGGAATCAATAAATTATTTTTATTTTTATCTTCAGAAACAACTTTTAAAATAATTGAATCATCATCAATAAATACTGTATTTTCAGATATAGATCTAATTTCTACATTTAATTTATATTCTTTTAAATTTGCATTAGGATCAACTTCTATAGATATTACAGCCTCACCTTCTTGCAAAGATTCTAAATTACCTATAAAATCAGATTTTTCAACTAAATCAAAAGGATGAGAAGAATCTTTTAAAACTCTTAAAGAAACTGATTCTGCATCTTTATCTCCAAAGTTTTTAACATTTATCTTAATGTCAATAGTTTGTCCAGGAAATATAGTTTTTGTTTCATTTAAAACTTCTTGACTTGTAACTTTAAGATATGGTTTTGCTTTAACAGGAATTTCTAAAATCATTTCTTTTTCTTTTAATTCTTTTTTAGAATCGCTTTCTTCAATATATTTTACCTTAACTTTAGCTTGATATATTCCTGATTTGATTTCATCATCAATATCAAGATATATTGATCCAGTTTTATTTTGAGAAGCATCAATATTCCCTAAATTAATTCTATCTGAATATGCATATGTAGGATTAAACCCTTCTGGAAGATTTACTTCTAGAATTACATTTTCTGCATCCCCTTTTCCAATATTTAATAAATCAATATCTATTTTTGCTTCTTCTTGACCACTTAAAAGTTTTCTAGGAGTTGTTAATAAATTTCCAAAAACAAAATTAGGGACTTCTTTATTATCAACTCTAATATTAAATTTTTCAATATTCCATACATCTATATCATTATATTTATATCTTAATGAAATTTCATAATCTCCTTCTAAAGCTAAAGAATCAACTAAAACTTTATAGTAAAGAGTATAATACCAATCATCTCCTGATTGACCTTTCCATAAAGAAATATTTCTATCAGGAGTATCTGATAAATCAAATGATAAAGGATGTTCAACATCTAAGTAAAATTGAATATTTTCTGCAGAATTATTACCTGTTTTATAAACATTAAATCTTAGTTCTAAGTATTCTCCAGGAACTGCAGGATCTGGATCTTGATTTTGCAAATTTGCAGATAATTTAACTACATCTAAATCATTTGCATAAATTGGCTTTATTAAAATCATTGTTAATAAAACCAAAACTATAAGCATATATTTTTTATTCATATTTAATCACACCTTTTTTTTTAAAAATATTTCATTTCTTTTTAAATTTTACTTTTAAAGATAAAATCCATTTTTCCAAAACAACTAAAATTGCTGGAACAAATGTTATTGCTGCAAAAAAACAAGCAGTAACTCCATAACTCATCATTTTCCCTAAATCTTGAAGTAAAGTTAATTCTCCCATTGACATTGCTTTAAAACCAATTAATGCAGCAATAGTTGTTGTTGCCATTGGAATAAAAACATTTTTCATGGTTTCTTCCATTGCTTTTTCAGGAGTTTTATCTTTTATTTCTTGTTTAAATCTCATAACTGTCTGGATACCAAAATCAATTCCAATACCCATAATCATTGAAATTACTCCTGAAGTAATTGAAGAAAGACCCATTTTAACAAGTCCAAGATATCCAAAAGTCCAAATTACTCCAATTAATATTGTTGAAAGAGGAATAAGTCCAAACCTTATTGAACCAAGAACTGTTAAAATTTTTATTTTTTTTGATTGTTTTTTATTAAATGAAGAAATTACTTCTCCAACTACAAATATAAATATTAATAAAATAATTATTCCATATATAGAATAACTACTTGTCTTTTGCATATCAGGTCCAATTTCTCTTTCAACAATTGGTCCTGCTGAAATTTCTCCTGCTACATTAACATTAAGACCTATATTAGGGTCATCTATTGATGAAATTATTTTTTCAAGATTAAAAACAACTTCTTCAGCATTATCTTCTTCACTGAAATCATCAGTTAAAGAAATTCTAATTAATGTCATTGAATAATCTTTACTAATTATATTTTCAAAAATAAAATTATTACTAATAAGTTTATTAATTTCTAGATTAGATTTAGGAATTATTCCATTATTAACTTCTTTTACAGCTGTTGAAATACTTGAAACTTCCAAAATATAATCTGTGTTTTCAATATATTGAGAAATTACATCAATATATTCAATAACTTTATAATCTCTAAGATCATTTACTTTATTATAACCTTGAAAAGAATCATCAAGTTCAATTGCAATTAAAATACTTGATGGATTTCCAAAAGTATCTTCTAAAAGATTAAATGCTTTTACAACTTCATAATTATCAGGAACCATATCAGAATTACTAAAATTAACATATTCTACTTTTGATGAAAAATACATTGCAAAAATAATAAGTATAATAACAATTAGTATTACAAGATAAGGTCTATGAGATACAAAATAAGAATACCTGCTCAAAGGTTTATCATACCAACTCATTTTATCAACCTTCCTTGTTTATCAGTGATATTTTTATAAGTATCATGCATCTTTTTAGAGAACCAAAAAGTAAAGTCTTCAAAGAGAATTATAAGACTTGGAGAAATAAAAATTGCAATAAATAAACTAAAACCAATTCCAATTGCAAGAGAATTACCAAGATCTTTTAAAACTGGCATAATTGAAAAAGTTAATGCTAAGAAACCAACAATAGTTGTAAGGCCAGAACCTAAAATTGAAGAACCTATTGAAGGAACAGTAACTTTTAAGGATTCTTCTTGTGTTTTTCCTTTATTTCTTTCTTCTCTGTATCTTGAAGTCATAAAAACTCCATACTCTACACCTAAACCTAAAATCATTGCACCAATTCCAACAGTTGCAACTGAAAGTTTAATTGAAAGCCAACCCATTGTTCCAATAGTCCAAATAACACCTAAAAATATTGGAGAAAATACTAAAAAACCTCTTGAAAAAGAAGCTTCTGTAATAAATAATAAAAATAATATAATAATAATCGCATAAATTAATGTTTTAACAGCATCTTTACCTAAAATATCTAAAACTGTAACACCTACAGGAGCTGTTCCTGTAACCATAACATCAATACCAGTTGGTTTGTTTACAAGATTTATTTTTTCATTAATCATTTCAGTAAAAGCAATTGTTTTATCTTGACTTCCAGATAAATCAGAAGTTAAATACAAAATTGTTGTTTTATAATCTTTACTAAAAAAATCTGATATTCCTGGCAGTAAATCAATAGAATTAATTACATCTTCATTTGAGTTTAAAGAAAACATAGAAAGATAAGTTGATGCAGAAATTACTGTGTTAACTTGACTTTCTTTTCTAAATTCAGTTTCTAGTTCTTCTAAATAATTTATAACATCAATATTTCTGATATCATATTCTTTAAAACTTGAATTAAAAGAATCATTATATTTTAAAATAATTACAACAACATCAGAACCTCCAAACTTATCTGTTATTTTTTCATTTAATTTAAAGATATCAAGTTCTGAAGGAGACATTTTTGAAAAATCAGTTTCCATTTGTATTTTTGGAACACCTAATATAAAGAAAATAGTTATAAGTATAGTTATTAATAAAATTAAATATTTATATTTTTTTTGAAAAATAGATAATTTTTCAAGACAAGTATATATAAAGGACATATTTTATTCAGTTTTTTATATTGATTTTATTTAAAATAAAAAATAATAAAAAAATTAGAAGGATCTAATGATAATTACTTTCTCTGTTTTTTGTTTTAAAGAAGTATAATCTAAATAATGTTCGTTAACAATAACTAAAACTCTATGGTCTCCTGCTTTAATACCTTGGAAAGGAAAAATGTCTAATTTTTCAGATATAGTTTCATCTGGTTTTAAAGTTCCGTGTCTTATTGAAACTGATTTTTTAAGACCACTTTTATCAAAAGAAAGAGTTCTTTCTAAAATTACATCATAACTTATAAATTTATCTTCAACACCCATATTTTTTATTTTTAAAGTTAATTCTATTGGGTTTTTTTCATTAATGTTTAATCTAAACGGAAATAGAGAGTTTGTAATATTTATCATTTAAATTCACCTTCTTTTAAATATACTAAACAATTTATAATTATTTATGTCTATTATATATATATACTTAAATATATTTAAATAACTTTTGGAAAAAAAGGTGTAAATTTTATGAAAATTTTAATAATTACTTCAAAAGAAGATTTAGCTTCAATTAATCTTAAGGAAGAATTGTTTAATTATTATTCTTTAGAAAAAATAGATGATAAAATCTATAAAATAAATATTGAAAGTAAAAACGAAATATTCTTCAAAGAAATATCAGAAACACATATTTATTCTTCAGAAAAAAATATTGTTGGAGAAAAAAAATATGATCAAATTATCTTTTTGTCAAGACATTCTACTCTTTCTGAAAATAAACCTAAATGTATGACAGTACATGCAATCGGTAATTGGGGAATTGCAGAATTAGGTGGAAAAGATCATGCAGTTGTAAAAGCTGACCCAATATTAATGAGATTACTTTTAATAGAATTAAAAAAAAATAAACCTAAAGAAATAAAAGAATATGAAATTAAACAAGAAGCAACGCATCATGGACCATATCTTGAAGAACCAACTTTATTTTATGAAATAGGATCTTGTGAAAATGATTGGACAAATAAATTAGTTTCAAAATATATGATTAAAATCTTAATAGAAAATATTAAAGATTATAACAAAGAAGAAATTAAAAATAAAAATCAATGGATTGAAGCTGTTGGTGTTGGAGGAAGTCATTATTGTACAAGATTTAATAGACTTACCTTTAATATAAATAATAAATACTGTTTTGGGCATGTAGTTGCAAACTATGGTGTTAAATATATTGAAGAAAATAAAAATCTTTTAAAAGAAGCTAAAGAAAAAAGTAATGCTGGAATTATAATTTATGAAGAATCAATTTAGTTTTTAATATTAAATTTATTTTTGATTTTTTCATTTATCTTATTATCAATAGCATAAACAGAACTTAAATCAGGGAATTTATCATAAAGTGTTTTGTCTTCTAAAAATTCTTTAACAATTTTATAAATATCTATGTTTTCTTTAATTTTTCTTTTATAAATATAATAAAGTAATGTTTCAATTGTTATATAATAGATTATTGGAAAAGAACCACCTTTTTTTAAAGTTTCTATACCTAAACTTAAAAACTTTTCTTTAGTTGGATCTATTTTTTTATATGAAAAAGATATTTTATCAAGATCTTTTTCTTTATTTTCAACTATTTTTTCATTATCTAAAAAATAATAATTAAAAATACTATCTATATCTAGATTTGCTTTAAAGAAAACACTTGTACCATTTAAAAATTTTATTTCAATATTTATTATTCTTTCTGATTGTTCATAAAAATTAAAATTATCTATTGGAATATTATATAAATAATAAATAATAAACATATCATTTACAAGTCTTATATTATTTTCAGAATAATATGCTTTAAGATAACTTCCAAAATCTTTATAATCATTAATAGTTATTTTTTCTTTTTTGTTTTTTTGTTTTGTAAATAAATTAATATTTTTAATAAAATTAATATTTGAAGATTTTAAAATAAAATCTAAAGAATAAACTGGATATGAAAAAATATTAAAATTTACTCCTTTTGATTTAACTTCATTTGTAATTATTCTTCCACAATATAGAAAAGGAGATGTATTAAGTAAAGTAATATCTTTAAACTCATAAATAGTTGATAATATTTTTTTAACACTTGAAAGTCCTGATAAAGAAGAAATTACTTGATCAATTTCATTTGATTTTATAAACTCAGGAAAATTTTCAGTACCTGTAATTATCTCAACCTTAGTTTTAGATTCTATATATTCAGCATCTTTTTCTAAAGGTATAAAAACTTTCTTTGGAGAAACATCTTTTATTTGAGATATAAAAAAATCAAGATTATCTACCTTAGAGTCATAAGAAAGAGAATAGATTTTAAACTTATTAGTATTGTTTTTTAAAAACTCAATTGTCTTAATACCAATATCATTATTTGAACCTAATAAAGTTATATTTTTAATCATGATATATATAGATAGATATTAAGGTATTTAAATATATTTTTTAAAAGAAAATATTAAAAAAATAGAAAAAATAAGCCTTTTATAAAAAAAGACTTATTAAAATAAAATAGTTATTAAATAAAGATGACACCTATTTTTTCTTTTTAGCAGGTGCTTTCTTTTTAACTACTTTTTTAGCTGGTGCTTTTTTAGCAACTACTTTTTTAGCAGGTGCTTTTTTAACAACAGCTTTTTTAGCAGGTGCTTTTTTTGCAACTACTTTTTTAGCTGGTGCTTTTTTAGCAACTACTTTTTTAACAGGTGCTTTTTTCTTAACAACAGCTTTTTTAGCAGGTGCTTTTTTTGCAACTACTTTCTTTTTTACAGCCATTTTTTTTCTCCCTCCAATTTTTCTGCAAAAGCAGAATAATAAAATATATTATATACTGTAGATGTAAACATTTATAAATGTTATATATTTTTTAAAAATAATTATTTTTAATAAAAAAAATAAACTGTCCAAATAATAAAACAAGAAAAAGTTTGAAGAATATTATAAAACAAATAGTTTTAAAGAAAAAGAAAAGAAAAAAAGAAGCTTTGTCCTAGATATAAAGAAGGACAAAAAAATAAAAGAAAAAAGAAAAAGAAAAATTAATCCATGAAAAACTCAGCAGGTTTTGGTTCAGGATCCATACCTTTTCTTTTTCTAATATCTATGATTGTGTCTTTAAGCATACTTTTTGGAAGTTGTTCATAACCAAAATATTCAGCAGTCCAAACAGCTCTACCTTGTGTTTCTCCTCTCATCTCTTGTGAGAAACCAATCATTGATTTTACAGGAATCTTACTAATAAAAATTGAAGAATCTCCTTCTGTTTTAATATCTTCAATTTGTGCTCTTCTTGAAGATAAAACTTTAGAAACAGAACCCATAAAATCTTGAGGAACTGAAACAGTTAAACTTTGTTTTGGTTCTAAAAGAACATAGTTACCAGCAAGTACACCAGCATATATTGCTCTTGTTATTGCAGGAAGAACTTGTGCAGGACCTCTGTGGATTGCATCTTCGTGTAATGTTGCATCTTCAAGAGAAACAATAATTCCAGATACTTTTTCTTTAGCAACAGGACCTTCATTTGTAGCATCTGTAAATCCTTCAATTATAAGTTCTCTAACTTCATTTAAGTTTTGTATTCCTTTTGTTCTATTAATTAAAATTGAATGATTATTGATTGCCCAAACATTCTTTGATTCGTCAACATCAAATCCTGCTTCTTGTAATTTTTTAATAATATCTAAATCTTTGTTAGGTCTTATCTTTCCAGTAAACTTAATTTTTCTAATTTTTTCAAGCATTTCTGAAGAGATTGGTTCAACTCTAACTTTAAATTTATTGTGTTTGTTTGGAGTCTTTCCTTCAACAACTGGAGATTCTTGTGTTGTTGTTTCATAGTAAACAACAATTGGTGGTGAAACAGTTATTGGAATATTATTATCTTTTTCAATCTTGTATTGTGTAATTTCTAAGTGAAGTTCACCCATACCTGATAAAAGATGTTCTCCTGTATCTTGATTTAATTCAGCTTTTATGTTTGGATCTTCTTTAGTTATATTATGAATAACTTGAATTAATCTTGGAAGATCTTTTGAATTTTTAGCTTCAACAGAAACAGTCATTACTGGTTCAACATCTGACATGAAATCTTCAAATGGAACAATATCGTGACTTGCAATTGTTTGACCAGCATAAACTTCTTTAAGTCCAATAATTGCAGCAATATTTCCAGATTTTACTTCATCTAAAATAACTCTTTCAGGACCTAAATAAATACCAACATATTGAACTTTAGTTGTTCTATCTGTTCCTAAAACTTTTAAATCCATTCCTTTTTTAATTGATCCAGAATAAATTCTTCCAGAAGCAATATCTCCTGCATGTTTATCTAAAACAATATCAGTTACCATCATTGAAACTTCTTCTGATGTAGTATTACATTCAGACATTGCTTTTCCTTCTGGGGATTCAGGATCTCCTTTCCAAATAGTTGGGATTCTATATTTTTGAGAAGTCTTTGGATCAGGAAGATGTTTTGCAACCATTCCTAAGAAAACTTCTGAAATTGGAATTTTATCTGCAAGTTCTTTTTGTTTTTCATTTTCTGCATACTCAATAACATCTTTAAAAGTTACATTATATTTTTTCATAGCAGGAACTGAAAGAGACCAATTATGGAAACCAGAACCAAAACATACAGAACCATCTGCAATATTTACTAACCAATCTTTTCTGAATTCTTCAGGAGCATTTTTTGCAATTAAATTATTAATATCCATTACAACTTTAACAAATTTCTTTTGCATATCTTCTGGAGTTACATGCATTTCTGTAATTAATCTATCAACTTTATTAATAAAAAGTACAGGTTTTACTTTTTCTCTTAAAGCTTGTCTTAATACAGTTTCTGTTTGTGGCATAACACCTTCAACAGCATCAACAACTAAAACAGCACCATCAACAGCTCTCATCGCTCTTATAACATCACCAGTGAAATCAACGTGACCTGGTGTATCAATAATATTTATTAAAAATTTTTCACCATCAATATCACATGGAACAGAAACGTTTGCAGAATTAATTGTAATTCCTCTTTCTTGTTCTAAAACATATGAATCCATGAATCTTTGTTCTCCTGCTAAATCTTTTGAAATTAAACCAGCAGTTGCAACTAAATTGTCTGTTAAAGTAGATTTTCCATGATCAATGTGTGCAATAATTGCAATATTTCTAATATTTTTTGTATTTGCCATAAGCTTTTCTGCAAGCTCAGCAACTTGTTCTTTTCTTCCCATTTTACTTTCACCTTTATAGTTATTTTTAGAATGTATTTTTTTATAATATGATTTTAAAAAAATATTAATATTTGCTATACTACCTTTTCTTTAGGATAATACTAAAAATAGTATACTATATATAATATAGGTAGAGATTTATTTAAATACCTTTTCTTATTTTAAAAAAATCATATATTTTACTTAAAATCACTTATTTTTTAATTAAAAAACAAAGATAACGTCTTTTATAATTATTTGTACCATGTCTTATTTCTTCTATTTTTTCAATAATAAAATCTTTACTAAAAGTTTTAATTATTTCTTCTTTTGAAAGAGGATATGAATACATGTTAATTAATGAATTAAAGTATATTTCTTTATTCTCAAAAGTACCTTCTCTTTTATCAAAACAAAAGATTAAAACCTTACCTTTATCAAAAAGAAGCTCTGAAAGTCTTTTTGAAAATTCTTTTCTTTTCTCTGGTAAGATATTATGGAAAAGTCCAATATCTAAAATAAAATTATATTTTTCAGAAAGAGTTTCTTTATTAAAAAAATTAGACACAATAAATTTTAGATTATTACTTTGAGGATAAGATTTTTTTGCATAAATAATAATTTCTTTTGAAACATCAATACCTGTAACTTTAAAGCCTTTTTTTGAAAGATAATATGAAAAATAACCATTTCCACACCCAACATCTAATGTTTTACAAGGGGCTATCCATTTAGAATTAATTATTAGTTTAAACCACTCTGGTATTGTGGTTCTTACCCAAGGAAGTTTTTTAAGATTCTTTACAGAAGAATAAATATTATCCCAGTTATTATCTTTTTGCATGATTTTTCTTTTCTTTTAAAAATTATTATAAAATTTACCTAACACTATATTTTTTAATTCTATCTAAAGAAAATTGTTCTTTTTTAAATTCTTTAACAGTTACATATTTATTTTTATTATTACTTCTACTTCTAATTACAAATTCAATAAAATCTCCAGAAATTGAAGATAAATAATCATAAGCAGGAGTTGAATTGTTTATTTTTTGAGAATTATTTTCTTGTTTTGTGATTTCATTAAGTTTATTAAAAACTTCTAAAAAAAATTTATTTCCTTCAATTCTTAAATTTTCTTTTTCTTTTAAAAGATTAAGTTCATAAAAAATTTCTGCAAATTTTTCTAAGTATCTTGGTTGCATTTCTTGTTTTCTAGTTTTTAAAAATAAATTAATACTTTCAATAACTTCACTTGCAAGTTTAGGATATTTCTGATTATATAACTTATTTTTAATAAGCTCTCTTTCTTTTTTTGTTTTATTTGGAAATCTTTTTAAAATTAATTCATCAGAAACATTAAAAGATTTAAAAAGAGAATAAACTCCTCTAACAACAAGCTCTCTTGAGTCTTTATTTCTTAAAGCTTTAAAATTAGTTTTAGAAAGAGAATATTTTTTAGAATCTAGTCTAAATGTTTTATAAAAATTATTAACTTCTTTTAAATAATTTATATTATATTCTTTAATATTATAAGAAGTTGAAACTTTAGACATTTTATTTTCAAGAACATAGCCTTTTCCATATCTAAGTCTATCTGGTAATAACTTTTTTAAAGTATTTTTAAATCTAGTCATAAATGATACAATAATATAAATAAATCAATAAGTTTAAAAAAGAATTTTTTTTTTAAAAAATAGAAATTCCTCTCTTTTTTTAAAAAAAGAGAGAAAACAAAAATAATAAAACTATCTAGAACCTTGTGCAATTCTTTCAATTTCATCTTTTCTTTTTACACCATAACTCTTTTGATCATTCTTAGCTGCTGCCATAAGTTCTTCTGCAAGAGCTGAAGCCATGTCTTTTTTAGTTTTAAAAGTTGCCTTGAAAGGTGCAAGAGCTAAATTCTTTAAAGCTTCATCAAGTCTTTGTATAGGAGCAATATCAACTGCTTGATTATAATTAATTCCTCCTCTTTGAAGTTTGATAATATCTTCTCTAGGAGCAGAATTTTCAATAGCTTCAACTAAAACTTGTATTGGGTTTTGCTTTGTAATTTTATTTACTTGATCAAAAGCTTCATCAACAACTCTTATCATTTGATCTTTTTTACCACAAGCATTTTTTCCTCTAATAAACTTTCCAGATAATTTCTTTTTACCTTGACCAGATCTCATCATTTTATTGATAAGTCTTTCAACAACATTAACTTTTGCTTTATCTGTAGGAGTACTTTTAGCAACTCCAAAAGTATGAGGAATTTCTTTTTCTTTAAAACTTACATATCTTGCAATACCTAAATCTTTACAAACAACATCATTTGTTGCCCATTTACCTAAAATCATCATATTTAACACCAATTTTTAAATTTTACCTATTTTTTAGATTTCTCTTTTTTACCTGTTCTAAGCATTTCAAGAGATTGTCCATTAACTTTGATAACTTTGTATTTTACACCCCAAAGATCACCAACTGGACCTCCTTTACGTCCACCAATACCTTCAACAGTTACTTGGTCGTGTATCTCAATAAATTTAATAGCTTTATCTTTAGGTGCAAGAGCAGTTAATTCCTTACCATTTTTAATAAGCTTAACTCTAACACATTTTCTAATACCAGAGTTTGGCTGTCTTGCAGTAATTCCTTTTTTCTCAAGAACTATACCTTTTGCTTGAGGAGCACCTCTTAAAAGTCCTTTCTTAGCTTTAACTTTAATGCTTCTTTTTTCTCTAGGATCTTTTTTATTCCATTTTTTTCTATCTTTGATATTCTTTTTTGCTGCAAATTCTCCGTTTGCCATATAAATTCACCTTTATTTTTTAAGTTTTTATTTTTTTAATTTATTTCTAAATCTCTTAGCAACAAGAGATATAGATTCGCCGCTTATTTTTGCTTCCTTAAATATTTCCGCTAAAAGCATTTCTGCTTTCTTTGGATTATTAACATAAATACCAAAACTCATTAAAGTAGAAATTTCAGCAGTAATTTTACCAGGTTTTATTTTTTTAACTTTTTGCTCAGAAACTGGTATAGCTTCTTTTACAACTTTTTTTTTCCTGTTAAAATTATTTATATTTTTTCTAGCCATTTAATTATTTCTTTTTAATTTTTAAAATTCCTTTTAAAGCTGCGTCTTCTTTAATAGACTTTTCATCATCTTCTTCTTTTTGTATTTCTTTTAATTTCTTTGCTTTAGATTTTTCAGCTTTCTTTTCTTCTTTAACTTGTCTTTTTTCAGCTTTAATTTTAGACTTAGTCATTTTTTCTTCAACAACTTCTTTTAAGTTAATAACATCAACAATTGATGATTGACCTAAATCTTTAATTACAAGTGAAGAAATATTAAAAGGTTTTCCACAAACAGAACCTAATTCAAAACCATTTTCTGGATATTCAATAAAATGAATCTTAAGTTTGTTTGAGAAATGTTCAATTTCTTTTTTTGTAATGTTTTTTATATTCTTTGAAACAACAACTAATTTAGGTTCACCAACAAGACATTCTCTTAAAGTCTCTTTAGTTCCATAAATTACTTTTCCTGTATCAACTGCACTTCTTAATTGTGTATTAAATCTATTCCAATCCATATTAATCACTTATATTTTTTTTAAAAAAAATCCTTTAATATAATATATAATTATGCTTCACAACATTTAAAAAAGGAATCTCTTTTTTTATTTATTTATCTTCAATTAAACTCTCTTGTTTTTTTATCATTTTTTTAAGATTTTTAGGATCAAGAGTAAGTTTTACTCTACCAGTTCCTGCAAGTATTGGTTGTCCTACAATAAGGTTTTCAATAATTCCTTTGAAGTTTTCTCTCTCACCATCAAATGCAGCTGAAAGAATATGTTTAACAGTTTCTTCAAAAGAAGCTCTTGCAAATGGACTTGATTTTTCTCCTGTAATTCCAGTTCTTACAATTCCTTTAACTTTTCCATTAAAGCACATAAGATCTGCTAAAATTGCAATATGTCTTTTGTTAATATCAATTCCATTACTATCAAAAGTATTATAAAGTTCTCTTATTATTGATTCTCTTGCAGCTTCAATACCAAAAACTTTATTTACTTCTAAAATATCATTTGTGTAACTTCTTTGAGTATCAAGTTCTTCAACTTTTAAAATTTCAGAAAGATTAGAACCTTTAGTAATAATTACTTTTTCTCCATTCTCTTCTGAAACAACAGTTAATTCTATATTTTTTATACCAAATAAAGGTATTTTATTCCATTTAATAATAGCTTTTCTAATATTGAAGAGAGGTGTATCTTTATCAAAAGTAAAATTTATACCATTTTTATTTGGAGTAAATCTTTTTGAAACATAAACATCAATTATCTTATCATAGATAAGTGTCATAACTTCTTCTTTATCAATATCAAGTTCATTAATTTTTTCATGATCTAGGACAAAAGAAACAGTTCTGTTTAAAAAATCTTCTTGGAATTCTCCAATTGCTCCAACTTTAATATCTATTAAACTTTTTGCAAATTTATTTATTTTTTTATCAGTATTAAAAACATCTTTCTTTAAATAAAGCTTCATAGAAGGAAACTTTGAAGATAATCTTCCATCAACAATTTCAATTACTCTTTGAATTCCTTGACCAACAGATACTTCTAAAGATCCAGCATAGTGCTTTGTTCTTAAAGTTAACTGTGTTCCAGGTTCACCTATTGATTGAGCAGCAATAAGACCCATAGCATCTCCAGGAGTTACTAAAGAATCATTGTATTTTCTAGTTACAATTTCAACTAATTTTTTTTGTTTTGCATCACTAAAACTTTTCTTTTTAGAATAATTTTCAATTCTCTCTAAAACTAATTTTGGAAGTTCTCTCATAATATTTCACATTTAATATTTTAAATTGTCCAACAAACATAACATTTCTACTCGTGGAAGAAATTAATATTCTTTCCAAGATAAGCTTTATCAGGGGAAAGACCATCATCACCATAAGTAAATTGTATTACTTGTCCATCTGCTGTCTTTACAGATAAATCATCTTGTACAACAAGATCTTTTAAAGCATTTGAAAGTCTTCTATAAAGATATCCAGATACTTTTGTAGAAACACCAGTGTCAATTTCACCTTGTCTTCCACCAATTGAGTGGATGAAATATTCTTTAGGGGTCATACCATTATAGAAATTATTTTTAACAAAACCATAATCCATTAATGCATTTGAACCTAAAACATTAGAACTTAAAAGTCTATTTTTAAAACCATTTTTAGCTCTTCCTGTTCTAACAGTTACTTGTCCCCAAAGACCAATAATGTTTACAACATTTAAAACTTTTCCTCTAGACCCACCTACACTTGAAAGCATAGTTGTGTTATTGTTTGAAACTTTTCTATCATCATACATATCGTTGAATTTTTCAAGAAGTATTTTGTCAGAAATATAATCCTTAACATTAGATGCTGCTGTCATCATTTCAATTTCAAAAGTTTCATCTAGATTTTTACCAGATACTAAAGGTAATGTTTTATTTTCATATTTTTTAACAATTGCATTTGTACTTACAATTAATTCTTTTATTTTTTGATCAATTTCAACTTGTAATTCTTTAGTTGTTTTATATTCATCTAAAGCAATAGTTAAACCTTTCTTTGATAAAGCATAAAAAACTAATTTAGATAATTTATAATAAAACTCAGAAATAAAATCTGTAGGATAATGTCTTACAATAACATCAATTAAGTTTTTAGGAGAAGTTGCTCTTTCATCAAAGACTCCAGAAACTAATTTTCCTTTTTCAATTTTAAAGTAACAATCGTATTTTTCAATATCTTTTTTAGTAACTTTTCCTTTTATTTTCTTAATAATAGTATACATTTTATTTTCATATTCTAAATTAAGATCATTTGGTAAGATTTGACTAAAAATTAACTTACCAGAATAAAGTCCTCTTCCTCTATCAGCTGCAGGAAGTTCTGTAACACCTATTGAATAAAGCATTTCCATGGCTTCTTTTTTAGTAAATTCAGTATCTTGTTTTGTAAGTAAAAATCCACCAGAAATTAAGTCTTCTGTAGGTGTAATAATTGGTTTACCATGTCTAATACTTAAAACATGATTATTAACCATTAAAAGATTTTTAATCTCAGCAATAGAAGATTCACTTTGTGGAGCGTGAATTTGCATTTCATCACCATCAAAGTCCGCATTGTAAGGAGCACATGAAATTGGATTTAGTCTAAAGGTTTTACCAGGTAAAACTTTTACTTTGTGTCCCATAATTGAAGATCTATGAAGTGTTGGTTGTCTGTTAAAAATTACTAAATCTCCATCAACCATTTTTCTTTTAGCAATAGTTCCTTCTTCTAAAGCATCTATTATTTCTTGTCTGTTTGATTCTGTAATCATTCTTTTTCTATTATTCTTAGATATTAAATATTTTACTTTATCTTGCATAATAAAATCTTTAATCTTTGAAATATTCCAAGAAGTTACTCTTTCAGAAACTGTTAAAGTATCTGCAACTTCTTGAGGAATTCCAAGTTCATCAATTGCAACTTCTGTAGAAGGTGATATTGTAGATCTTGATGCAGAATTAACTCTTTTTCCAATTAAGTTATATCTAAATCTTCCTTTTTTACCTTTTAATCTTTGAGCTAAAGTATTTAATGCTCTTCCAGATCTGTGTTTTGCAGGAGGTACACCTGCTGTATTATTATCAAAATAAGTTGTAACATTGTATTGTAAAAGATCCCACAAGTCTTCAATAATTATTTGTGGAGCACCAGCATTCATGTTTTCATGAAGTCTTGAATTAATTCTTACAATGTTTAAAAGCATGTGAGTTAAATCATTTTCAGCAGTAACAACATTTTCAAGAGAAAGAGAAGGTCTCATTGAAACTGGAGGAACTGGAAGAACATTTAAAATAAACCATTGTGGTTTTAATTTTTCAGAATATCCAAATAAAAATAAATCTTTATCTTCTATTTTTAAAATCCAATCTAAAATATCAGAAGGATATAATCTTTCACCATCTACAAAGAAATTAGTTGGTTTATCTAAAGAAACTTTTGAAATTTCTGCTTGACAATGAGGACATTTTTTTAAAGTTTTTGAAGTATCAATTATGAATTTTGCAAGTTTGTCAGGATCTTGAGCATATCTCATAAGCTCAGTTCTATTTTCATCTTCAATTAAAAGTTTACCACATTCTTTACAACTAGATTGAAGTATAGGATATATTTTTTCAGTAAACTTAGGATGCATTACAGGTCTTGTAAGTTCAATATGTCCAAAGTGACCAGGACAATCTTTCATACCATGACCACAAGTCTTACATCTTAAACCTGGAGAAATTACTCCTAAGTGAAGATCCATTACCCCTCTTTCTATTGGATATCCATCTTTATCATAAGTATCTGATCTAGAAATTTCTACACCAGACATCTTTCTAATAACTTCTGGGCTTAATATATTAAACTCAATTGATTTTATTTTTTTAACACCACTCATAATTAATCCTTTTTATAAAGTTTTTAATTTATTTTGTCTCCAATTTCAAGTTTTGGATACACACCTAAAGCTTTAAGTTCATCTAAAAGAAGCTTAAAACCATAACTAATTTTTATTTTTTCAATTGTACCATTTGTACAAATAGGACAATATTTTCTATTTCTAATTTTATCATCAATTGCAATCATTCCACAATCAGAACATACATGGACTTCAAGTTCATCAGCAGAATCAATTAATTTTTCATGTAAAAGCATAGCTGATCCATGACCAATTAAAGCATCTCCTTCCATTTCACCAAATCTTAGTCCACCACCTTTTTCTTTACCTTCGGTTGGTTGTCTGGTTAATAATTGTATAGAACCTGTATCTCTTGATTGTATTTTATTTGTAACAACGTGATATAATCTTTTAAATGAAACTGGACCTACAAAAATTGGCATTTCCATTTTTTCTCCAGTAGTTCCATCATAAAATGTTTCTTTACCATCTTCTCTAAAACCATATGCTTTTAAAGTTTCTAAAAGATTATCTTTATCAATATAGAAAGGAGTACCATCTATAATTTCTCCTTTTAAAGAAGCAACTTTTCCACCAATAGTTTCAAGTAAGTGACCAATAGTCATTCTTGAAGGAATTGAGTGAGGGTTTAATAAAAAATCAGGTTTCATACCATTTGATGTAAAAGGCATATCTTCTTCGTTTATAACAGCACCAATAACACCTTTTTGTCCGTGATTTGAACAAAATTTATCTCCTGTCTGTGGGATAAAGTCTGATCTAACTTTAATTTTACAAATTTTAACACCACCAACAGTTTGAGTTAACATAACTTTGTCAATATAACCTTTTAAGTGTCTTCTAGAAGTTACAGAAGATTCTCTTCTTTCTTCAGAAACAACACCATACTCAGAGATTTCTTCAACAAATCTTGGAGGGGAAGACATACCAATAACAACTCCACCTTCTTCAACATAAGATTCAACATTTGCAATTCCATCTGCACCTAAATTTTTATAAACTTCATCTCCTCTATATCCAACAATTGTTTCATCAGGGACAATAAATTCATCTGCTTGTCCTGAAGGATATCTGTTTTCTTGAGCAGAATAAGTTCTATAGTATGAAGATCTTCCAACTCCTCTTTCAATTGCACCTTTATTAATTATTAAAGCATCAGTCATATTATATCCTTTAAAAGGCATAATAGCAACAACTGCATTTTGAGACATTGGTCTTCTATAAGATTGAATCATTTCTTCTGTTCTTGTAGTTACTAATGTTCTTTGAGGATAATAAAGAACATGCATTTCAGTATCAAATCTATTTCTGTAATTTGCAGAAGGAATACCAACACCTTGTTTGAAAACTTTAGCACCGTGAATAGCTTTACCAGCCATGTTGTGATTTATAAATGGAATCATTGATGAAATAACACTAAAAATAGCAGTTCCAGAAATCTCTAAGTGAGTATGATCTGGAGTTAATTCTTTTTCATCTAAAGCAACTAATGCATTTTCTTCTTCTTCAGCATCTAAATACTCTAAAACACCATCTTTTACAAGATCATCCCAAACTATTTTTTGGTCTTTTATATCTTTTACAAGATCAGCAGATAATTTTGATTTTCCATTTTCAACAATAATCAAAGGCCTTTGAACTCTTCCACTATCAGTACTGATGTAGATTTCATTTGTCTCTTGATTAAAAGCAATGTTTACTTGGTCATCAACTTCTCCTTTTCTTCTCTTTTTTAAAAGCTCTTGCTTTAATTTTAGTGGATTGTTATGAAATCCAACTAAACTTCCATTTATATATATTTTACTTTTATTAATAGGCATAAGTCTTCACAATTTAATTTCTTCAATATCTATTGTTTTTAATATACTTTCACTTCTTACATCAGTTGTAATTCTTGAAAGAATAGAAAGGTTTTTAGATAAACCACAATTAGGACCATCAGGAGTTTCAACTGGACATAATCTTCCCCAGTGAGTTCCATGTACATCTCTTGCTTCATAAAGCTCTCTTTGAGAATCAAGAGTTGATTTAACTTTTCTAAGGTTAGTTAATGGAGCTATAAAATTCATTCTATCCATGAAAGTACAAACACCAGTAACATTTGCAACCCAAGTTCCTGTACTTACAGCAAATCTGATTCTATCAGAAATTGCATCTGGTCTAATTACTGTTGTAATATTTAATTTTCTATGTCTTGAAATTGTTCTATCAATCTGGAATTTTAAATCATTTACAAAATGTTTAAAAGAATATCTAAATAAATTTTCCATTAATTTTCCAGAAAGTTCAAGTCTTTTGTTTGAGTAGTGATCTTTATCTTCGTCTTCTCTTAACTTATAGACTTTTTCAATGATTTTTGTTGTCATTGTTACTAAATAGAAAGCCTTTGCAGCTCTATCTTTTTTATCTTGACCAATGTGTGGTAAAAGGAAAGAATCAATAACTTCTTGTGCTCTTCTTAATCTATAGGATTGTGTTTGAGAAGGAGCAACTGCTTTTCCAATTTTATCTAAAGCTTCTTGCTCTGTTGTACATCCAATTTTATCAATATTTAATAATATTTCATTATTTATAACTTTTTCATCAGAGAAAAGATCAACAATATCTTTTTCTTTTATAATACCTAAGGCATTTAAAAGTTCAACAAGAGCTAATTTTCTTGGAGAAGATGGAAAAGAAATATACATTAATCCTTCTAAATTTCTTTCAACTTTAACTTTACCTTTAAAAGCTCCTTTAACAGAGATTACTTGTGCTTTAACAACACCTGAAGTTTCACTAATTAAAATTCTATCAAGTGCTAAAACTTCTTGAGTAATTAAAGCTTTCTCAGAACCATTAATTATAAAATAACCACCAAAATCTAAAGGATCTTCTCCTTGCTCAATTAAATCTTCTTCTGAAAGACCATTAAGGTTACAGTATTTTGATTTTACTAAAATAGGAACTTCACCAACATATGTTCTTTTTTCATCAATTAAAACATCTTTTCTGTAAAGTTTAATATCTAAATAAATAGCACCTGCATAATTAATATTTCTTTGTCTTGCTTCCATTGGTGTAAGTCTTAATCTTGCACTTCTGTCTGCTTCAACAATTTCAGGTTTAAAAATTTCTACATTTTCAAGTTTAATTCTAACATTGTTATTACATTCAACATCTGAATATTCTTCAACAATTTCAGGAATTTTCTCCTCAATAAATTGATCAAAAGATTTTAAAATTTGATCTATAGGTCCTGCAGTTTTATAATAAGATTCAATTAATGGCCAATTATCCATTTACAATCACATTTATATTTTTTTTAAAAAATTTAAAAAAAAGGTTGCTTAAAAAGAATGATTTATTCATCAGCTACAACCCTTCTATAATAATAAACATCCCCAATGATTTCATTTTTTCTTTTTATTTTAATGACATCGCCTACTTTAACTTCTAAATGTCTTAAAGCAGAATCAGTAATTAAAATTAAAGGAAGTTTTTCAACAAATATATTCTTTAAAGAAAGCTCTGCTAAATCTTTTTCATCAGCAATAGTGTGAAGAGGTATAAAATTATGTACAATTTCATCCTTAAGTCTTCTTTGTCTTCTGTTCTTACTTAATTTTCTAACTTTTGAAACTTTTTCTTCATCTTCTGAAGAATCTTTTTCTTCTAAATTTTCTTCTTCCATTATAAAATCTTCTTGATCCAAAATAAACACCTTCTTAAAAAAGCTATACTTATAAATATAATCTCATAAACTCTTTTGCTCTAAATTTAAATAGTGATAAATATATATATTTTGTAAAATTCGTCGGTATAGATAAATAGAGAGATGATAATAAGAGCATAAAGTAATTTACATACAAAAACTTTTTAAATAGATGTGTTTTTTACTTCAAAAAACAGCTTTTTAAGAGTTTTTTATGTATTATAAATATTATTAAAATTAGTTTAAAATAAAGTAAACTTTTAAATAACTTACCTTACATTATATTATATGTTTATATTTAATATATATAAGCAAATATTTAAAAAAAGGTGTATTAAAAATGGATAGAGTACCAACTGGTGTTATTGGCTTTGATGAACTTATAGATGGAGGAATCCCTAGAGGAGCGTCTGTCTTAGTATCAGGAGGTGCAGGTTCTGCAAAAACTATTTTTGCAACCACTTTTATTTATGAAGGGGCTAAAAAATACGGAGAACCAGGTCTTTTTGTAACTGTTGAAGACAATCTTAAAAATATTGTCTGGAACATGGAAAACTTTGGATGGGATATTAAATCACTTGAACAAAGAGATTTAATGAAAATATACAGAATGCATATTGACCCAAGAAAACCAATAGAACCACAAATAGATAAAGAACTTGATATTATAACATCTATGGTTAAAGATATTGGTGCAAAAAGACTTACAATTGACTCAACAACAGCTTTTTCTGCATGGATAACTGATCCTGGAAAATTAAGAAATCTTCTTTTTAGATTTTCAGATTATTTAAAAGATTTAGATTGTACAACTATGCTAACAGCTGAAACTTCTGGAGGACCACATGACTTTTCTGCATTTGGTGTTGAAGAATTTGTTGTAGATGGAATTTTTATGCTTTACTTTATACCACCTCACAGATCAATTTTCATTAGAAAACTAAGAGGAACTAAACATGATCAAAAAGTACATCCTTTGTTTATAACACCAAAAGGAATTGAAATTAATCCACATGATGAAATTATGTGGTCATCAATTAAACAATATTAAATCGTTAATAAAAGAAGATTTTTAAAATAAAGTCTTCTTTTCTATTTTTATTTTTAGAAGAAAAAAAGAGGTTTTAAAAAATGAAATCAAAAATATTAATAGTGTATTCACATCCAGATAAAGAAAGCTATAATAAAGAGATACTTACAAAAACAACAGAAATTTTAAAAAAACAAAAAATAGACTATCAAGTATTAGATCTTTATAAAATGAAATTTAATCCTATTTTAGGAAAAGAAGAACTTAATAGAGAAACTTCAAATGAAATTAAAAAAATTCAAGAAAAAATAAAAGAAAGCAATAAACTAATATTTATCTACCCTATTTGGTGGGGAACAATGCCTGCAATTTTAAAAGGATTTTGTGATAGAGTATTTACTCCTGGTTTTGCTTATAAATATGTAAATTCTATTCCAAGAGGACTTTTAAAAAATAAAAAAGCACTAGTTTTAACAACTTCAGGAGCTCCAAAAATATATAATTTATTTACTTGTAATAAATTTACAAAAGGTCTTACAAAAAACATCTTAAGTTTTTGTGGTATTGCCTCAAGTTCTTATATATTTGGTAGTGCTTTAAACATAGAAAAAGATAAACTAAATATACAAAAATTTACTGAAAAGAAAGTAAATAAATTTTTAAGAAAATGATTTTTCTTGAAGAGAAAAAAGTCTTGCAATCTCTTTAAGAGAGGTTGTATCTTTTTCTGTTCTATCTGTTCTGTATTTTATAAATCTTGGAAATCTAAGTGCTAGAGTTTCATTTCTGTTAAGTAATGGAACTGTATGAACAGAACTAACTGTAATATCATCATAATTAACTTCAACAACTATTTTTGGAAGAACATAAAAATCAGGCTCAATGTTTGAAACTATATTATCTTGTTTTTTTGGAATTGTTATTTTTTTTAACTTTTCAGAAAGCTCAACTAAAATTTCATCCTTAAGTCCACTTCCAACTTTTGCAAGAGAAAAATAACAATCTTTTGTTTCATCATATAAAGCAACTAAAATTGCACCTAGACCAGTAACTGTTCTTTTACCTTGTCCAAAAAAACCACCAATAATAACAGCATCAATTGTATCTAAATTTTCTTTATCATAAGATTTTTTGTATTTAATCCAATTAAAGCCTCTTGATCCTGCACTATAAGGAGAATTAAGGTCTTTTGCAATTAAACCTTCAAAACCTGAATCTTTCATTTCAAGAAAGAAATCTTCTAAATTTAAGAGATTGTTTGTAATTAATATTTTTGTTGGAGAGATTACTGGAGGAATATTAAAATATTTCTCTAAAAGCTCTCTTCTTTCTTTAAAAGGTAAAAGATAAATCTTTTTTTCATCAAAATAAATAATATCAAAAACTTTTAAATGTAAAGGAAGTTCTTTTGATTTTTCTGAAATATCATATTTTCTTTTTCTTTGCATTGTTACTTGAAAATCATGATATTTTTTATTAATAGGATCATAACCTATTGCTTCACAATCAATTATAAAATTATGTTTGATTTTTAAAATATTAGAAGTTATATCTGGAAACATAGAAGTTATATCTTCTTCATTTCTAGAATATATTTTAATTGTATCATTAAGCTTATGTACTTGCATTCTAAAACCATCAATCTTTGAATCAATTAAAAAATCTCCATCTTTACCAAGTCTTTCAAAAATTTCATTTAAGTCTTTTGATCTTTCACAAAGAGCTGGTTTTAAAGGAATTAATGGTTGAACAGATAATTCTTTAATACCTTGAGTTTTATTTTCTTTAAATTGTTTTGCAATAAGTCCTAGATCAGAAACTAAATTGTATTTTTCTAAAATTAAATCTCTTGCTTCTTTTTGTTTTTCTTCATCTTCTTCCAATAAGGATAAAGCATCAATAATTGTTGAGTCTGAAAAACCTAATCTTAAGGAAATTGGAAACCTTATTATATATTTAGCAGAAAGATTATCTGCATTATAAAGAATAGATTCAAATATTTTTATTTTTGTATCAATTGCACCCTTTCCATCAATCTCTGTCATTTTTTCAAAAGAAGAGTAAACTTGCAGAAAAGATTGTTTTTTTAAAAAAAGAGTTTCTTGTTTTTTTCCTGAAGATAAGCTCTCAACAACTAAACCTAAATCTCCAAGTTCTTTAAATTTATCTGAAATTGTGCTTACAGTATGTCCAAGATATCTTGATAAAATTACAATAAGTGTAGATTGTCCAATATTTATTTCTTTACCTTTATATTTTGGACCAATCTTTCCTTGACAAAAATAAATTAGTTTAGATATTTGATCAAGAGAACAAATAGAAAATAATTCTGACAATATATTTCTCATTTCAAGACGACTTGAAGTTTTTTCAAGTCTTTGAAAATATTTAGATACTAAACTAAATTCCATTTTATTTTACCTTTTAATTATTAAAGCTTTTTTAAAAGAAATTAATAACTTTTACCTACATACACAATAGATTGAGCTTTCTTTTTACAAACAACACAAACATCATTTTCTTCAGGAACTTCTTTAACATCCATCCTTACTCCTCTAATGTCTCCACCTTTTGTTTCTGCTTTAAGTTCTTCAAAACAATTTTTACCATCCATATCTATTGAACAAAATGGTACTCTTGCAACAAGGTTATCATCTATAACTTCTTTTAAATCATCCATGTTGTTAACAGTTATAATTTTTTCTTCAAAAACTTCATCTGCTTGAGATCTTAAATTATTTATAAACTCAGATTCAATAAGTTTTATTTCATCAAAAATATCTGCAACATCAACTTTTTTCTTTTCATTTAAATCTCTTCTAAAGATTACAACTGTTCCTGAAAAAATATCTTTTGGACCAATTTCTATTCTTATAGGGATTCCTTTCATTTCATATTCTGAAAATCTTTCTTTTGGAGTTTTTGAAGTCTGATCATCTATTTTTACTCTATATCCAAGTTTATCTAAATCTTGTGCTATATCTAAACAAAATGCTTCTAATTTAGTATTATCAAAATCACTAAAATATAAAGGAACTAAAATTATTTGAACAGGAGCTAAATCAAAAGGTATTCTTAAACCAAGAGAATCTCCATGAACACAAATCATTCCACCATATATTCTTGAAATTGCAGGACCATAACAAGTACCAAAAGGATATTTCATTTCATCATCTTTATCTTTAAACTTAACATCAAAAGTTTCAGTAAACTTAGTTCCTAAAAGATGTGTTGAAGGAAGTTGTAATATTCTTCCATTATCTAAAATAGTATCTGCTGCAAAAGTATCTACAGCTCCTGGAAATTTATCCCATTGTGGTCTTTTAAAGAAAATAAATGGTATACCAAATTCTTCATGAAGCATATCTTCTGTTATTTGCATATCTTCATAAACTTGATTTACTGCTTCTTGTAAAGTTTCAAAAATATTATGAGATTCATACCAGTAAAATTCTCTACCTCTAATAAATGGTTTTGTAGCTTTTGAATCAAATCTAAAAACATTTGCTCTTTGATATGTTTTTAAAGGTAAGTCTCTATAACTTTGTACCCAATATTTAAACATATAATAAAATGCAGTTTCAGAAGTTGGTCTTAATGCATACTTTTGTTCAAAATCTTCATCTCCATGTTTAGTTACCCAGAAAACTTCAGGAGTAAAGCCTTCAATATGATCTGATTCTTTTAAAAAATTTTCTTCAGGTATTAATGCAGGCATCATTACTTGTTGATGACCAGTTTCATTAAACTTATCTTCATATATTCTAAACATTTTACTTATTGAAAAAACAGATCTTGGTCTAAATACAGTAAAACCTTTTAAGTTATATCTTACATCAATAAGTTCTGCTTTAAAGATAATATCATTAAACCATTCGTTTAAATCTTTTATTTTATATTTTTCATCTGAAGGCATATATAATCACATATTTTAAGTAATATATTATATAAGGCAATATATTTAAAAAAGAAACTATATAATATAAAATTAAAATTTATTTAATATTACTTAACTTACCATTAAGATAAAGGTCAATATAAAATTTTTCTTCAATACTATTTCTTTCTTCCATGAAAATTTGATAAAGAGTTATAAAATCAGGAAATTTTTCTTTAAATTTTTTTTTAAGAACTGGAATCTTCTTTTTTTCTTGAGAAATAAAAGATCTAAGATTTTCTTCATGGCCTTGCTTTGTTAATTCTTCAATTCTTTTTTTTAGTCTTAAAGTATTAGTTTCAATATCACTTAATTGTGAATCAATATTTTTAATTTGTGATTCATGATGATTTTCAGCATTAATAATTTCTTTCCCTTCACCAGCTGCTTTAAGTTTATAATCAGATTTAAGATTTGGTAAATTATTACTTAAAAAATTTAAAGAATAATCTTTTTCTTCTAATAAATATCTTTTTCTATGAGACATTTTTTTTAATCTTAGTTTAAGTTCATCTATTTTATCAGAATATCTTTTAGGAAGTTCTTTACTTTTTGGAAGATTGTGAATTGCTTTCATTTCTTTTAAATAATAAAGTAATTGATCGCTTTTTCTTAACATTAGATTTAAATATTTTAAATAAAATTGTTGAGCTTTATTTAATTTAATATCAGAAGAATATTTAGTTCTACTTTCAATCATATTTTTTATTCTTCTAATCTTTTGATCATTATTACTTAAAAAATCTAAAAGATTTTTTACAGAAGTTCTTTCAAGAGATAAATAATCATTAAATTTTGCAAGATTTTCTTTTTTTCTTTTTTCAAAAACAGGATTTAATTCTTTTTTAATTTTTGAATATTCTTCTTTAGCTTGCTTAAAGTTTCTTAAAAATAATTGTTCAGATTTAACTTCAGATAATATGCTTATTGTTCTTGAAGAAAAAGTAGGTTTCTTTTCTTTATACCTTGGATTAAAATTTTCAACTAAAAAATTTTTAGATAAAGAATTTGATTTAGCCATAATAATCTATTAAAGAAGTTTAGTAAAAGAGTGGGACTGCCCCGATTTGAACGGGGGTCGTAAGCTCCCAAAGCTTAAATGCTAACCAGGCTACACCACAGCCCCTTTACTACAATATATATATAGAAGCAATAAGTTTATAAACAAATTTCTTTTATTATTAATTTAAAGAAATTTTTAATTATTACTCCAAGATGTCCAATAGTCATTAAAATAATCTTTATATTCTTGAGCAATCTCAAAATCATGTATTACTAAAAAACTTTCATCATTATTTTTAGTACCATTATTTGAATAGTTCATAGAACCAGTTAAAACAATATAATCATCAATAATACAAAATTTATTATGCATACTATTTGGGTTTTGATCTAAAATAACAGGAATGGAATTATTCTTAAGATCATTATATTTAGAATATTGACTAATTCCTCTTGACTCTAAAATATATCTCTGATCTATATTTTTATCAACAACTTCTTGAAAGAAATCATCTAAAGTATAACTAAAAAGCATACATTCAATAGAATAATTAGCATCATTTGCAAATCTTAAAAGATGATATAAACAATCATCTTCAGGACAAAAATAATTTTCTAGATTACCATAATTATTAACATTATAAACTTCTTTAGGTTTTGGAGAAAATTCTCCTTTAAAAAAAGAATCTATTTTGTTAGTATATTCTTTTGCAATTTCTTTATCTTCAATTATTAAAACATTATTATTATTTTTATAATTTCCATTTAATGTAAAATTCATTGAACCTACAAAAACAATTTTTTCATCAAAAACACAAAATTTATTATGCATGTAAGAAGATTCTGAAGAGTTTGTAAGAACTGTAACATTTGAATCTTTTAATAATCCTAAATTTGAAGATTTATTTTGAGAAGTTCCATAATCTGAAATAAACCTTATTTCTAGACCTTGATTTGATTTTTCAATTAAAGCATCAGTTACAGTTTCAAGAGAAACATCATATACCGCACAATCAATTGTTTTTTTAGAAGAAGAAATCAACTCTAAAAGTTCTGTTAAACAATCTTCTTCAGGACAAAAAAATACTTCAGTTGAAATATTTCTATCAAAAGAACCAAAGGTAATTTTATTTTTTATAGAATCATATGCATCTTTTGGTTTTGAAAAAAGATTATTATCTTTAACATCTTCAATAGTTGAATCTATTTTATCAGAAGTATCTGATTTTACATCTTGAAAAGAATCATTTGCAAGATATGAAGATGCCACTAAAAAAACAACTAAACCAATTAAGACAAAAGAGATTATTTTTAAAAAATTCATTTTTTATTCACTTTATATAAATTTACCTTGGAAGAGGATATTTCCTCCTCCTTTTATTTTTCTTTTCATTTTTTCTTCAAGTTCAGTTTTTACTTCTTCAATTGAAATTTTTGAATCTGGTCCTTTATAGATAAAAACATTACCATTATTATTATATATAGCAATTGTTTTATCTTTTGCTTTTTCAACATTTCCAACTTTTTTAAAGATTTTTAAAATTTCAATAGAATCTAAATTAAACTTTGCAATTACTTTCTTTTCAGAAGTTTCAATAACATTATTGGTTTCATATTCAGCAATTCTTTCTCTTAAAGAATCAATTTCTTTTCTTTGTTCTTTCCATTCCTTAAAGAAATTTTTAATGGTTTTTTCAAGTTCAACTCTTGAAACTGAAAGAACTTGAGAAGAGTTATTTAAAATATTTTCATTTTCTTTAATATATTTTAAAGCAGATTTATAAGTTGTAAAAATTATTCTCTCAACACCATCTTGAACAGAAGTTCTTTTAATAATCTTAAAGATACCAGCTTGAGATGTGTTTGTTAAATGAAGACCTGCACATGCTTGTACATCTATTCCTTGAATCTCTAATATTCTTAAAACATTCCCAGGAATTGCACCACCTTGGTAAAGTCTAAAGCCATATTTTTTCTCAGCTTCATCTTTTGAAAGTTCATAATTATTTATTGGTATTCCTTCAAGAATCCATTCATTAACTTGATTTTCAATTTCATTTATCTCTTCATCAGTAATTGCTCTATAATGAGTTACATCTAAATGAGCTTGAGAAACGTCTTTAAAAGCACCTGCTTGCCAGATATGATTCCCTAAAACTTTTCTTGCAGCAGCATTTAGAAGATGTGTTGAAGAATGTTGAGATCTAAGTTGTATTTGTCTTTCTCTGTCAACTAAACAGATTACATTTTGTCCAATATTTAACTCTTTTTGAGAATTATCTAAAACAACTAATATTTTTCCTTCATAATTATAAACTTCAGAAACATCATAAAGACCATTTATGGTTCCATGATCATAGTTTTGTCCTCCACCTTGAGGATAGAAAACACTTTTGTCAAGAATAACAAATTTTTTAGAAGAAAAAATTACTTTTGCAGTAACTTCTGTAATTCCTTGATAGTATAATTTTTCTGTATTTTTTAAAGCTTTAATAATTTCTTTATTTTCATTTTCTAAAAGCTTATCTAAGAAGTTTTCTTGTTTTGCTTTTTCTTGAGCATTATCTAAAGTTATTTTTGTAAAATAATCTGTTGGAATTTCAATATCTTTGTAAACTTCTTTTATTTGTTCAGCTGTAATTCCATCACTTTTATATAAAGTTACAAGATCTTCTGTTGTTAATTGTTTTTTAGAAGATGAAAAAGCATTTATTTTTTGAACAGCTTTTTCTTTACTTGCAATATATTTTTTTTCTTCTTCTCTAAAAACATCAATAACAGTCTTTAAACCATTTCTTAAAGTTGGATCAAAATCTTTTAAAGAAGTTACATGTATTTCAAATATTTTTTCAAAATCTAAATTAAAATTAAATTCTTTATTTAAATCTAAAACTCTTCTTGCTAATATCCTTAAATTATATCCTCCTCCTGAATTTGAAGGTAATAAACCATCAGTTGAAGTATAAAGTAATGTTTTAGTATGATCACATATAGCATAAAGAGCATGAACAGGAGAAAGTTTTTCTAGAAGTTCTTTTTTATCAAAACCTAGTTTTTCTGAAATCTCATTATATTTTTTATCAACATCTGAAATTTCATCAATATTTAATTCTCCTGAAAGTTTATAAAATCTTTCTAAAAGTTTTCCGTCAAATTTAACTTTTGTATATTTTTTTAAATAATCTAATAAATCTTTAAAAGTTACATCATAACTTGTAGGTGTACCATTTGTATACCATGCAAGTCTTTCAAAACCAGCACCCATATCTATAATTGGTCTTTTTAATTGATCATATTGTTTATTTCCAAGATCTTGAAATTGCATAAAAACACAATTACCAAGTTCAACACCATGTGCATAATATTCCATTGAAGGTCCAAAATAACCTCCACCTTCCCAAACATCTTCAAAGAAGACTAAATCTTTTTCTTTAACACCAATAACTTTTGTTAAATATTCAAAATCTAGAGATAAAGCTTCGTTTTTCCAGTATGGTTTTTTAGGATCTGTATTAAAAGCATGTTGACCAAACATTACAAAAGTTGTATAATGTGTTCCAGTAACACCAACATTTGTAATATCTCCAAACCTTATTGAAGTTTGTGGAACTATTAAAGGGTCTGCTGGAGGTTTAACTTCTCCATTAACAACATATGGTTGAAAATCAATGATTGATGCATTTGTAAAATAAAGATCATTTCTCCATCTTGGTATAACAGGGTATCTTGGTATTGAAGTATGTCCTTTACTTTCAAAGAATTTTTCAATTTCTTTCCAGGTCTGTGTATATGAAAATTCTTTTGTTTTTTTTCCAATAAAACTTCTTTCTTCACAAGTAGATTCAGCACAAGTATCTCTGTTTGTGTTTGTCCAGAAAGGTTTATTACATTTCCTGCAAACTTTTCTTTCATAACCAAGTTTTTCAAGAGCATCTACTTGATAATGTTCTTTCCAGTTTTTTTCAAACATTGGTCTTACTTGTTTTTTAAGTTCTGTTTCAGCCATACAAAAATCACATAAATATATCTATAAATAACTTATATATTATTGTATGCATTGTTTTTAAAAGTTATTTTTTATTTTAAAACTAGTTTATTTCAGAATAATTCTTTTAATTAATTAAAAAACTAAACATTACAAAAAGCAAGAGCATAAGTTTCTTCTTTATTTGTTATAATTTTAACTTTTCTAAAAAATTTACCTAAAATCTTTTTAAAATCTGTCTTTTTATATTTATAAGATATACCAACTGTTATCTGATCTCCTTTCTTGAAATTAATAACTTTATCCATACTTTTAATTGTTTTATCTTTTAAAACAGTAAAATACATTTCCATTCTTGAATTTACAAACCTAGAACTATAATTTAGTTCATTTTTTTTAAAGCCTATAAGCTTTAATGGTTGAACTAAAAAATCAATCATTGCTTTATTATAATAACTTTTAATAAGTTCAGGAGTAACTTTATCAATAATACCATTTCCAATTAAAAGATAATCTCCTTTCTTCATACTTTTCTTAATAGTTGCTAAGATGTTATTTTGGCTAAAATTACCCATAGTGTTTCCTAGAAATAACATAAAATGATGTTTATAACTTTGATTTCTAAAAAGAGCTGTAACATTATCTAGATTTTCAAAATCAGAAATATTCCAACTAAACTCTAAAACATCACCTATGTTTAATCTTCTAATAGTTTCAGAAGCTGTATTTACCATGTAAGAACTAATATCAATTGGGCAATATCTAATAGAGAGATGTTTTGAAAGTTGTCCAATAAATAAAGAAGCTTTTTTACCATTTCCACAACCAATATCAACTATATTATATGATTTTGCTTTTAATTGTGAGAGAATAAAGTTAAGATTATTTTTAATTAAACTAATTTCAACTTCAGTTAAAGATTTTTTATATTCTGCATCTTCTTCAACATTTAAAAAACCTTGAGACTGTTTAGGAGTAATATACCAAAGTTTAGAATCTGATAAATCCCATACTCTTGTGTTTCCTTCAAGGGAATATCCTCTTTTTATAATTTCATTAAATATTAAATTGTTTATTGCCATTTTTGATCATTATTTGTATTGCTTTTGTTAAATTATTTTAAAGACTAAATGCTTCAAGCATATTACTTGAAGTAAAAAGATCTAAATTCATTTTTAGTTCAGTATACTTTTCTAATGTTTTTTCAGTTAACAATGTTCTTTCATGTCCTAAAGAAGATATATTTTCTTTAAAAGCAGGATCAGAGCTAAGCTTAAATATTTTAAGATCAATTTTATTTATTTGATTTAAATTATCTACAAGACTTTTTACTGTTTCTTTTTCTTTTTTAAAAAAGGCAGTAAAAACCCTTCTTTGATAAGTAGTTTCTTTTGATTTTGATTGTTGTAATCTTGAAATTAAATAATTAAAAGAAACATTAATATCTTTTAGTTTTTCATTTAAAGATAGAAGGTCAGTTTTCAAACTAAGACTATTAAATTCTTTTAAGATTTGAGAATGTTTTTTTGAAAAATATTCTTCTTTAGTAGTTGCTTTTTTAGTATAGAATTCAGATACATTTTTTTCTAATTTATTTTTAAAAGCTCTACTAATAGTTGTATTTTTTTCTAAGTATTCTATCTTTAAAGTACTTCTAATATTTTTAGGAACATATTTTTTTAAACCCTTGCCTGTAGAGTAAGTTATATTTTCTAATTTAATTGGTTTTATAGCGCCTTTAACCATATCTAATTACCTTCTACAACTAAATGTTTTTTAACATCTTTAACATCAATTAAAGATTCTTCTCCAGTTTTTATATTTTTAATTTTTATTTTATTTTCTAAAATTTCATTTTCTCCTAAAAAACCAACATATGTTATACCAAGTTTATCTGCATAATCTATATTTTTTCCAATATTTCTTTTTAAAAGATCAATTGAAGTATTAACTTTTTGTTTTCTAATCTCTTGAGTTATTCTAATAGCTTTTTTTATATTTTTATCACCAATTGGTATTATAAAAAGATCAGCAGTTGTTTTTTTATCCATACCATCTCTTTTTTTTATAATTTCCATGATTGGTTCAAGACCAAAAGCAACACCCACAGCAGGATAATTTCTATTTTCATCTTGCAAGTATTTTCCTATCATTTTATCCCATCTTCCTCCACCAGCAATTGAAGAAGACATTATAGTTTCATCTTTTAAAAAAACTTCAAAGATTGGACCTGTATAGTAACCAAGCCCTCTTGCAAGAGAAGGTAGGAAAATATAATTAACATTATAATACTCTAAAAAACTAAATAAATTTCTTAAAGAAACAATACCTTCTGTTTCTCCTATTGTTTTAGATAGGTCTTCTAAAGCTTCTTGGTTTGTTTTAGAGATAAGAAGTATATTTAACAGTGAATCACAGGTATTTTCATCTAAACCTTTAGATAAAAGCTCATTTTTAACCCCTTCCTTACCTGTTTTCTTAAGCTTATCAATAGTTATAATTACTGAAGTTTGTTTTTCTTTTGTAACTTTTAGAAAATCTAAGATTTCTTCTAAAAGACGTCTATCGTTAATTTCTATGTTAACCTCTAGATTAAGTTCTTTAAAAACATAATCAAGTAAAGAAATTATTTCAGCATCAGCTTCTTGAGAATTAACACCTATAATATCAACATCACATTGATAAAACTCTCTATATCTTCCTGCTTTAATAGGACCATCTCTAAAAACTGGACCTATTTGGTATCTTTTAAAAGGAAGTCTTGTTTGAGGATTCATTCCAATGTATCTTGCTAAGGCAAAAGTAAACTCATATCTTAGACCTAAGTCTCTATCACCTTGATCTTTAAACCTATAGATTTCAGAAACTGCATCTGAAGCTTCTCCAGCTCCAAACTTTGCTTCTAAAATTTCTAATTTTTCAACAGTTGGGGTCTCTAGAGGAGAAAAACCATAATTTTCAAAAATGTTTTTTATTTTAAAAATAACTTTATCTCTTAATATCTTTTCTTCAGGAGAAAAGTCTCTAAAACCTTTTGCGGTTTCAAGTATTATTTTATCATTCATATTTAATCTTTTTTTCTATATTATATTTTAATTACAAAAACATATAAAAAGTAAATGTTTTTATTTTTTTTTTCATTTTAACATCTCTTTTTACTTTTCTTTTGTTATACCGTTTCTTTACCTAAAAGAAAGTTTACTTTTCTTTCGTTAACGTTTCTTTTCTTAAAAGGAAGGTTAAAAAGGGTCATAACCGGGATTTGAACCCGGGCCAGAAGCTCCACAGACTCCTATGCTAACCACTACACTATTATGACCATTATAAGTTTAAATAAACTTCAATAAAAGTTTAGAATCTTCCTTTAAAGTGACCTCTACAAAACTATAGACGCCAAAAGACTTTCTTATACTTGTAGGTATTAGAAATCTGTTTTTCTTGTCAGAAGAAACAATTATTTTAGAATTAGTGATGATGGGGAGCAGTAGAGAATGGACTTAAAAGTACAGTTGAGTTTTCTAAATTGAAATCTAAGAAATATTTATTTTCTTTTAAAAGATTTTTTGAAATTGTAAATCTTTGTCTATCATCTATTTTTGATAACATATATATCTTTGCTCCTTTTTTATATTAATTGTATAACATAATTATGATACAAAGGTTTTAAAAGAAGTAGTGGGATTATTAAAAAATAGATTTTTTAAAAAATTATAAAAAAAAGAAAAAGAAAAAAAAAGAGATTTATAATCTCTCTTTAAATTCTTTACCAACTTTGAATGAAACTGTTTTACTAGCAGCTATTTTCATAGATTTTCCTGTTTGTGGATTTCTACCCATTCTAGCAGCTCTTTTTTTAACTTTGAATGTACCAAAACCAACTAATTGTAATTTACCTTCTTTTTTTACAATTACTTTCATAGCTTCTAAAGTTGTATTAATAAACTCTTCAGCTTTTGCTTTTGATAAATCTGTTTTCTTAACAACAGCTTCTATTAAAGTACTTTTATTCATTTTTAATTCCCCCTTTTATGTAATAAAAGTTATATGTTTTAATTAATTAATAATACCAAAGCTTTTTAAATAGATGTGTTAAAAACCTTATTTTATGGGCATTTAGAGAAGAATAAAGACGGATCTATTGGGATTTGAACCCAAGTTTTAGGCTCCGCAAGCCTACGTGCTATCCAGGCTACACCATAGATCCTATTAAAATTATTTTTTGCCTTTTCTGGAAAGAGTAGAAGTTCCCCAAAAGAAAACAGAAACTAAACCAAAGCCTAAAAATAAATATGCCATCATTATAGCACTTGTAAGAAATAAATATTTATAAACTAAAAAATAAGCTAAAATACCAGTCACAATAAAGGTAAGAATATTTTTTTCACCAAAAGCCTGTGCTGCGTTTTCATAAATAAAAAAAACAATTAAACCCATTATAACATACTTAACCCAAGGAAAAATTGCCATTGCCCCAGGAACAATCAAAATTGCAATAACAGACACTACTAATATCTTTGCAATTAAAGGAATACCACCAAAAAAACCTTTATTACTATTCATTTTTAATTCATCTTCCAGGAGGTCTTCCACCCATTTTTTTAACTAATTGATTTCTTGCAGCATGTTCAGTTGCTCCAGGAGTTCCATGAGTCTCCATTTTTTTACCCATCATCTCTTCTGCAGAACCACCAGCACTAATAAAGAAGAAATCAACAAATATTCCTGCAACTCCAACTGACAAAAGAATATAGAAAATATATCCAATTTTAAAGACAGGCCAGAATAAAAAGATCATAGCAATAACTGTTACACTTATTAAAAAAAGAGCTAATGTATTGTGAGTTACTCTTCTTCTGATAAATGCAATGATTGTAAGAATTAAAAATAACTGTAAGATTAAATCAAAATCATTTAAAAAATTTAAAAAAATATTACTCATATTTAATCTATGATTACCTCTCCTTCAAGACAAGAATAATCAGAAGGAATATTACTATTTATATCAAGTAATTCTTGTTCTGTAAAATTAACTTTTTCATCAATCCATTTAATAGTTGTGTTATCAATAGATTTTTCAATACATGCTTTTTCTTGACTTATAAAATTAAATAAACCTTTAATAGTATTAAGGTTTATTAAATCATTTCCAAGAACATAATCATCTTCAGAGAAAACTAAATCTGCTTGATTTACACCTGTAAAATTATTCTTTGTAAATAAAGTTGTATTTTTATTATTTGCAAACTCTGTGGTTTTAAGTTTTAAAGAATCAATATTTAATTTTACAGGAAGATATAACATTGAATTAAGGTTTAAAGAACCTTCTAAATTATTATTGTTAAATACGTATCTAGTAACATCTCCTGTTACTGTTGTTTTAACATCTGATCTTATGGTATTATTAAAATTCCAATCAATAAATGATCCACCTATAATATTATCTAAAGCATTATTATTTTCATAAAGATTATAACTAAAATCATCTTTATCAATACATGCTACATGAGAATATATTGGTACTGGATATGAAGGAGAATAAATCATTTCAACAACACTATCATATTTATTTAATTCAAGTATTTTTCCTTCAGACTTTAATGTTTGTGTTAAGTGAGAAGTTTCTAGATTATTATTAGTTAAAGATAGTTGAATTATTTCATCTATAACATCAATATAATTAATATCAACATCTTGAGTTAATTGAGCAACATCACTATCTTGATTTTTAATACCGTAACCCTCTCTTGTACCATCTAAACCTAAATTACCATTAAATGGCATATAGTGGAATACACTTATCTCTGATGCAGGAAGATCACTTACCTTTTCTAGACGTATATCTATCATTTGATCTTCTTCTCTTCCCATATATGCATTTCCTGAATCATCACCATATACTAAAACTTTATAGATACCAGGTTGGAAAATTTTAATTTCTGGAGAATTATTAATTGTTATTTTAAATAAACCATCATCAACTGCATCTTCTGAAAAGATCTCTTCACTAGGTTTATCATAACCTAAGTAAAGTGTATTATAATTTATAAAATCTTTTAAAAGAGCATCAGAAATTCCATCATTTAAAAGTTTAATATAGAATGATTCTTCTACACCATTATCAATTTTATTAAAAATTGAAATTAACATTTGTAAGGAATCACAAGCATATTTACTTGACATTGTATCTTGGCTATTACCAATACAGACATTATTCCAGGTTTTTCCGTCATAATCTGTTGAAAGGTCAGATTCTGCCCAATTAAAAAATACTTTTGGAACAGCAGATTCTCCTGTTTTACAAGTATCTTGGGTATCTTGACAATAACCTAAAATAAATAAATCACTACTGCTTTCTTGACCACCAACACCAATACAGGAATTAAAAGTAATTTCACTTATGGTTTCTTCTTCTAAATATTTTATAATTAAATAATCAATAGGTATTTCTATATTAAAAGAATCATTTAAAATATTAATATTAAAAATTAAATCAAAATTACCTTGTTTATTTTCTTCGTTAACAGAATTATATAGGGCACTAAAAGATAAAGCTCTGTTCTTTTCAGAAAGGTCAATAAAATTAATATTACTTAAAAGATTTGAAACTTCAATTAAATCCATCTCATTGATTTCAATTTCTTTATTTAGATTTAATATATAATTATTAACTAATTTTTTAAAAGTAAAAGATTTTTTTTGAGAACAATTTTCAACAGTACAATAGATCTGTAAGTCTCCTTCAGACTCTATTAAAAAGATGTCATCTTTAGAATATACTTTTATTGAAATTATTTTATTAAAAGAAACTAATTTATCATCAAGATAAACATTAAAAGTTAAATTAATATCTTCCTTTGGAGTTGGAAGAGAACCTGAATAGGAGTTATTAATCTTAAAGTTAAGAGGAATTATTAAACCATCAGAAGTTAAAGACTCTCCAACTAAAGAAGAATAACCTTCATTAAATTCTTCAAGATCTAAAAATTCAGGAAGCTCTACAGAAATACTATCAAATGTTGCTTGAGAGTTATCTGATAAAAGATTTAAATCTAAAGTAATTAATTCGTTTATTTCTTTTATAAGCTCAAGAGAAACATTATTGTTTTCAATTAATAGTCCTTTCATAAAATGTTTTTCAAGATTAAAATCATAGTTAATTGAACCTAGATTAATAATTTCAACATTTGAATTAATATCTAATAATTGTGTTAAAGAATTATTAATATCAATTTCATTTCTATAATAACCTAAAAGATTTGTTGATTGAGAAATATTATTGTTTAAGAAAAGACTTGTAATAATTTCATTTTCTCCTTCTAATAAATCTTTTACAAGATTATTATCTTCAATCATTTTATTTTTAATAGAATCAAGATTAAACAAACTTGATTCTCCAACAAAATCAATTTCTTCTAAAGTGCTTGAATAATTTGTTTCTTTTAAAAGATTATAATTATTTGTAGAAACTTGATCAATTATAACTTGATCATTTAAAATATAATAACTTGCAGATAAATTAATATCTTCTGGAACTATTGAAAATCCAGAATAGATTTCTTTGTTTCTTACAACTGTGTTTGCAAGGAAACCAAACTCTGGAGAAAACAAAAATACAAAATTAATATTTTTTCCAATATCTGAAAGATTTATAAAAATATTTTGATCACTAAGCATACCTTGTTCATTTGTAGACCCTAAAGTTATAAGCTCATCACCATCAACTTTATACTTTATTAAAACATTTGAAACTGGAGAACCATAATTATCTAAAACTTTAAAACCTAAATTATTTTCACCAATAATTATTCTGTTTCCTGAAAAGTTAGTTGAAATATTAAATATAAAATTTTCATCAGATAAATAAGAATAAATACTTGTATTAACTAAAGGGTACTCATCTAAAACATCAGAAATAATACTTGAATCTGAAAAATTAGTATTTTCAAAAAAACCTTTTGGCTCTAAAAGAGTATAAGTATTTAAATAATAACCAATCTCTGCATTAATATCATCTAAAGAATAATTATAATCATCAACATTAATATGATAATAGATTTCTTGATTTATAGTAGTATCTGTTGAACCTGGAAGAGTATTATAATCTGGAAGTATTAAAAATGAAGTCATGTTATTTGTAGCATTTTGAGTATCTCCTGAACTTGAGTTACCTAAAGATGAAGTATAACCATAACTTAAATAATCTAAATTATTATTTGTATATTGAGAAGATTGTAAAACACTACCGTTTCTTTCTGTTTGATTTAAATATAAATAACTTAGATCATATTTATAAAAATTATTAATAGATACAGGATAACCACCAGCATATTCTTCTAAAAGATTTTGATTCCAGTCTTTTAATTTTACAGAATAAATATAATCTGTATTTTCAAAAGGTATTAAATATTTGTTTGTTTCTGCATAAAAATAACCATTAGGATAGATTGGTATCTCTGTCCAAGATTCATTTAAAACAGGATCAAAAGAATAAAGTTCATCATAAATACTTGCAAATGATTTATAATTTAAAACATAGTTTTCAAAAGGAACAATTGAATCTTCTCTGAACTTAAAGTTAGTTGAAAACTCTAAGATATCAGAATTTAATTTTTCAAAATCAATTTCAATCCATTTATAACCTTCACCAGAATAATCATAAGATCTATCTTGAGAATAATTAAGATTGAAAAGATCAAAATTAAAGTCAGGTATATGTTCTTGTGAAAATTTATAACCTCTTGTAACATCTATATCTTGAGAAGTAAATTGATCTGAAACAAAGAATAAATATTCATCATCTATTAAACCTTGTCTTCCAAGTCTTAAAGTAGCTTGATTGTATTCTTCATCTTCTGTACATGAAATATATTTAAACTTTAATCTGTATTCTTTATCTAAATCATTTTCAACAAAATCAATATTATCAATTTCTAAAACTCCAGAACCATCATAAAGACCTAAAATTTCTAACTTAGAGTCTTCACAAGAAGAAAGTGTAGAAAGATTAACTGTTTTATAAACTTCTTGATCAGGTATTAAAGTAATATAATCTGTTTGATAGGTAGTATAACCTGAAGAAGAAACAACTGCATAAACTTTATTTATAGAACCTGTAAAATAATAAAGAGAATTTCCATCTTCAAGATCTGTTCTTACATATTCAGTTACAAGATTATCTGAAGAATTATAAAAATTAATATCATAAGAAATACTTGGACTTACCTTTAGATTTAATATCTTTGGAATATCTTCAAGATCTATTGATAAATCAAGTATTGAGTTAACATCTAAATCATCTGTTTGTGAAGTTCCTTGTTTATCTAAAACATTATGTAAAGCATAAGCATAATAATCTCTATTTGCTCTTTGAGAATAAAAATTAACATCTCCATTTTGATTTGTAAATAATGGATCAGAATTTACTAAAACAAAATCATCTTCAAACTCTTTATATAAATAAACTCTTGCATTTGAGATAGGCATATCTGCACTCTTAACATTTACTGAAATATCTCCTGAGTTAAGGGAAGAAGAATATTCTAAATTAACTGTTATATTTTGATCAATACCGTTTACAGTGACTGGATCTGGTTGAAGATAACCACTCTCTTCTGTATTTAAAACTCTTACTCTATAATTATAGAAATCAATAACATTAAAAGTATAGAAATTAGTATCCCTTGCAATATGTTCACCAAGAGAAAAGTTTTGATCAGATTCTTTTAATTTTGAATCTAAAGTTATATCTGCATATACAGGTTCTCCAGAATTAACATCTTTTAAAGTTACAGAAATATAACCTGGTCTTCCAATTGTACAAGAACCATCAGCATTATTTATTAAAAATGGTTTTAAGTTTGGATTAAAACAATCAATTTCATCAGCAATACAAAATTGTGAATATTTATCATCAGAACAATCAAATTCTAAAAGATCATCTAAAGTAAATAAAACTACATCTGTGTTTACAGAATCATTTTTAATAACAGTTAAAGGACCTTTTAAAGGATTTGTTAGATAACCTTCTTTTGAGAAAGTTAAAAAATAACTTTTAGGTTCTAAACTAAACTCACCTAAACCATAAAGATCAGTTGTGGTTGTATCATGAGGAAAAGTAGTGTTTGAAGAACTATAAACTTTAACTTCTGTTCCAGGAATTGAACTTCCAGATATGTTTTTAACAGAGAAACCTAAATTACCTCTATCAAGATTAATTCTTGTAAGATTTACTTTATTTGAAGAATTTATAACTTGATTTGTAATTGAAGAAAAATCATCTGAAGTTACAGAAACTCTTAAAGCACCACAACCAGAATAAGTTGTAACTGTTACCTTTCCTGAAGAAATAACTTTTCTTGTAGGATTAGGTTCTACATCTGCATTAGTACAAGAAAAATTTGTAGTTAATACAGAATCTGTTATTAAAACAGTATTATTTTCAACAAAAGAAATTTCTCTTACTTCTTCTTCTGAAGGATCAATCTTAGAATTTACATCTGTTGGAAGATATAACTTTTGTCTTAAATTACTTTTACTTAATTTAAAGGAATGTTCAACTGTATCATAATTATCTTTAGAAGCTATTAAATTAATATTTTGTTTTCTAGATTTAAAATCACTAAAAATAACTTCACCAAAAATATCTGTTTTTAAAGTTGAAAAATTTTCATCTTTAAGCATTAAAGTTACAGAAACATCTTTTAAGGGTACAGAAGATGGGTCATAAACCTCTACAGCAACTGTCCAAGTTTTAGAGAAAGATAAACTTCCTGAAAGTATTAAATATATCAATAAAGCTAAGATTAATAAGAATAATATGAAACTTGGGAAAACTTTATCTATTTTGTCTGTTAATTTGTTTAGAGGTATAACTTTACTTACACCATCAACCATCTTATAGTAATTATCTTCAAAAAAGAAATATATTCTTTTAAAGAAAGTTTTTACTTTTGTAAAGAAAGGAACTTTATTAATATTTTTTAAATTTGTTTCTTTTGTTTTTTTAAGATCTTCTTTTTGTTTTTTAGAATCTTCTTTTTTAATATCTTCTTGTTTTTTTGTATTTTCTTTTTGATTATTTTTATCTTCTTTTTTTGAATCTTTTGAAGAATCTTTTGGATTTTGTTTAGAGAAGTTTTTATCAACAGAAGCTGATAATTCTTTTAAGACTTCTTCTTTTGTTTTTGTTTTATTAACTGAATCTTTTAAAGGAAGTTTATTATCTGTAATCATCTTTACAACAATTGAAGAAACTTTATCAGAATAACCTTGTTTTTTAATAGTCTCTTTAATATCCTCTAGAGTATAGTTTGTAGTTTTGTCTGATAAAAGAGCATATAGCTTTTCTGCTTCTATTTTGTCTCTTGATTTTTTAAATATTGACATATTCTTTCTTCTCTTTTTTTAAATTAATTTTTAAATAATGGAGTAAATGGGAAGTTAAAAATCTTAGTTCCTATTTTTCCTTCAATTCTATAATTTTGATTATAACAATATAAATCTTTTTCTGATAAGTCCATTTCTTTATCATAATACCATTCAAGATTACTTGCATCTATATTATATTCATACAAACCTAGAGAATTAGGTTCTTGACTACTTGTTATATCTTGTTTATTAGAATAAAGTGGGAGATTATTTTCTTTTGTAAAAGGATTATAAAGCTTATTTATTTTTGTAAAAGATAGATCATTTTTAGCATAATGTATTTCTAAATCTCCTGCATTAATTTTTCCTTGAACTGTAGAATATAAAGTATAGTTTTTAAAGAATTTATTTCCAGAACCTGTTGGAAATATTTCATTTAAATTTTCAAAATCATAATAATCACAGATTACACATTCTGAGTTATTAGTAAGATTAGAAGAAACATTTTCTGGAAGAAGATTTTCAAAAACATCTTTATTTGCAGAATTAACATATATAAATCCAGTCATATAATCTAAAGCACTTGATGGTTGTTTAACATAACATGCATCATTAATTTTTATTTTTCTATTTTGTGTAACAGTTTCAAGATCTTCTGTAGTTTTATCACAAGTATATAAACACATATCTAAAAATCTATTACAAGCTGAAGGCAAATGATAACAAGAATCAAATTTAGATTGACAACTAATTGCACACTCTTCACTAGGTGTAAAAGTCCAATCAGTAAAAACAGTATATATCATACTTGGTAGATAACTACCATTTTGTAATTTATCAATAATAACATCTGATTCAAGATTACCAATTTCATGTTTACTGTTTAAAAATATATTTAAATTTTCAGAAGAATTTTCTAAGAAATTAATAAAAAAATTAGGAGTTCTTCCACCAACACCATCTTCACCACCATCAGTAGTTCCTTTAAAACCACCATAACCTGTTTCAAGAGCAATATTTAAATTTCCAGAGTTTCTTATAAAATCAAACGTTAAACTTGATAAATAAGAACCACCATCTCCTCCATCTCCTGCTCTACCTTCATCAGGATGATTATTCTTATTTCCACCATTATTTCCAAAACCAGTATTTGCAACTAAATTAAAATTACCTTTATTTATTAATGAATTATAATTATTTATCAAACAACTAAAGCCAGAATTCCAAATTGGTTTACAAAAATAAATATTTCCTCCATTACCACCAGAACCTCCAATAGCAAAATTTTCACGAGAATTTCCACCATCAAAACCTGTATCTCCACCAGGACCAGCATTTCCTGCAATTAAATTAAAATCAATATTACTAGTATTATCTATATTATTAATATATAAAAAAATATCTCCTGCATTTCCCCCTCTACCACCATGACCTGGAGGATCTCCACGACATCCATCCTGAGCTTTTGATCCATTACCTCCAATACCACCATTTCCAGATAACATTTTAGAAAAAAGTAAACCATTATTCTCTAAATAATTTAAGTTAAAAAATATGTGCCCTGCCTCTTTAACAGTTCCACCTTGTGAAGCTGGATCATCAAAACAATTTCCAGAATCTATATAATTTCTACCATCTTGACTATCTTGTGCTTTTAGATAAATATTTAAATTACCATTATTAACTATTAAGTTTCCATCAAAAGTTAATTCACCACCTGCAAGTGAAGTTCTAGGCATATCTATTTCATCAATTACATTAAAAATATTTTTAGGAATATACATATTTAAATCAAGTGATGCATTTTCTAATATTTCTAAATTATTAAAATAAAGTTTAATACCATCTCTTTTCCAATCATCCCACCCACCATTAATAGAATCTGTAATTGAAGTTCTTTCTTTTGTTGTCATAATTATTTTAGAAGTATCAGAAATTATTAAATCACTAAAATCAAACCTAAAAGTTGCATCTCCAAGTTTATCATTATTGTTTACAAAAATTATAATATCTTTTCCATTAGTATTTAAAGAATCAATACCTGAAATTGAAAGAGAAGTTGTTTCATTTAACATTTCAAAATTAATATCTGCTGCTAAAGAAACATTTATTTCTTTATCAGAGCATTCAGAAGATTTTGAAAAACTTAAAGAACTGTTTAATGAAATATCAGTTGTAGAATTAATTGAAGAATCATAACAATCAGTCATACAAGTTTTGTAATTTTCAGGATAATTATCAGGATCACAAGAATCAATACAAGAATTATATTGAGAAGATACATCTTCACTTTTAATTAAAACAAAATCACAAGCATCACCACTACAACCTAAAGAAAGAGTTCTAAGAGAAGTTTGATTTGGAGTTAAATTACAACTTGCTGAAAACACATATGATTGAACTAGTAAAATAAAAGTAATTAATATTACTGTTAAAATAATTTTTTTTAAATATCTCATATATTTTCTCAATTTAATTTAAATAAAATATTTACATTCTTTGAAGGATAATCAAAGGTATTATAAATAAAAGTATATTTATTTAAAGAATTATTATTTGTTTTTTGATAAGAAGGAAGTTTAAAAATCAAAAGATTCTCTCTTATGGTTAAATCAAGATCTGATTTTTTAGTAAACCCATTTGCACTTGAAACTTGCATTTCAGGATCTATTATTTCATCATCAGAAATATTTGAAATAACTTCCCCATCATCCCCTCTAATTACACCAAAAACAAAAGGGTTTACATAGATTTCATTATCATAACTAAGTGCAGAAATAAATGGAAAAACTAAGAAAACGATTAAAAATAAATAAATGTATCTTCTCATAATTATACTAACCTAATATATATATATTAAACCTATAAAATATAGTTAAGCAATATATTTATATATATTACTTTTAACTACATTCTAAAGAATCAGAAGGTTGTTTTGTAAACTTCTCTGTAAAAATTTCTGAAGGATTATAAAAGAAATCAGAAGTTTTTCCATCATATGAATTTACAACACATACTTTATTATCTTTAATTAAATTAAATACATCTGAAATAGATTTAATGCCTGTTAAATCATCTTCACCTAAAGAAACTGAAGAAGAATAATTAGTTCCATTCTTTGAAAACTTAACCATAACACCTTGATCAGATCTATTCTCTAAAGAATAAGACTCTCTTTCAGGACTATAGAAAACAGTTCTTAAATATATTTTTCCTGTTCTTAAGACTTGTGGCCAATCAACTACATATGCAGAAACTGCACCTTCATCTCCAGCATATCTATCATAATAAGTCATATTATATATAGAATTACCAGAAAAGTCACAACCAGAACCAACACCTGTCCATCTTAATAAAGAAGTTGAACTAATAGCATTACCACTCTTATCTTTAAGTCTATAAATCACATTAAGAGGGCTATTATTACTCTTATCAATACTCATAAGTAAAGGAATTGGTGTGCTTGGAGTAAATATTAAATCTACATTGTCTGTTTGATTATATTTAATACTTAATAGATTACCTCTTGTTTCAATATTTGAATTAATTCTTGAAAGATCATTTGATTTTGTAACAGTTATTGTTCTTAATGAATTTGAACCATAATCTTCTTCTGTAATTACATTTTCATTATCAACTCTTATAGAATCTCCTAAGTAAGAAACACCATAACCTTGTCTATCATATCCAGAAGTTGTTTTTCCAACAAATCCATTAAATGGCATTCTATAGAAAACACTATCTGTTTCTGGAGAAGAAATAAATCTAAAAGTTACAAATGCATTTACATCTAGATCATCACCTTCATAAAAATTCCAAGAACCATTTTCAAATAATAAATCAATTTTAATTTTATATTTTCCTGGAACATTAATATTTACATTTTCTTCACTTGAATATTCTTTTGTAAATATTAAATTGTTTTTAAATAATTTAGAAAGATAACCATTTGAAAACACAGTTGGAGAAGACATTATAGCATAATTTCCAGCTCCAGCTCCATCTTCTTTTGAAGCAAGACCACCGAAGGCCATATCAAAGTCATTTTTAAAATTACTATTATAATTATCTGTTATTAAGTATGCATCAAACTCTAAAAGTTCTTTAAGTTTTGTAATATCAGTTTGAGACCAACCAGAACCTACAACATTATCAGGATACATTTCTTTATTAAGCCACATATCTAAATAACTTGTTCCATCAAATCTTGCAGTTGTTGCTGGAACTTGACACTCATTGATTTCTTCTGCTTGATAACTTGATAAATCAACACTTGAAGCAAACATATTACTATGTGAATTTGTTGCTAAATAATCAATAGTTAAAGGTAAGTCTTCACCATAAATTCCTTCTTTATAAACAAAAATTATTTCATTAGTATTATCAATACCAGAAGGAACAGTTATACTTTTTGAATAAGATCCAGGATAATCTATATTTTCTTCAATATATTCTCCTGAAGCTACATCTCTGTATTTTATAGATTCTAATTGTTTATCATCAAGACTAATAACAATAGTTCCTGAAGATGGTGTATCAGATCTGTTTTCTAAAACTACTTTTATTGCTAATTTATTATTTTGAGAATCTAATTTTACAGAATTAATACCTACTTTTCCAACAGGTATTTCATTAATAACATCAGATGGTTCTGCAGTTACTTTATAAGAACCATTTAATGCTTGGTCATAAAGTTCTTGATTACTTATAGGACATTGAACAACATTTGATGAAATTAATTTTTCAGCATCATTAATTCTATCTAAAACATCTTGAGTTAATTGAGTTGCATCACAATATGTTTGTGCACAATCAGTTTCAGCCCAATTCCAATTTAGAGAAATATTTGGAACTGCACCTTCTCCTGTTTTTCCAGTTCTTCCAGTATCAGTTACACATTCTTGTAATGAAAGATCATAATTTGGTGTTTCTTCAGGTTTTGTTAAAAAGAAACCAAATCTATAATTTCCTACACTATCTGAATCTACAAAAGCTAAATCTTGTGTGCTATTTGAATCATCTAAAGTTGGATTAAATTCATATTTTTTAAAATAATATTTTTTAGAATCATTATCTAATAAATTATATATTTCATCAGTTAAATTAAACTGTAAAGGTTTTATACCTGCTTGTTCTGGCCAATATGTTTCATCACTTTTACATATTGAATAAGCACTATAGAATAAATTTAATTCAAGTCTATTTAATTTTTGTCCATTACAACTTGTTTTATAAATATAAGAATCTTCAGTTTCTTCTATAGTTATTTCATCACAAAATGGAGGTTTATTATATACTTTTAAAAATTGATCAACAGGCACTAAATTATTTATACCATTACATTTTGGAAGTACACTTTTAATTTCTTTTTTAGAAGCAAGTTTTCCATGTGCAAAAATAACATTATTAAAATATTTAAAATATCTTGCACCAGTAATATCAAATACATTAATTAATTCTTTTTGATCACTTAAATCATCTACAGATATTTCTTTTAAAGCAACTAAATTATCAATAGTATTATTTTCAGAAACATCCAAAAACCTTGGTTGCACATCTACATCATAATCTGAAAAGAAAGATGGTGCTATTGATGCAACAACAATTGAAAGTCCAGCAACTATCCAACCGACAGGTCCTAAAAGACTTCCTAATACAGCAACTTTTGCCATAATTAAAACTAATGAAACAATTGCAGCAGTACCAATTCCTATCCCAATTGCACCACCTGCACTTAATCCTTCTGCACCAACATTACTTAATTGATTTTCTGGTAAAAATCTCATTGAAAGTAAAGAATTATCCCCGTTAAATAAACAAGTATCATCTCCAGCTATACATCTACTCCAATGTTGATTAAAAGATTTTTTCCAAGTATTTCCTGTATAATAAATATTTGTTATAAATTTTCCAAAACCTTCTTCTCCTTGATAATAACTTGCATAATCCCAAGGAGTCTTTTCTAAATTATTATTATATAATCTTTTAATCTCAGAAACTTTATCTTCATTAATCTCTATAAAAGGATCTTCCATCCATAAACCATTAGGATCTTTTGCATTTATTTTTAAAAGAGCAAAAGAAGATGCAAGTTCTCTTTCAAAATTATTTATAACAGAGACTCTGTTATTAAGAATATAAGCACCAGGTGCTTTTGTTGAATCTTTTTTAATATATACTGTTTTTTCAGAATCGTTAAGTGAAAATCTTAAAATATTATTTTCTTCATCTGTATTTGTAATAATTAAATCATTACAACCTAAATCATAAGCATCACAAAGATTCATTTTAAAAGTAGCTTTTCCTTGACAATTGTTTCTAATAGTTAATTCATTTTCTTCAATACCTTCTAAAGTATAAAGACCACCTGAATTAATTACTTTTCCATTTTGATCAATATATGAAAAACAATCATTAAGATTCATTATTGAAATATTTGTTTTTAAGAAAATATCTTTAGGTTCTTTATTTACAAAAGATAAACCATCTTCAGTTTCTACTTGAGCATTAAGATGTATATTTGTTTTAACATCTGCAAATCTTGTACCATTAGTATTAAATGTTAAATCAACTCTATATTCTTCTTCAGGAGCCATTTGATCAATTACAACTCTATAGTAATTTTCAGACAACTGTATTTGATTTGAAGAAGATGGGCCTATAAGGTTTAAGAAATAAACACCATATCTATCTGCTTGAGAAGATATCTTTGCTTGTACATTTTTAATAGGTATTGGGACTTCTCCTTCTTTTGAAAGACAAGTATTCTTTATTGTAAAAGAAGTTGTTTGAGTACTTGTAGAAACAACAGTATTCCATTCTCCTGGACTTTGAGTTACAACTAAACAATCATCAAATAAAACACCACTTCCAACAGAAAATTTTGCTTTAACAGGAATTGTAAAACGATAATCATAATTATTTAAAGAATAATTTCCTGTAATTGCACCTAAAATATCTTCTGAAACAGGATGAGTTCTTGCAGAATCTGAAGGGGCAAACTTAATTACAATTTCTTTAGATTCATTTGCAGGAATTACAAAACCTTCTGCTTGAGAAGTTATTTGATTATTAAGATAATTAACAGTTTGCTCTAAATTAAGTAAATAAGATTTATTAAAAGAAAAATCTTCAGTATTAAATTGATTAATTTTTAAAGCATAGTTTGTTTTGTTTTTTAAAGTTAAAGAATAAGTTTCACCATTAATATTTGTTTTATGAATAAATACTTCAAGTGGACTTTCAGAAGATAATATTTGCTCTTGAGAATAAACATCTAAAATATCAGTTCCGATTGTAAAAGAAACATTCTGAGAAAAATATTTTGACTTTATAGCTTGTATTTCAAAAGTCTCTCCTGGTCTTAAAGATGGTAAAGTTATTATTACATTTCCTTGAGGATCAGTTGTTTTTCCTGTTGAAACAGTAATATACTCATTTCTAACTTTTTGTAAAATATTAATATTTACTCCTTCTAAATATTCTCCTTGAGTATCTTTTACAGTTACTAATAAATCAAAAGGAAGTCCAGGAACAATATTTTTAGGTTCATAATCAATTTCCATAGTTTCAAGTTCTGAAACTGAAAAGTTTATAGGAAGAGAATAGATTTCTTCTTGAAGAGAAATAATTCTATTTGTAAGTTTAGATTGTCCAAGATTTAAAGGAGTTACATTTAAAGTATAATTAATACTTGAAAAAGGATTAATTTTTTCTAAATTAATTTCATCACCAGTAAAAGGAATATTAAAATTATTTTCTCCTTCAATTGTTTGACCAACAGAAGTTGCTTCTCCAGAAATTGAATAACTATTAATGTTAATCATAGCTACTGGATTATCATCATTATTTAAATTTCTTGTAGAAAGTCTTACATCTTCAAAACTATTTGAAGAAGAATTTGTAATTTGATATTCTAAAATATAATCTGAATGAATATTTGTTGAAATTAAATTATTTGAAGAAATATCATATCTTAAGTCTTGAGAAACATCAACATATTGTCCTGAAAAACAAAAATCTTCTCCACAAAGACTTGTAGCTTCTATAAAATATTGTAATTGATTAAAATTATTTGACATAAAGTCAATATTATTTATTGAAGAATCATAAAAGAAAGAAACTCTTTCATTAATAGCTGCATTTTTAATTCTTATAGGAATTGTAATTTCATGAACTGAAGCAGGATATCCTAAGAATTCAATATCAACTAACTTAGATTCTAAATAATTCCCTGATTCATTAAATGGCTCATTTTCATAATAAACAGGAATACCTAAAGAAGTATTTTGTGGCATTATAAAAACAATATCTTCTGTTACTGAAGTAAAAGAACCTGCTCTAAATACAAAATTAAAATGTTGACTTGAAACAGGCATGATTGCTTTAAACTTAAAATAAAATACTTCATTGTTTTTTAAAGATTCAACTTCAGTATCTAAAGAATTATAAAGTCCTAAAAACTCAACAGAAACATCATCTGATAAATTTTCTCTTTCAAGAATAATTTCTTTTGTAACTGTTTTATTTTTATAAATTCTAAAAAGCTCTGTAAAGTAAGGAAGATAACCATCAGCTTCTATTTTTATAAAAATTCTTTTATCAGCTTTAAGATCATTTTCTAAAGTTCCATTTGAAGATGCAAAAGAACTACCTAAAACTTCTAAACTTTCAGAATAAAAAGTAACTTGTGCATTTGAAACAATATCATTTAATTTATTTTTAACAGTTAAATTAACTGTACCAGTACCAATCTCTACAGGTAATGTTATGTTAGTATCTTCTGGTGGAGAATTATGATACATTGAAGAAGTCTCTTCAATAAAACTATTTTTAACTTTTATTGTAAAATTAAGATCAGGAATATTTTCAAAAACAATATTTCCATTTTCATCAGATGTTGAAAAATCAAATCTAGGATCTATATATTGTCCATCTTTATCATATATCCAAGATTTTAAACCAACAATTGGTTTTAAGTCTTCATCTTGAACAGTAATATTAAGGTTTGAAACATTACTTATTGTTATTTTTTCTAAATTAAAAATATATGTATTTTTACCAGAAATTATTGGAATAATTTCTCCAGGAATATAACCTTCTGCTGTTGCTTTAAGAGAATATGATTTATCCTCTGAAATATTAAAAATAAAACCTTCATTAAGGTTTCTTTGTTCAATATTTTCATTACCATCTAAAAGTAAAGTAACACTAGGATCAAAAGAAGAATCTATAATTTCTCCTGAATCCTTATCTTTTACAAAAACAGTAACTTCTCTTATAACAATTTCTTGATTTGTATCAGGATCAATTATTATAGGAGAGTCTGTATCTGTATCTATTAAATCAAATGTAATTTCAGAAAGTGAGTTTTTAATTATTGTAACTTGTTCTTGTTTTTGAAGATATCTATTTGAAACATCACTTGCTTTAACAATATATTCACCAACTGGTATTGAATTAAAAAAACCAATTCCATTTGTTGTTTGTGTAGTATTAATTGGAGTTATTGAATCATCAACTGAAAATATTTTAATAGTTATTGAATCTTGAATAATATCTTCTCCAGAAAATACTGAAATAGAAACTCTTCCACTCTCTAATATTTCAGTTATAGATTCAAGCTTGAAAGTACTTTCTGTAATAGGCATCTCTAGATTTTCTTCAATATACCTATCTCCTCTTACAGATGCATAAATATTTTCACATTCTAAAGGAACATTAATTTCTACACTTCCAGATTGAGTATCAATAGTATTTGGAGTAATTATTTCTCCATTATCACATCTAATTGTAACATTTAAAGAATCTTCAATTAAGCTATTAGTTAATGCATCTTCAAAGTAAACTGTTTTTAAATAATTAATTGGAGTATCTAAAACAGTAACTATAAAATTTAAAGAATCTAAAGATAAATTAATTTCTTCTTCTAAAAGTTCATAATTAGGAGAATCAATAATTAATAAATATTTTTTATTTAAATCTAGTTCTAAAGTTAAAGAACCTGATGAGTTTGTAACATAACTATTTGTTATTCCATCAGATATATTTCTAATCTTAAAATCAAAATTATCTAAAATATTATTATCTGAATCTGCAAGTCTTATTGTAACTTCAGTTAGTTTTTGATTATTTAGTGTTATACTTGATCCAAAGATTAAGTATAAAACAACTAAAATTATTAAAAGAAAAATAAAAAAAGAAGTTAAGGGATTTTTTTTATCAAGTGGGCCTGTTATCTTTTTAATTGGTATTCTGTTGTCTATCTTTGTTAGAAAATTTTGCCAAGCATCTTTAAATGACATTAATTAATCCCTCTTTTAATTTATTATACATCCGCCTTTACTTTCAACCCAAGCATTTTGAGAATCTGAAGATAAATCTCCACCAAATAATGGTTCTGATACGGCTATTGGATTATATGAAATTTTTAAATTATTAGCTGTATAATCAATACATGCTTTCTTTTCGTTTACAAGTGAAAAGATTTCACTAATATATTTAATATCTGCATTGTTTCCTAAAACATTTCTAAGCTCAACAGAACTTGCATTCTCTTGACCTAATGTATAGAAAGCTGCTGCATCATCATATGAATCTAAAGTAAGTACACTTAAACCATCACCTGTTTTAAAATTACTTGGTGTGTAAAAGACTGTTCTTAAGAATACATCTCCTCTTCTAGTAATATTTCTTCCTTCCCATTCAACACCATATGAAACAGTGTCACTTGTTGTTGAAGGTGCAAGTTTTGAAGAAATTGCATGTATGTCTGGTCTACCTTTATAAGTTTCTAAAATTGAAATTCCTGTAAAGTCAAGACAATTTCCAACACCTGTCCATGGAACTAAACTACCAGGAGTTAATGCAGGTTCTCCACCTTGAGCTTGAGGAGCTCCTATATCAAGCTTATAGAAAGCATAAGCATCATTATTTTGATTTGAAACTTTTAAAGCAACAGGAGTTGCTCTTGATGGAACAAAGACAAGCTCTGGATTTGTTTTTGTACTTGATAAATTAATATTAAGAAGCATTCCTCTTGTTTGTCCATTATTTAAGAAAGAAAAGTCAGTTGGATTTTTACCATACTCTTTTACAGAAACTGTGTTAACTGTATTAGATTGTGTAAAAGGCTCTGTTCTTAAATATTCATTAGTTTGAAGTTTTGAAACTGTTACAACATCTCCTGTAAAGTCAACACCATAACCTTGTCTTGCATTTTCAGAATCAATTCCAACAAGACCATTAAATGGCATATAGTAAAGAGGAGAATCTCTTTCAGGTGCAATTTCTCTTGTTAAAATAACTTCAACTTTTCCTGTAACTTCATCTGTTGTTTTATCAAATAAATTCCATTCATCATCAAATGTTACTTTTAATAAAACATTGTATCTTCCAGGACCTTGAAGCATTAATCTTCCAGGTTCTGAATCAAAGGATGATTGGAAAGTAAAATTATCTGTTGTAAAATATTTATAATAATAATCTTTATAGATATCTGGAGCTGCTGTTATTGTATGTCTATAATATCTATCAAAGTCTGATTTAAAGTCATTAGAATATCCATCTTTCATTAAATAAGATCTAAACTCTACTAATGAAGTATCTATTTTCTTATTCTTAGAGAAAAGATTTATATTTTGAGATGTTTTTTCTAAATCACAAGTTTCTGAATTTGGAGTAAATTCATTTTCTAAAAGATTATCTAATTTTGAATCAACTGAACTATATGGATCTGATAAAGTTAAAATTGCAGTTATTTTAAAATTAGTTTCATCATCAAAAATAAAACCAACATCAAATTCTTCTGTTCCTGAGAATTTATTTTCAATAAAGTCTTCTAAAGTAAACTCTATTATTTTACTATCTTCCTCTACTCCGTCTTTAAGAAGAGTAAGAGCTAAACTTCCTAATGTTTCTGGAACAATATTAAAATCATCTAAATTCATTGTTCCTTCAAGTAGATATTCAACAGAAATTATTGAAGAATCATAACTTGAATTTAATTGTGTTATTCCTATATTGTTATTTTCTGAAATTAAGCTTTGAGTAACACCTGGTGTTGGACATGTAAATGAAGCTTTATTATCTTTTACAAAGTTTTGAATTTTTTCAAGTTTATTTAAAAGTTCAATTGAGAATTGTGTTGAATCACAAAAGATTGAGTTTTTGTTTTCTTCACCAGTTAAATCAGCATCACACCAATCAAGTCTTGAAACATTCATACCTGAAATTGTTTGTGCATTTGAAGAATTATAAGTCCAATCTAAAGCTATATTTGGAAGAGCTTCTGTTCCTGTTTGACCTAAAAGTAATCCACCTTCAGTAACACAGTTAACTTGGTCTGTTTCAACATTTTCAAGTGAATCTCTAACATAAGAATTAAATATTAATTTGAAAGGTTCTAAAAGTATTTCTTCTTTTTTTTCTTCATTTATTTTTTCTATAAGTTTTGTATTAGAACCATCTAAAAATTTACTTATTTTAATATTACTTGCACCATTATAGAATGGAACTAAAAGATTTGCCCATGATCCTAAAAGATCAGAAAAACCAAGATCATAATCTACTTTTCCTGTATATGTTGATTTAGGATATTTAACTACAAAGGTTCTATATTCATATTCGTTTTCAATTGTTTTATTTGTATCTTCAAATAATATTTCTCTTTTTTGTAAAGATACTGCTTGATTATTTGAATCTAAAACTTTTACAAGTTTTGTTTTATCTGCAAGTCTAAAATTTGGAGAATTACTTCCATTATCAATTTCAGATAAATTTTTTGTTTCAATAAATTGTGCATCTAAGATATTTTTATCAGTTAAAAGCATGTTGTCTTTTAAAGTTACATCTTGTTCTATTTTATTATCTAAAAGGTAATTATCATATGGTTCAAAATAATCTTCTTTATCTTCAGAAAGGTTTACTTGATCTCTATCTAAGGAAAAATCAATTTCTACTTTTGAAAGTTGAGAAAAAGTATTTATTGCAGAAAAACCACCTGCTAAGACACCGTGAACTATTGGGTTTAGTCCAAAGACTTTATTTAGAAGTTTTCCACCACCTAAAAATACTTGTTCAATTAAAACATTTCCTACTTGGCTTTTTGCTTCATCACCTAACTCAGCTGAAACAGGTATGCTTACAAATGAAAGCATAAGCGCCATTATTAAAAAAATTCCTAAAAATTTAATATTTTTTTTTATTTTTTCCATATTTTTTTACACCTTTTATTTTTAATATAAAAATTAATTAATTTATTTCAATACATGTATCTACTGCATGATCATAAATTGGGTAATTAGTTGCTATTGGAGTCCATTTATTTGTATTTAAATCACAAGCTCTATAATGACCATTTCCTGTACAAACATATACAAATCCATTATCATTAGGTTCAATAATATTAAATAAATTTTCTTGTGTTCCAGGGATTAATTCGTCTTTACTACAACTAGCACCTGTTTGTGCTTGACTTGCAATTTGAAGTCTTTGTTGTTGAACATCTAAATTAGGAGTTAATGTCTCCTCCTTTGCTTTTAAATCTTCAATTAAAATTCTAACATTTTTTTTCCATTCATCTTTTGCAGTTCTTATTTTTTCAGAAAAATCATTTTGACTTGTTGCAGACACTAATAATTCATCTTCTATTTTTTTATTAAGTGTAATAACACTTTTATCGTATTTTTCTCTGAAAGTATCCCAATTAGAATAATCTTCTGCTTTATAGGATTTAGATTCAAAATCAAGTTTATTAGGATTATCTAAAACAAACTCTCTATATATATCTAAATTAACACTATTTTTCCAAGTATTATCAACATCATCATTTACAGTTAAACTATCAGTATCAGAAGTTTGAGCGGGGGAAGTAGTTTGAGCGGGTGGAGTACTTCCAGCAGATGGAGTAGTAACAGGAGAATTTGTATTTTTAAATTCTTCAAAAACATATTTTAGCTCATTATAAGCAGGTTCTATTTTTTCAATTTTATTAGTTTTTATTGCATCTTTTAAATCATTGATTAATTTTTTTATATTTGTGTCACCAACTTCTTGATAAATATTTTTTCCAGAAACCTTGTAATCTTCTAAATATTTTTCAACATCAGTAACTAATTGGTTAGATTTATCAATCAAAGAAGTTTGATTTCCAGTAGAAGTTTCCCCAGGTGTAGCTTCTGAAGAAGTTGGATTAACAGAATCATTCACAGCATTCTCAAGAGCAGTTGTCTTCTCTTTAATATCTTTCTTATTACCAGTAGCAACAGCAGCAGCTAATGCAGCAGCAGCTGATTTTACATTTTCATCAGTGCTATTCTTTATAGCATCACTTTCAAGTAATTTATTTGCCTTATCTTCAGCTGATGCAAATAACTTTCCTTGCAAGATAGCAGAAATACCACCAGTATACAAACCTTCTCTTAAAAATGAAGTTAAAGCCATCTTCCATTTAGCATCTTCTTTAACACTAAAAGTACCTTCAACTTCTTGACCATAACAAAGATTAATTAAATTTGTTGTATCATATGAAGTTGCATTAAGTTCAAGACCAGTACTTTCAGAATATTCAGATCTATAAAGATCAAACTCATATCTTTCAAGATCAACACAATAATCTGTTGGTCTTACATATACTTTTATTCTTTTTATAAGTTCTTCAGAACCTCTAAATTCTTTCATACTTGAAAATACATTTAAAACATAAGCACCAGGTGTAGCTCCCATGTTTCTTACAACAATATTTTCACTACTTCCACTTGCAGGAACATCAATATTATTTCTTGGTTCAACAACTAAACCTTGACAATTGTCACATGAAAGTCTGTAAGTCATGTCTGCAGGACAAGCAACATTTTCAATTGTGAATTCGTCATCAACTTGTCCAACATTTAAAGAACTCTTTGAAAACACAACACAATCTTTTAAATTTGTAACATCAATTTCAAATGCAATTGATGAAACTAATTCTTGTTCTCCACTTCCAGTGTTATTTACAGATCTAAACTCAATTGTACCTTTAACAGTTCCTTTCATTCTTCCAGCAGGTTCATATTTTAAAATTACTGGAAGTGATCTATCTCTATCAAAAGTATCAAGTAATCTTCTATAGTTACCATGAGTAAGTTCAATTGATCTATTATCAAGACTTATAATAAATTTACCTTGAGGATTAGATTCAAATAATACTCTTGCTTCAAGACCATTTGAAAGAGGCATATTTGTTCCATTTACAGAACATTTATTTGAAACCATAAATGTTGTATCAACAGCTTTATTTAAAGCAACAGCATTCCATTGATCTTGAGATAAAGTTAAACAATTAGAATTATCAATCATACCATCAAAGCCAATATTTATTTTAATTGGAATCTCACTCTTCCATTGATTTTCTCCATTTGAAAGAACAATATGAAGTGTTGAAGATAAATCTACAACTTCTCTAATTGTTTCAGCTCTTGGATTTAAACTAATAGTTAATGGAATCTCTTTTGAAGCGTCTGTGTTATCTGGCAGATCTGAAACTGAATCAAATCCTTTTATAATAACACCAACACTATTAAGTAAAGTATTATTTATTCTGTGAAGATCAACAACTTCAAGACCATTTCCTTTTACAACCATTTCATCAATAGTTAAATCAATTGGAGATAAATTATTAATTGTAAAGTTTTCAGTTTTTTGTTTTTCATCAAATATATTTAATGAATATGCTAAATTTCTTGGAATAATATTATATAATTTATCAGTTGCTTTTAATTCTTCAACAACAGTTTCATACTCAGGAGCTGTTATATAAACATAGATTGTATCTCCAGGTCCTTGAGCAGGAATATTACCTATTTCAATTTCATCAACTGAATCAGATACTGAAATTGGTCCTTTAATAGTATCTTTAAATTTATCTTTAATTGTTATTGTTCTATTTTCAACAGGTATTTTTGTTTTAGAATCAACAGCATTAATCACAAGTGAGAAACTCTTTGCAGAAGGAATTATTGAAGGTTCAATCTCTACTTCAAATGTTTTATCTGAAAGAACATCTATGAATAATTGATTAATGAATTTTATTTTTTGATCAGAAATAAATTTAATAGATAACTCTCTTGTACCTTTAAGTTTAGGCATAAAAATAATTTCTCCAGTTACTTTTTGTTTTGAAACTAAAGAAGTTATTGGTATATCAAATTCATTTTCATTAGTATTTGTTTGGGTGTATACTTCTCCATCTGGTTTATAGATTTTTATATTTTTAAAATCTAAACCTTCATCAATATTTTCTAAAATAAATCTAGAAGATAAATATTTAGTTTCAAGAGAATTATTAATTAATGTAAAACTATACTTATAATCTTTATTTGGCATAGCTGCAAAATTATTTGTAACATCATATCTTAAGTCTTCTGAAACATCAACAATTGTTGAAGAGAAACAAAACTCATCAGAACAGAAAAGTTCATTTCCAACACCAAATGTTATTTGATCATAAACATCATAATATTCAATTTCTTCATTAGGTCCTAAATATGAATTATATGTTTCATATTCATCATCTTCATTAAGACCATAACCTAAACTAAATATTTTAAGTTCTTCTCCAAAGACAGCTGTGTCTTTAACAGAAATTATTGCTTCAATTTCATAAGCATTATAGAAACCAAAAGAACCATTATAATTAATAGGACCTTCTTTTAATGTTGCTTTTGCCCATTTAAAGTTTCCTTCAGTTAAACTATCTTCATCATAATAACCTTCATTTTCATGAGGTGCATTAAGATTAAATTGTGTATATTTTTGTATACTATCTAAATATGGAACATCTAGATATTTAATAAATAAAGAATCATTTTCAATCATTGAAGTTGAACCAGTTCTTAACATTAAACCAATTTCTTCAAAAACATCATCTCCAGTTCTATTTTGAGGAACTAAAAGATTATATCTGATTTTGTAATCTTCTCCAGCCTTTAAGTTATCTTCAACTTTTAAGTCATCTTTATATATTCCATTAAATACCATTCTTGGTTTTGTTGTAGAACTATTTCTTGGATAAAGAGTAACTTCTAGAGACTCTTGAGAATCTGCACCAACATAAACAAATCTAGATTGTGTTTTTCCATAAACATCATCTAAATCAGTTGCAACAACATAATATTCAATATCAGCATCCACAACCATTTCAATATTTCCTTGTGAATCTGTAGTTGTCTTTTTTAAAGGAACTGCTGGTGTGAAATTATAGTAACTATATCTATCATATAAATCTATTATGGCATATGGAACAGGATTACCATCATTATCAACAACTGAAACATTCAATACACCTTCACTAATTCCCATTGGAATAGTTACAGTACCAGAAAGTTCAGGATATTTAACATTAAACTCAAACTCTGATGACTCACCAGTAACACTTCCTTTAATAGCTTTTGCAATATATTTTCCAGAAGTAATATTTATTGTAGCATTTCCATCATAGTTTGTTAAAACTGGTTTATAGTCTGTTAAAAAACCAGTTTCTGCATCATACAAAACAACTTTTGCAAACTTAAAAGGCTTTCCTTCCCAAGTTGTAACTTGTACCTTTAAAGAAGCTAAAGTTGCAGGTGTTATTAAAGGTAAAGGAATAACAATAGGGTTTGTTGGCATTACTTCTTTTGCTTCAACAAGTTTTCTAGTTATTAAATAACCTTCAGCATCAACAACTACATTATAATCTTTAATTTCAGAAACTGTAAAAATTACTTCACCATCAACATCAGATAATTTAGTTTCAATAGTATTATTTTCTGAAGTTTTTAAATTTACTTCAGCTCCTTCTAAAACACCTGAATTTTCACCAATTATTCTTACAAAAATATATCCAGAAACATCAGAAGATAAAGTTTCTGATTTTGTAATATCAGATGAAATATAATATGTTCTTGAAAGAGTACTGTATATAGGAGTTGCTCTTTGATCAGAAAAATTTACAATATATTCTCCAGAATCTAAATCTTCAAAAGTTACATTTCCATTACTTGAAGTTGTTTTAGAATCAATTATACCATAATCATTTGTAAAAGTTACCTTAATATTTGATAAAGCTTCATTAGATGAATTTTTAACATTTATTACAACTTTATAAGTATCATCTTGGAAATTAATTTCTGTTGGTTCTAAAGAAATTGTTCCAGTCATTGCATTTATTGGAATATTATCTTTTGATAAATAACCATTAAATGAAATTGAATCAATTGCAAGATTACATTCAGGAGATGCCTCAACTGAAACATTACCATTTAAAACTCTAACTGGATTAGGTGCTAAAGATCCGTTCATACATTTAAAAGAAATTGCACCAGTAGAATTTACAATTAAAGTAGTTTTAGAATCAACAACATCAAAAGAATATGAAACAGTTAATGGTTCAACACCAGAAGGTTCTAAAGCTATAGTTATAGTTTCAGAAGACTCTTTTGTTGAAAAAATATCATTGAAATTTTCATAAGAATCTTCAACAATATCTATTTGATAAGAGGTATTTTTAGGAATTTTAATATAATCTGTAAGTCCTTCAGAAGAAGTTGTTATAGAAGAAATATCTTTACTTGTTGTAAGCATTAAAGTTACATCCTCTAGAAGAGCACCAGACTCAGCATCAATCACTTCAAACTGAATATCAACACCGTCTTTTACTTGAGAAGAAGGAAGTAGTAAAAAGACAAGTCCAGATATTAATATTACAATTAAAAGAATAAATAAAATAAAAGAAGGCATAACCTTATCTATTTTATCAGTAACCTTATAAAGTCCTGTTCTTTCAACAAAACTGTAATATTTATCTTCTAAATTATAGTATAACTTTTTAAGTCCCATATTTCATAACCTCTTAGTTTATAAAAATCATTTAAATTTTTCAGGATTATGCCACAACATAAGTTCAGGAGTTGTTCCTTCAGTTATATTGAAACATACATTCTCGTTTTTAATTTCATTAAATACATCTTTCATTGATGAATATGTTAATTTTGGTAAAACATTATTCATTTGTAAATTATATATCATATAATTATTATTAGTAGTTGTTTTTAAAAAGACAGTGTTATTCTTTGTATCTTGACTTGTAATTTGTGGTTTTGAATACAAACTAATCTTTTTATTTGTTCTATCTTTAAGTAAGAATAAACTTGCTTTATTTTCTATTAAATCAAGCTCTGTATTATTTTCATTAGTTTCAATAATCTTAAAACTATATGGTTTATTGAAATAAAATGGTCTTGAATCAATAAAATCATAATTTGCCATATCCTCAAACTTAAAGATATATCCATCTTGTATAATTTCTGAAGGATAATCAATTAAAGTATAATTTTTATTCTTAATGAAAGGAGCATTATATTTATCACTCTTTTCTTTCATTGTATATTCAGGATTAATTGGATATGTAAATAAAATATTTTTACTATATTCTTCACTAATCTCAGAAACTTTAGAACCTATTGTTAAATTTATTTTTCTTTTATTTTGAGAATCTATATTTTCAAGAGAAATAACTGTTGTATAAGTTCCTGGTTTTGAAATATTTACAGCCTCAGCATACTCAATTGTATAGTTACTTGTTAAAGTATTATTAAAGTTTGCTAAGATTTTTTTATTTAAATCTTCAGAACTACCAGAAAATTTCTTAAGGTTAGAACTGAATACTTGAGGAGAAGATCCAAAGTATACATCCATGTTTGCATAAACTATTGCTTTGTTCTCAAAAGAATCATAATTTTCTAAGAAATAATCAACAGTTGTATATTGATAATCACCAATTGTTACAATTTTATTTCCATTAGTAGTTAAACCTTTAGTCTTAATGATTGTTATTTTCTTTAAGTCTGCTGGAACAGCATTTAAAACTTTATTTGCTTGATTTATATAATCATTTAAAGTTTCTTTACCAGAAACATCAAAGCCATCACAAACGCCGTTTGCACAAAGATCTACTTTTACTTTTGATTCTTTAATAGTATTATTTTCTTTTTCAAAATAAATACCATTAATATTTATATAATTACTATTTGAAGTAACTTCTTTTAATTTATCTGCTTTCTTTGTTAAGAAATTATAGAATTGTTCTTGATCACAGAAATAATCTTCACAAGAAGAATCTGTAATATCTTCTGGTAAGTAATCAAGTAATATTTTATCAAATCCATATTGAGAATAAACATTAGAACCTGTATGTCCAAGATTTGTTGAAAGGTCAGGAGCAAGACAAACTAAAGAATCATCTGTTGTTTGAGAAGGATCAGTTTTTCCAGAGTCACCCTCTTCTTTAGAGCCAACTTCTTTTGTTGAAACATCAGCTTTTACACCAATTAAAGTACTACCTTGGTATTTACCTTTATTTGTAGTATCTAAAATTCTCCAAATCTCAAAGTTTTGGTTTGTAAGAGAATCTTTACTTGTTTTAAATAAATCTAAGATATTGTAATTATCATTTGTAGCTAAAATATTATCAAATGATTCAACTGGTCTTTCAAAACATAATTTAAAGATATTTTTATTTCTAGTAATAAATTCAAGACTTACATCTAATGGATCATATTTATTATTTAAATAATATTTACCAGAGTTTTGTATATATGAAGTATCTACAATACCAGTTATAGGGAAATCTTTAACATATCCATAGAAACATCTTTTACTTGTAGGGTCTTGATCAATTTGTGTGAATTTATCTGCAGCAAGTTCTCCTTCAGGAACATTAATAATAACTGCATTGTTATTAGGATCAAGGGTATATGTTAATTTTACAGAAGTATCAATAAATGAAATTTCTTCATCACTAATAGCTTCATCACCAAATAAATCTTTTAAAAGACCTATATTATCAGGATTATCTAAAATTAACCATTGGAAATTATCCTTAAGTTCCATACCTATATTATTATAGATAAGTGAAGCTTGTCCTGTTGGTGGTTGAAGTCCAACTTGTAAAGAAAACTTTAAGTTAACTGCGTCTTCAACATCAATTAATATTTTTCTAAATGAAGAAATAACACCAGCAGCTAAAGAATAATCAGAATATTTATTCATATACTCTTTTACAGACTTAGTATTTTCAATTTCAGGATTTCTTCTTAATGCAATTTCCCAAACTTCCATTGGTTCATTTGTAGTTGTATTTGTTAAAGTATCAACTTTAATTGGTTGAATTCTTCCTTGCATATCTCCTACATTTAAGAAAGATACACCATCAAAGTCAAGTGAAATTAAATCAAGATAATTAACTTCAACTATTCTGTATCCTTGTGCAAAGCAAGTATTAATTACTTTTACAAGTTGATAGTTAGGATCAATAATATTTGAAAAATCTAATTTTTGAGGAGTTACTTGTATACAATTTGAAGACATAAAACTAATTGGTAATGTTAAAGAAAATAAAACATCTCCAATTGTTGAATAATTTTCATTAGATGCAAGAGATGCTTTTGCATTTACAGGTATTTTAAAAGTACCCATAGACTCTCCACCTAAAACACTAATCTCTTCTGTATCTCCAGGTTCTATTGTAAATTCTTTATCTGTTGCAATTGTTAAACCATATATTGAATCAAGTTTAATATCAACAGCTTCAGAACAATTATTTTTAATATAAAATGGTCTTGTTGGACAATTCATGTTATTTGTAAAACCCATGTTTCCATAGTTACCTTGAGGATAACCTGATGTAAAATTATAACTATCATAATTTCCAAAAGTATTTTGATATTGTGAGGAAGGGAAATTATAAGGGTTAAACACAGAATTTTGATTTCCTGTATAATTTGTTTGTCCCACTAAATTATAATTTGGATTAAAAACACCTTGTTGTTGTGTAACATAACCAGAACCTTGTTGATAGTAATTTCTAGAATTAAATTGGTTATTAGGATTATATGTTGCATTAAAATTATTTCCACCATAATAAGGATTATTGAAAGCTCCTCCTTGGTTTACTCCACCATAATAATTACCATAGTTATTAAGTCCAGAATACCAATTACATGCAAGAGCAGGAATTGTCTCTCTTGGGATCTCAATACATTCTGAATAATCATTAATAATTGTTTTTAAGGGAAGTCTTGTTTTAACTTCATCAACACCATTAATATTTCCTTTCTTTGAAGTAAAATAAATAATTGGTATTTTAACATCTGAAACTATTTTATGCGCTTTAAACTTTAATTGTAAAGTTGTTTTTGATTTCTTTAAAAGAGTTGATAATATTTCAGTTTCAGTTAAGTTTTCTAAAATATATTCTTTACCAGAAACAACAATTGATAAAAGTCCAGTTTCAGATTCATTACCCCAATCAACCATTGCATTAATAGTTCCTAAATCAACAGAAACATTCTTTGAAGTACAAGTGTTTTCTAAAGTAAAATCTAAAGTTTTTGTTTCTTGAGATTTAGCTCTAATTGTTCCTTCAAGAGGTAGAACTTTTAAACATTCAAGAGAATCAAGAGAATTTCCTAAAACTATTCTAACAGTTAATGGAACTGTAATAACCCAAGTTTTATTCATTTCTTCACTTTTAATTTTAATTGCAACTTCTGTATTAATTGTTTGTTGATTATAAAGATTAATACCTTTATCTGTTAATGTTGCTGTTAGAGAAATATCATTTTGAGAAACACCATTTATGATATTTTCTTCAATACCTAAATCAAGATCAACAAATTCATTATCAGTAAATGCTGATGCAGAAACAATTGTTAAAGGAACATAAGATTCATTATATAAACTAAAATTATAAACTTCTCTTATTGATTTTGAAGAATCAATTGTTAAATCAATTTTTTCAGGAATTGTTGTGATTAATTTATCATCAATTACAATTTCTGTTTTAACTGTTTTATAATCATCTTTCTTTACAACAATCTTTAAAACATCTCCAAGATCAGTTGCTGGAATTACATGACCAAATAATCCTTCTTGATTAGTTGAACCTACAGTTAAACTTCTATCATTAATTGAAAGTTCAACAATTGCATTTGAAATAAAATTATTAGAATCATCAGTTACAACAACAAGTAAATCATTTGAAACAAAAGGAACAATTTTTCTTGGAACAAACTCTACAAACATTTCTTTTGCAGGATCAATTTCAAGATATATTTTTTTAGAGAATACAACTTCTCCATTAGAAACTATTGAAAAGTCTAAAACATCAGAAACATCATCTATTACTTTAAAAGCAAGCTCTCCAGTTATTAAATCATTTGAAACTAAAGAACCTAAATCAATTCCATCATAATCCTCTCCAACTAAAAGAGAACCAGTTCCTGAAGTAATAGAATAACCATCTAAATCAACAGAACTACCTGAAGAGATTACAAGCATTGAGTTTGGTGCAATTTTTCCATCTAAAACATTTAAACTAAATGAAAGTCTATAATCATTATTTAATTTAGCTTTATAACTATCAATTATATTTCTAGATAAATTATTTTGTGTATTTGTCATAATAAATGCATAACACATAAGTGAAGTACATTGATTTTGAGTTCCTAAAAATAATTGAACTTGTTTTGCTTGAGCATATAAATTTTGTTTACTTGTTGAAGAACTATAAGAAGAATCAACAGGTGATCTTATAATACTTGAACCTTGATAAAACTCTGCTCTATAGTTTAAAGCTTGATTTGCAAAAGCTGTATCTAAAACAACAACATCTGCTTCAATTAAATAACTTCCTTGCATTGGATTATTTAAAGTTAAATTAAACCATTTTGCATTTCTTAAAGTTTTATTTGAAAAATCAATACCTTCTCCATTACATGGAGTAAAAGTTAATGAACCGATCTTATCAGATTTTGCATAACGTACATCTTTTATAAAAATTAAATCTTCTAAAACATTATATGTGTTTGAAGAACATAAAGGACTTGGAACTTCTCCAGTTCTTATATGTGCAACTGCTTTAGAATATTCTTTTGTAACATTTAATAAATATTTAGCAGTAACTTGCATACCTGCAGCCACTGAATTTATTTTTTCTCCTTCAGCATTATAAAAACCTAAAAATTCAATACCAGATGTTTGCCCAACAGTTCCTGGAATTGTAAAATTTAAAGTATTTATTTCATTTGCATTTGTTGAATACTTTGGAGTTATAAATTTAGAATCTAAATTATCAATAACAAAATAAATTTGTTTATCAGCTCTAATCTTTATTATTGTAAAACCATCTTGGTTTGTTGTTGTGGTTTTATCTTGCATTAAAGTATCATTTGTTGCATCATAAACATATACATTTCCTTGATAGAACTCTCCATACTCAGAAACTAAATTAATATTAAAAGTTCCTTCACCTATACTCATCTTTATAGTTTCTTCAGTTATTTCTTGTTCTGAGATTCTAAAAGGATTTGTAGGATTTGAAGTAAATTGATCTTTAGTTGCATCAAGTCTATATTCTTTACCTAAATCTAAATTTGTAAAAACAGCTTTACCATAAATATCAGCTGTTATTGTTCTAAGAATAATATCTTCAGTATCATCCCATAATCTTATGGTTGCAAAATCAACAGGTTTTGCAAAATCATCAACAACAGTAATAACTAAACTTCTTAAATTTTCATTTGTTATTGGAGTTAAGGCAATTTGTTTAATAGATTCACTTATTCTTTGATTATTTTCAGTTCTTATTATATAATTAGGATGATTAAATAAAACTTTATAAGAAATATTTTCTTCAACACCAAAAGAAACATCGCCTTCTTTATTTGAATTAATTGTTTTTAAAATATCATTTCCTTTGTATATTGTTACAGCTACATTTTCAATAGCTTCTTTACTTTGAGTATCAATAATTTTATAATTTAATTTACCAATGAATGCTTTTTCTAAAAGAACTTCTTTTTCTTCTAAAACAGAATCATATACTACAAGTTCTAAACTTTCATTTTCAGTTACTGGCTTGTATCTTTCTTCTTCATCATAGATTAAAAGATTATATGTTCCAACATTTATTTCTTCAAAAGATGCTATACCATTTGCATTTGTTATTGAAGAAGTTACAATTTGACTTTGATTATTAAGAATAGAAATACTTATGTTTTGAATAGGCACTTTTAAATCTTTATCAAGAATAATTATTTTTGCACTTCCAGTTTCAACACCTTCAAAACTTAAATCAATATCTCCAGAAGGAGAGTCTTCTGAAACTTCTAAAGAACCAACAGCATTAATTGTTGAAGATTCAATAGCAACTTCTAAATATCCACAATCTGTAGGAATATCATCTAAAGTTAAAGAACCATCATTTGTTTGAAGATTATTTTTTGTATAAAGAGAATTATTTGAACAAGAAATATTTGAAATTGTTAATGGAGAATTATATAATTCATTATTTGTTTTAAAATATATAGTTTTTGATAAAACAGAAGTTTTTGATTTTAAAAATATTTTATGAGAAGTGTTTTCTTTAAAATCTAAAGTTAATGGATTTTCAAGAGTATACTTTTCACTACTTATTTCTAAATCATAAGATTTAATTTCAACATCAGTAATTTCTGAAATTCCAAATTCATTAGTTGTTAAAATCTTTCTATTGTTATTAAGAAGAATTTCAATTGCTTGATTTGAGATTGGCTGGTCTTGAGAATTTACAAAAGTTAAAGTGTAGTTTTCATCAGTTAATGGAGTTTGTCCAACAAATAAATAAACTAAAAATAAAATTAAAAGTAGAATAAATATATTAAATACTAAAAAAGTAGGTATACCATTCTTTTCTAAAGGATCTATTATTTTGTATAGATTAATTCCTTTTTTCTCCATCCTGTCTAGAAAATTAAAATATTTTTCTTCTTGTTTAAAGTAAAAAGATCTAAGACCCATAAATCATCTCTCGTATATATTATAATATATTATATTTTTATAACATAATCTTTTAAAAACTATGTTATTTGTTATATAATTATAGTGCTTATACATTTAAATACCTTTTTATTAACATTAAAAAGTGAATTTAACCTGCAACACATGCTGCATCATCTTCATTTGCTTCATAACTTTTACAAGTCCAACCTTGTCCTCCTGTAAATGAAGGAAGTTCTCTTTTTTGAAAATATCCTCCACTAAAGTTAGGAACGCTTCCAAATGAATTAAAGAAAGTATAATCTGAAAATCTATCTTGAATTAAAATATAAATATTTTTAGAATCTTGAGAAAAAATATACTTTTCATCTTGTTCTTCAAATTTAAATAATAAATCAATATAGTCAATTGTTGTACATGATAGATATTGATTATCAGTTTCATTAGGAATAGTACTTTCTTGATCAAAAACATTAATATTTAAATCATCATCAATAGAGAGACTTAAGTTTGAAGCTTTATTAAAACTACCAGAAGGATTGAATGAAACTTGAGATAAACTACTTAAAGATTCTGAAACAGTTCCTACAGAAATAACTTCTTTTGTAACTTTTGGAGAAGGAAGTCTTACACGTATATCACATATTGAAAAATTTCCAGTTGTTAAAGACATTTGACATTCATCATCTAAAATTGAAGAAGAAGAGATTGATGGCAAATTATTTCCTGCATGTATTATATCAGTTCTATATTCTAAATTGTTTTCTATAGTTGTTTTAACTAAATCATTATATATAGGTTTTACAGTTCCATCTATATCTTGAATATTGTAACTATGATTATTAGAAAGAGAAACTTCTCCAGTAAAAGATCCAGTAATTCCTCCATTGTCAGAAACATTACTAACTCCAGGCGGATTAGAACATGCATCTCCAGTAAACCCATTAAACTCAACAGTTTTAAATAAATCTTTTCTTAGAGCACAACTATCAATATCACAAACACCAAGTTTTGCACTATTGAGAGTATAATGAATATAGGGGTTTAAAAAACCTCTTGAATCTTTTGAATATTCAATAATTTGAGCTGTTGTTTCTCCTTTTTCAAGATCAGCATCAAGTGCAAAATTTCTAACAGTCCTTAAAGCTTGAAAACCTCTCCAGGGAATATATATCCTGTATGCTCTTTTTGCAAAAACTGGTCTTTGAATAACTTCATCATCAACATTTCTTTTAACAGTTATCATTGGAAGTTTTTCATATTCTTGTGCAGAAAGTTTTCTAGTATCAATTGTAAAATAAAGTGTACCTAAACAAACCTCATCTTCTCTTTCACAACTTACAACTTTTATTTTATCATCTCCAGCTTCAAGAAAAGCTGTTTTAATAATACTAGATAAATCATCACGAGAATAATTAGGAACATTTATTGCATAACCTGTTGGTGGATTTGTATAATTTAAAGATCTAACCATATTATCTGCAAAATAATTTTCAAAACTATTATCAAAGAAAATATAATCTGCAAAATAATCTACAAAACCATCCCAATCAAGCATAATATCTTTTCTTTTAAGTATGATTTCAGAACGAGGATCACTTCTAAAAGACATCCATTGTTCTCTAAAAGAAACAACAAAATTATTAAAAGCATCAGCTCTTGAAATATCTGCAATTGTTAAGAGGTCAGAAGCTTGAGATTGATTATTTATTAATTCTAAATAATTTTCTTCAGTTTGAACCATATTAAAAATAAAAACTAGAGTTATTGATAAAAGCATCAATGAGATTAAAGCAGTAAATAAATTAAATCCTTTTTTATTTCTTAACATGATTAGATAACACCAATTATATCTTTAATATATTATATTAACTAATATAAATAAGATGTTTATATTTTTATATATTTCTTTTTACTAAAAAAATAAAAAAAGAAAAGAATTATTCTTCTATAGTACAAGAATCAATTCTTTTTGTAGGAATTGAAGAAATAATACTTTGATCTTGAGAGATATAAGGTTTTATATTAATTGTATATCTTGTTTCGTATTCTTGATCATTTTCTGGAGATAACATATCAACTTCTGAAACATAGAATATATTTTTCTCAAAATCATTTTTACTTAAAAACTCTATTGATTTATTAAGTCCTGTTTTACCTTCTTCTTTTAAAGAATATATTCCTGCAGCATTTCCTGTAGCACCACAAAGAAGGCCTCTTCCAAAGCTTTTTGCAACACCTTTAATTTTTGCAAATTTAGATAATTTGCTAAGTTTTGCTTGTTTTGGAATATTATTTGATAAATCATCAATTGCAGAAGTTGGAACTTTATAAGTACCATTTACATTTTTAGCTGAAGCAAATTTAGATTTAACACTTGAAAGAGCATCTTTACTTTTTTTAAGTTCATCAAGTTGACTATCTATTGCTTTTATTTGAGCATCAACTTTTGATTTATAACGAAGTGCTTTTTTAGGATTTGCAGATGATCTTTTTGCATTAGTTTCAATTGCTGCTTTTTGATTTTCAAGATTACTTATTGAATCATCAAGCATTTTAATATCATTATCAAAATTTTTAATTGCTTGATCATAATCTGCTTTAGGGTAATCATAGAAATCATCAGCAACTGAAGCTGCACTACTAGATGTAGCTGCTGCACTTGAAGAAGTTGCAGCTGAAACTGATTTGAAATCATTTACTTTAGCATCTTTTAATCTTTTAATAAGTAAGTCTTTTTTGAATAAATGACTATTTTTACCTGTAAAATTTTGTTTTTCAAGAATATTTACAAAATCATCAAACTCTTGAGTAGATAAAGATCTCAATTTATCAAAGTTAGATCCAGATGTTTGATTCATTTTTCTAAGGATATCACTAAATCTACCTGCTTCTTGTGGGTTTGAAAATGTTTGTAATTTAATATTGTCATTACCACTTAAATATCTATTTAAATTATTTAATTGACTATTTAAATTTTTTAATTCAGTAGAACCATTAATTACACCAGAAGTTGTTGATGGATTTACAGGAGCAGGTGTTGTTGATGGATTTGCTAAATCATCTAATATTTGTTGTGTTGTAGGATCATAACTAGATTGTGAAACTAAGTCTTGAGTAACTTGATCTAAAGGTACAGCAGCAGAAGCAGCATTAGCTTTTAAAGCTCCACTTGTTGCAGCTCCTCCAACACCTAAAACACCACTTACCCATGTTTCAATCTCACTTGTAATATTTGAAAAGAAACTAACATCATCATTTAATAATAATCCAAAAAATTCATCTAAAAGCCAAGATATTCCACCTTCTCCATTAGATAGATTTGATGCAAATATATTTAATGAAGGTAATAAACAAGAGAAACCTAAACAATCAACAATTGCACCTACAAATTGTGTAGGCATTATAAGTCCTGAAAGACCATAACAAAGTCCACAAGCTCCTGAACAAGAAAAGAAATATTGTCCAGCATTATGTAATCCTTTACTTATTCTTGAATCTCTTTCTTGTGAAGAATCTTCAATCTCACAACCTAAAACTTCATAATCAAAGAAAAGTTCTCCATTATACTTTTTACTATTTACAATCTTTTGTAAAGTTGAACATAATTTTTCTTTTTCTTCAGGATTATATTGTTTATCCCAATCTACAATAGCTGTATAATTTTGAGGTAAGATTCTATCATCTTCAGCTTTATTATTTTCAGTTAAAATATTTGAATAAATACCTAAAAGATAATCTTCAGGTGTGATTGCACATGAAGAGAAAGCTACTTCTGAAGTTGTGCTTCTATTTCCAATACTACCACTTGCAGAATAAATACTTGTTGCTGTTACAGTTATTTTTTTATCAACAAGACTTGAGATAGCAGTCTCTGAATTTGGAGTTACACACATATAAAAGTTAGAATCTTTATTTGCAATAACACTAATATCTAATGACTCTTGAAGAGTATCATCTTTATTTTTCTTAAAACCAATATTTGCAAACTCTAAAGAATCAGAAGTAATCTTTAAAGTTTCAGGAACTGATGATTTAACTTTTAATAAAGAACATGAAGCTCCATCCTTTAAAGGAAGACTTACTTCTTTATCAACAAAAGTTAAATCTCCTGCTGAAATAACATCTAAAACAAGCATATATGTTTTATCTTCAGAAATACAAACTTTTGCAGAATAATCATTATCTGAAATCATTGAAGAAATTACTTTTGAAAAATCTTTAACAGCATACTCAGAAGTTTTACCTTCAGGAGAATTATAAAGAGAATTTAAAGTAATATCTATTTGTTCTGGAGAAGAGCTTTTTCTTAAAGAAGTATCATTAAAAGAAATTTTTGCAAGAGCTTCTTTATTTTCAGAAATCTCTCCAGTTGAAACATTTAAAGTACTATTTCTTGTAGATAAAACATCTTTATTATAAACATATCTTAAATCAATTTCATCTGACTTAAACTTACCCACACTTTTAATTAAAGCTTTTGATAAATTTTCATCACCAGTAAATAAAGTAAGCCAAGTTCCTGCTCTTTGGTTTTTATTAAAAGAAAGATCCCATGGAAGATAATTTAAATAATTTACAATATTTTTCTCACAATGAATAGTGTTAGTATCTTTTTCTACAACATTAATATAATAATATGCTCTTTCAGGATAAATATAATCTGGACTTGCAGCAACATAACCATCAATCTCTACTGTATATTTTCCACAACCTGATAGGTGAGGAGATACAAATATTTTATTTCCACCAGCATATACCCCATAAGAAGAATATTGATTTATAGTTTTAATTTCTTTATTAAAAATATTTGTTTCAACAAAATAATTTTTAAAAGAATAATTTGATTTTGTTAAAATAGATTTAATTAAATCAGGTGTAACATTATCATTTTGCATAAAGAAAGAAAACTCAACAGGATCAATTCCTCCACCAAGTTCAGATATTTTACAAAAACCACTATATGCATCTTGAAGAGTACAACCAGTATCAATTACTTTTGATTGTGTTTGTGCAGAAAATTGTTTAATTTCATTTTGAAGTTCATTTACTTTTTTTAAAATTAATTCAGCTGAAGATTCTCCATCACAATATCCTGAAGTTTCAGAACAATCTTTAATTGAAATTAATGGTCTATTATATGAATTAATATTTTGTGGATCTTCACAAGAAGGAAGAGAAGATAAAATAGAAATATTTCTTTCAGCTTCTTCTCCAACCATTATATCATCTATAGTTATTGAAACTAAAACCTCTTCTGAAGTTACAGGATTACCTGAATTCATTAATCTACCTTGAAGTATCATTGGTGTTTTTGGAGAACCACCTAAAGAATTTGCAGTAAACTCTATTCTATAAGAATTTGACATGTTAACAGGAATTATTGGATTACCAGAAGCAGGAGTTATTCTAAAAGAATTATCCCCATATGCTTGATAATATCCTTGTTGTTTTTTATCAATTCCAACTATTGTAACAGGTTCAGAACATTGATTTGTAATTGTAATATTTCTTGCTCTTGTTTCCCCAACTTCTAAATCAAAATTAATATTTTTATTACTTACTTTTAAGCAATTTGGAGAAGAAATTGAAAACACTAATTGTGTTGTTGAAGTAATTGGTTCACTAATACCAACAGCTTTACCAGTTACTTGTATAAAGGCATTATCTAATGTAGATTTATTAATATTTACTGAAAATTTTAAATCAACAGGAATTGTTTTTCCTGGTTCTAAAACAGATACTTGTCTTGGATATTCAGTTATTTTAATATTAGAAGACACCATTTTTGGATACTGACTTATTTGTATATCAGTTATTGGAACAGCACCTATATTTTTAATAAAAAATCTAGTATAATTTTCAGCAGCTTGTTGAGGATGTACTTGAGAGATTGGAATATTTATTTGTTGTGGCATAACCCATAAAGCTCTACTTAAATCTAAAAGATCAACATTTAAAACTGAAGGAGCTATTGAATAATAATTATTATGCCATAAAACATTATAGGTATATGTTGTTTTTCTTTTAAGTTCAGATGAATTTTTTAAAATAACATCATAAACTTTTTCTTCTCCTGGAAGAACAGTTATGTTTGCAAGAGAAACTTCTAAATTATTATTTGATGATGAAGAAGTTAAAACTGCTTGAGGATTAAAAGTTATAGCTTGAGAACAATTATTTTTAATTGTAAAATAAGTTGTGTTTTCAGTAATTTGAGAATTAAGAGCAGGAGAAGTTGCATGATAAGTATAATTTTTAGAATCTGTGTAAGTATAACCATTATCTGTTGAATCAGTAATGTTATATCCACTTGAATTTAAATATTCTTCATAATTAGAATAACTTTGAGAAGGTGCAAGCATAGGATTATTTGAAGTATTTGAAGTATAATCATAATCTGCAAAAGGAGTATTAAAAGGATCTGCATAATTTGAAGAAACATTTAGTCCAACAAAAGAAGAAACTTCAGAAGGAGTAATTTCAACACATTCATTTAACATTAAACCTTTATTTATTCTAACATTTAATATTTTTGTAACTTCTCTAGGACCTACAGATGCATATACTGGAAGATGTGCATATGCTGTTTTAAGTTCAACATCATTTTCTGTTGTAAGTAACAATTGATAATTTTGAGTTGAGTTTTTATTAATTATTGGATTACCTCTTCCTTCAAGATAAATACCAGCACTACCTTCAATCCAAATAGGTTCTCCAAACCTTACATTTGTTGCTTGATAATTACCTAAGTTTTCTAAACTAAAATTTGAAGTTGATGCTGTTTGGTCAAGACCTAAATTAAAAATTATTTCTGAAGGAATTGCATTTAATAAAGTATTATCAATAATATAAATTTCAGTTTCATAAGGAAGATAACCATATCTTTCAACTACCATTTTAACAGTTGAAGTATTAAAATTATTTGTAATAGTATATTTTCCATTCCTTCCATTTGAATTACTTGGTTTTAAAGAAGAAATAAAAGTATCTCTAACATCATAAAAAGAAATAAAAGCATCTGTAATAGGTTCAAGAGAAACTGAATCTAAAACATCAACAGTAAAATTTGATCCATAATCAACATAATTACTTGGAGAAACTAAAACATTCATTTCTTTTTTATCATAAACATTAAAACTTAATCTATTGTTTAAAATTTCATTTCCTAAAATAACATCTGTTGCTTTAAGATCAATATATGCAGCACCAATATCTTTTGAGATAAATGAAAGATAAATATTTTTTAAAGAATTTTCAGAAAGTAAAAAACCATCTCTTGAAATTTCAAATAAAGAATTATCATTTATTATTTCATTTTGATAAAGATTATCTGAAAAAGAACCAAATGAAATTAAAGGGAAACTTTTTGAAGTTTCTGCTAAAAGATCTAATTGTTTATTATCTAAAGAATAAAGACTAACTTTTAAAAAATAAGTTTCATCTCTTACAGCATAGAAATCATTTTTTGAAAATTCATTTCCTTTTGAATCAATAAAAGTATATGACAAACATTGAGAACCTTCACAATCTAAAGGAACATTATAAACATCAATATTTACTTCTTTTGTATCTGCATATAAAGCACCTTTTTGAGATGAAGAATAACTTTGGTTTAATAAAGAGTCAACTGGATCTCTATAGTATAATTTATTTTCTTCAAATAAAGTTCTATATTTAAAAGTTAATTTTGAATAAGAATCATCTATAACATTTATTTTTACTTTGATTTGTTTATTACCTAAAGGAAGATCACTATTCCATTTAAGTTCAAGCCATTTATTTAAAACTTGAGAAGAACCTTCATTTAAAAGATCAATATTCATTAAACCTGGAAGAGGAGAACTATTATATGTTGTACCATATTTAAAATCATAAATATCCATTGCAGAAAAACCAGTTATACCATAACTCATTTCTTCAACATCAACTTGAGTATCATCACCAGCTCTAATATGTACTTGTCCTTTATAAGTATTTTCTGGGAATAAAACATCAAAAATTAAATAATATTCTTTACCTATTGTTACAAAATTTGATTTAACTCCTTTAGAATCTACAATTCCTGAAAACTCAATTACAGGATAATCTGTTAAATTAACTTCTTTATTAAAATCAAGTCTTATATATCCATCTGACTCAGATTCATCAGCATTAAAATTAATTGAAGATTTATTACCATTAACATCTGTGTATTCAGCATATAAATCTTTATAGCCTTCTGAAATAAAACTTATTTGATCAGTTTCAGATAAATTACCATCAAAAAGAACAGTTCCATCTTTTGTTTTTACAAGTAAAGAACCTGAAGTAAGTTTAAAACCATTTTCATCATAAAGATCTAATTTAATTATTTTAGAAGCATTATCCATTACAAAAATTATTTTATTTTCTCTTAAAGCATCAATTGTAATTTCTTCAAAATATTGAACTTCTCCAACTAATGAATAAACTATAAAAGAATCTCCAACTCTTAGAGGTATTGAAAGAGAACCTGTAAGATCAGTTTGAAGAGATGTGTTGTATGGAACTTCTTTATCATCTTCAAGTAATTGATAGATTTTTATAAAAGCTTTTGAGATCGGTAAATTTTTTTCATCAACAACAAAAACAGACAGAATAGCACTATTTGTTACATCTATTCTTTCTAAAGTAAACTCAACTGAACTTTTTTCTAAAAGATCTACTGTTAAATTTTCACAAAGGAAATCTTCTTTACAAGCAGTTACAACAATTGGTGCTTTATCAGAAAGACCAGTTAATTTTAAATTTCCTAAATCATCTGTATTTCCAGAATTAATAATATTATTATTTAAATCATAAACAGTAATTGCAACATCTCCAAGAGCTAAAAAATTAGAACCAGATTTTACAAACACATCTAAAAAATTTCCACCCTCTTCTAAAGTAACATTATAAGTTATTTCAGATTTTGTAATTCTAAAAGAAACTTCAGGATCACTTACAAATGTTCTATAACCTTCTTTTTCAACTTTATAAGATATTGTAGAACCACTATCAATAAAAGATAAAGCTCTTCCATCAATTGTATTTTTTGAATCTAATAATTCATCTCCAAGATTATATATGCTTACTAAAGCACCATCAATTGGATTTTGTTCTGTATCTAAAACAACAAAAGTAACTTGACTTTTACCTTCAAAAGATAAAGAAGAAATATCCATTTCAATTACTTTTTCTTGATTTTCTAAAGTTATTCTAAAATTTGTTTCTTTAAAATCTTCATAACCATCTGCACTAACTAAAAGTTCAATATCTTTATTCATTGGAACTTCTAAAGTAATAAAATGTTCATTTGCAATATTTACAATGTTTTCTGTAGACTCAGGAGCATTATTAATTGAATATCTTGCGATCGCAGTTCCTGAAGTAATTATTCCTTTATTATCTCTATCTATTAATTTTATTCTTAATATACCATACTCAATTGATTCTGAAAAAGTAATTTGTACTTTTTGATCTTTATCAGTAATAGTTATTGATTTTGAAAAATCAGGATATCCATCTTTAGTTGATTTAAAAGAATATAATTCTCCTAATTTTAATTTTAATTTTTTAACATCAGTATCATTTACAGTTCCTGAAAAGATTTCCTTACCTGAACTATTTGTAATTTTTAAAAAAGCATCATTGATTGAAAGTCCAGAATAATCTTTAACAGAAAAAATTAATGTTGATTGACTGGAAAAAGAAAAGATAATTAAGAAAACAATTATAAAGATTAATAATAATAAAATAGATGCAACTATTGCAAAAGCAGGAAGTCCTTTTTCCTCTAAATAATTATTTAAATTATTTAATGGTATTCCTTTTTCTGTAAGCCAGTTTGATAAAGAAGAATATTTATCTTCAAGATAATTATAAAATCTTGAAAAAATATTTTGTTTATTTTCATTGTTTTCATTTGAGCCTAAATTATTTTTATCTTTAACCATATTTATTTCTTTATTTATAAATTTATAAATATTATATAAATATTATATATTTATTACTATATAAAGTTTTTTATATATACTTTAAATATACTATAAATAGAAATATTTAAATATTCATTATTTATAGATAAAAAATGTATTTTTATTTAAAAAAAAGAAAAAAAAAGAATTATTTAGAGTTTGAAACTCTAATAATTGCAACAATTGAAACTACTAATGCAGCTGGAGCTACAAAGTATACTAAATTAACTAAAACTCCTCTTAATACATCTCCTATAACAGGTATTGCATTTATTGAGTTACTAGTTGCAATAAATGTAATGGATGCAATTAAGAAAAGAGATATGTTTTTATCTTCAATGTTTAAAAGACCAACAACTAATCCTAAAATAATTAAAACAGTTGAAAGCCATACTGGATGGTTAATATTGTAAATAAGTCCAAAAATAATTGAAATTAAGATACCACCAAGAAAAGCAAATGCACCAATTTTTTCTAGTTTCATATTTTTAAGTCAACTCCTTCTTTTTAATATAAAATTATAATGTAGCTAAATTGATTGCTTAATAGGTTAAAAAGCAATTTCATTAGTATTAAATCTATATATACAAAATATTTAAAAAGAGTTGTAAAATTAAAAAAAATAGTTTTTTTAGTTTTTTAAGTTAAAAATAAAGGGCAGAAAAGAAGAAGGAAAGAAACAAAAAAGTTTTCCTTACAATCTTTTTTTTAATAAGTATTTTTTAATAAAGGGCAGAAAAGAAGAAGGAAAGAAACAAAAAAGTTTTCCTTACAATCTTTTTTTTAATAAGTATTTTTATAATTAAAGGGCAGAAAAGAAGAAGGAAAGAAACAAAAAAGTTTTCCTTACAATCTTTTTTAAAGTTTTTTAGAGGGAAATTAAATGACTAAAATAAAAGACAAAAACTTATTTTTAAAAGAAGGAAAAAAGGTATAAATTTTGAAAAAATGTAAAAAAGGGGTTTTTTACAGTTTTTCTATATTAAAGGGGTTTTTTAAAGGAAATGATTTTTAAGGGGAAAAATCATTTTACAATAAAGTATACCTTTCTTCCTGCTTGAACTTTTCGTAAGTATCCTTCTTTTACTAGTCTATTAAGTCTTTGAGAAGCTGCATTTGATCCTTTATAATTAAATGCTTCCTGTACTTGTTCTGCATCAACTTTTTGATTTGCTCTTATAAAAGAAATTATCTTATCATCTATTTCTGGTAAGATATTAATTGTATCTTGATCTTGATTTAAATTACTAGATTCTTTACTATTCTTAATAGAAAATTGTAAAGAGTCATACTTTTCATAAAGATCTTTTAATATCTCGTTTGTTCTTTTTCTTTCTTCTAAAAGTTGATGTAATATTACAGAAAGTATCAACGGATCGTTAAACTTCTCTTGGATCTGAATAAGATCATTCAAACCCAGCTCTTTGGTATCTTGTTTTAATAACTTTTCTAAAAATATCTGTTTTGTGATATTGTCATTTTGTGTCATAATATATCATGATAATGTCATGAAAGTATTAAAAGAGCTTCGGTTTAAATTTCCCATAAGAAATAGTTTTTTTGGTTTGAAAATCAAACCAAGTTATGTAGTTTTTAAACAACTACATGAAAGTAATATATTTTTTTAAAAAAGATATAAAAATTTGTTATTAAAGAGATTAGATCTTTTTATATCTTAATAACCTTAAAAATAAATATATTATTTAGATATAATATACACCTAACTATTTAAAAAGGTATTTAATTAAGAAAAAAAAATAAAAAAAAGAAAAAGAAATTAAGAAATTAATCTTAATTTTGTGAACAAAGAAGTCCATCAACCATTTGTGGAAGTGTAATTTGAAGTGTACCCTCAGGTGTAATTCTTTCAAGACCTACAAGTCCAGCAGGGCCTGTATTTGTAATCTTAAATTTCACTTTAGGATTATTATGTATTATGTCTGAAACATATACATTCTCAGTAATTGTTTGAGTACCAGTAAATGAACCTTCTGAATGAGGAAGATTATCTACATACATTACATAATTACAAGAACCAACACAACTAACTAATGCTTTAACTTCAAAATAATCAATACATCCATCAGATGGAAATCTTAAAACATTTAAAGAACTTGGAACTACTGGAGCACAAGTATTTTCTTCATTAGAAATTGCATTAAAACCATTATAACTACTATTTCTAATTCTAGTTGCAGATTTCCCTGTTGATGGTTGAGATAAATTATATCTTATATCATAACTTGAAGCATATAAATTATTTTCAGAAGCATTAAAAGTAACAGATCTTGTACCATTAATATTGTTTACAGTATTATTAACAGCATTACTTCCTCCACTTCTAAAAAGACTCCATTCTTCAAGACAAGATGCACCTGTACAAGAAGTTCCTGATACAGTGTGAGTTACATCTTTTACACATTGATTAAATGGAGCTGGATAATAAGTTTGTGTTCTTGTAGAAGAAATATCCCCTGTAATAAACATGTCAGATCCACATTCAATAGAATTTGACCATTCTAATCTATTATTTCTATAAATTATAGTTGCATTATTAGCAGGACATTTATCTAAAGGATAAACTTCAAGTCTTGCATGATCTACAGATTTAACTGCAATTTTATCTTTATTAACTGCACCATCTGCAATTTTAGTATTAGTTACTGCAGAATTATTTAATTTAGTAGTTGTAACTGAATTTTCTGATAATTTATCAGAAGTAACAGCACTATTTGCTAATTTTAAAGTAGTTATTCCAGAATCATTTAAACTTATAACATTATTTGAAATACTTATAGGGTTTGTTGCAGTATAAACTACACCATCTCCTGAACTAGAACCACCTTCAACAGTTGCCCATTCAAGAGAATTTCCAGTAGAATTAATTTTTAAAAATTTGTTTGCACCAGGATTACTAGCCCCAATCTTACTTAATACAACAGCATTATTAAGTATTGATTGAGTTGAAACAGAATCTGGATTTGCAAGATTAGATGCATCTGCAACAATTAATCCATAATATGGATTTGGAAGCACGATATCAACACTAAAAACTGTATTGCTTACTGGTGGATCTGCAGGAGTTGCAGAAAAAATAAATCCAGATAATAAAACTAAAGAAAATATTAAAAATATAAATTTTGACTTCATAAATAAACTAACCCCCTCTAACTATAAAGTTCTCCTAAATTGCCTGTCATACTAATAGAATTATTTCCAGTTTGACATAAACTTTGACTACTATACTTTTGTATCATTAATCTTAAAGTAAAACTTTTATTATTATAACCTGTAACTTCTGAAGATATTGGACCAATAAACATACCTTGAGTTAATTGATCTTTCAAAACAGTATATTGTGCACATTGAGTTTTTGAAACAGGATATAAAGTAGTTCCGTTTTTAACAGATGTTACTAAAAAATAATAATTAGTTCCTGGAGAAGGAATATCAATATCTCCTGTAACTTTATATATTGTTGGAAGACTTCTAGTAGTTATATCTGCAGAAACATTAATTGCAGAAAAAACTAAAAAAGCAAATAAAATAAATATAAAACTTAATTTTTTTAATTTCAATTTAATCACCTATTTTTAATAATTATTAAAATATAATAAAATAGTAACACATTAAGTTTATAAATGTTTAGAAAATTTAAAATATATTAATCAAAAAGACCTTGCTTCTCTTCTTGGCACTTTAAGACCAAACTTTTTAGTTTTTTCAAGAAAATTTCTAACCAATAAATCAATTTCTTGTATTTTTAGTCTACTCTGTAAATCAGCTTCAATTAATGGTGCAGGATATATATATCTTTTATTAAAAGAAGAGATAGACGCAATATTTGAAATTATATAATCTGTATATTCTTTTAAAGACATTCCAAATTCTTTAAAATAAATAAATTCTATTCTTAAAGGATAATCCTCTTCTGAAAGCTTTAAATAACAAACATATAAATTATCAACAATTTCTTTTGGAAAATCTTTTAAGATAGGATGCTCTCTTAAATCATCAGTATATCTAAAAACACAAGTTCTTTGATTTTTTGAAAGAAGAGAAAATACTAAAAAAGAATCTGAAAGATCAAAATTTATTTTATCTTTAAAATAATTATTTTTTAAAATATTAAAAAATCTATCAGCTCTAGAATCTTCAACACACCCTACTAAAAATATTTTTTTATTTTTAGAAATTTCATAAAGTGAAAAAAATAAGGATAAAAGAAAAGAATAATCTTTATAATATTTTGAATCTTTTGAAGGTTTAGATAAATATTGAGGAATAATAGAACCATCTATTAAAGAAAAATTTACTTTTTCAGATTCCATAATTTTTTTTGAAAGAGAAAGTTCTTTTTTAAGCCTTAGAATAGAAGTATTCCAAATAATTTCTTCAATTTCTAAAGAAGAAGTTGTAAGATATGGTTTTGCAATATTATATATTTTTGGAAAATATTTAACAGAAGAAAGTTTTGAATCTTTATAATTAAATAAAGCTCCTGCTTCTTTAATAATAATTAAATTTGCAAAATTAAATTGTTTATTTACAAAACCAGAATCAACTCCTAAAAATGATAAATTTTGATTTTTTTCAATAACAATAGGATTAATTATATTTTCTTCAGGATTATAAAATGACTTTTGTAAAGAAAAATTATTTTCTTTAAAAATAGATACAACACTTTGGTTTTTTTCATAAATCTTTGAAATTAAATTTACAATTTCTTCTTCAATCATTTTTTACCAAGTTCCTTTTTTAATTGTTCTAAAGAAATACTTTTTCCATCTTTAAAATCTCTTTCAGCTTCTTGAAATTCTTTAAAAACATCTATTCTTTCTAAAGCACTTACCTTTTCTTCAAAAGCAATTCTTGCAACTTCACTCCATTTAATATAAGAGTGTTTTTTTAATTCTTTTAAAAGATCATCAGGTATACTTAAAGTCATATTAGCCATTTAATAATCACCAAATATATTTAGTTAAGAATAATTTAAAAAGTAATGTGGAGTATATGCCCACACATAATTTAAGAAAATATATTTCCTTTAAAAAAATTACATTGCATCAAGTCTTTTTATTCTTTCTTCAATAGGAGGATGTGTTGCAAACATTCCAGAAAAACTTTTACCTCTAAAAGGATTTGCAATATAAAGATGAGCACTCCCTCTTGAAGCACCTGAAACAGGAATATTAACTCCAGAAATTTTTCTTAAAGCATTTGAAAGTCCTTTAGGATATCTTGTAATTTGTGCACCTGATGCATCTGCTAAATATTCTCTTTTTCTTGAAATTGACATTTGTATCATTGCAGCAATAATAGGAGAAAGAATTACAAAAATTATAGCAATAATTAAAAGAACAGGACTTTTATTATCATTTCCTCCTCCAGAAGCACCTCCAAAAATAATTCCTCTTAAAGCAATATCTGAAACCATCATAACAAGACCAAAAAGAACAGTTGCCATTGTCATAACTTTTATATCTCTGTTTTTAATATGAGAAAGTTCATGAGCAATTACACCCTCAAGCTCTTCTCTATTTAAAACTTCTAAAAGCCCAGAGGTTACTGCAACTGATGAATTTTCAGGATTTCTTCCAGTTGCAAAAGCATTTGGAGATTTATCTTGAATAATATATACTTTTGGTTTTGGAATTCCTGCAGCCATAGAAAGACCTTCAACTAAATTATCTAATTGCTTATGTTTTGGATTATTATTTGGATCTATTGGTTTTGCTCTTGAGGTTGAAAGTACAATTTTATCTCCTGCAAAATATCCAACTAAAGCATATATTATAGCAAATAGCCCTGCAAAAAATAAAATACCAACACCTAAGTCAGAAAATATAAAATATAAAGCAACACCTATAAGCCCTATAAATATAAAAAAAAAGAAAAATAACATATATGTCTTCAAATTATTAACTCTAACTTCTCTATAAAAATCTGTTTTATAAGAATCCATAATCATTTCACCTAATATAAATATATATCTAAAGAAATATAAAAAGATTTATTTAAAGTTTTTTATTTAAGGAAGAAACACATTGAGCCTCAATTCCTAACTTATAATTAATACTATCTGCAAAATCTTTAGTAAAACCATGAATTGTAAATACTTTTTTAGGATTTACAACATTTATAAAATCTAATAAAGAATTAAAATCACAATGATCAGAAACATTTACAAGATTTGCTCCTCTTGAATATTTCCAACCTGTTAGAACATAAGGAGATATTTTTTTATAGATTTGATGTTCTAAACTTTTAATTAAATTTCTATTCATTAAAGATAAAGGCATAACTAAAACATTTGAAGAATAAATATTATGATCTAAAAGAATAAAATTTAAATTATTATTATGGGTGTTATATATTTTAGAATACCTATATGTTTCTTTATCAACTAAAGGAGTTATATTTAGATATTTATTTAAAAAAGCAATTATTTCTTGATTTTTACCTAAAGAATATCCTGCAAGAATTATAAATTTATTTTCAAAAAGATCTTGTTTTATTTTTTTTAATAAATCATCATAAACTAAACTTCTTTCTTTAAAATAAAACTCTTCTCTTCCAAAAGTTGAATCAATAACTAAATAATCTGCAATAACTGGTTTTGCACCTTTTAAAAGAATAGAATCTTTAGTGTTAAAATCTCCAGTGTAAAGTAAAGATGTATCATTAGTTTCAAATAAAAACATTGAACTGCCTAAAATATGTCCAGCATTTAAAGCAGTAACTTTAAAATCGGCTTTAAGAAAATATGGTTTATTATATTCAAGTTCTATAAAATTAAATTTATTATTATCATATCTATTCTCTAAAAGAGAAATAGTTTCTTTAGTTGCAAAAGTCTTTTGAGAAGTATTACAAACATGATCTGTATGTGCATGTGTTAAAAAAAGATATTCATCTAAAGAACAAGCTTTATTTTGATCAAAATTTATTTTTAAATCTTCATGCTTAATACTAAAAAAAGAAGAATAGCTAAAAATCATTTATAATCAAAATTTAAAATTTATAAAAAAAGAAAGATATGGGGACACCGGGATTCGAACCCGGGTCTACAGGTTTCTCCTATTTCAATTTTATATAAATATAAAATTAAACAAACCTGTATAATATCAATCATCTGTTTTTTTTAAAAAAAAACATCCTGCGTTCCAGATTACTTTCTAATTTAAAAAATATCTGGAGCCTGTAAGGTTAACCTGGCTACCCCATGTCCCCTTTATCTTATAAATAAATATACACAATAAAGTATTTATATGTTTGTAAAAAAAAAGAAAAAAAAGAATTAGAAAGAAACCTTAACATTCTTTCTTTCTTCTTCTGGTGCTTCGAAAAATTGTTCTTTCTTAAAATTAAACATGCTTGCAAAGATGTTTGATGGAAACATTTCTATTTTATTGTTATAAATCATTACTGAATCATTATAGAATTGTCTTGCATATGCAATTTTATTTTCAATACCTGAAAGTTCTTCTTGAAGCATTAAAAAATTCTGACTTGCTTTTAAATCAGGATAACTTTCAACAGCAATATTTAAACCTGATAAAGCTTTTGAAAGTTGATTATTAGCTTTTGCTTTCATACTCATATCAGTTGCACTCATTGCTTGAGATCTTAGTTGAGTAATCTTAGTTAAAGTCTCTTTTTCATGTGTCATATATCCTTTAACAGTTTCAATTAAGTTTGGAACTAAATCAAATCTTTTCTTTAATTGAACATCGATTTGACTCCAAGAATTTTTAACTCTGTTTCTTAATCTTATTAAACTATTATAGATACCAAACACAATTAAAAGAAGTACACCAACTATGATCAAAATAATTAACCAAACTGCCATAATTAATTCCCCCTTTTTTGTGAAATCTATTTAATATTAAAATAAATAGTATATTATATTATGAATAAAAAAGAATAAAAACAAATGTTTTTAATAAAAAAAAAAGAAAAAGAAAAATCATCCTACATATAACAATCTTGAGGACAATTTAATGGATTTTCTCCGTAAGAATAATTACAAGTTAAATCTCCACAATAAGGAGCTGTTGAAAAAGGCATCTTATATTGTGAAATTCTATCTTGATAGCTTATATCTGTTTGTTTTAAATCATTACTACTTAAAGTAATAAAGAAAATATTTGATAAAACAAACAAAGCTGTTGCAATTACGGATATTAAAACCATTCCTTTCTGTCTTTTACTAGGCATAGTTATTCCTCCACTGTATGAATCTTACTAGTTTGAAAGTACTTGTTTTTATTAAATTGTAAAGAAAAAAAATGACTGTTTGACAGTTACTTTTACAATCTAATTTGGTTTTCTAAAAAAAGTCTTTTTTAGGAATTATAGAGTAAATCAAATATAATTTAAAAAGAATGTTTTTGTATTTCAAACCATATTCTAATAATGGTTTACAAATCAAAAAATAATTATGTAAAGATAAATTATTGAAAATTAAGTAGTTATTTTTATTTTTAAAAAATAATTTTATATTATAAAAAAAAAAGAAAAAAAGAAAAAAATCTATTTTTTAGATTTTTCTTTGTTTGCAACTAATATTTTTGTCTTAATTAAAGTATCTGGATTTAAACTCATAGAATCAATACCAATAGATACTAAAAACTCAGCAAAGTCAGGATAATCAGAAGGTGCTTGTCCACAGATACCTATGTATTTCTTTTTCTTTTTTGCAATCTTTACAACATTTGTAATAAGTTCCTTTACTGCAGGATTTCTTTCATCATAAATACTTGCAACAATTTCTGAATTTCTATCAAGACCTAAAGTTAATTGTGTTAAGTCATTTGAACCTATTGAAAAACCATCAAAGATATTTAAAAATTCTTCAGCTAAAATTACATTTGAAGGAATCTCACACATACCAATAACTTTAAGACCATTTTTACCTTGTTCTAAACCATTTTTCTTAAGTTCAGCAATTACTTTTTTAGCTTCATCAAGTGTTCTACAAAAAGGTATCATTACTTCTAAATTTGTAAGACCCATATCTTCTCTAACTCTTTTAATAGCCTTACACTCTAAAGCAAAACCTTCTCTATAGTTTCCTTGATAATATCTTGAAGCACCTCTCCATCCAAGCATTGGATTAGATTCAATTGGTTCATATTCTTTTCCACCAATTAAATTTGCATACTCATCTGTCTTAAAATCAGAAGTTCTTAAGATAACTTTTTTAGGATAAAAAGCAGCAGCTATTCTTGCAATACCTTGAGATAATTTATCTACAAAATAATCTACTTTATTACTATACCCTATTGTTAACTTATCTATTTCTTCTTTTACTTTTTTATCTTTTATTTTATTATAGTTAATTAAAGCTAAAGGATGTATTTTTATCCAAGAATTAATAATAAATTCTTCTCTTGCAAGACCTACACCATCTGCTGGAAGGAAAGATTGTTCTAAAGCTTGTTCTGGATTTCCAACATTTAACATTATTTTTGTTTTTGTTATAGGTATTTTTTTAATATCTTGAACATCTTTTTTAAACTTTAAAGTTCCTTCATACACAAAACCATAATCTCCTGATGAACAATCAATTGTTATTGGAGACTTATCTTTTATTTTTAAAGTAGCATCTATTGTTCCAACAATACAAGGTATTCCAAGTTCTCTTGCAATAATTGCAGCATGACAAGTTTTTCCTCCTTTGTTTGTAACAATACCTGAAGCAATTTTCATAATAGGTACCCAATCAGGATCTGTCATTTCTGTAATTAAGATATCTCCTTTTTTAAATTTATTAATATCTTTTACATCTTTAATAATTGAAGCATTTCCTGTTGCTATTTTTTGACCAATTGAAATACCTGTAACTATTGCTTCTTTCTCTTCTAAAATAGAATAGGTTTCAATTTGACTTAAATTTTTATTTGATTGAACAGTTTCTGGTCTTGCTTGAACAATATATACTTTTTTAGTAACACCATCAATTGCCCATTCCATATCCATTGGTTTATAGTGTCCTGCTTTTTGAGAATAATAATCTTCAATAATACAAGCCCATTTTGCTAAAGTAATAACATCTTTATCAGTTATACAAAATTGATTTCTATGATTAATATCAACATTTATATTTTTAACAGGTTTATTACCTTGAGTATCATAAACCATTTTAATTGCTTTTTCACCAAGTCTTTTTGAAATTATAGCATTCTTTCCTTGTTTTAATGTAGGTTTAAAAACCATAAATTCATCAGGATTAACAGCACCTTGAACAACATTTTCTCCAAGACCATAAGCACCATTAATAACTACAGCATCTCTAAAACCAGTTTCTGTATCTATTGAAAACATTACACCTGAAGATGCTAAATCACTTCTTACCATTTTTTGAACAGTTATTGAAAGAGCAACTTTTGTGTGATCAAATTTCTTTTCTACTCTGTAAGCTATTGCTCTATTTGTGAAAAGTGAAGCAAAACATTTTTTACAAGCATCTAAAAGCTCTTCAGGGCCTCTAATGTTTAAATAAGTTTCTTGTTGTCCAGCAAATGAAGCATCAGGCAAATCTTCAGCAGTTGCAGAAGATCTTACAGCAACATCAAGTTCTTTTGTTTTCTCTTGTTTTGATAAAGTATAATAAGAATCAATAATTTGTTTTTCAAGATCTTGAGGAATTTCTGCAGTTCTAATCATTTTTCTTATTTTAGAACCTTTTTCTGAAAGTTGTTTTAAATTATTTACATCTAAATCTTTTAAAGTTGATTTTATCTCTTGTGAAATTTTATCTTTTTCAAGTAAATATCTATAAGCATCAGCAGTTATTGCAAAACCATTAGGAATTGAAACTCCTTTTTTAGTTAAATTTCTATACATTTCTCCTAAAGATGCATTTTTTCCTCCAACAATAGGAACATCTTCAATTGAAATTTCTTTAAACCATAAAATATATTTGTCTTTATTCATATTTTCATACACCTACATTTATTTTTAATAATAATATATACCTTCTATTTTAAAAGGTTTATCTTCCACCGGCACCGCCGCCACCACCACCTCCACCAAAACCTCCTCCTGAACCTGAAGAAGAAGTTGATGAAAGAGTATTTAAATTTGAAAAACTATTTGAAACAATAAATGAAGAATAGACACCAAGTCTTGAATTATTATTAAAAGTTTCTAAATTTAAAGATTTAATATTTTTTAAAACTGTTCTTGCAATACCAAAAGAAGTTGCATAAACTAAATATTCTTCCCAAAGAATAACATGCTTTGGAGGATGGTTTTTAATATCTGAAAAATCAGTAATATATTTTTTAAAACCAGTCCATTTAAGATTAATTATTCTTCCTTCTTTTGTAAATCTACCAAATACTCTTGAATTAATTAAAAATAAAGTAGCTACAAATACTAACATAAGAAAAATAAATAAAAGTGGCATTCTATTTATAATTATCATAGTATATATAAAAATACCAATTAAATAAAACCCTGAAAAAATACTTGCAAACTTTTTTCCTTTCCTATTATAAATTTCTTTGTTCTTATAGAATTTAGTATCATAATCTTTCTCAATTTCTGTTGCCATTTTTCTAAAATCATTTAACATTTGAGTAGATCTTTTATAATTATCTATAATATTTCCATTTAATACATTACGACCTTTTAAACTTTTAGAAATATCTAAAACATTAAATTTATCATTTTTGAAATATTTAAAAATAAATTGATCAATCTTTGAAACATATTCTGGAAGAGAAATTTCTTTTTCTGTTCTTGTTAAAAAATAATTATCTTCTTCCTTATCAAGCAAATATTTTTCTTTCCATACAAGATACATTATTCCTGATGAAAACCAATTTTGAGAAAATTTTTCATTTACAAAATAATTTGCAAACAAAGGATCTTTATTATCAGGAAGTTCTCTATAATATTCTTCAAAGAAACCAACTTCTTCTTTGGAAAATTCTTTTGAATGTTTTTTCCAAATTAAGAAAAATATAATAAAAGGTATTAATAGATATAAGAAAATTATAATTATTTGATTAAATGTAGATAAAGGAGTTATTGATTTTATATATTTATCATACTCATTTTCCCAATTTTCTTCCAAATTTTTAACATTATTAGAAGTTGTTGAATCTAATTTAATTTTATCAGATTTTACAAGATAATTACTAGGCATTAAAATATTAATCTCTACTGGTTCTTTTGGCAAAACTTTCTTTGAAAAAAACAATTGATTATTAACTACATTTAAGTTATAATCTTTTGAATGAAGAAAATATTCTGTATTATCAAAACTATTTGGTATTGTTAAAGATATTTTTAAATCTGTAGAATAATCAGTCTCTTTTCCATAAAGTTGATAATAAAATTGAAAATAACCATCTTGTAGTTGATTTATAACATTTGTTAAAGAATATTCAAAATTAATATTTACAGTTTCATCACAATAATTACTTTTTAAAACAAGTTCTTGATCTCCTGAAGGGGTATCTTTTAAGTCATGTCTAAAAAAACATTCTTTTCCATCACAAGAACCACTTGCATTTAGTATTTGTAGAGAAGTTGGTCTTTGAAGATAAAGCTCTGTATAACACCTCTCTAAAGTATAAGTTAATTTTTCTGAAACATTTACTTGTCCATCTGTATTAATCACATAATCTATAGAATAATTATCTATGGATAAAGACCTTGCAAATGTAAAAGAAGGTAGTAAAAGAACTACTATTAAAAGTATTAATAATATTTTTTTCATAATCTAATCACTTTACTAATTTTATTAAAATTTATTTTGATATAAGTTCCTTTTTAAAAATATTATATCTCTTAAAATCTTTAGTCTTTTCAGACTTATAATTAATAGCATTTACTGGACAAAGATTATAACACCTTGTACACATAATACATTTATCTGAAAATTTAACCTCTCTCTTCTGTTTTTTAACAGTAATGTTTTGAGTAGGGCAATTTTTAGAACAAATTTCACAAAAAATACATTTATTATAATCAACAACCCATTTATTCTTCTTTAAAGATTTAGATAAAAAATAAAAAACAATATTTGAAAATAATCTTTTAAAAATATTAGACTTAATAACCTCTTCTTTTCCAGAATAAAGATTTGTAAAATCTTTAAAAGATTTATCTTTTGCTAAAGCAATTTTATCCATAATTTCTTTTTCTGAAATTAAGTCTTTTGAAAACATAAAAGAAACATTATCTGGCATTGAATAATAAAAATTTGAAGCTATATAATATCCTTTTTTTATTAAAATTTTATTTAATATACTAAAAGAAGATCCAGGCATTCCTCCACAGCTTGCAAGTAATAATACTGGTTTTTTAGTTGTTGAAGATGGAAGATTATTTATAAACTTTTCAACTAACTTAGGAGCTTTAAAAGCATGAACCGGAAAAGCAATTACAAGCATATCATATTTACCTTGACTTGAAACAATTTCAATATTTTCAATAGGTTTTAAATCTACAGATTTACTTTTAAGTAAAAAATATTTATTATAAGTTTCAGAAATAAACAAAGTGTTTCCTGTTCCTGAGAAATAATAAATTGCTATATTTTTTATTTTTTTAAAGTCCATAATTAAAATATTTTTTTATTTTTTTAAAACATTACTAATAAATCTAGTTCCTAAATAATAATAGGTATACTTTTGTGCTTTATCCATTTCTTTTAAAGCATTAAAAACTTTTTCATTAAAAAATCCTTTTTCTAAAGCTTCTATTTTATAAGCTTGATAGTTTGGAATTATTAATCTATTTGTATTTATTTGAGCAATATCTTTATAAAAAGATCTTGTTAAAGGTTTTTGAGGTGACATCTTCTCTCTAAAAGTACTTTTACTAATAAATTTATTACTATTATTATATTCATTATCTATTATATCTAATAAATTTTTATTATTATTTATAATATTATAAGATTCAAGATCTATCCTTGATTCTGGAGAATTAACTCCAATTAAATCAAACTTAGGATTAATTTCTTTTAAATTATTTTCAATTAATCTTAATGTACTACCTTTTTCAAAATAATCAATCACACAAAATAATTCATCATATTTATTAATTGACTTTTTAAGATTTACTAAATCATAGCCAGGAACATTTCTGCGATTTCCAATAGTTTTTAAAAAAGTAATTCTTGCCTTAGGCATTAACTGTTCAATAATTCCTTTATAAAAATAACCAACAGGACTCATACCTGAAAGAGGAAAAATAAAATGTAGTTTCTGGCCAGAATTATTAAAAATATCTATATTTTTTTCTTTAAGTTTATTTTTAAGAAAAACAAAAGATTTAGTTAATTCTTGTTTAGTTGCAAAAGGATATGTCTTTATCCCTGATCTAGATGTTAAATTTAATTTTCCAAGATAAAGTTGATAAATATACTTTACAACAGATTTTGAAAACTTACCTTTAAACAACTCACCAGGAGATTTCATTTTTTTAAAGTTAACTGGTTTTTTTAAAGGTAGCTTTTCTCTATATCTTCCTTGTGTTAAATTTCCTTTTAAAGGTTTATTTTTATTTTTTAAAATTGGCATAAAATTTCTTTTTTATTTCTTTTTACCAGACAAATGTTTAGAAAAAATCAATTTTTATTCTTAAAAAAATATGTATGAAAATTAATTATTTCCCTTACATTATTCATTTTAATTCATACCTTAAAATAAAATATATTTATATATTTTACAGATAATTAATACATTAGAAACTTTTATAAACTATTTTATAAAAGCCAAGAACCTACAAAAGATATATATTCTTTTAGAAACAATATATTATATCTTCTTTTACTTAAAATAAAGAAAACAAAATATTAATTAAGAAAATAAATGGTGCTTAAAAAAATATACTTTAGACATTCATCCTTTAGAGAAGGACAGAAACAAATCATTATAGACATACTTGAAGCTTTTGAAAATAGAAAAAACATTATTCTACATGCACCAACAGGAACTGGGAAAACAGATGCCTCTCTTTCAGCAGCCATTAGCTATGCAATTGAACATGATAAAAAAATACTTTTTCTAACACCAAAAACCTCTCAACATAAAATTGCTTTAGAAGTTATTAGAGAAATAAATTTTAAGTATAATTTAGGAGTTAAAGCAATTGATTTTGTAGGAAAAAGAAACCTTTGTATTGAACCTGGAATTTCACAAGTAAAGGCTGGATTTTATGAAGTTTGTAAAAATGCATGTATGAATAAACAATGTCCTTTTTATAATAATGTAAGACCTGCAAATAAAACAGAAAGAGAAATTACAGAACAATTAATTGAAAGAGAAAATAGAAGTCTTACAATTCTTTCTGCAGAAAATTCACGAAATATCTCATATGATTTTAAAAATTTACATGGAAAACCAGCACCTCTTTGTCCTTATGAGTTTTCAAAAATATTTGCAAGAACTTGTCAAATAATAATTGCAGATTATAATCATTTATTTTCAAAGAAAATATCTTCAACTTTCCTTGCAGAAATAAATGTAGATATTAAAGATTGTATAGTTATTGTTGATGAAGCACATAACTTAGAAGAAAGAATAATTAAACTTCTTTCAAAAACAATTAATCTTAATATAATAAATAGAGCTATTAAAGAAGCAGAAGAAATTGATGAAAAAAATGTTGAAAGTTTCTTAAAAGAATTTGTTTTAAAACTTGAAGAAATAGCACACAATAAATTTAAAGATAAAAAAAGTCTATATGAAAAAGAAGAATTTGTAAAAGAAAATGAAATAATTTCTGAAAAACATATAAAAGATATTGAAGAAAAAATAATAGAAATTGAAGAAGCTGGAATTAGCTATATTGAAAAGAAAAATGAAACTAGATCTTCTCTTGTAACAGTTGCTCTTTTTCTTGAAAGTTGGTTTTTAATAAAAGAAAAAGATTTTGTAAAATATATAAAAATTGAAAAAAATGTAATAACTCTTAAAAATAATGCTTTAGATGTTTCAACAATTACAAAAGAAGTTTTTAAAAATTGCTTTTCATCTGTTATAATGTCAGGAACATTAACTCCTCTTTCTATGTATGAAGAAATATATGGAATTAAAGATAATTCTGTTTTAAAAGAATATGATTCCCCTTTTTTAAAAGAAAATAGACTAGATATTCTAATTAATAATGTTACAACAAAATTTACAAATAGAAATATTGATGAATATAAAAAAATAGGAGATATTACTTCACAAATAGTTAACTCCATACCAGGAAATACAGTTGTTTTCTTTCCAAGTTTTGAAATGATGAGAGATATTGAGAAATATATTAAAATAAATAAACCTAAAATATATCAATTAGAAGAAAGTACAACTGATGATTTTGAAAAAATGATTAATGATTTTAAAGATGGATCTAGACTTTTAGGATCTTGTTTGTTTGCAGTAATGGGTGGAAAAGCCTCAGAAGGAATTGACCTGCCTGGGAATTTACTTTTAGGAGCTGTAATAATTGGAATACCTCTTTCAAAATTAGAAATCTATACTAAAGCTAGAATTGAATATTATGATAAACTTTATAAAAAAGGATGGCAATATGCATATATTCAACCAGCAATTCAGAAAGTAATACAAAGTGCAGGTAGAGTAATTAGAAGTGAAAAAGATAGAGGAGTTGTTTTTTATCTAGATTCTAGGTATGAATGGGATAATTATAAGAGACATATTCCTAAAAATATTAAATTTATAAAAACAAAAGAATACAAAGAAGAGATTTTAAAGTTCTTTTCTTAAATTCTTTAAAAAACAATTTGTTTTTAAAGCTTGCTTATATATATTATATAAGAGTAAGAGTGAACAACTTATTTAAAAATTAAAATTTATAAAAAAAGAGTGAATAATTATGAACCTTCCAAAAACAGTAAAAGGATATTGTAAAAAATGTAAAAAACATACAGAACAAAAATTAAAAGCATTCAAACCTAGAAAAGCAAGAGCTATGTCTATTGGTACTAGAAAAAATGAAGCTAAACATAAGTCAGGTTATGGTGGAAAAGCAAAATTAATCAAACCTGTTAAAAAACAAAATAAAAAACCAGTTTATACAGCTGAATGTTCAGTTTGTAAAGCTAAAAGTTATTTTGTAATACCAAAAAGAATGAAGAAAACTGAAATTAAACAAGAATAGTTTTTCTTTCTCTTTTTTTTTCTTATTTTTTTAAAAAATAAAAACTATAAAAGGTATTCATAGTTTTCTATTTTTATACTTCTGATCATTGTAAAAATAATATCTTTTCTTTCTTTTTCAGAGATCTTTTTACTATATATTTCAGAAACTATAGAATTTATTTTTTTAATATTTAAATTAGGATTAGAACTTGCAATCAATATACTTTTTATAGCTTCTGGAGAATCTAGTTTTGGATATTTTTTTAAAATCTCACCAGCTTGTTTTCCAGTAAAAAATATTAATTTATTTTTTTGTTTATAATCTAAAATTTTCTTAATAAATAAACATCCTTGCTTATATTCAGACTTATATTCCATAGCAAGAGGTTTTTGAGAAGCTAAATTTCTTTCAATTTTAAATCTTTCACTTTTTATTCTTAAAACTCCAGAATGATTTTCTGCAGTATTTTTTTTATTTCTTAAATCTTTAATTTTTCTTTTCATATCTAATTATCTCATTTAAATAAACAATAAATATATTAAAAACCTATATTTTTATAAAACCAACATAATACTTAAAAACCATAGTCTTTTAAACTATTTTCTTAAATATATTTAATAATATGGTAAAGATAGATAACTATTATAGAGTAATTGCTTCAACTTTTGGAATTTCATATATTATTGGAATTATAATTGCTTTTATCTATGCCTCAAGAGGAGACATCCTAATTACAGAAGGATCAAACTTTATACAAAATTTATCTCTTACAAGTGCAATTTATTTCAAACAAACAATTTATGAAATATTTAATAATTCATTAGATCTTTTTTTCACACCATTTGCTTATTTAACAATAGGTATACAATATGCATATATTCATGTTGAACTATTAACATCTTCATTTTTAGGTCAAGTAAAATTATTAGTTCAATTAATACCTCAATTTTTATTTTTTATATCATACATTATATTTTCAACACTTGGAATAAAAACATTATTATTAATTGTAAAAATATTTTTAAATAATTTAATCATTAAAGAAGATAAATATAAGATAAGAGCTATTTTCTTTACAAAACAAGATATTAAATTATTTTACATAGCTTTAATTTCAATAATGGTAGGAGCAATTATACAAACACACTTAATTAAAATATTATTTATTTTCTTTATAAATTTAAGATCAATTGCATATGTACTAATAGTTATAATATTTATATTAATTATATTAGCATCAGGATATATAACAATAAAAACAATTAAAGAATTTTTAAAAAAATATAAAAAAGAAAAAATATGAGTTTAGATTTTACAGATAATATTGTAGTTGGAAGAAAACAAAGCGATCTTGATAAATACAAAGAAAAAGCAACTGGATATTTAGGAAAAGTAGTTGTCTCTGGAGGAGATGACCCTGTTTTAGGTAAAAAAGTATTAATGGATCTTTCAAGATCACATGTAATGATTATCTGCGGAAAAAGGGGCGGCGGAAAATGTGTAACTGGAGACACTTTAATAGCTTTAGAAGATGGAAGAGAAATTGAAATAAAAGATTTAGAAAATACAAATCTTAAAGTAATGTCTATTAATGATAATTTAAAAATAGAAAAAGCTAAAAAAGAAAACTTTTTTAAAAGAAAAGTAAATGAACTTTTAGAAATTAAACTTAGAAGTGGAAAAGAAATAAAATTAACTTTAGAACATCCATTACTTACTTTAGAAGGTTGGAAAGAAGCAAAAGATCTTAAAGTAAAGTCAAGAATTGCAACACCTAGAAAATTAAATAATATAGGTAAAGATAAATTAAAAAAAGAAAATATTAAATTAATTGCATATCTTCTTGCAGAAGGGCATCTTTCAAATAGAGTTGTACTTTTTTGTAATGGTGATGACAAAATTGTAAATGATTTTAGATCTTCAATAAAATTATTTGATAAAGAACTAGACTTAAAAGAAATAGGAAAATATAATTACAAAGTTATATGGAAAAAAGGAAAAGAAAATCCATACCAGAAAGGAAGTTTAAAAGAATATATTAAACAAATTGGAATGTATAATAAATTATCATATCAAAAAGAAATTCCAGAAATTATATTTAAACAAAAAAAAGAAAACCTTGCTTTATTTTTAAATAGAATGTTTAGTTGTGATGGAACAATTTATTTTGAAAAAGAAAAAAGATGTAGAATAAGTTACTCATCTTCTTCTAAAAAAATGATACTACAGATTCAAGGAATCTTATTAAAACTAGAAATACTTTCAAAAATTAGAAAAAAGAAAACTAAAAAAAGAGATAGTTATGAACTTGAAATATTAGAACAAGATGTAGAAAAATATATTAAAGAAATTGGATTTATTGGAGAAAAAGAAAAAAAAACATTAAAATATAAAAATAAAATTAAAAATCCAAATATTGATACAATTCCTAAAGAAATTTGGAATAATTTTAAACCTTTAAACGGATGGAAAAATATTGGTGTAGAATTTAATTATAAAACACCAAAAGCAATTAGATCATCAATAAATTATGCACCTTCAAGAGAAAAATTATTAATTATTGCAAAAAAAGAAAATAATAAAGAACTTGAAAAAATAGCAACATCAGATATCTATTGGGATGAGATTAAAGAAATTAATCATTTAAAAGGAAAATTTGAAGTTTATGACATAACAGTTTTAAAAAACCATAATTTTATTGCAAATAATATAATAATACACAACAGTTATACTCTATCTGTTGTTATGGAAGAATTTGCAAGACAACCTTTTGATGTTAAAGATAGACTTTCTGTAATTGTTATTGACACTGTAGGTATTTTTTGGACCATGAACTATCCAAATAAAGAAGTACCTAAAGAACTATTAGATAAATGGGATTTAAAGGCAGATGGTATTGGTATTAGAAATATGATTCCTGCAGGAAAACAAGATTTTTATAAAGAAAAAGAAATACCTTTTGATTCACCTTTTTCAATAAGATCTTCACAAGTAGATTTAGAAGACTGGCTTGGTCTTTTTAGACTAACTTGGAGAGATCCAGAATCTGGACTTCTGTCAAGAAGTATTGATATTTTAAAACAAAAACTTGGAAATCTTTATGATATTGATGATATTATTAAAGTAGCTTTAACAGATTCAGAAACAACAAAAGAAATTAAAGACTCTTTAATAAATAGAATGAAAATTGCAAAATCATGGGGTCTTTTTTCAAAATCAGGAACAACTATGAAAGAATTTGCAAAGCCAGGAACAATTACAACAATTGATGTTTCAACATATAAACAAGCAATTGGAATGGAATCAGTTCAAGAACTTATAGTTGGACTTTTAGGAAAAAGACTATATGAAGAAAGAATGCTTTATAGAAAAGAAGAAGAAAAAAATCTTCTTGAAGGAAAAAGAAAAACAAGTGAAATGCCTATTGTCTGGATGGTAATAGATGAAGCACACATGTTTATGCCTCAAGACAGACCTAGTATGGCTTTAGATGTTTTATTGCAATGGATAAGAGTTGGAAGGCAACCAGGACTTTCATTAATCCTTGCAACCCAAAGACCAAATAAACTACATTCTGAAACAATCTCTCAATGTGATCTTTTCTTAAGTATGAGAATGACAGCACAAGAAGATATTCAAGCAGTTTCATCAATTAGACCTAGTTATCTAAATATACCTATGGATAAATATTATGCACAAATGCCAAAAGAACAAGGATATGCAATAATGATTGATGATAACTCCGAAAAAGTAATGCTTCTAAAAATAAGACCAAGAATTACATGGGATGGAGGAAAAACAGCTACTGTTTTTTCTGATTAAATAATTTTGATTTAATTTTTTTAAATTCAGATTTTAATTTTAAATCAAGTAGTAATTTTTTTTCTTCATGTGAAAGATGAGTAAATTGAAGTAAACCATAAAGAACAGGTCTTTGAAAAATAACATATTTAAAAAATCTAAGATCTCTTCTTTCTAATTTTTTAAGCTTTAAAGAATAGAAAAATGCTATGTATCTAAAAAATATTGTAAATACAAATAAAAATATTAAAGCCTTGAATTCTGAAGAATAAAATTTTGTTGCTAAATAAATTATTCCAGAACCTAGAAGAGTTCCAATAAAAATTGAACTTGCTTGTATTATTAAAAAATAAGAACTATGACCTATTAAATCTCTTTTTATATTTTTAAAAAGATAATCTAAAACCCCTAAATTAAAAGCACCAAAAATAACACCTCCAACAAAAATTGAAAAAATCATTAAAGAATAACTAGAATAAAAGAATGCAGGAATTATTAAAAATAAAGGCATAAATAAAGTACTTATTTGTAAAACTTTTACAGGACTATATTTATCTGAAATATAACCCCAATAACTTAAACTTAAAACAGTTCCTAAAATAAAAGAAATTTTCCATAGAACATATTGAGTAGAAGAATAATTTAAAAAGTTTAAAACAAAATAAGAAACATAAGAAGTTGCTAAGTGAATACCAATATATGATAGAATGATAAAAATTAAAAACTTTAAAAAAGACTTATCTTTTATAACTTCATCTTTAAAAGATTTTAAAAGAGGAATTTTTTCTTTTTCTTTTACAAGTTTTAAAATAGCTTCTTTATCTTCTGTTTCACTCATTTTATTTAAAAATCTTGTTGAAAAATATCTAAATATTCCTGCAAATACAAAAATTATTGAATAACCAATAAAAGTATTTGATTTGAAAATAACATCTAAAATATAACCTATTAAAAAAATTGGAAAAATTGAAACAAACTCTAAAATTATATTTTTTTTTGCAATATAAGAACCCATTTGTTTTGTTGGAAAAAGTTTTCTTATCCAGTCCATGTAAATTGGATGAATAATTGTTCCTAAAGCAGTTATTATTGTATAAATTAAAATTATAATCCAAATAGTAATTGAATTTGGAAAAAAGAAATAAGCCATTGCAAGAGGAATCCACATTAAAGCTTGTAATGTTAAAAAAATTACAACTGCATGTTTTTTAGATTTAAATATTTTTAAAAGTTTATAAGATATTAAAACTAAAAAAGAAGTTATAAATAAAGGAAATGAATTTAAAAGACCTATTTGAAAAGAATTTGCACCTAAAGAAACTAAATATGGAACTAAAAAAATTATAGCTATAGAATTCATTAGTACCCAAAAAATCCCATCTTTTACAGAAAAAGAGAAATCTCTTTTAATTTGATTCTTTGATTGTTTGAAAATCATAATAAAACACAAAATTAAGTAATTACAAATTTAAGTTATTAAATAGATTTTTAAAAAATATTATAAGTGCTCGAAGGGGGATTCGAACCCCCGTCATCAGAGTGAGAGTCTGATATGATTACCGGGCTACACTATTCGAGCATTTAAAAAAATATAATGCAAGGGACAGGATTCGAACCTGCGAAGCACTAAGCACACGGTTCTTAGCCGTGCCCCTTTGACCACTCGGGAACCCCTGCTTTTTTTTTAATAACAAGTATAATATAATATAGAAGCAAAAAAAATATAAAGGAATTATTTTTAATGTTTTTTAGAAATATCCTCATTTTCGTCTAAATCATCTTCATCTTCTTCTAAATTATCTTCATCTTCTTCAAAATCATCTTCTAACTCAAAATCAGAATCTTCTTCTACTTCTTGAGAATCATCCTCATAATTGTCATAATCTTCAAGATCATCTTCTTGAGAAGCCTTATCTTTCTTAACACCTAAGATATTTGTAGTAATATTTTGTGTATTTGAAAAAAATAAAAAATAAACTATTAAAAAGAAAAAACCAAAAAAATAACTTAAATATTTATAAAAAATATTTACATCAAATAATAAAATTACTTTTACAAATAATAAAATTGAGAAGAATAATTCTAATTTTGATAAATATCTTTTATTTTTAAATAATTCAAAAATATTTATTTTAAAAAAAGCAACGAAAGCAATTGATACAAATAAAATACTTAAAAATTCATTTTCAGAAAAAATAAAAGAAAGTAAAGTAGAAATAAATAAGATATATGCAGAAAATTTTCTAAATAAATGTAGAAACTTATTCATAAATATATCCTATTTATTTTAAAAAAATTAATGATCGTGTCCACAACCACATGAATCTTTTGAATCTGAACAATCACAATCATCATCACATTCACAATCAGGATCTCCACATGCACAAGAACCTTCTTTATCAGAATGAGCATGTTCATGATTTTGATGTTGAGCAATTAATGCATCTTCATAAGATTTAGCTTCTTCTGGAGATAAAATTTTTACAAGTTTTATTTCAAAAGTTAAGTCTTCACCAGCTAAAGGATGATTTACTGTTGCCTTAATTTTTTCATCTAAAACTTCTTCAACATCAATTTTTATAGGACCCATATCTGTCATAAAATTATAACTTTTACCCTTTTCTAAATTAGTTACATCTTTAAAAGATGTTTTAGGGATTTCAACTGCTTCTGTGTTTTTTGGTCCATAAGCTTCTGCAAAAGGGATAGTAAAATCTTTATCAGTATTTTCATCCATACCTATTACAGCTGCATCAAAACCAGGAATAACCATACCAGTTCCAACCTTAAATTTTAAGGTTTCTCTTCCCTTTGAAGTATCAAAAATATTACCGTCTTTAAGCTTTCCAGTATATTCAACTTCAATCCAATCATTTTGTTTAACAACCATAAAATATCAACTCCGTTTTATGAAATAATTATATTTCTAAAGGTTTTTAAATAGATTCTGTCCAAAAAATAAAGAAATAAAAAAAAGAAAATTACTTAGAGGAAATACAACCTATAAGTAAATAATTAGATGCTATTAATAAATGTTGTATCATACTTTGCCAATTACCAAAAGCTATTGTAAAAGTGATCACAATCATTATAAATGCTGGAACTAAAACAACATACTTTTTATAAAGACCAGTAAAAAGCATTATACCTGAACCGATTTCTGAAATAACTAAAACCCATGCTAAAAACACTGGTAAAAAGAAACCTGCTCCTGTAAGCATACCAATAACACCATCAATTCCATTTATAAATAATTTATTTATTCCTGCATAAAGCACCAAAGCAGCTAAAAAATAAGTATTAATTTTAATTAAAAAATTAATTTTTTTTTGTTTATTTGAATTCATATTAATTTACCTCTCACAAAATTATATTGTATATATAAATATGAGAAGTAAGGTTTATAAATGAATTTTATTTCATATGTTTTTTAAATTTATTATATTTATAAGAGAAACTAAGATATAAGAAAACAATTTCTATTAAAAGTCCCATGACTATAAAAAGTAAAATATAATTATCAATAAATAGTTTAAATTTTATTGAAAAGAAAACTCCAAATATCAAAAAAGGCACTCTTAAAAGAAAAGAGTACCACCAAAGATTATTTTTAGAAAATTTATAATTTTTATATAATAAATAAACTGCCAAAACAAAAACAAAAGTAAATAATAGAAAGAAAGGGAAAAAAGGATCAATATTACTATTTTTAAAAATTAAATCATATATTATTTTATAAGATATCCCTAAAAAAACATAAAAAGGAAAAGAAAAAAGCATACCTGCTTTATAATTTAGCTCATATAAGTAAACAAAACAAAAACTTACAATCATCCATCCAATAAAATTAGCTGGATCAATACTTACTAAAATATTTGGAACTGTTACTTTCCAAGTCCAAAAATTTAGAAAAACAGCTGATGCTTCAAAAACTAAGTCTAAAGCAGTTGCTGATAATGATACTAAAATAGCTTTTGTTAATTTATGATTTGTTATAGTTGAAATTAAGTTATAAGATGTGGTTAGAATAATAACCCAAGATAAAATTATAAAAATTGGAACACCATAAATATTTATTAAAAAATCATTAGAATAAAGATAACCTGAAATAAAGACTCCAAATATTTCAAAAAGACATGCAAAAATAAATGAAAATATTAAAAATCGCTTATTTTTTCTAAAATGAATTAAAGTAAGTATAAATAAAATTATTATAACAAACTCAATAATATAAAAATGCATAGAATATAAATGTTACAAATAATTTAAAAAACAATCTTTAACAAATAAAAATAACTTAAAATTAAAATAAACTATAAAAAGGAAATAACCTAACTAAAAAATAGGGTTTATATTGACTTTAGAGCATAGAATACTTATTAATAATAATTTTACATAAAAAAGTAAAGGTGAAAAGATATATGAAAAATAAATCAAATTTATTTTTAGGGATTATAATACTTGTTCTTGCACTATTAGTTGTTGGACTTGTAATTAATCAAAATATTTTAAAAAATAAAATAATAGATGATAACCAAGATGAATATCTTAGTGATCAATCAACAGAAAAAAACTATGAAAATTTAACATATAGTGATTTTAAAACAAATGAAGAATCACCATTTGTAACAATTACCTCCCAAGAACTATTAACTCTTTTAACTACCACTAATTCAAGTAATAGTATTAGAGTAGGAGATATGTCTAAAACCATGGAAGAATCAATGCCTATTATGGCAACTGATAGTTCTGTTCAATCAACAGGAGCTGAAAATGATTTTTCTCAAACTAATGTACAAGTTTCTGGTATAGATGAAGGAGATATTGTAAAAACTAATGGAAAACAAATATTTATTGCAAAAGACAAAACAATAACAGTAATAAATGATGTTGATGTTCCTATAGCTGATGAAGAAAAATATACTGTTAAAATTAATGATCAAAATGCAGAATATTTAACAATTAAAGGAATGTTCTTAGATACAGAAGACCTTTTATATGTAATAATTGAAAAAAATATTGTAGAAAGTAAATTTACTCAATATTCTTATCTTTATCCTCAAATGACTTATATACCATTTACTGTTGTTGAAACTTATAGAATAGAAGAAAATTCTCTTTCAAAACTTAACAGCGTAGAAATTAAAGGCAACTACTATCAATCAAGAATGAAAGATGGAATTGTATATATTATAACTAATGATTATCTATATGATTTTAACCCTAACATCTATTATGATAGATTTATAATGCCTGTTAAAGAAATTAAAAATGATGTTGTAAGTAATTTTGAATCTAAAATAATTATGCCAAGAGATGTTAGTGAAGAATCTAAAGTAATGTATAATTTAACTTCACTTAATTATTTAGAAAAAGAATCTTCAATTATTGATAGTATAGAAATCATACTTGATAATTCAAATACAATATATATGAGTAATAATAACCTATATGTTGTAACTGAAAAAAATATGTATTATCCTTTCTTTAGATTTGGATGGAATAACTATTCAAAAGATTTAGTTTTTGAATCAATCTATGAAAAAGTATATCCTACAAATATAGCTAAAGAAATTGAAAGTAATTTAAATGATTCTGAAAAATTAATTGAAATATTAAATAACTACTATCAAACTCTTGACAAAGAAGAAAAAGAAGAATTATATAATTTAATACAAGAAGAATCTGATAAATATTATCAAGAAGAAAGAAATCAATATGATAAAACATACATTAACAGAATTGAACTTCTTTTAGATGGTAGCTTTGGAAGTATATCACAAGGAGAAGTTAAAGGAAAACTTTTAAATCAATTTTCATTAGATGAAGAAGAAGGTTATTTAAGAGTTGCAACAACTTATCAAGATTACAACGGATATTCTACTATTTCAAAAAATGCAGTTACAGTTTTAAATAGTTCTTTAAATGAAGTTGGAATTGTTGATGAAATTGCACCAAATGAAAGAATATATAGTGCTAGATTTATGGGAGATAAACTTTATTTAGTTACATACAGACAAGTTGATCCTTTCTTTGTAATTGATTTAGAAAACCCTACAAAACCAAAAGTTCTAGGTTATTTAAAAATTTCAGGTTACTCTGATTATCTTCATCCAATATCTGAAAATTTAATATTAGGTATTGGTCAAGAAACTGAAGCTAATGAATGGGGTGGAACTAATAATTCTGGAGTTAAGGTTGCTTTGTTTGATGTAAGTGATTTTTCAAATCCTAAAGAAGTTGGAAAATGGGTTTCAAGTGCAAGTTATTCAAATACACAAGTATCTTACGATCATAAAGCATTCTTATATATTTCAAAGAATAATTTAGTTGTACTTCCTATTACTGAAAGATATAATACATCATCTTCTGAGTTTGGATTTGTTGTTTTAAAAGCAGATAAAGATGGTATTAGTAAAATAACAACTATTGATCACACAAAGAAAAATAGATATTACTATGGATCTATTGCTAGAAGTTTATATATTGGAGATGAATTGTATACTATAACTAATAATTTATTAAAGACATATAACTTTACAAGTCAAGAAGAAACAGAAGTTGTTATTGGAGAAGATATTAGCTATATAGATGAAACATATAGATAATTCTTCTTTTCTTTTTTTTTCTTTAAAAAATTATTTAGATAAAAATTTTAAAGAATCAAAAAAACTTTTATCTTTAAAACTATATCTTTTAATATTTTTAAGATCAACCCATTTATAATTATCATGTTCTTGACTTAAAATTATTTTATTTGAAGTATTCTTTTTAATTTCACAAAGAAAATTAGTCACTTCTACTTTTTTATTATCTAAAGAAATAAATTCCCAAGAACTTACTTTTTTTAAGATTTTAATTTTAAGTCCTGTTTCTTCAAAAACTTCTCTTTTAAGGCCAGTTTTGATAGTTTCATTTATTTCAAGTCTTCCACCAGGGAGATCATATATATTTTTTTTATCTAAATGTGCATATTTTTTTAAAACATTAATTTTGCCTTTTCTTTTATAAAGAGGAGTTCTTTTTAAAATTAACATTTGATTATCTTTATTAAAGATTATTGCTTTTACAGCTTTATTTGTTGCCATAATTAAGAAATAAAACAAAAAAAATATAAATAGAGATGTATTTTTAAAAAATATTAATTATTAAAATTTTAGCTAAAAACTTAAGTTAAAAAATATTTGTAGATTAATTTTAAAAAAATATTTAAGAAATAACATATAAATATGTTTTGGTTTAAGAAATAATTATGAATTTTATATTAAGAAAAATTTTTGTAGCATTAGTCTATATAGTAATGATTGTAGTTAATTATTTAGCTAATGCCCTGCCAATAAATAACATTGATACAGGGGCTGTCTCTGACCTATATCCTAACTTATTTGCTCCTGCAGGAATTACTTTTTCTATCTGGGGTATAATTTATTTGTTATTAGGTTTATTTGTTTTATATCAATTTGAAACTTTTAAAAAAATTAGTTTAAAAGAAAATAAATTATTAAACAAGATAAGTATTTATTTTATTATAAGTTCTGTAGCTAATGCATTATGGATCTTTTCTTGGCATTATGGTTTATTATGGGTATCTATAATCTTTATGCTAGGTATATTATTTTGTTTAATTAAAATTAATTTACTAATAAGAGAAAATAAGTCTAAAGATTTTTTCTTTTTATCCCTTCCATTTAGTATTTACTTTGGATGGATAACAGTTGCAACAATTGCAAATATTACAGCTTTTCTTGTTAGTGTTGGATGGAATGGTTTTGGTATTAGTGAAAGTATTTGGACAATTGCTATTCTTTTAGTAGGTTCTATTATTGGTATTTTAACCAGTGTTAGAAATAGAGATATTGCTTATATTTTAGTTTTTGCGTGGGCATATTTTGGGATTATTATTAAGCATACAAGTTCTGTTGGTTTTAATAATCAATATCCTGAAATAATTACTGCTGCATCTATTTGTATTGCTTTATTTTTAATTACAATTGGATTTTTATTGTTCAGAAAAGCTTAATTTCTAGAAGAAAAAGAAGAACCATTGCGTGTTAACTGATCGAAACCAGCTCTTTTAAAGATTGCGCGTGAACCGAGCGAAACCGGTTCAAAGCTTCTGGCAGGAACTAAACCTTAGGTTAAAAGCGCTCATTTTTTATTTTAATAACCACTCATAGATAGGAATCATTTCTATAATTTTACCCTCAATTTCTAATCTTTCTTTATGTTCAAAGGTTATAATTTCTCCAAAAGACAAATTAAATTCTTTTAAAGCAGATAATAAACCTTCAATTTCTCTATTTCTTGTTTCTGCTTTTTTAAAAGCATAACAAACTTGAATAGCTTTAGCAACTTTTCTGTTATTTAATACTAAAAAATCACATTCTTTATTATCTTTATTTCTATAATAATAAATTTCAGAATTTAAATTGTTTCTCCAAAGTTCAATAAAAACTTGATTTTCTAAAAATCTACTCTCTTCTATTGAATATCCAAAACCAACTTTATTTAATAACCCATTATCAATACAATAATATTTTTTTGGAAATTTATTTAATTTCTGTAAAGCAGGAGAAAATCTTTTAACTTCATAAACAAGATATGTAAGTTTTAAATAATCAAGATAATTTGAAACAGTAGTTATATTTTGAATTTTAAAATTATCTTTTAATGATTTATAAGTAAATTCATTTGTAGATAAAGATATAACATAATTACAAAATTCTTTAAATAGAGAAATATCATTTATTTTAAATCTTTCAATAATGTCTTTTGAAATAATATCTGAATAAATATTTAATAAAATTGAAGTGTCATTTGTTAAAACAACTTCTGGAAAACCCCCTAATTTAAAATAATTTTTAAATTCTTTAATAATTAAGGTTTTTGATTTTGTAGAATCTAAGTCAATATTTATATTTTTATATACTAAATATTCTTTAAAAGAAAATGGAAATAAAACTTTATCTATATGTCTTCCTGTAAGGTATGTGGATAATTCTTTGCTTAATAAATTTGAGTTTGAACCAGTAACAAAACATTTATAGCCTATTTTATTCATTCTATTTACGAATTTATTCCAATCTGGAACTTCTTGTATCTCATCAAAGAAAAATGCTTTTCTTTTTCCAAATTTTTCTAAAAATACTTCATATAGTTTTTGAAAATCTTCTGTTTGAAATCTTGAAATTCTTTCATCTGAAAAATCAAAATAATAAAAATCATCTTTATAATGTAGGTTAATTATTTGTTCTAAAAAAGTTGATTTTCCACATCTTCTAATTCCTGAAATTATTGAAATTGCAGGATTTTCTACAAAAGATGTTATTTCTTTTAAATCATATCTTAAAACCGTTTTAGAAACATCTTTTAGATCTTCATATTGATCAGTAATAACATTTCTTAAAAAATCTTTATCCATATACAAATCACTAATATAATATATAACAGAAATGTTTTTAAATATAGTCTTTTACTAAAAGATTATAAGTCCGTTATAATCTATTTATAAATGCATATAATTTGGTATAATTAAAGATTAAAAAGTATATTTCAAATGCACAAATTAGTTATTTTTGTGCATCAAGCTTCTGGCGGGAGTCGAACCCGCGACCTCAACCTTACCAAGGTTGCGCTCTACCACTGAGCCACAGAAGCAAAAATTCATATAAAATATTCTTCTTAAAAGAAAAATAGAATTATAAACTAATAATATAATTAAGCATAAATACATTTAAAAAAAGAACTTATAAAAGAAAAAAAGATTAAATAAATAATCTTAATTAATTTTTATAACCTATTAAAAAAAACTAATTTGTAGAGTTGTATCTATTCATTTTCTTTTGACCTAAAGAATTAGAGTTTTCATTTAAAGAACCTTTATTAGATCCTCTATATTGATTACCTTGGCCTAAACCTAAAGAAGCTCTAAACTCTTGTAAAGAAGATGAATCTCCTGATAAAGCAGAAAGGTATGCTTTACTGTATTCTTCAAAGTTTTCTTCTGTTATATATGTAGTTATCTTTGAATTATTATCTCTTAAAGAAACAATATCATTCCAAGCTTGATAATCTCCAGCTTCAATTGCAAATTGCATATTTGCATGTACTACAGGATCGTAGTTTGGACCTAGCTTTGTTACATCTCCTCTGTATGCACTTACTGTTCCTAAAACTAAAAGAAAACTAAACAATGTAAGGATAGAGGCAATTATTTTTGTTTTATTATTCATATTTTTTTTCACCTTTTTTTTTTAATTTTACTTTAAAAAGTTTTTAACAAACTTTTAAAAAAACCCTTTAAAGTACTAGATAATTATAAGTGTAACGATATATACTCTTTTATGAAACTATGGTTTGATTAACTGAAACTATATATAAACAATAAAGAATAAAAACAGAAAAGAACAATATATCTATTATGAACAAAAAAATAATTATCTTAGCTGTCTTATTATCTTTTATATTATTAATAGTTTCAACTCTTTTATTTTTATCTGCACAACAAAAGATAAATAGAAGTCAGAATACTATTGATATTACAACAATAGATCTTTATACTATAGATGAACTTAAAGAACAGATGTTAAATAAACCAGAAAAATCAAATTATTCTTTTTATCTAATACCTATTAGTGCATTCTTTGGAATGTTTGTAGGGTTACTTATCTACTATCTTTTATCTGAAGAAATTAATCAAAAAGAAAAAAATATTAATGTTAAGAGTAAAACCATACTTAATCTTTTAACTAAAGATGAAAAAAAGATTATTGAAAAGATATTAGAAAATGATGGAAAAGTAAGGCAATATGAACTTACATATATTGATGGGTTATCAAAGATTAAAGTTCATAGACTAATTTTAAAACTTGAAGAAAATGGTATTATTAAAAAAGAAAAATTAGGAAAAGTAAATAACTTAATCTTAGATAAAGATATTTATTATTTACTTAAAGAATAAAAGAGGTTAAAAAAATTATTTAACCTCTATTAACTTGTTTAAAGAAGAAGATATTTCTTTTTTTGGAAGTTTAAGATGTAAGACACCATCCTTGTACTCTGCATCTATGTTATCCTTATCTATATTTCTTGGAAGAGAGAAGGATCTATAAAAGCCAGAATAACTTTTTGAATAGCTATAGTAACCTTTTTCTTTATCCTCTTTTTTTTCTTCACTTTTATGTTCAACCTTTATTTCTAAGTTGTTATCATTTACATTTATTTTAATATCTTCTTTTTTTGAACCAGGAATTTCTAAAGAAAGATTATATTTATCATTATCTTCTTTAACATCACAAACTGGTTCTCTATAGTTTTCTAAAGAAGTTAAAGAATTTTCATCTTTTTTAGAACCTGAAAGAAGATATGGTTTTTGAGAATAAACAAAGTCATCAAATAAAGAATCCATCTCTCTTTGCATTCTTCTCATTTCATCCCAGATAGTATATTTTTTCATAGTTACACCACCTTTTTTTGTTTTTTTAAAAATAGTTTTTGTTAATAAATATATAATGTAACAAAAAAAATAAAAATATTTTCTAGAAAAGTTTTTAAATTTTTCTAAAAAATTAAAAAAAAATTAAGAAAGAAGATTTTTCTTTAAATCTTTATACTTAAATTCCTCTTTTAAAAGATCAAGCCTGTAAAGATCTATAAACTTATTTTTATGGAAGATATCTTTTCTTTTAAGCCCGACTTCCTTAAAACCTAACTTTTCTAAATGCTTTTTACTTCTTAAATTATAAGTAAAAACATCAGCATAAATTTTATTTAATTTTAAAATATTGAAAGCATATTTATAGATTTCAAGCTTTGCTTCATAAATATATTTTTTACCCCAATATTTTTTTGAAAGACAAGAAGCGCTTTCACATTTTTTATTTTTAAAATCAATATGGTTTAAAGAAGCACCACCAATAACTCGATTTTCTTCTTTTGAAAAAATTGCAAACTCAATTCCAGGATCTTTTTTTCTATTAATTTTAGATTTATTTTTTTTAATAAAATCATTTGCATGTTTTAAAGTATAAGGATAAGGAAGATTAGGTATATTTTTAGAATATACTTTATCCTTATAATTTTCAAAAATATCAGAAGCATCAGATGGCTTTAATAATCTTATTATTAAACGATCTGTTTCAAAATAAATTTTACTTTTATCTATCTGCATAAACACAAAACCTCTTGTCCAAAAAACAAAGAAAAAAAGAAAAAGATTTTCTTAAAAAAATTAATTTAAGAAAACTCCTTCTTTAAGTTATCAACATGCTTTTTCTTTGTAAAAAACTCAATAGCTTCTGCAAGCTCAGGTCTATCTTTTGAATATTCTTCAATAGAAATTCCTTTCTGGTATGCTTCACATGCTTGAACTAAAGCCTTAGCGCCTGCTTGTGTACCTTTTGGATGAGCATGACAACCAGCACCCATAGTTGTTATAAAATCAACTCCACCCATTAAATCAATAAATGGTTTAAGAAGAGTTGGATTTAGACCACCAGAGATTATTGGAGTACATTTTTTAAGACCTCTCCAACTATCATCTTCTAAGATAACATGATGAGCTTCATCCTCTTGTGCAAGCTTTACAACATCTAAATCTTTTTCAGGAACAGTTGACCATGATTGATGGAAAATATGTCCTTCTGAGACTAATTTTAAAATACCAGTTGCAGCTGTAATATCTTCTGTTGGAGTACCTGCCATTTTTCCTACACCTGCAGTTCCTGTATGAATACCAGAAGCTCCTGCAAGTCTTGCAAATTTAGATAATACTAAAACAGAAAAACCAATTGGATTTTCAGGTCTTGTATATGCTCCATGTCCTGCTCTATGGAAATGAAGGAAAACATCAGGATATTTACGTCTTAAAGTTTGAACTGCCATCCAACCTGCAGTAGTTCCATCTATTAAAAATGCATAAGATCCTTTTTCAAAACCTGCATTAACAATCATTTCACATCTTTCAATCATTGTATCATAATCTGCAGCTGAAACATTGAAAGAATGTACTTTTTTATGACCAGTTTCTTTTACAGCTTTATCCATAGCTTCTTTTACATGTTTTACCATTTTATCATATGGACAGAAATCTTGGTTTGCTTGAGGTTCATCATTTTTAACAAAATCTCCTCCACCAACCCAGAAATCATAGCATGCTTCTGCATATTCTGCTGAAGTTAAACCCATTTTTGGTTTTATAATTGTTCCTAAAATTGGTCTATCATAAACATCTAAATATTTTCTCATATCATCTAAAGTATAGGAAGGTCCATCGTATTGTTCAAGCATAGCTGGTGGAAACCAAACATCTAAAAGTTTAATTGCAGAAACTTCTTTCATACCTAAAACATTTCCTACAATGTATGTTAAGATATTTTGAACATTTCCTCCTCTATCAAAAAGTCTCCAAGGATATGCTATCCATACTAAACTTTTTTCTAAATCTAATTTATAAACTAAAGCATTCATCTCTCTTGCAAAAGGAGTTTCTGTGTTTACTAAAAAATTTGTACCAGTTGAAGATTCAGCTGCTGTTTCACAAGCTGCTTGTAAGATATTTAAATCTCCTCCAGGTCTTAAATGGAAAGCACATAACATATATTCTCCATTTTTAACATTTGGAATTTCAAAATTAATATATGCTTTTTGATGTGGGTTTAGGGTGTTAAAAAGATCTTCGTGCATTATATATCACCTTTATATTTTAAAAATATAGTAAATCATATGATTTAAAAATAGATTGTTTTTTTAAAAAAACAAATGAATGGCAAAACATATAAAAATATTTTTAAAAAAATAGAAAAAATAATTTTTAAAACAATTTAAAAGAATAAAGAGGGTCCGAACCGGGATTCGAACCCGAGTCATGGGATCCACAGACCCATATGCTAACCACTACACTATTCGGACCACAATATTTTGTATTGTATATATAATATAGATTAAATATGTTTATAAAGATTTCATATATAATATATTAGTAAAATATATTTAAAAATAAAGAATAATTATGAAAAGACTAAATCAGAGAGGAGCTTCTGAAATTTTAAGTTATATCTTAGTTATATTTATTATTGTTGCTGTTGTAGGACTTATTTATCAAGGAGTTGTTCCTGCAATTGAAAGAAATAATTCACAACAAAAATTTGAAGAATCTAGAATGTATATTGAAGAAATTCAAGGAAAAATACAAGAAGTTTTAGAAAATTCAAATGGATCTGTTGTCTCTTTTGTAATAGACCTTGATGGTTTAAGTTTTGAAGCAGATTCTAATTTAGATAAAATAGAAATATTTCATAATATTTCTGGAAATTATTATAAAGAAGGACAATTAATTAGAGAAGGAGAAATTTATACTTTTAGAGAATTTGAAAAATTAATTGTTGGTTTAGACATCAATGGAATAGATATAGAACAAGGAATATATCTTAATAACACAAAAACAATTATTTATATTAAAAAAATAAGTAGAAACAAAATAAGTTTTTTAAGAGAAATTGATTCTTCTGAAAAATTAAATCTTCAAAAAGAAAGACCAAATCTAAATCCAATAGAAACTGTGACAACTATAGATATTTCAAATCCAATAGAAGCAACTTCTTTCTTATTTTCAGAACCAATTAATTTCACATCAGAAGTAAATAACCCTGTTGGAAGTTATTCTTGTTCTTGGGCATCATCAATTGATGGAAACTTAATACCAAGTAAAACACCTTATGCAAGATGGGATTTTAATGAAACTTCAGGAAATATAATTTATGATTTAATAGGTAATATTGATGGTAATGGATATAACATTACAAGAACTACAGATAGATTTGGAAGAGAAAATAAGGCTTTAAGCTTTAATGGAACTTCAAGCTATGTTTTATTAGATAATAATATAAGTCAAGAACTTAATAGATTTGCAATATCAGGATGGTTTTTATCAAATGGATCTAGTACATATCAGAGAATTATAAACACAAGAGGATCTGCAGCTTCAGATGTTGAAGGATGGCAAATATTAATTAATGATACAACTAGTAATTTTTATCTTTATTCAGGAGTTGATTCTTCAACAAGTCCATTTACTGGTTGTAACACTTGTGGAAATAGTTTGACACTTGGAAAATGGTATCATTTTGTTATGTCTTTTGATGAAGATAATAATCTTAATTTTTATGTTGATGGACAATTAGATGAAAGTGTAAATTTAGATCCATATGGAAATATAACAAACAGCTTACCAACAGCAATTGGGACATCAGTTGCATATAATGGAGTGTATGGAACTTTTAATCATTTTTTTAATGGAAAGTTAGATGATATTATTATTTTTAATAATGGAATTTCTAGTTCTGATGTTTCAAAACTATATAATAATCAATATTCTTCAAATAATTGTGATATTAATATTTCAACATTGTCTGTTGGAGAACACACCATAACTTTATCAGTGACCGATCAAGAACAAACTATTACTGAAACAAAAAATATAACTGTAGAAAATCCATCTTTAAATGCAGAAATAAATATTGATTCAAATGTATATACTTTAGGAGATAATATAGAAATAGATACAAATATTACAAATAATGTAGGAAATTATTCTTGTTCTTGGGCATCATCAATTGATGGAAATTTAACATATCAAAAACCATATGCAGAATATAGATTTGAAGAAACTACAGGAGATACTATTTATGATAATATAGGGAATATTGACGGAACTTTATTTAATGTAACTAGAACAACAGACAGATTTGGAAGAGAAAATAATGCATTAAGTTTTAATGGAACTTCAAGCTATGCAACTTTAGATAATAATATTAGTTCAAATTTAGATGAAATTACTGTATCAACATGGATAAATCCTACTGGTTCTGGATATCAAAGAATAATTAATACTAGAGGAAGAGGTGCCGGAGGAAGTTATGCAGGTTGGCAATTAATGATTAATAATGTTTCTAGTAATTGGGATATTTATTCTGGTATTGATGATGCTCAAAGTAACTATAAAAGTTGTAGTAATTGTGGTTCTCTATATGCTCAAAATAATTGGTATAATGTTATTATGTCTTATAAAGACAACCAAGATTTAAATTTTTATATTAATGGAATTCTTGATGCTAGTGTTCCTATTGGAACTTATGGATCAATATCAAATAGCTTGCCAGTTGCAATTGGTGCTGCTATAGCTTATAATGGAGTTGTTGGAACTTATGATCATTTTTTTAATGGTAAAATGGATGATATTTTAATTTTTGATGAAGCAATAGATCAAGAAGATGTTTCAAAACTATATAATAATCAATATTCTTTAGATAATTGTGATATTAATATTTCAACATTGTCTGTTGGAGAACACACAATAACATTATCAGTGACAGATCAAGAACAAACTATTACTGAAAATTTAAATTTAAATATAGAATAAAGGTTTTAAAATATGTTTTTAAGAAAAGAAAAAGGAGCAGCAAATTTATTTTCATACTTTCTATATATATTTGTAAGTATAGCCATTCTTTCAAGCATACTTTATATGGTGCAAGATACTATTGAAAAAAATCAAGAAAAATATAATTTTGATCAAATGATTGAAAACATAGATTTAATTTCAAATACTTTTCAAGAAATTTCAAAATCTAGATTTTCAGCAAAAGAAATTACAATATATAATCCAGAAGTCTTAGAGATTGATTGTAATCAAAATGAAATCAGAGGAGAAATAATCTTTAACTCAGAGATTAGAGATGATCAATTAGTTACAATAAAAGATATTGAAGTTAGTAAAGAATCAAATAGAGCCTATTTTAAAAAAACAATAAACAATAATTCCCAAATAAACATAGATTGTAATTTAATTAATTTAAATCAAGGACAAACAAATTATGTTTTTAGTTATCAAGATTATAATCTTGATGAAAATAAAATAATTATAGAAATAGAATTATTAGATTTTAATAAAAGTGAAGAATAATGAATCAAAAAGGAGTAACATCTTTATTTTCAGGAATAGCAATTCTTTTTGTAAGTATTATATTTTTAGGTATATTTATTTATTTTGCAATGAATTATTTTGGAACTCTAGAAGATTCACAAAGAATGAAAAACAACAGAGATAACTTAGCATATATTAATGATATTTTAACAGATTTAAAAGATTCAGAAGTTGGAAGCTATAAAGAAGTTTATTTAGATTTAAGTGACCCAATTACAGTTGATAATAACTCAAGTAATCTTTATTTAAGACAAGAAATTAAAAATAAAAGAAGTATTGAAAATCTAAAAACACAAAGCCAAATAGGATCACTTATAATTAATAGACAAGAAACAAGTCTACTTTATAATATTGATTATAATAATAATATTCTTTTTTATAACTACATTGATATTATGCCTGGACTTGAAGAATTAAGATTTAGTGTTGTGGATAAAAATAATAATATTCCTATAATTGAGATACAAAGAATTGGAGATGAAATCTTAATTGAAGAAGTTGTAAATCAAAGTATTGTACTTTCAAACAACAATATTAATCAAGATTTAGTATTAACTAGTTATTTTATTGCATCAGATGCTGTTGATACAGAATATTTAAATAAAAATATATTTTTTGAAGAACCAATAACTATTGAAAAAAAAGAAACTAAAGAAATAGATGTTGTATGTGCTCCTGAAGAAAATTATATATTAAAATTAAATACAGATAAAGGGAGAGAAATTGTAAAACCTATTAAAACAAATAACTATAATGTACTTGACTGTATTGATTATCAAATAATTGGATATTGGAAAATAGATGAAGGAGAAGGAAGCACAGTATACGATTATTCAGGAAATTCTAATAATGGAAGTATTGTTGGAACTGCAAATTGGAATAGTAGTTCTAAATTAAATTTAGATGGAGCTAATGATTATATTAATGTTTCAAATGTAGGTGATTATAGTTCATTTACAATAAATGGATGGATATATTATACAGAAAATCAAAGTTTAGAACATGAAAGTTTCTTTTGGTCTCAAAAAAATAATCTTAGAGTTAGTATTAATCCTGTTGATAAAAAAATGGAAATAAGATGGAGAGATTTAGATGGAGGATATTCAACTTATGAGCTTTCAGATCCTGTTGAAGAAAATAAATGGATTAATTATACAGTTACATATGATGAAACATTAAAAACTTTAAAAGGTTATATTAATGGAAACTTAGAAAAAACATTAGAAGAAATTTATAGTTATGAAACACAAGGTGGAGGAGTTAAATTTGGAATAAATTCTACAAATACAAGATATTTTAAAGGAATGATTTCAGACTATAGACTATATGGCAGAAGTTTAAATTTAAATGAAATTAAAGCAATTTATGATAATACTAAAAATGAATATGTTGAAGAACTTACAATAAATATTAATTCTCCTACAAACTTACAAACATTCAGTTTTGGAGAAGCAATTGATTTTAATTCTCAAATAGAAAATGAAAACGGAAGTTATAGTTGTTCTTGGGTATCATCTATAGATGGAAGTTTATCAAGTAATTGTGATTTTTCAACAAGTAGTTTAACAGTTGGAGAACATACAATAACATTATCTGTTACTGATCAAGAACAAACTATAGATAAAAATATTTCAATAACAATTATAGATTTAGATGGAAGTTCTTCAGAAAAAGCAGCACCTTCTGCAATGTATATTAAAAATAACAATCCAAGTGCTACAAACGGAGTTTATTGGATATTAAAAGACGGAGTTCCAACTCAAATTTATTGTAATATGGAAGATAATGGAGGAGGTTGGATGTTGTATTCTTCATTTTCAACAGATAATACTTATGACTCATCTTATCCTGCATGGAATGGTAACCGTATATTAACTACAGATCTATCTACATATGGTTATAATCTAGATTATTATACACATTATAATGATGGAGTAAATGTTAATTTTGCAAGTTATACAAGAAGACCTGAATTTTTATCATTTTTCTATAGTGGACCTGCAGATAATGGATTACTTACAATGAATACATGGAATGGACCTAGTGACATAAACCAATTAAGAGTCTATTATGGATTAGGATCTACTGCTGCATCTTATTCTTCAAATTCAGGAAATTTAATAATTAATAATTCAACAGTTGTAACAGGAACAAGTGGAGATTTTACATCAGTCAGTATTTCTTCATTTGATCCCGATGGTACAATTCCTTTATTAAGAGTTGAAGAAATTGGAATTGTAGGTATATCTTGGATATTTATGCGTAGCATACCTAATCCAATATCAGTTACAATTGATACTCCCTCAAACTCATCAACACATAATTATGGCGAAAACCTAACTTTTAATTCAACAATTACAAATCCATCTGGAAGCCATTCATGTTATTGGGATTCAAATATAGATGGAACTTTAAGTTCAACTTGTAACTTTTCAACAACTAATCTATCATCAGGAGAACATAAGATAACTTTAATAGTAAATGATCAATATCAAACAGCAGGAGCATCTATAAACTTAACAATAAATCAAGGATATTTAGAAGCAACAGGAGGAACAGTTACAACTTCTGGAGACTATAAATATCATACTTTTACATCAAGTGGAACATTTAATGTAACAACATTAGGAGAGGGAAAAGTAGATGTTTTAGTTGTTGGTGGTGGTGGAGGTGCTGGAAAAGCAGGAACAAATACTTTAAGAAATCCTGGAGGAGGAGGTGCTGGAGGTCTTGTATATGTTGAAGACTACACACTTTCAAGTACTGGAAATATTACTGTTACTGTAGGAGCAGGAGGAACAGGTTCTACAAATCAAGACTTTACAGGAAATAATGGAAATAATTCTGTATTTAAAAATTTAATTGCATATGGTGGTGGTGGTGGAGGATCAAGAGATAATCCTTCCAGAGATGGTACATCAGGTGGTTCAGGTGGAGGTGCAAACCTTTATAGTGCAGTGCCTGCAAATGGTGGAAGTGCAACACAACCAAGTACAAATGATGGGTATCCTAATACAGGATTTGGATATCCTGGTGCAACCTCTGTTGTTAATGTTGGAGCTGGTGGAGGAGGAGGAGCGGGAGGACCTGGAACAGTACCTAATGGAGGTCCTGGTATGACCATTTGGGGAAACACTTATGCTAAAGGTGGTGATGCTCACTCAGATGCATCTTCTGCTGCTGCAAACACAGGAAATGGTGGAAACGGATCAGCAACAAATTCATCAGCAAATGGTGGAAATGGTGGTTCTGGAATTGTTATTGTAAGATATAAATATCAAAATTAAAGGTTTTAAAATATGAACAATACAAAAGAAAAAACTATAGAAATATTAAACAAACATATTAAAGAAAAAGCAAACCTTGAACATTGTTTAATGGTAGGTTATGGAATGAAAGGAGTTTCTAAATATCTTAAATTACCAGAAGAAAAACAAGAAGAATGGTTTTTGATTGGTGCACTCCATGACATTGATATTGAAAAATATAATGGAGATATTAATGTGCATTGTTTAGTTGGAGAAAAAATATTACAAGAAGAAGGAATCTCTCAAGAGATAATAGATATTATTAAATCACATAACGATGCTTTGAAAATAGAAAGAAAAGAAACTGTAGAAAATGCTCTCTTTTCTGTAGATGGCTTAACTGGAATTATTAGAGCATATGTTTTAATGAGACCAGATAAAGAAATTAAAAATGCAGAAACAAAATCTATTATTAAAAAATTTAAAGACAAAACATTTGCAGCAGCTGTTTCAAGAGAAGAAATAAGATTATGTGAAACTAAACTAAATATACCCTTAAATGAATTTATTACTGCTGTTTTAGAAGAAATTAAAATAAATATGGATTTTAAATAAAGGAAAGATTAAAAATGGCAAAACCTTTTAATGGAAAAAAACCTTCAACATTAAGACCAGAACAACTTGAAAGAATATACAATAAACTTGGTTTTGAAAAGGAAAAAGGAAACCATAGACATATTGTTTTTAGAGATAGTCATGGTAGAGAAATAATTTTAAAAAAAGGAAATAAAGTAGTATCTTCTAAATTTGTAGAAATTATTATTAAAGAAGTTGCAGAAAAAACAGGTAAAACTAAACAAGAAGTTTTAGAGTTTTTTATGAGAAATAAATAAAATTATTTTTTATTTAAATAAAGTCTATTTATTTTTTCTTCTTTTAAATATTTTAAAAGTTTTTCTTTAAAAGAACTTTCAAAAAAACCATTTTTTATAAGATTTGAAATTTCTATATATGAAAGATCAGAAACAAAAGGCCAAAAATTATTTTCCTTTAAAAGAGCTTCAAGTTCTTCTCTTTCTTTTGATTTTTTTTCAGGTATTTTAAAAGAAGAATATTCTTTTACAATTAAAGATTTTTCTTTTCCAAAAAGCTTTTCTAAATTATTCTTTTTAGAATAATTAATTATTGCTTCTTTTACCTTTTCAATCTCTGGATCAATTTCATCAAGTAAAGCTTTCTTTTTTTCAGTAAATTCTTGATACTTATCAACTAAGAAAACACCCTCTTCTTTTAAATATTCATTTTCTGAAAGATTTTTAGTAATAACATCGTGTGCTTTAAAAGGACAAATTGACCTAAAAGCACACCAATCACAAAGAGCAGAAGGTTTACCTGGAAAATTATTTTTTTGCTTAGAATCTTCGATCTCCCTTATAATTTCTATTGTTTCTTGTTTTAATTTTTCTAAATCATCTACAGTTCTTGTTGAAACTTGTTTTATACCAGCTGACAAAAAAAACCAACAAAGATCTATTTTTTCAACAAAAGGAAATTTTTCTTTAATTGCTATAGAATAAAGAGCAAGTTGTTTATCAACATCTACCTCTTGTTGAGTTTTTGCAGAATTATTTGTTTTATAATCTATAATTTCTATATGATTATCTGAAACTAAAGAAAGTCTATCAATATAACCTATAAGATCATAAGTTTTTTGTCTTTCTTTATCATATAAAGAAATATTTACTTGCATTTCAAGGCCAATAGTTTTTCCTTGATTGAAAGGTTTATAAGTATTATAATAATTTTTTAGGTAATCTTGACCTAAAGACTTGTAGTTTTCTTCAGTATAACCTTCTCTTATAATTTCTACTTTATCAAATGAAAAATTATCTGTCCAAGATTTATTGTAATAATCTAATACTTCATCTAAAGATAATAATTTATTATATTTTAGATCTGTATATAATTTTTCTAAAGTATTATGGACCATTGAACCCATGAATGCTTCTATATTATTTTTAATAGGTATATCTACTTTTTCAATATACTTATATTTAAATTGAAGAGGACAATTTCTAAAAGTCTCCATGGAAGAATGTGAATATCTCATAATATAATCTTATTTTTTATATTTAATAATATATTTAAGAGAGAAAGAGTTTATAATGTTAATGTAGGTTATTGGCTATAGAAATTAAAATTTAATCTTTTTTACTCAGCTAGCTACCCCCTGCTTGAAAAGAGATATATTTTTGTAAAAATATAAAATATATCTAGAATAGATAAGATATGGAAAAAAATATATTTAATAAAGAATATATAGAATTTATTTCTAAAATTAAAGAAAACATTATTAAATCAAGACAAAATGCAATATTAAAAGTAAATTCAGAATTAATTAATCTTTATTACACTCTTGGAAAAGAAATTTATTTTAAACAAAAAGAAAGTAATTGGGGAATAAATTTAATTGGGCAAATAGAAAAAGATTTAAGAAAAGAATTCCCTAATGTAAAAGGTTTTTCGAGAAGAAATTTATTTTATATGAGAAAATTCTATTTATTTTTTAAAACAGAAAATGTGCCACAAGTTGTGGCACAATTACCTTGGAATCAAATAAGATTAATTCTAGATAAAATTAAAAATAAAGAAGAAGCACTTTTCTATATTCAAGAATCAATTAATAATTTATGGTCTAAAGTATTATTAGAACATCAAATAGAATTAAATTTATATGCAAGAAAAAAAAACATAAACATTAATTTTTTAAACACACTTCCAAAAAAAGATTCAAAATTTATTTTAAATTATTTTAAAGAAAATTATATATTAGATTTTTTACATTTAAAAGAAGAATTTAATGAAAAAGAATTAGAAGAATCTATTGTTTCAAATATATCTAAATTTTTAATAGAATTAGGAAAAGGATTTGCATTTATTGGAAAACAATTTAAAATTAATGTTGGAAATAAAGATTTTTATATAGATTTATTATTTTATAATTATATTTTAAAAAGATTTATAGTAATTGAATTAAAAATTACTGAATTCAAACCAGAATATCTTGGCCAAATAGGGTTTTATATTAATGTAATAAATAAAGATATGAAAAGAAAAGAAGATAAAGAAACTATTGGATTATTAATATGTAAATCTAAGAATAAGACAATAGTAGAATATTCTTTATTAAATAATAAATATCCATTAGGAATAGCAGAATACAAATTATCTAAAATTCCTAAAAAATTAAGTACATTTTTACCAAATGAAAAAGAATTAAAAAAAGTTCTAAATTAATTTACTCGGCCAGCTACCCCCTGCTTGAAAAGAGATATATTTTTTAAAACACATATTAATATATACTTTAGGCAAATAAAAATATTTAAAAATTTAACTTATATAAAGTTATATAATATGCCTAAAGAAAAAATAAAATATCATAGTCCAAAGCTTGAGAGTATCTTAATGGTTGAAAATACTATTAAAAAATATAGTTCTCAGTATACTATCTATCAATTATGGAAAAAAATACCTAAAAAAATGATGTATCAGACATACAAAATAATTCTTGAATATCTAGAAGAATCTAGTAAGATTATTATTGATAAAGATAATATTGTAATTTGGATATATGATAAAAAAAATATTTCAAAAATATTATCTTTAGGTGTTAAATTAAGATGATTGATAAAGAAAATTATGTTGTATTTGTTTCAAGAGAATTAGAAATTAATTTTGAAAACCTTAAAGAAAATCATGATTTGTATAAAAATATTCTAAAAGCAATTGAAACTCTTAAAAAAGATCCTACTTCTGGAATTAAAATTTCAAAAAAATTATGGCCAAAAGAATATATTAAAAAATATAAAATTACAAACCTTTGGAAATATAATCTATTTAATGGATGGAGATTAGTATACACAATTAAAAGTGATCAAATTAAAATTATATCTATTATTATAGAATGGTTTAATCATAAAAGTTATGAAAAGAGATTTAAATACTAAATTAATTTACTCGGCCAGCTACCCCCTGCTTGAAAAGAGATATATTTGTTAAAGGATATATATTATTTAGAAATATGCATCTATTAGAAAGGTACTTTCTTTTATGGAAAGACCTTTTTTTCCCCTCCCTTAAATAAAGGATTAAGTATATTTATTAGTGGAGAGAAATATTTATTTTCTTTTTTAAATAAAATGAGACTAAAAGATATAGCACCAGAAAACAGACCTCTTGAAAGACTTTCAAGAGATGGAGAAAAAAGTCTATCAAATAGCGAACTTCTAGCAATCATTCTAAAGACAGGAACAAAAGAATATAATGTTCTAGATATATCAAACCAGATTCTTTCAAGATATACCTTTCAAGATCTTGAAAATATATCAATTAATCAACTTCTTAAGATAAAAGGTATTGGTATTGTAAAAGCCTCTCAAATAAAAGCAATCATAGAACTTTACAAAAGGATATCTATAAAAAATATAAAAACTTCAGAAAAAATTTATTCTCCAAAAACAGCATATGAAATATTAAGACATGATATTGAAAATAAAGAACAAGAACATTTAATCACACTATTTCTAAAAGGAAACGAAGTTATTTCAAAAAAAATAATAACTATTGGAACAGATAACCAAACCTTAGTTTCTGAAAAAGAAATATTAAAAGAAGCTTTAAAAGAAAATGCTCAAGCAATAATCATAGCACACAATCACCCTTCAGGAGAATGTTATCCTTCAAGAGAAGATAAAATAGCTACGACAAAAATAAAAGAAGCTTGCAAGCTTTTAGAGATAACTTTTTTAGATCATTTAATAATTACAAATCAAAAATATTTCTCATTTAAAGAAAACAATCTTATTTAAAAATATTTTGAAGCTTTAAATACTTTATGAACTATAAAAATATATTATTTGGAATAACTTTAGCATTATTAATATTTAATAGCACAATGGTTTTTGCAGAATCAAAAGATATTAGATATTATTATGAAAATATAGACGAAGTAAAAATAGACTTTGTAAACAACATTGAACAATTACCAAAAATTGCACAAAATGCAATTAAAAATGATAAAATGAAAATTGAGATTCAAACAACTGAAGAACCTTTAGAAATTTTTATTGAAAGACTTGAAAATAAAGAATATAAAGTTACAAAAGAAAATATTGAAAACGTAAATGTTTGGATTACAGGAAAAGAAGAAGTAATAAATAGAATCTTAGAAGCAGAAGATCCAATGACAGAAATTAATCAAGCTTTTAAAACAAAAGAACTTGAGATTAAGACTAAAGGTTTTTTTAGATCTATTAAATATAAGATTGCTAAATTATTTTTAAGATAGTTTTTATTTTTTTAAAAACTATTCTTTAATCTCTTTTTTTAAATTCTTTTAAAAATTTCTTTTGAAAACTCTCAAAAGTTCCTTTTTCTATTTCTTTTCTAGAATCTTCTAAAAGCCTATGTAAAAATCTAATATTATGAATAGATAAAAGAATCTTAACACCTGGCTCATCAAGTCTTAAAAGATGATGAAGGTATGCAAGTGTATGCCTTTTACAAGTAGGGCAATCACAATCTTTTTCAATAGGCTCAAAAACATCTTTATATTTTGCTTTCTTTAAAAAAATAGGACCTTTTCTTGTAAAAATAAAACCATGTCTTGCCATTTTTGTAGGATATATAGAATCAAAACAATCAACTCCTTTACCAATTGAAACAATAATGTCTTCTGGAGATCCTAAACCCATTAAATATTTTATTTTCTCTTCATCTAAATGTTTTAAAGAATAATCAATTGCTTTATGCATGGATTCTTTAGGCTCACCTAAAGCAAGTCCACCAATTGCAAGACCATCAAATGGAAGTTTATTTATTTCTTTTGCACATTTTTCTCTTAAATCCTTATATACACCACCTTGAACTATTCCAAAAAGCATTTGCTTCTTATTTTTATGTGCAAGGATAGCTCTTTTTGCCCAAGCTATAGTTCTATCAGTTGCAATTTCATAAGCTTCTCTTGAAAGATTAGCATCTTGCATATCATCTAATATCATTGCAATATCAGAACCAATAACATTCTGCATCTCAATTACTTTTTCAGGAGACATAAAATGTTTAGATCCATCAAAAGGAGATTTAAACCAAACTCCTTTATCATTCATTGATATAAAAAAACTTGGATTTTTAAGTTGAAACCCACCAGAATCTGTAAAAATAGGTTTTTTCCAATTTATAAAATTATGATAACCTTTTGTTTTTTCTAAAAGTTCTTTTCCTGGTTTTAAGTATAATAAATAACAATTTGAAATAAAACATTGTGTTTTAATATCATCTAAAATATCTAAAGTTATAAACTTTGCAATTCCTTTAGTTACAACTGGCATAAAAAAAGGAGTCTTTATGGTTCCATGATTAGTTTTAAAAATACCAATTCTTGCATTTGTTTTTTTATCTTTTTTTGTAATTGTAAAACTCATAAATAAAACCTAATTTTTTATGTTTTTTGAAATAAAATATATAAGTATAAAGAATATACCTGTAAATAAATATATAAACTTAATCTTTAAAAATAATAAAATAAAACCAAAGAAAAGTCTAGAAGTTAAACTAAATAAAGAATCTGAAGTTCTATAAACACCATAATATCTATCTGCAATAAACTGATTTACATTATTAAAGAAATAAGTTTCACAAGTTGGTTCTAAAAAACCAGCACCAATTATTGAAAGTAATATAAAAATTAAACTTAAATAAATATATCCACTAAAAACAAAAGCTAAAATTAAAAATAAAGAAATTAAAAAGCTTCCTGTAATAAATAATTCTTTTTTTAAAATAACATCAATTTTCTTTGCAATAAAATATTCAATAACAACAACAGGAATTGTTGCAACTCCTAAAAAAATTCCAATAAAACTTATTGAAAGTCCATTATACAAAATATATAATGGAGTAAATATATAAAATACAGACCAATATAGAGAAAGTGCACCTCTTAGAAAATATAATTTAAATAATTCTTTATTTCTAAAATAATCAACAATATTTTGTCTTATTGACTTTAAACTAATTGTTTGAGGTTTATTTTCTTCATAAGCCTTAATTTGATAATATAAGAATAAAAGCCAACCAGAAAATATAAATAAACCAATTGCAAGAAAATTATTTAAAAGTCCAAACTTATATAAAATAAAACTTGAGATTAATGGACCTATAACCCAACCAATATTTCTAAAAGTATAATAATAACCTTGAATTTTACCAATATTTTCTAGAGTACTGGAATGCCTTAAAATAATTGCTGTAGTATTAAAATGAAGAGTCATAGAAATTACAACTAAACCAATAAGTATTGCAAAGATAACTATTTGTGAAAAAAAATAAAGTAAAAATAAACAAAAACCCATAAGCAAAGTACTTACAAGCCAAACATGAGTTACTGGATATTTAGAATACATTTGTGTTAAAAAAAGATATGTAAAAAACATAATCATTGTAATGATTGCACTTACAAAACCAACAAGAGAAGGATCTTTTAAAATATTTTCTAAATAAATTGAAAAAATAGCATCAAATATACCAATTCCTAAACTAATTAAAAAAACTACAAAAATAAATTGAAAAGATTTATCTTGAATAAAAATCTTTTTTCCAGAATGAAGATTAAAATACATATTTTTCAAGTAACCTTTTTTTAATTATTCCTTAAAATAAGAAAAATAAATATAAAAAAGAAAAAATAAAACCTAAAAGTATATAAGGTCCAAATCTTGGAAGATTATCATATATAGGTAAAGATTTAACATCTAAATTTTTAATAATCAATAAATCTTTTTCTTCAATAACTTGTCTATTTCCCATATTTAGTTTATTAAGAAGTTCTTTTGATAAAAACTCAATTGCTAAAACATCTCCTTCTTCTATTTTCCTTAAAACTTTTCTTTTAAGATAAATATATTTCTTAATTTCTTCTTCAAATAAAACTGTTAAAAGACCTATAAATATAGGAATTAATAATAAGTAATAATATTTTGAAAAACCAACATTATAGATTGCAGAATATAAGAGAAAAACAAAAAAAATAAACATTAATAAATAAATAATCATTTTAGAGGTTCTTGTTTTTATAATTTTTTTAAATTCAGTAAATGTAATTTTTCTAAAAAGAATAAATAAATATTTAATTGAAACAATTAAGACAGATAATAGAGAAGATAAAATTAAAACCCATAAAATTAAAAGTTGACCATTTACATAAGGAACTAAAAGATGAATTCCTAAAAATAATTTTACATCTCCTCCTCCTAATTTTCCAAAATAATAAAATAAATAACCAATACCATATATTAATAAACCAATTATAAACACTTTTAAAAAATAAAACCAACCAAGATTAAATAAAACAAAAGATTCTAAAATTAATAATAATAAACCTAAGATAATTAAAGGAAAAGTTATCCAGTTATAGATATACCCTGTTTTATAGTCTGTCCAAGCACCTATACTTGTGGCAATTAATATTATAAAAAGTTTAATAAATAAAATTATTTCAATCATTAAAATACACAAATCCTTTTTATTTTAGTTTAAACTGCTTTGCCATATCTTCCATTTGTTTAGGATCCATGTCATTAAATTTTGACATGTCAGGCATTTTTCCACCAAACATCTTTTTCATCATTCCAGCAGAACCTCCACCTTTTGATGAAAATTGTTTAAACATTTTTTTCATTTTTTTAACATGAGAAACAAGTTCTTTTACTTCTTCTTCTTTTGTTCCAGAACCATTTGAAATTCTTTTAATTCTGCTTTTATTTATTTCTTGAGGTTCAAAATAAAGTTCTTTTTTTGTAAAAGAATCAAGCATAACTTTATATTTTTTCATTTTTTCTTGACCTAAATTCATTTGATCTTTTGAAATGTTACCACCAATACCAAGCATACCTATAATCTTATTAAAAGGACCTAATTTTTTAGCAGCTGAAATTTGTTTTTTAAAAAGATAAAATGAAAAATCTCCTTTTAAAATATCATCAGGATTAACATCTTGTAAATCTTCAGTTTCTTGAAGTTCTTTAACTTTTTCTAAAAGACCTTCTAAATCCCCAAAACCTAAGATTCTTGAAAGATATCTATTTGCATCAAAAATTTCTAAATCATCAACTTTTTCTCCAGTTCCAATAAAATATATTGGAGAATTTGTAATATAACAAGCAGTTAAAGCTCCACCACCTTTTGCAGAACCATCAAGCTTAGTTATTATTACACCATTAACTCCAACTGCTTGATTAAAGTTTTCAGCTTGATCTTTTGCAGCCTGTCCAATATCTGCAGAAAGAACTAAAAATGAAAATTTAGGATTTAATTGTAAGTGTATTTCTTTAAGCTCTTTGGTAAGCTCTTGGTCTAAAGCAGATCTACCAGCAGAATCAACAATTATAAGATTAGCTCCTTTTTTCTTTAAAATAGAAAGACCATTTTTAACAACTTCTCCTGCAACTTTATTTTCTTTTTCACCATAAAAAATACAATCTACTTGCTTTGATAATTGTTCAAGTTGTTCATAAGCTGCTGGCCTGTAAACATCTGCAGCAATAACTCCAACTTTAAAACCTCTTTTTTTATAGAATTTTGCAAGTTTTGCAGTAGTTGTTGTTTTACCAGAACCAAAAAGACCACAAAGAAGAATTGTTTCTGGATTTTCAGGAAGCTTTTTTTGTTCTCTTCCACCAATATATTTTAAAATAACATCATAACAAGTTTTAACTAAATGTTCTTTTCTTGAAAGACCTTCAGGGATTTTTTCAAAAGCTTCAGTTTCTATTTCTTTTGAAATTTTTAAAACTAGTTGTACATTTACATCTGAAGAGATCAATGCTCTTTGAATATCTTTAATAACTTCTTTAATTAAATCTTTATCAACATGCATTGAATTTTTAATTTTATCAATTGCACTTTTTAATTTTTCTCCAAAGCCCATATTTTAAAACATTTGTGTGGTTTTTTAAGTGTATATTATATATAATATATCAAAAGATATAAATATAAATTGATTTAAAAGTAATATATTTATAAACAATAGTTAATTAGTTAATTATTTGTGGAGTTAGAAAATATGCCTATAATTAAAAATAAAAGAAATAGAGAAATTACAAAAACATCTAGTCCTACTAAGAATAGATTTCTTGCTGAAAAAGAAAATGCTGAAAAGAGAAATAAAGCCTTAAAATTAATTTCTTCAAAAACAGGAACAGGAAAAAAATCTCTTGAAAATAATATAAATAGAATTGCTGCAAAGAAATCATTAAATGTTAAAAAAAATGTTTTAGAAATTAGTAAAGAAAGATATTCAAAAATTAAAGAAAATATTAGAAAAATAAGACTTGATAAAACAATAGACCAGAAACAAAAAGAGCTTTTTTTAAATATTTTAGAAAAACAACTTGAAAGTGTTAAAAAAACTTATCTTAAAGAAATGAAAAAATAAAAGAGGTTGATTAAAAATGCCAAAACCAAATCCAAGAGCACATAAACTAAGAACAGGAAATGCTAAATTTGTAATTAAAGAAAAAAGTAAAATAGAAAATCCAAGAGAAGCTATAAATACCATTAGAAAAAAAATGGAAATTATTAAAGAAAATAAAACTGCAACACCAGCTCAAAAAGAACTTGCTTTAAAAATACTTAGAAAAAATATAAAAACTATTCAAGAAAAATTAAGTAATAGTAAAACACCAGAAACACCAGAAATTAAAAGATTTAAAGAAAATGTTAAAAAAGCTTTTAGAAAATAAAATCTAAACAATTCTTTCAATAATATATTCTGGAGAAAATTTTTCTATATCATTATACTCTTGACCTGTACCAATATAGAAAATAGGTTTTTTAATTTCATTAAGAATAGAAATTGCAACTCCACCTTTTGGGTCAGTATCAATCTTTGTTAAAATTACTCCAGTAACACCTATTTCTTTATCAAACTTTTGTATTTGTTCAACAATTGTTTGTCCAGATTGAGATTCTCCAATATAAATTGTAAGATCTGGTTTTACTACTCTTTTTATTTTTGAGAGTTCTTGCATTAGATTAATATTTGTATCTTGTCTACCAGCAGTATCAATTAAAACAACATCGTTTTTATTTGCTTTAGCAGAAGCAACTGCATCAAAAGCAACTGCAGCAGGATCTGAACCATAATTTTGTTTTACAACTTTTACACCTAATCTCTTTGCATGCACTTCTAATTGATCAATACTTCCTGCTCTGAAAGTATCTGAAGAAGCTAGAACCACAGATTTACCTTGATTTTTATAAAGATTTGCAAATTTAGAAATAGTTGTTGTTTTTCCAGCACCATTAGGTCCAATTATTAAAATTATTAAAGGTTCATTTTGTTTTTGAGAAATATAATTATTAATATCACAATCAATATTTAATTGTTCTTTTAAAGTTTCTTTAATATTTTTTTTAATATCTTCTAAGATATTTGTTTTTGAAAAAGAAGCATTAACTAATCTTTTTTTTAAATCTTCAATAATTGCTGTTGAAGAATCAATAGAAACATCTGCTTCAAGTAAAGAAATTTCAAAATCATCTAAAAATTCAGATATTTCTTTTTCAGATAATTTTATTTTTGATGAAAATAAACTTTTTATTTTTGTAAAAGTTGTTTTTTTTACGTCTTCAACTTTTTTAGATTCTAAATCTGTATATGCTTTTGAAGGTTGTTTATCTTCTTTTATTTCTTCTTTTAAAATAGGTTTTTCTTCTTTAATTTCTTCAACTTTAGGAATAGGGATTTCTTCTTTAACATCTTCAACCTTAGGAGTAGATTTTTCTTCTTTAACATCTTCAACCTTAGGAACAGGGATTTCTTCTTTAGCATCTTCAACTTTAGGAACAGAAAGTTCTTCAGAATTAGATATTGGCTCTTTAGAAACAGGAGATTTTTCTTCAGGAACATCTAAAGTCTTAGAAGTATCAGAAGAAGTTTCTTCTTGACTTTGATCTTCAGAATCAATTTTTTCTTTAGATTTACCTAATATTTTATCTGACAAATCTTTGAATTTCTTTTTTAAAAGACCAAACATATTTTAAAAAACCTCTATTAATTAAAAAAAGATAAAAGAAAATCTAACTCACGTTATTTGAGTCAGCTTCTTTATTGTTTTGTTTTTGCATTACTTGAATTGCTTTTGAAATTTGTTGTAATGTCTTAACATTATTATTATAAGCATCAGATAATTTTTTTCTAATATCTAATAACTCTTGTTTTCTGTTTTCAATATCTTTAATAACAGAATCAATATCTTTTGAAACAATTATTGTTCCTGGAAGAGAAATTTTAACTTCTTTTGTATTATTAACTTTACATTCAACTAATACTCCAGCACCAATATTCATTAAAATACTTTCAGAAGATTTTACATTTTTTATTTCATTTAATGTATTTTCTGCTTTTGATATTTCTGTAAAAAGATTATTAATTTCTTGAAGTCTTTTAGAAATACCATTAATTTCATTTTCTTTAGCTTTATAAAGTGAAATTGTTTGATCTTTATTAAGTTTAATAGTCTTTTTTTCATTTCCTGGCATTTTATTTCACTCCTTTATAATTTATCATGCATTAAAACAACATCATCAACTTTCATTATTTCAATGTTACTTGTATTAGCTCCAACTAAAACAGCATTTTTATTTGCAATAATATCATTACCAACAAATAAACCACCATAATTAAGAGTTGTTGCAATACCTTCAACTTTTAGTTTTTTCTTAATTGCTAAAAAATCTTTTTCATCAATAGTTGGATTTATAATAAAAAGATAATCATTAGCATAAAGAATACTTCCTAGAATATCTAAAGATAATAATTCTTTTTTTTCAATTTTTATATCAAAAAAAGAAGAAATCTCTGAAACTGTTTTATCTGAAAGAATTGGACTTGCAAAACCATAATTTGAATTAAATGAAACTAAATTTCCTAAAGCATTATGTTCTTCTTTAATTAATTTAACTTCAATACCATTCTTTTCAAGTAAATCAATTTCATATTTTTTAATAGAATTTTTACAAGCAACAACTTTATTTCTATGTGCTAAAAGATAAACACCTATCAATGGAGAATCATTTATAGATGTCTTAATGATTTTTGTTTGAAGAAACTTTTCTAAAACAGCTTCTTCTTTTTTTAAGATATTGTTTGGAACAATACAAAAATCATCTGTACACACAGAATATACACCTAAATAAGGTGTATTATTTATTTTTGTTCTTGAAAGTCTCATAAAACTATTCTTCCTTTTTATCTAAAGAATCATCTTTAGTTTTTTCTTCTTTTTTAACTGAAGATTTTTCTTCTGTTTTTGGAGAAGAAGCAACTTCTTTTTTAACAGGAGCTTTTTCTTCTTTTTTAACAGAAGTCTTTTTTGTTGCTGTAGGATTTTGTATGTTTTCCTTAATTTCAGTTACTGTTTGTTTAATTGATTTTTTTTCTTTAACTTCTTTATCTTTGTTTAAGAATTTTTCAATTTCTTTTGAATCTTTTAAAAAAACATAAACATTGTTGTCTTTTTCTTTAATAGAAATTGCAACTTTTCTAGGTGGTTTTTGAATACCTCTACTCCAGATATATTCATTAACTTCCTTTGAAATAATAATGTTTTCTTTTTTCTTTCTTGTATGTTTAAATAAAAAATCAAAAACTTCTTTAACAGCAACATTTGATCTTCTAGTTCTAGGCTTATCATAAGCTCTTTGTAATGGTACTATATAACTTTCTGCAGGCATAATCTATTCACCTTTTTTTACCTTTTATTTTTTTAGGTACAATAGTAGTATTCCTATTTCTTACCTTTCTTGTAGAAGACTTAGAAGATTTTACTCTTTTTCCACTCTTAAAATAAGTTTTTGCTTTAGCTTTTTCTTGATCTTCTTTTAATTGTTTATATTGGGCACCAAATTCGGTTTCTTTCCAATTTCTTTTTTGTCTTCTATTCCAGATTCTTTTTCCTGCTTTTTGAATAATCCAAACAGGAGTATTCATATAACCTGGACCAACTTTTTTCCTTTGAGCTATTAAAAACTCTTTAAATTCTTTATCTTTATTTCTTGCCATAAATATTCAACTCCTAAAAACATTTTATTGTTTTTCTTCAACCTCTACTTTTGGCTTTTCTTGTTTAATTTTCTTTTCAAGAGGTTCTTTTTTGATTTCTTTAGGAGAAACTTTAGATAAATTACTTGCCATTAAATCAAGATATTTTTGTCCTTTAGATGTTAAAATTCTTCCAGTCTTATTATCTGAAATTTTAACAAAACCTAATTTTTCTAAATCTTGTAGACAAACTCTAATTATTTTTCCACCAGCTTTTCTAAAAATCTCTGGTCTAACACCTCTATTCTTACGTCCACCATAATAATTCCTTAAAGAATTTACGTCAACGCTTCCAGAAATGTATACTTTTCTTAAAATAGATGCCATTCTTACAAACCACCAGTCTGGATTATCTGGGGTTCTTTCTCTATGAGAGCCGGTTTTTACAAATGCGGCAAACTCTGGCATCTTGACACCCTTTGTTTCTTTAAGGTCCTTTGCGACCATATTGATAAGGGCGTGTGGATTTACATCTTTAACACTTGTCAAGAGTTCTCACCTCATGTTTATATCAAATATATCTTTTATATAAGAATATATTCTCATCTTTATAGATTCTTTTTTTTTAAAAAGTTATTGTTTAAACAACTAATATAAAAAAGTCTAATAATATATAATATAGGTAGAGTTCTATTTAAATATGTTTCTTTATGGTTAAAAATAGTTTAAAAAAATTAAAAGTTACTAAATATTTGGTTTTTATTCAATATTTGGTTTTATTTTAACATTAGCTATTCTATCTCCAGCATCAAGGTCAGCTACAAAGTAATTGCTTGTTGTATATGTAGAGTCTGTGACAGGGTTTGTTCCACTTCCACCTGTTGTATCTACTAAAGTCCAATCATCTCCAAACTCTCCACCTTTAATAAATACTGCAAATGTGTCTTTTGGGTAGATTCTTCTGATTGTTAAGTTTGAAACTTCGTAGTCTGCAGACTCAGTAGAACTGTTATAAAACCTTAATATCCCTGTAATTGAATTACTTGCAGTAAGTATAAAACTATTTCTCCCTACAATAGATTGAACTGAATTAGAATACAACCCACTTGTTACACTTGCTGCTAATGCTACATCTGGGGCTATCCCGCTGTTTAATTTTAAATCAAATTCTACAAGGTATTTTCCTGTATTTACAAGGTCTATTTCATCTGCTGTATTAGCATGAGTAATTGTAGTTCCATTTGCAATAGCACTGAATCCATATCTCCCCTTACTTGTAAATGATTGGTAAGGTTGTGTTGCACTATTCACCATATCACTAGTCTGCAAAGTAGGTATGTCGTTAAACACACCTTCGCTTTGAAGTCTTGCAACTTTTATTCTATACCAAGTATTATCTTGAATATAATTATCAGAAGTTAATAATAATGTTAAAGTTGAATCACCTTGTTTTCTTAAATCTAAAGCATTAAAATTTTTTAAAGTAATTCTATAACTATTATCCATTGTATTTGTGGTAGAATTTATAAAATATGTATAATGATAATTTGCATTTTCTTTATAAACATCAAATTCCCAAGTACCATAAGCTTGTTTATTTTCAATAGCAGTTGTTCCTGCTGTTGTGTTCTCTAAGTATTTTGTGCCTGTGGTTATTGTTTCAAGAGGAGGGATTTCTACTATTGAGATATTATCAATAGATCCTACAAAATTAGTTACAGTTCGAAATAAGATGTTATTTCCACTAGATGTAAATGTTAGTGCATAAACCCCATTTGAAGTTGCAGTATAACCACTACCTACCCCTGGCAAATTAACATTATAAAAATAAACTGCACCTGAATAATAGTTTTTAATTTCAAAAGTAACTAAGTAACTTTTACCCATTTCTACAACATTTTGTTGTTCTAAAATATAATCAGAGCCAATAAGATTAACATCTGCAACATCATTATTTTGAATAATATGACTTGTTCTTAACCAACCAGATAAATCAGTCTCAAACCCACCGTTAGTTACAAGTTCTCCTTCCTGCATTGTAAAAGTATTAATAGAATAACTTCCAGTTTCTGCTACAAACTCCCAAAGAGAAACATTATACTCCTCACAAGTAGAACCTCTACTTGTTTTTGAAGGAGAGATGTTAAGAGGTATGTTTTCATTTGTTGAGGTTTTTAAAGTTAAAATAAATTTACCCTCTGGCATACAAATCAAAGACACATTATCTGAAGTTCCAGGAGATATTGAAAGAGTGGTTTCTAAAGGATGATAAGAGTTTATCCAAAAACCATTATGATCAAGAGAATTAATAGTATAACCAGTAATATTTAAATCTTGTTTTGATTTATTCTCAACTAAAACATTATTTCCAAAAGTTTCAAAAGACCAAATAAGACCTGTGAAAGAATTTTTGGTATTAACATTATCTGCAGAAGAAAGAGTTGTGTTTGTAAAACCTTTTCCCCAAGAAAGAACAATACCGATGATGGCAACAGCAACAACTACAAGAAGGATGGTTGCTATAAGTGGACTAATAGCTTTTCTTTTTTTGTCAACATTTTTTTCAAAAAAAGTTTTTTCTTTTCTTTGAATTTTTATTCTATCTATAAACATCAGCTATCATTTATTAAAATATATTATACTTATATGTTAGGCATAATATTTATAAATATAAGGATTTTTAATAATTTTTTAAAAAAAGAGATATATTTATTTCACACATCTAAATCCAACTGTATTTCCATTAGAACTTAAATTAGGGAATGTTAATTCCATTAAACCAGAATATTGACCATTTTGTTTATCTCCACCTCTCATCATAAAAGTAATAGTTTCAGAAACACTTCCTCTATTACTATTTCCATGGTAAATACCAATACCATTATTTACAGCATTGTATTTTGAATTTAATAAATAAATATCTTTATAATTAAAAATAGTATTACCTAATTGATTAAATTTTAAATAATAATTATTACTACCTTTATAATAATCCGTTAGAAATAAATTATCATTACCAGAATTAAACTCAGTATCATCAGAAGTATAAAAACCATCTGCATGATCCTTTATTAAAACTAAATCTTCTAATATATTCCATGCATTTCCAGTAAAATCCCAAATTATTTCTCCATTAGATAAATATAAAGTTCTTCTTTGATCTGAGTTTGGACTGTTTATTAAATAAAAATTATTTGAATCATCTGAATTTGCTTCAATAATTAAAGATGGATTATTATTATAATGCCCTCTAAAAATAAAGCCTTCACCTAGATTTCCAGAAACATAATTTAATTCATTTAGTTCAATATTTCTTGCAATAGTCATCCAATGAGAATTATTCATTAAAATATATCCTGAATTTTCACAAGATTTTTTTGCAGCACAATAATTTATATTTACTGAAGGAGCAATTTCTGGAACTGATTTAACTGTTAGATTACTATCAGAACCTTCTAGACCTGTTATACAAGTTGAATTTATTTTTGAGCCAGTGTCATTTTTTGCATGATATTTCATTACACAAAAACCACCTCTTTCATTCATGGTTCCATATAAATGATTTCCAGGAACTGGAATAAAACCTTCAGGACAAGAAGAAGGTTGTTTAATTTCTTGTTTTAAATTAAATTTAGTTATCATAGTATTGTTATCTAAATATAAAACTAAATCAAATTCAGGTAAAATTATACCATGATCAATATTTGCAGTTTGTGATTTTGAAATAGTTATTGGAGGTTCTAAAGGAACTATGTTTGTTGTATATCCTAAAAGGCCATAACCAACTATTGTTAGATTATTATAAGTAGTATTTTGTGGAGGGTTATAAGAAACTGTGGTTCTTCCGTTTATTGAGTTTTGAAGATTTAAATAAAAACCAATTTCTGATTCTGAATAAACTTCAATACTTGAAGCTTTTGAAAGAGTTGTGTTTGTAAAGCCTTTTCCCCAAGAAAGAACAATACCGATGATAGCTACGGCAACAACCACTAAAAGGATGGTTGCTATAAGTGGACTAATAGCTTTTTTATTTACTTTTGAAAACATTTTAGTCAACACTCTCCTTCATTTTAATATTTGCTATTCTATCTCCAACATCAAGGTCTGCAACAAAATAATTGCTTGTAGTGTATGTAGAGTCTGTGACAGGGTTTGTTCCACTTCCACCTGTTGTATCTACTAAAGTCCAATCATCTCCAAACTCCCCACCTTTTATGAAAACTGCAAATGTGTCTTTTGGATAGGTTGTGGTCATCGAAGGAACTATAATTGCAAATGTTCCAGAACTTTGAAGTCTTGCTACTTTTATTCTGTACCAAGTGTTTTTGGAGATGTAGGAATTTGCTGTACTCATAATGGCAGTGCCACCTCTCCATAACTTTAATGCTTCATCTACATTAAATTGAATAGTATAAGAATTTCCACCTACGCTGCCTATTATGGCATCTGAGATTATTTTTACAAATGAATTGGTTAATGTACTACCTTTATAAACATCAAACTCCCATTCACCATAAGCTTGTTTACTTTCAATAGCAGTTGTTCCTGAAGTAGTATTTTGTAAATATTTTGTGCCTGTGTTAAAATCAGGAAGGGGAGGAATTTCTATTACTGACAATTCAGTAATTGTTGTAACTCCTGCTGATGAATTCCTTATATATAAGTCTAAACCAGGATTTACAGCAAGTATTGTTTTTTTAAATGTTTGACTAAAATTGCCAGTAGTTAAAGAACCTATATATGTTCCGTTGTTTCCAGAAAATATAACTATTCCTGAAGCGGTTGTTGTCCCTGAAATTTTTAATTTATATCTCTTACCTACCTCCATCCATGTAGTTTGCTTAGTGATTCCACCAACACTTGTTGAACTAAATGTATTAGAATCATTTATAGTAGCACTTACTTCAGTCCAACTAAATAAAAAATTATAATTACTATAATTATTACCCTGCTCTAAAGCAATCTCATTAATCTCATAACTTCCAGTTTCTGCTGCAAATTCCCAAAGAGAAACATTATATTCTTCACAAGTTCCTCCTAAAAGTGTTTTCGAAGGAGAGATGTTAAGAGGTATATTTTCATTTGAGGATGTCTTTAGAGTTAAAATAAATTTTCCCTCAGGCATACAGATCAAAGGAACATTGTTTGAAGTTCCAGGAGAAATTGATAAAGTAGTTTCTAAAGGATGATATGAGTTTATCCAAAAACCATTATGATCAAGAGAGTTAATAGTATAACCAGTAATGTTTAAATCTTGTTTTGATTTATTTTCAACCAAGACATTATTTCCAAAAGTTTCAAAAGACCAAACAAGACCTGTGAAAGAATTTTTGGTATTAATATTATCTGCAGAAGAAAGAGTTGTGTTTGTAAAACCTTTACCCCAGGAAAGAACAATACCGATTATAGCTATGGCAACAACCACTAAAAGAATGGTTGCTATAAGTGGACTAATAGCTTTTCTTTTTTCGTTAACATTTTTTTCAAAAAAAGGTTGTACCTTTCTTTGAATTTTTATTCTATCTATAAACATCAGCTATCATTTATTAAAATATATTATACTTATATGTTAGGCATAATATTTATAAATATAAGGATTTTGTAAAAAAATAGATTTTAAAATAAATATAAGAGTGTTAAACATATAAAGAAGATTAAACTCTTATTTTTTTAATATGGTTGCAGGAAAGACAGTGAAGCTTTATAGATTTTACAATAACACCATTTTTCTTATCTCTTAAAGTTCTAATCTTTGTGTTTTCTAAAGATCTTATAGAAAAACAATTTTTGCAAACTTTTCTATGTATCTCTTTTGGCATCCTGTAGTTTATTTTTTTTGCTAAATTAAAAGAAATATTAATATAATCATAAATATAAGGATTACTTTCTTGTTTTTGAGAAATTGCAAAATCGATTAAAAAATTTATTTTTTCAATAACTTTTTTTTTATCTTTAACCATATATAAAAAACGCCTTAAAGCTTAGCAAGTTTTGCATGACAACAACGCCTGCAAGCTTGGATATTTTTGCGTGTCAACTGAGCATAACCAGTTGATGCACTCGCCGGGGGTCGAACCCGGGCCGAAAGCTTGGCAAGCTCCCATACTAACCACTATACTACGAGTGCCTATACTATAATTAAGAAGATAAATATTTATAAATAGATTTGATATCTATTTTTATAAATATAATAATCTATAAACCTTCTTTATTTTTCTTATTTGAAACAAAAATAACTATTGTAAAAATAATAAAAACAATCACAATAATTATACCAATTAAGTTATTTGAAGAAGTTTCTTCTTTAGGAAATTTTTCATCTTCCCAAACAACTAAATTATTATCTTTTTCAGAAGGCTTAACTTGATCTTGAACATTACCATCAATTACAACAACTTCTTTTTCTTCAATAGAATCATCAAAAATAAAAAAATTATTTGAAAGATCATAATCTTGTGAAATTAAATAACTAAAAGAAGTATCTTTTAAAACACCAAATTCTTTTTCAAAAACATACGTAGAATTAATTGGAACCTCTATAATTTCAGAACTTAAAACATTATTGTTATTAAAATCAAAATTTAAAACTTTTTTTTCATCAGTAAAATTAATAATTTCTAAACTATATTTTAAAACATCTTTATCAACATACAATAAAGGCGCTGTTACAAAAAAAGCTTCTTGAAAATAACCTTCATCATTATAAATATTTAAAGAACCACTATAGTCTGTTACTTGTGACTTAAGATTAAAACTATAAGTTTTATAATAATTATTTGGAACATCAACATTTGATTTTAAATAAAAAGTTAAAACTTCTTCTTTAAATGGTTCAAGATATATTATTTTATCTGTATTTTCAGGATAGATTAATTCAAAATCCTGATGTGTATTTAACATAAAAAAAACAGACATTGCTCTTGAGGTTGTATTTGTAATATTTGCTTTTATAAAAAAAGCAGAATTTTCTTTTATTTTTTCAGGAAAATCAAAATTTACAGAAATTGCATTTGAATATCCAAGATCTGAAAAACTTTTATGATCATTAATCTTAAAGCTTGCTTTTTTTTCTCCAAATCTTAAAGATACATTTCCAAAAGAAGTTATTCTATCTTTAATTTCTGAAGGATCAAAAGATCTTGAAATTAAAAGATGACTTGCATCAACAAGACCAACTTCTCCAAAAGTAGGATCTGCAAGAACCCAACCTTGTCCAGGGATGTATACTTCAAGCCATGCATGGGCTTGCCAATCAAGAGTACTATTTGCATAACCTGTCACATATCTTGTAGGAAAACCTCTTTCTCTTAAGATAGCAGCTGCAAGAATTGCAAACTCTGAACAAACTCCTTTTCTTTCTGATAAAACATTTACTGCTTCAACAGTTTTATCTGAATAACTTAAATCATATTCGACAAAATTATAAGTCCAATCAATAATATTTGTAAGTTCTTTTAAAGCATTATCTGATTTTTTTAAATAATTTGCCATTGAAATAATTTCACTACTATCTGAATTAATATATCTTGTTGAAGCTTTATATTCCTTAAAATCAGTAATTTCATTTTCAAGAGAAAAAACATCTTCTGCAAAAATAATTTTATTTTCAGAAACTATTCTTGCATCTACAAAAAAAGAATATTGAGCTTTAGTTATTTTTTTAATATCAAAAATTGCAAATTTATTACCATATTCATCTTCACTGTAATCTGCATAAACTTTTTGTCCATTTTCTAAATAATAAGCCTCTAAGTCTACTGATTGAGAATTAGTTGTTACAAAAACAGGAGTAGTTAAGACAAAAGAAGATTCTTGAGAATATTGATCAAGATATATTGGAATTTCAATTGAAACATTAACATCCATAAATTTTGTTTTTATTACATCAAAATCTAAAGATTGACTATCTGTTTCTTCAAGATATCCTAAAGGAGTAATTAATAATAAAAATATAAGTAAAATAATTTTAAATTTCATAAGAAAAATAGTATACCATAATATTTATAAAATAAATTAATATTATATTTTTAATAAAAAGAGATTTTAAAAAGTGGTTCTGGGCGGATTCGAACCGCCGATCCTCGCCTTGTAAGGGCGATATCATAACCACTAGACCACAGAACCTTTTTTGATTTAATCTTTTGCTTTTTAAAAAAAGATTTTAAGTAATATATTTAATATAGAAAAGATATAAAAAGGTATTTCTTTTTATTATACACAAAAGATCTATACAAAAACAAAAGATTTAAATAAACTATAATCTTATGTATTATTATAGTTTATAATAAAAAGGTGATTTAAAAATGGAAAAAAATAATATTTTAAAAGTAATTGGAGCTTTTATATTTGTTTTTGGTATATTTTTCTTACTTTTATCAATTACTAATATTTTTAACGATATAGACTTTATGGACCAATATAGTAACTGTATTGAAGTTTCAAAATATCAACCAGAAGTATTAGATATCTGTAAAGAAAATGTATCTGAAGGACTTGGAATTGCAATTAGAACAAACCAAGTAGAGTTTACAACAGGACAATACCTTAAAATCTATATAAGACAAATAATTAATGTTTTACTTGCTGTTCTTTTAATAATACTTGGAGACTTTTTATATATCTCAAGTAAAAGAAATAAAACAGAAACAAAAAAAGTAAAAGAAACAAAAGTTAAAGCAATTGTAAAACCAACTACTAAAAAGAAAAAAGTAGTAAGAAAGAAAAAGAAATAATTTCTTTCTTTTTTTTTATTTTTTTAAAAAAAACTATTTCTTTAATTCATTGTAAGTTACAATGTTTATCTCTTGATCTTCTTTAATTTTAGATTTTGGAGAAACAATAAAAGAAGCATCTTTTTCTTTTAAAAGTTTTAAAATCTCAACATCAACTTCAAGATCAGTTACAACTGCAAAAATCTTACCAGTTTTAAAAGATTTTATTTTAGATAAAAGTTCACTACTCTTTGAACTTCCTATCCTTCTTAATTTTTCATTTAAAATTCTAGATTGTCCTTTACCATCAACTTCTTCTAGAATCTTTAAAAAATTCTTTTTACTTTTTTCTGTAATCTTTGCAAGAGGTTTTTTCTTTTTAACCTCTACTTTAACTTCTTCTTTTGGTTTATTTAAAGCTTCAGCTGCTTTTACAGGATAAGAAGCTTCAGTTTTTAGAGAAGTATTTATTTTTTTATCAATAGATTCAGAAACACTTTCTTTTAAAGACTTATCTCCTTGTGATTTACTATCAAATTCTTTTAAAGCACTCTCAAGTCTATCTTTTAAAGTTATTTTAGTTTGAGAAGGTTTATTTAATGCTTTATCAGCCTCTAAATTATTTTTTGAGTCAAAAGGTTTTCTTGAATCAAAAGTCTTTTTAGAATCAAAAGTCTTTTTAGAAGAATCAAATTTAGAGTTTCTATCATAGTTTGGTCTTTCTTTTTGAAATGAATTATGTTTATTTCTATTATTATCTCTAAAGTTAGATCTTTCATTAGAAACATCAATTCTTTCAACATCAGGAATATTTGAAAGCATACTTGAAAAATCATTTACAGGTTTTTCTTTAAACCTATCATCTCTTCTATCATCTCTTCTATCATCTCTTCTATTTCCATCAAACTTAGGTCTTGAATCAAAGCTTGGTCTTGAAGAAATTACTTTATGATCATTTGTTGTTGAAAATTTAGTATTTTTAACAATATTTGGTTGAGTTGAAAAACTTTTAGAATTTCTATCATCTTTACTTTTATCTTTTAAATCTAAAACAAAAGTTGATTTAATTCTTCTTCTAAGTGCTTGATTAATTTCTTTTTGTGTTAATTCTTCAACTTCTTTTCCATCTGGAGCTCTTGCAATATAATCAACTTTAATTGCTCTTACAAGTTGATTTTGTTGAATATCAGCACCTCTATCTCCATCTAAAAATAAAGTTACCATTTTATCTTTACAAATATTTGCAAGAGAAGCTGGAACTCTAGCACCACCAGTTGAAATAACATTTGTAAATCCATATTTTAACATAGTTATTACATCTGCTCTTCCTTCAACAATAATAATTTCTTTATTTGCATCAATTGTTGGGCCTGCTGGAAGTTTATCTGGACCATAAAAAACAATTTCTTTTGTTTTAAAAGTATCAACAATTTCTTCCATAAGCTCTTTTGTGTCAGGAATTTCTTCTTGCATTAATTTTCCTAAAAGATCAATTGCTCTATCTTTAATTTGTTTTCTTTTAAGTCCTCTTGTATCTTCTACTTTCTTAATAGTAAATCTAGTGTCACATGGACCAACTTTATCAATAGATTCAATAGATGCACCTATGATTACAGTTTCAACCATTGAAAGAGAACATGGAAGTTTTAAAGTTCCAAAAGTTTTATTGTTATTATGACTAGTTGTAATTTCTATTCTTCCTATTTTTCCATTCTGTTGAAGTTCTTTAATATCAAGTTGTGAACCTAAAAGACCTTCAGATTGTCCAAAAATAGCACCAATAACATCTGGTTTTTCAACTAAACCATCTACTTGAAAATCTGCAACAATTAAATATTTAATTGTTTCTAAATAAGTTTTACCCATTTTAAAATCACCTGTAATGTATTTTCTCTATAAACTAAAAAAAAGAAGATTTTTGTTAAAAGAAATAAAAATCTTTTAAAGAAAACAAATGATTTTAAAAAAACAAATATTTTTTTATAAAAAAACTATGAAATACTTAAATAAAAAACCAAACTATAAAATTTTAATATACTTATGGTTTGACCTTTCTCCTTTAACTATTTCTACTAAATACCCTAAAGACTTAAAATATTCCTTTAACTCTTTATTGGCTTTTCCTTTAATAGCTTGTGATTTAAGCCTTATTTTGTAAATTTCTGATAACTTCTGAATCTCTTGAAACTTTGAATTACATACCACAGTAACTTCAATAATTTCGCCTGCTTTTAACTGTAAATTTTTAGTCATACTATTTATTTTAAATAACTTTTAAAAGATTAATTTAATTGTTTAAGTTTTTTTATAAAAAAGTTCTTTTATTTTTTTAAAAGTACTTTTCTTCTTTTTAATAATTTATGTTTAATTTATAATTTAATAATAAACTGTAGAACATCTTATATCTAAAAACAAATATATTCTCTACTATAAAATATATAGTATCAAACTATATATAAACATTATTGTTCTATATTATATTTATATAATAGATTAAATGTGAAAAACATACATGCAGCATAAGAAAAAAGGGTCAAACGCAGAAAGAGAGCTTCTTTTTATGTTCTTTGACATTGGTTTTATGGCTGCAAGAGTTGCAGGCTCAGGATCTTCTACTCTTCCTACACCTGATATTATTGTTATTAAAGACAATATAGGTTTTGCAATTGAATGTAAGACAAAATCAGGGGAATATCTAAATATTAGAGAAGAACAGATAAAAGAGCTTGAGACTTGGGAAAAAATATCAGGACATAAAGCATATATTGCTTGGAGACTAACTGGTAAAAAATGGTATTTTGTCCATTTTAGTAAACTAAATAAAACAAAAAAAGCATTTTCTATAAAAAAAGAAGAAATTATTCAAAAAGGATTAATTTTTAATGATTTTATTAAACAAAAAAAAGAGGATAGATAAACTATGTTTTTAGAACTTGAAGAAGTAATTGCAAGCCTTAAAAGAGATATGTTAAAAGAAAAAGGATTAAAAAATAGAATTCTTTATGAAAATGCAATAAAAGCCTTATCAGAACTTAAAAATAGAAAAGATGCAATATAAATTTTATTTTTTACCAGGCTTTCTTTTTTTAATATTTTTAAACAAAATACTTCCCTTATCTTTAAAACCATAAGGAAAAGTTAATTTAGGTTGTTTTTTTAAAGAATCTTTTTTTCTTCTTTTAATAAGATTATCACTTATTTTTGAAACTAAAGGATTTACAACTAAACCATCTGAATATTTTTTATAACCTAATTTTTTTAAATGAGCTAAAACTCTACCCTTTAACTTTGTTCCAATATTTTTATTTCTAAACTCTGAAGAAACATAAAAAGATCTTGCATAAAACTCTTTATCCCCTATAGAATAACCTTCAATAAAGCCTGCAAGTTTTGTACTTTCAAAAACTAAAAATAACTTAGTATTCTTAAAATTACTTTTTGTATATCTTTTTTTAAATTCAGAAAAAGTATCGTTCCAGGAAGCTTCTTTTTTTAAAATATCATGTACTTGTATTAAAGTTTCTTTTGTAAGTTCTGAAAAATTATTATAATCTATTAGTTTATATTTTATTTCATTCATAATAACTTATATCTTTTTGTAAACTTATCAATTTCAAATTCCTTAATAGGACCAACACCAACACAAGTAAAATCAGGTTCCTTTAATTGTGTATGAGCTGCATCTTTAATTAAGACTGCAGGAAAATAAGATTTTACTTCTTGAAAGACTTTTAAAAGTTCTTCTCTACTTTCAACTTTTAAAACAACTTTCTTTTGACCTTCAGAAAGCCAATTTTCTGCAATAGAAGGAGTTTTTCTTGAAGTTAAAAGATAACTTTCTAAAGATGCATGAGAAGCTTGGGCAGCAATCTTGCCTTTTCCAAGCTTTAAATCATTTCTTACAAGAATTATTTGTTTATACATATTTATTCTTTAAAATGTTCACCGTAGATTCCTAAATAAGTTAAAGTATAAGTTATTTGTTTAGGACCCCACATTGAAGTTATTTGTTTTGGTTGGTTAATTATTAAGTCTGTATTAAACTCATAACCTTTATGTTCATTTTTAACTAAATAATGTCTATCATACTCTAAGCATGCATCTTTTCCATTTGCAGACAATAATTTAAAAACATGACCATCATTACCATCTTCTTCAAAAGAATCATTAATTTCTACAGCTATTGTGTTTTCTTCTAAAGTATTTCTAGAAGGACTTTCCATATGTGTTACTTTTTTTTCAATCTTAAAGACATATTCCATATTATATCTCTCCCTTTTATAATTAAAATAAATATTCTTAAATATAATATGTAAAGACAAATAAGTTTAAAAACAGATTTTTTCTTTAAAAAAACTATTTGTTTATAAAATTATAGATATATATTATATATTACTAAAATAAATAAAAAATGCGAGAAAAAATGAATAAGAAAATAAAACATGTACAACACCCATGGCATGAACTTAGCCCTGGAGAAAATATACCTGAAGAAGTAACAGCTTTTATTGAAGTTCCAAAAAGTAGTATCTTAAAATACGAACTTGATAAAGATTCAGGACATATAAAACTTGATAGAGTACTTTATTCTGCAGTACATTATCCTGGAGACTATGGTTTTATTCCACAAACTTTATCTGAAGATAATGATCCACTTGATATTATTATTATCTCAAATTATCCTGTAGCACCAGGAGTTATTGTTAAAGCAAAACCTATAGGTGTAATGTTTATGGTTGACAATAATGAAAAAGATGAAAAAATAATTGCAGTTCATTCAACAGACCCTAGAATGGATAAGAGAATGGATATTAAAGACTTTAGTGATCATGTTATTTTAGAGATTAGACATTTCTTTGAAACATATAAAGAACTTCAAGGAAAAAAATCCACAATTATGGGAATAAAAGGTAGAAAAGAGGCTCAAAAAGAAATTTTAAGAGCATTAAAAAGATATAAAGAGACTTATAAAGAATAGAATTAATATGATTAAAAAAATTAAAAAATATTGGGAAGCATCTTCTAAAAAATATCAAGAAAAATCAACAATAAGTACAAGCTATGCTCATTATGGACCATATGCGCCTCACGAAGATAAACTTAAATTACTAGGAAATATAAAAAACAAAAAGATTCTAGAAATTGGGTGTGGAGGAGGACAATGTTCAATTGCTTTTGCAAAAAGAGGTGCAGTTTGTAAAGGATTAGATATTTGTGTAGAACAAATAAAATATGCAAAAGAACTTGCAAAAAAAGAAAAAGTAAATGTTGATTTTTCAACAAAAAATATCCAAAACCTTGAAGGTATAAAATCAAATAGTTACGATATAGTTTTTTCTGCTTTTGCACTTCAGTATATACCTAATTTAAAAAAATGTTTTAAAGAAGTTAACAGAGTTTTAAAAAAAAATGGATTATTTGTTTTTAGTTTTGATCATCCTTTCTATTCAAGCTTAGATCCTAAAACATCTAAACTAGTTTTAAACTACAACAAACTAAAAATATGTAGTCAAGAAACAATTAGACCAGATGGAAGTAAAATAGAATTTATAGCGTACACACATAAAATTAGTGAGACTTATAAATGCCTTGTAGATAATAACTTTATTGTTGAAGAAATAATTGAACCATTTGATGAAAAAATAGAAAAAGGATGGACAAAAAACTTCTGGAAAAAAGTATATCCATTAAAATTAGTAAGATTAATTGGACCTACAATTATTTTTAAAAGTAAAAAAAAATAAATATTATTTCTTTAAATCTCTTTTTAATTTTTCTTCCTTTAATCTTTCTTCTCTAATTTTTTTAAGTTTTCTCTCTCTTAAAGAAACTCCTAAAGAAGTGTTATTAAAAAAATCTTTTGTTTTAAATTTAATTCTTTTAAACATATTTAATATTCACCAATTAATAATTATTTGATCAGTTCTTTCTTCTGGATTAATAACTGTATCTTTCATTTTTTGTTTTTTATCATAAATAAAATGCTTTAAACCTAAGTCTGCAATCATAGCACCATTATCAAGACAAACTGAAACAGGAGGAATAAATAATTTAATATTTCTTTGTTTTGAAAAACTTTCAAGCATTTCTTTTAAAGCCTTTGAAGCTGCAACACCACCAATAACCATAATCTCTTTTTTATTTGTATAAGATAATGCTCTTTCACAAACTTCTAAAACCATAGCATAAGCAGTATGCATAAATGAATAAACTAAATCTTCAGTTTTTACTTTTCCAATTAATTTTCTTGAAGAAGTTAAAAGACCAGAAAAAACAATATCCATGCCTTTAACAGAATATGGAAGAAGAATATAATTATTTGACTGAAAATACATTTTATCTAAAATAGGTCCTCCTGGAAAACCAAAACCTAAATCTCTTGCAAAAGAATCAAAAAGATTTCCAAGACCAATATCTAAAGTTTCACCTAATATCTTATATCTTTTATTGTCTTTTGCAATTATTTGTGTGTTTGCACCAGAAGTGTATATGAAAAGAGGATCTTTTGCTTTCATTAAAGTTTTTCCAATCTCTAAATGAGCAACACAGTGGTTTACACCAACTATTGGTTTATTGTATTTTAAGGATAAACTTCTTGCAAAAGTTGCTCCTACAGACAAACAAGGTCCTAGACCTGGACTTCTTGCAAAAGAAATTACATTAATATCATCAATAGTTAAATTTGATTCACTTAAGGCTTGTTTTAGAACATCTATTGCGTTTTGAAAGTGAAAAACAGATGCATCATAAGGTCTAATACCTTCTCCTTTTGTCTCAGCAGTATACTGTTTTTTAACATTTGCATAAATCTTTCCTGAATTATCAATAATCCCTACACCAAAAGTATGTGCAGTTGATTCAATTCCTAAAGATATTATTTTTTTCATTATAAATCACATATTTAGTCAAAAGAAGTTAAATATTCTTTAACATAATCAAGTTCTGTTTTACCATACTTATCTTTTATTTTATTATCATAAAAATTTCTAGGAACAATTATCTCTCTTAATTCTCTTCCATAAGAAGAAGTATACTCAAAAGCGTTTTCAACACTAACACTTCTTGAACCTGCATTAAGAGTAATTCCTGTTTTATTTTTATAATTATCAAGATATGGCATAGTATGTGTGTATTCTAGATCTTTAAAAGTTTTTCCAGCTCTAATAAGAACTGTTGAATCAGGACTATAAGTGTATTCTGTTGAACCAATATAGACCCCTAAAACAACACCTTCAAAAACATTTTCTTGATTTAAAGGAAGATCATTTTCATGATTCCAAATAACTTGATTTTCTTTTGCAAGAAACCAAGCATCTTCTCTTCTATAATCTGAACCCCACCAAGAGTTATCTTCTGAAAAATTACGTACATTGTTATAGATATATTTTCTTGCAACATCTAAACTTAACCTTGTACAATTACCAACATAATTATTTACTCTATCTTGAAAAATAAATCTTTCATAAATATAATCTTCATCTAACTCATCACTTCTTTTTGGAAGTTTAAATTTTAGAGATAATTTTTCTTTATCTTTTAAAAAATTATTTCTAATATAATTTCTAGTTGCTAAATTTTCAGAAGTTTCAAAACTAAAAACTAAATTATCAGGATAAAAGATAGATAATCTGTCAAACACTAAATAATTTGAAAAGAAATCAATTACTGAAGAATAATCATCCTTAAAATTAAGAGAAGAAGCACCCTTAATAATATTATTTTCATCTATAAAAATAATACCTTCTTTATAAGAAGTAAAATAATCAGATAAATATTTAGCTTTATAATTATCAGGACCAGGATAGATTTGAGAGATTGGAGTTTGGAAAAAAGAAAGTTGTTCAATAAAACTATTTTGATCATTTAAATATTCTGAAGAATTTAAAATAATATTAGAATAGTTTCTAAAAGAATCTTCTTTTGTATAATTACATAAAAAATCATAATTTTCTTTTGTAAAAGTGTTTCTTGGAATAATATAGTTTTTAGTATTTTCTAAAACATTACTAAAAGGAGTTAAATTAAGATTAGGGTACTTAAGAATTGTAAAATTTAGTCTTTTTAGATTTTCTGAAACTTTATTAAAATCTTCCATTAAAAGATTAGAATCACAAAAACTATTTTCAGAGAACCAATCATCAACTTCTAAGTCTGCTTTTTTAAAAGAATTTGCCCAAAATACTTTTTGTTCAATTAAAGATAGGTCTTGTGCTGTTGAGACATCATATATATAGTCATTAAATAATTTTAGATTATTTGTAAAATAAATGTTTTGATTTTTATCAAAATTAGGATTTCTGCCTGTTAATGTTAAAAATTTATCATCATAATTACTATAAGTGTTTACTTTTTCTGTAATATTTATATTTTTATTTTTATAAACTCTTAAAGTACCATTTAAAGTCATTATAAAATAATCTTTATAAATATAAAAATAAGGATCGTTTGTTGAAAGAATATTTTTTCTATCTGTTGAAATTACTATAGGAACATTTTCATCTTTAAAAAGAATATGGAAAGAAGTATAGTCTTTTGAAGAATATATTTCATTGATTTTAAGAGTATCGTTTTCTAGAAGAAAACTTGTTGTACTATAATTATAGTTTGCCATGTTTTCTGAAAAATAAAATTTACCATTATCATTATTTATCATAAACAAATCAATGGTTTTGAAAAGTAAAGGATCAACATCATAAAATAAATGCATGTTACCTTTAATTATTGGGTTTAAGTATTTTCCTGAATTTAAATGAAGATAAAAATTATTTTCATTATAAAAAGAAGGAGTATATACTAAAGAATATTCTTTTCTTGATAAAACATTTAAAGAATCTTGATAATTATCATTTATTGATAATCTTCTTTTTCTTCTGTTTTCCACAACATTATATAATTGATAATTGTTAAATATTAAATGACCATTATTTCTATTTAATTTACTTATAACATCTGTATTAAAATTACCATCATTTATAGAAAAATAACTTGATGGTAAAAAATTACTAAAAGATAAAGATTCTTCTTTATCTAAATAATTAACAGTAACATCTGCAAAATTTTCATTATAATTATTAAGAGTATATCTAAAGGACCCAAAAGCACCTTCAGTTAAATTAAAAGTAAAAACTTCTTCCATTTCTGTAAAACTATAAGGATAATTTACTCTATTACTTAAGATCCAACCATTTTCCTCAACTTCAAGTCTTATGCTATTATAGTTTTTTGGATCTGGATAAGTGTAGACAATTGCAGAATCTGTTTTAATAATGTTTATTGGAAGAGTTAATGAATCTGAAAATAAATCACTTTCAAAAAATAATTCTTCTTGAATAATTTTTGATTGATTATCAAAATCTTTAGGAGAATATTTAATTTCTGCTAAAACATATTTTTCTTGAAGCCATCTTTTAGAGATAAGCTCATCTATACATTCTTTTGAAAAACCAATATAATTTGTTAAATAAAATTTATTTCTGTTTATTAAATCTACTTTTGTACTAACAGGATGATTTTTAAAATAATCTAAAACTGGTTTACAATATTGAGAATATTGTTCATTTGGCAAGAAAGGAGCATAATTTCCTTGTGATTTATTTATATCAATTGCAAATAAAGAATATATTGGAATGTATTCTAGTGTTCCTTGATAAAGTTCTTTTTTCTGAGAATAAACTAAAGATTGGTTTGTATGGTTTATTAAAGGTAAAAAATAAGAATTAGTTTGCTTTAAATTTGTAAGATATAAAGAAATTTCGTTTTCTTGAGGAAAGTTTTTTTCTAAAAGTTTATAATCATCTGTAAAGTAACTAAACTCGTATTCTTTATCAACAAAGTTTGCAAAAGTAATTTGTGAAAATAAAGAAATAATTATTAATAATATAAATAAATGTATTTTTCTTGCTTCTCTTCTTGAAAGAGAACTTTCTTTTTTAATATTTTCTTGCATAGGTTCTTTTTTTCTTTTTTTAAATATTAAAAATAATAAAATAATAATTATTAAAAGAATATACCAATAGCTTCTTAAATTATCTTGTAAGCTGTTACTTTTTATTTTTTGAAAAATATTTTGAGAAGGAACACCTTGAACACCAGAACCTAAACCTTCAAGACCTGAAGGATTGTTTTCAGGAGAAGAAATCTGATCTTGTGAGACTACAATAATATCTAAAGTCTTTGAAAATATTGAATCATCAAGAAGTGTTGAAATCTCTAAAGAATAAACTCCTTCTTTTAAATTAAGTTTTAAAGGTAAAGATACTTCTTTGTAGTCTTTTAAATAATCTTGTGAAGTTATCTTTACTGTAAAAGACATGTTTTTTAGAGAAGAGGAAAGATAGAAATCTTTATTTTCTTCAATAACATCAAAAAGTTCTTTTTCACATTCAATTTCATTACAGAAAAAATATTCAATCTCTTGGTTTAGTTTTGTTAAAAGTAAATTAGCTTCTTTTGTTTCAAGTAAATCTTTAGAAACTGAAAAATAATTATAAGTTAAAGTTAAAGAAGAAGGGTAGAAGTCTTGAAAGATAAAAGGGATGTTAAAAGCTTCTTCTTTTAAAAAATCTCTTTCAAATAAAGTTCTGTTTTCAGAAGTTATTTTTAGGTTTACATAGAAAGTTTCTTCTGGAAGAGAAGTTGTTCCTAGATTAATTTCTTGGTTGTAGTAATAAGTTTTAGAAGGATTTAGGTTTATTTCTGCAGAAAAAATAGGAACAGATAAACCTATTATTAGAAATATAAAGAAAATTATTGTAAAATATCTTTTACTCATATATAATATATAGTAAATAAAGAAATAAAAAGAGAATTGTTTCTCTTTTAATTAAAGTAAAAATATTTAATTTAAATTATTTATGTAATTAAGATACCATCCAATTTTTCTTACAGAACCTACAGTCGCAACACAACCAAGTTTCTTTAAAGAAGAATTTTGGAATAAATCATTACCAGTTCCTGCACAATTAATAATTACATTTTCTTTATCTGTAGGAATATTTACAGTATTAAAGAATGTTTTTGTATCTCTTATATTAAACTGGTGTGCGTAAAACATTATAAATGCTCTATCAATATCTGAATACTTTGAATTAAAGTTAGAAATATTATTTTTAGCATAATTTAAATTATATTTAAAAACTGCAAGACCTAAATATAAAGATTTATTTAAATCATTTTTAGAATCATCAAAATATTTATAATATTTTTCAACTGTATTAACTTCACTTGGAAGATATACTTTTAGATCATTAAAACCACTTTCTGTTCTCCATATAGGTTTATTTATTTGAGTTAAACCTATAGATTCTCCTTGATCACCAGCTTGATCATTTAAAAAAGAGGATTCTCCTCCAATTATTGAAAAAAATATTGTAATTTCATTTTCAGTAAGATTAAAATTATTTTTTTCAGATTCAAATAATTTATAAGCTTCTAAATTTTTATTAAAATTATTTTTTTTATCATTATAAAAATATTCAATTTCTAAATAATATGTTTCTTTAGGGCTAAATGTTCCTGCTGAACTATCAATAGAACTACTTCCAATATCTTTATCTAAATTAAAGATATGAAAATCACATAAAATTTCAAAATCACCAGTATATTTACAATTTGGATCACTAGTAGAAGGATCAGGATCACTAGTAGAAGGATCAGGATCACTAGTAGATAAATTTTGATTATCAATTATTAATCCATTTGGCATCCAATCTGGAATTTTACAACCATCACAATATACAGAATTTATTATTTTTTGTAAAGTTTTATATTTTACTAAATCTTCAAAGTTTTCGTCAGGTAAAAATACAAAATATAACTTATCAACATTTGTATTTAATTGGAAAGCACTAATAGTAAAAAACTTTGATTCATTTTGATTAAGATTTAGAGTATAATTTTCTAAATCTGAATATTTGAATAAATTACTTCCTAAACTTAGTTTATTATCATTTAATTTAGCAGGTGGTGTAATATTTAAAAGAGGAGAAGATAAGCTTTTTACAATATTTTCAATATCTCCTTCTATATCATTAATATAAAAATAAACATTTCCATCATTTACTTTATTTGCAATTAAATCTAAATCAATGTTTTGATTAAATTTAACATAACAAATTTTTGTTTCCTTTTCACAAATCACATTATCTGTTTTTTTATCTTCTTTAAAGTTAATTGAAAAATTATTGCTTTGAGAAGATGAAGAATAATTTTCAGAAGATGAAAGAGTAATTCCTTCAAGATAATTACTTAAAGTAAAATTATCATAATTAACTGCAATTGCATTTAGTTTTTGTCCAGAAGATAAAGATACAGGTGCAGTATATTTAGTCACTTTAAAATTTACCCCAAATTGATTAATATTCCAAGAATTACTTTTAAGATAAGTATTTATTTTTTCTTTATTATAATTAAATTCAACAAATTTTGATTTAAAATGGTTTTCTAAATTAAAATCATCTAATGTATAATAAATATTAACATTATCAGTAACATTTGAATCTAATTTTATTTTATTATCTTCAATAGAAGAAGATAATTTTATTGAAGTAGCATTTTCTTTTTTAGAAGTTTCTTCTTGACCATCACTAAAATTATAAACTGCTTTCGCAAGATTTTTAGAAATTTTATAGTCATTATGATAAAATGAAGATAAACTTCCACAATGATCATATAAATAAATATAAACTTTTCCAAATTTATCTAATTCATTAATCATACTTAAATCAATATTATGAGTATAATTTTTATTTTGTTTAAAATCATCTTCAATTTTAACTATATAAAAATATTTATCTTCACTAACATAACTATTTAAATAATTCATAAAAGTAGGATCATTACTTTTTAAATATCGTTCATATTTTTTAAGAGTATCTTCTGTTTCATTTTCACTTTTTCCTCTGTCAGACAAATTATCATACAAAAATGAATCAAATCCAGATTCATTATTAAAATTATTAGGAACAAAAAGAGTTACTAAAAACAAACCTCTATATTCTGTTGCAAAAGGAACCCACATAAAAGTTCTTTCATTTGTTTTACAAGAATCTCTTGCTTCAAGATTATTCATGTAATTAATTTCAATATTATCATTTGTAATTTCAGCAGAAGTTATTTCCCAACCTACTTTTGAAGTAGAACTATAACTTACAAATGAATTTTCAGCAAAAACAAAGCCTGATGAAAAAACAAACATTAAAACTATTAAAAAAATACCTAAAATACCTAATCTCTTTTGCATATTAATAAAACCTCTTTTATAAATGTTCCATAATTATTATTTCATAAATTTAAATTAATTAAATATAGTTTTTAAGTTAACAATAACTATCTAAACTATATATTATATAAGAAACAATATATTTATATATATTCTTAAAATATTAAAAATTACAAAAATAAAACAAAAGAAGCATTTTATAAACTTTTTATACTATAATATTAATTATAAATATATTATAAAAAGGTGAAAAATATATGACAATAAAACTCTACAACACACTTACAAGAAAAAAAGAAGCCTTTAAACCTGTTGAAAAAGGTTTACTTAAAATATATGTGTGTGGAGTAACTGTTTATGATGATGTTCATTTAGGGCATGCAATGTCATATATCTACTATGATCTTTTAATCAATTATTTTAAAATTTTTCATAACTACCAGATTTTCTATGTTAGAAACATTACAGATGTTGGTCATCTAACAGATGATGGCTTAGGAGATTCTGGAGAAGACAAAATGACAAAAAGAGCAAAAGAAAGAAAAGTACACCCAATGGAACTTGCTTATAAATATTCACATAGAATGTGGAAAGCTTTTGATGATTTAAAAATATCAAGACCAAACATAGAACCACAAGCCTCAGCACATGTTCCAGAAATAATAGAATGGGTTAAAAAACTTCTTGAAAATGGTTTTGCATATGAAACTAAAAATGGAATTTATTTTGATGTTTCAAAATATTCAGAATATGGTTCTTTTTCAAACAGAAAGATTGAAGATCTTTTAAAAGATACAAGATTTAAAAATGATGAAGAAAAGAAAAACCCAGCAGACTTTGCAGTTTGGATAAAAGCAAAATCAGAGCATATCTTGAAATGGAATTCTCCATGGGGTCTTGGCTATCCTGGTTGGCACATGGAATGTTCAGTTATGGGTAATAAATATCTTGGAGATAATTTTGATATTCATGGCGGAGGAATAGAACATGTTTTCCCTCATCATGAAAATGAAATTGCACAAAACTTTGGTTGTTTAAATCATAAGATGGTAAACTACTGGGTACATACAGCAATGCTTTCAATTGATGGAAAGAAAATGGGAAAATCCTTAGGAAACTTTATAACCATTGAAGACTTTTTAAAGAAAAATACAGCTGAAGAACTTAGATATGTTTTCTCAACAGGACATTATAGAAAACCACAAAACTATACAGAACAATCTATTTTAGATGCTAAAAAAACTTTACAAAACCTAAACAACTATATAAGAAGACTTCAAGAAGTTAAACAAGAAAAAGAAATGTTTTATGCAAAAGAAATTATTGAAACATCAATCTTTAATTTTGAAAAAGCCATGGATGATGATCTTAACACACCAAATGCATGGGCGCAAATCTTTTTCCTTGTAAAAGAAACAAACAAACTAATGGATCAAGAAAAATTAACCAGAGAAGAAGCATCACAGATTTTAGAATTTTTGAAAAAAGTAAATCTTGTTTTTAAAGTTTTAAATTTTGAAAGTAATAGTGAAAATAAAGCAAAAAATAAAATGCCTGTTGAAGAAATTGAAAAATTAATTTTAAAAAGACAAGAATTAAGAGATTCTAAGAAATGGGAAGAAGCAGACATCATAAGAATAAACCTTAAGAAAAAAGGAGTTATTCTTTTTGATTCTAAAGAAAAAACTACTTGGGCTTTTGAGTAGTTTTCTTTTTTGTTTTTCCAAATAATTTTTCAAAAGATTTTTTAGAATAATCATAATCTTCTTTTGAAAGATTAATACCTTCCCCTTTTCTTGAAAGTTCTTCCATAAACTCTCTTTTGGAAATACCAGCAAGTTTTGCTCCAGCAGTTAAATCTAAATTTTTATCATAATATGTTTTTATTGCTGACTCTAACTTATATTCATAAAGCCCTTTGTCAACTAACATTCTTAAAGCTTCAGATTCACTCAAATCTTTTTCTTTAGAAACATTATATATTAATTTTAAGGAACTATCAGATAATCTATAAGATTTCAATTTATAATCTTTTTTAACCATGTTAAAAACCTCCTTTTATACTATAAATCCTTTAAAGCAGATTGTATATGTATATTACTTATTTTTCCTTTTAATCGCATAATTGAAAATTTAGCTTTTTCTTTTGATATTAAATTATCCTTATAAAGTCTAACTATTAAATAAACAGAAGTAATTGCAAAAAGATTATTATTTTTGCAAAAATTAAGTGCCCCCTTATCATCTGTTAAAAAAACACCTCCAATTTCCTTTAAAAGAGCAGCAGAATATAACTCTCCAGAATCTTTTGACAATTCTTGCTTTATTTTTAAAGTAATTTCTTTAAGGTCTTTTAAAATAATAAAATCTGCTTCTAAATATAACTTAAAAAGATAAGAATCTTTTGAAAAATAACCTCTTCTTTCGTAAAAATCAAAAAGTTCTTCTTTTACTTTTATGGTAGAATAAATAGTAAAATAATCTAATAAATATTTTGTAAGATCAACTCTACTCAAGTTTATCCAAAATGAAGAGTCAATTACAGCATTAACTTTATTATTTAACATATATATTTATGTAATACAAAAAGTTTAAAAAACAATCTATTTGTATTACAAAAACAAAATTAGACAAATAAATTGAATATAAAAAATATTTAAATATAAAAAATTAATTTTTAGCATTTTCAAAGAAATCATTTAAATCATTCTTTGACATTGGTTTAATCTTTTGTTTTTTTAATTTTTCAACTTCTTTAATTACTTCTAAAACAATCTTAGATTTATTTTTAATCATATATTCCCAAAATAAAATTATCTAAAATAATATAAGAAAAAGTATTATAAAAAGTATAATACTTTTATCTTTTAAAAAATTAAGGTCTATACCTTACCATTGTTCTAGGGAAAGCAATAGCATCCTTTATTGTATCAGCTTTTATGATATAAGAGATTATTCTTTCAACACCCATTCCAAAACCAGAATGAGGGACAGAACCATATTTTCTAGTGTCAAGATAGAAATCATATTGTGAGACATCTTCTCCGTCTTTTTCAAGTCTTTCAACTATTTTTTTAATATCATCCTCTCTTTCACTTGCACCTATAATCTCACCATAACCTTCAGGACCGATACAATCAAAACCTAAAACTACTCTAGGGTCTTGTGGATCTTCTTTCATATAAAAAGCTTTTACTTCTTTTGGATATCTTGTAATAATAATAAAAGTATCATACATTTTAGATAAAAGATCCTCTTCAACAGTTCTTAGGTCTTTTCCCCATTCAACATGCATGTCATGCTCTTTTTTTAAAATCTCTAAAGCTTCGGTGTATGTCATTTTTACAAAAGGTTTTGAAATTGCAGTTTCTAAAACTTTAACATCTCTCTTTAAAGTTTCAAGATCATCTCTATGGTGTTTTAAAACATCAGAGATTACTTTTTTTATTAAACCTTCTGCATGCTCTTGTAACTCTTCAAAAGAAACCCAAGCTCCTTCCATCTCTGCATGCCAATATTCAGCTAAATGTCTTGTTGTCTTTGACTTTTCCGCTCTAAAAGATGGAGAGATTGTATATATTCTTTCTAAAGAAAAGATAGCTGGCTCTGCATACAATTGCCATGTCTGTGCTAAAAAGACACCTTTCTTTTCAAAGTAATCAACCTTAAATAAACTTGATCCTCCTTCACATTGAACTGACTGAAGAACTGGAGATTGATATTCATAATAATCTTGACTTCTAAAATAATCATGAATAGCTCTAAAGACAGTTGATCTTATTTTTAAGATTGCTTGCATTTTTCTTGATCTTAACCATAAGTGTCTTACATCTAAAAGAAATTCTTCAGAAAAATCTTTTGATATTGGATAAGTTTCTGCAAGACCTGCAATCTCATAATCTTTTATATCAATTTCATAACCTTGAGGAGATCTTTCTTCTTTTCTTACAGTTCCAGAAACAACTATTGATGATTCTATAGTTGTTTGTTTTATTTTTTCAAAAAGCTCTGGAGATACTTTATCTTGATCACACACAAGTTGTATTACCCCTGTAACATCTCTTAAGGTTATAAAGATTGTTGTCTTTTGGTCTCTAAACCTGTGTACCCATCCTCTTAAAGATACCTCTCCTTCTTTCTTTTCTAAAACTTCTTTTATTGATAAATATTTTTTTTCCATAAATTATTAACTCCTTTTTTATAAATATATTTTTTTTAAAAATTACTATAAATATGTTTAGACTTTATTTTAATAAAGTACTATAAATATTATATAAACCGATAAATATTAAATTCTCTCCCTCTAAAGGAGATTAAAGTTAACTACAGAAAATAAGTAGATTTGTAAAAATCTTGTTTTTGATAAAAGTATTTTGAAATACATAAATATTAATAAGAAGCAAAATATTTATAAAGGAATTGAAAATAACCTTTTAAAGATATTTATTAATTATAAAAATTAATTTAAAAAAAGATTATTAAAAATAAAATATAAGAAAAAACTATAAATAACCTTTATAAGTTGAAATCATCTTTTATATCTTCTAAAGATATGCTTGAAGAAAGACCTCTTTTTTTAGCTTCTTCCATTGTTTGACATATAGATAAATTATTTTCTTTAGAAACATCTCCTAAAGATTTTTTTCCTTCAGACCATTCTTTTAAAGATATATCTAATTTAGAATCTATAATTAATTTCATAAAATATCACTTAAAAAATTAAAAAGAGAAAGAAACTTCTCTCTCTATTAACTTTTGTTTATTGTCTTCACTTAAATCGTCCAAGATATCAAGAATAGTGTTTGTTGCATCTTCAATTTTAGGTTTATTTTTTACAAGGAAATCTTTTTCACTACAAGATATCTTCAAAGAAACTTTATCATTTGGATTTAACTTTTGTTTCTTTCTCTCAGACTGTATAAGCCTTGTAAGCTCTGATACTTCCCAAACTTCTTTATAAGAAGAATCAATGTTTTCATTAATGTATACAAAAACATCTTTTAAAACTTCTTTTGAAGGCATGTTATCAGGAGCATTATTTGAAAAACTTACATTTTCAATATTTGCCATATCTTCTATAATTTCCTTAAAGATAGATATTTTTTCAAAGTCTTTTAAAACAACATGCATTTCAGGTAAGATCCATCTTAATCTTTTCTTTAAGTCCTCTCTTAAAGAAAGAGCTGTTTTTACAACTTCTTGAGAAAGGTCAAAGTTCTTTTCAAGATCTAAATCAATTAAACTTTCATTGATTAAAGGATTATGGTAGAAATGCACAGATTCTTTTTCTTTTACAGAAAACTTTTGATACATGAATTCTGTAAAATGAGGAACTATTGGTGAGATCAATATTAAACTTGAGGAAAAGACATATGAAAGAACATGATTTTCATCTTTTCTTTTTCTTAAAAGTTTAACATATATTCTACTAAAATCTTCAAGCAAAAATTTTTCAAAATCATTTATAACTTTTGAATAGTTAGTTGTTGAAAAGTTTGCATAACTATTTTTTAAAAGATTATTAAATCTTGAAAGAATCCATTTATCTTCAACAAGTAAAGTTTCTTTTGAAACATCTAAAGAAGTTACAAATGTTTGTTTTTCATCATAAAGAGAAATGAAATTATAAAGATTTTCTAAAAGATTTAAAGTTCTTCTAACTTCATCAAATTTTTTAGAATCTAAAACAATGTCTTCTCCTGAAAATTCTTTTGCAAAATAATATCTATAGTAATCAATTGAAGTTTGTGAAAATCTTTCAATTAAAGGAATATCATTTCCTTCAGATTTAGAAAGCTTTCTTTTATCTCCAGCAAGAACCATACCATGCATAGAAATTTGTTTAAATGGAACTTTATCAAAAGCAATTACAGAAGCAATTATTTGAGAATTCCACCAACCTCTTATTTGATCAGGACCTTCTAAATTAGCATCTGCTGGCCAATATTTATCAAATAATTCTTTTTTGAAAGGATAACCTAAAGATGCCCATGATGCAACACCAGAATCAAACCAAACATCAAATACTTCTGGAATTCTTTTCACCTTTGTTCCACAATCACAAGTAATTTCTATTTTGTCAATAAATGGTTTATGAATATCCATATTTAAATCTACTTCAGGAGCTTTTTTCTTTAAATCTTCTAAAGACTCAAAGACATGTATTTTTTCACAGTTATCACATTTCCAAATAGGAACAGGAGTTCCCCAATATCTTGCTCTTGAAATTGGCCAATCAGATAAATTTTTAAGCCAGTTTGAAAATCTATCTTTTCCCCAAGAAGGATGCCAAGAAACTTCACTTTCATTAAGTTCTACAAGTCTTGGTTTTAAATCTTCAATTCTTAAAAACCACTGAGGTAAAGATACCATTATTAAAGGATTATGACATCTCCAACATGTAGGGTAACTATGTTTTACTTTTCTTTTAGCTAAGATACATTCTTTTTCATGTAAATATTTCATTATATCTAAATCAAGTTCTTTAACTTTTTTTCCTTTTCCAAAAGAAACAGAATCATCATACTCACCTGACATTGTAACCGGAGAAAATATAGGAATATTAAATTCTCTTCCAACTTGATAATCTTCTTTACCATGTCCTGGAGCACAATGAACTAAACCAGAACCGTCTTCTAGGTTTACATGTCTTGCTGAAGAGATTATTTTATATGCATTTTTTGTATAATCTTCAGGAAGATTTAACCATTCTCCTAGAACAGGAAGATATTCTTTACCTACAAGTTCTTCTCCTAAATATTCTTTACCTAAAGTATAGTTTTCAAAATTAAATTCTTTTATTAATTTTTCAGATAAATCTTTTGCAACAATATATTTTTTATTGTTTGAGATAAGCTCAACATATGTATATTTAGGGTGAACCATGATTGCCATGTTTGCAGGTAGAGTCCATGGAGTTGTTGTCCAAATAACAAAGAAAAGAGAAGAATCTTCTTTTGATTGTAAGGAAACAAAAATTGAAAGATCAGTTAAATCTTGATATTCAATTTCATTAAAAGAAACTGAAGTTTCACAATCAGGACAGACATGGATAGGATATTTGTCATGAAATAAAAGACCTTTATCAAAAGCTTTTTTAAAAGTCCACCAAGCAGATTGCATATAGGTTTGATCTAAAGTTCTATATGGATTTTCCCAATCCATCCATTGTCCTAAATCATAAATATCTTTTGACATTTCAGAGATGTGTTTAGTTGCAAATGCATGACATTCTTTTGAAAATTTTTCAATACCAAAAGCTTCAATATCTTCTTTTGATTTTAAATCATATTTTTTTTGCACCTTACGTTCTATTGGCACACCATGAGTATCAAAACCAGGAATGTCTAAAACCTTAAAACCTTCTTGTCTTTTAAACCTATAAAGAATATCTTTTAAGATCCTGTTCATTGCAGTTCCTAAATGAATAGAACCTGTTGCATATGGAGGTCCGTCTATAAAATAATAATGTTTATCAGACTCTTTTTCTCTTACTTTTTTAGGAATATTATTTTTTTCCCAAAACTCTTTTATTTCTTTTTCATTTTGATTTGAAAACATAATTTTTGCCCACCTACCTTTAAAGCTTAAAATTTTGGCAAAAGATTAAAATTAGAATGAAGGTTAATCTTTGCCTATCAATATATAATAATACTTATAATTATAGAAATTAAGTTATCTTTATAAAAACTTAAAGTATTATTGTAAGTCATAAATATTTTATAGATACAAAATATTTATAAAGGAATAGATTTTTAATTATCATCTATTTTTTCTTTAGAATCTTTATTTTTATTAGATTTTTTAATTAAACTATAAGGATTAGTTTCTTCTTCCTGAGAAGAATCTTTTTCTGAAGATTCTTCATTTAAAGACTCTTCCTTAAGTTTATTTCTTTCTGTAAAGAAAAACATAAAAGTAGTTGTAATATTTGTTAAAAAGATTACAAGGAAAGTTATTGGTAAAAGGATTAAAGTATAATTGTTTACAAGACCCATAGCAATTGGATAAGTACCTAAAACAGCAGCAGCAAGTCCTCTTGCATGAAGAGATAAAATATATCTTGTATCTTGCTTAATTGTCTTATCTCCAGAAAATATATAAATGGATAAATACCTAGAAGCAATTGATACAAAAATTAAAACTGCAGAAATTAAAATAATATTTAAAGTTACAGAAGAAAGATCAATTATAAGTCCTAAATAAATAAAGAAAAATGCTTTAATAAATAAACTAATTTCTGCTTGAAACTTATAAACTTCATTTAAACTAACAACATTATCAAGACTTAAAGTTTTCATTTTAAATATTTTTAAAATTTCATTAGAATTACCTAAAACTAAACCAAAGATTAAAACTCCAAAAGCTCCATTTCCTTTTGCATATTCAATTAAAACATAAATTAAAAATAAAAAAGAAAGAGTTAAAAGATAATTAAATTTTCTAATAACATTAAAATCTCTTAAAACCTTTGTCCAAACAATTCCTGAAACTGCACCTATAACAGTTGCAATTGCAAATGCAGAAATTATATTTTGAGTAACAAACTGAATACTTGATTTTTGAGTCACAATTATTTCAAAAAGAGTTATAAAGACAATAATACACAAAACATCAGTAATTGCAGACTCTAAAGTAATTAAAGTTTTAGTTTCTTCTTTAGATTTAGAGTTCATAACTAAAGGAATTACCACAGCAGAACTTACACCTCCAATTGCAGAACCAATTAAAAGTGCATAAATTGCAGGTATTGAAAAAATATAATGAAGTAAAACTCCAGAGAAAAGAACTGTAAAAAAGAAAACTGCAATTGTAAACATTGTAGCTTTTCCAATCTCTCTTAAAACTTTATAAAAATTAAGATGAAGTCCACCTTCAAAAAGAATAATAATTAAAGCTAAAGAACCAAATAAAGAAGACATACTTTTTAAAATTTCAAGTTGAGAATTGGTAATAATGTTAAACACAGAACCAATTAAAAAACCGATGATTAAAAGAATAGAAATATCTGAAAATCTTGTCTTTTTAAAAAAAAGATTTCCAAAAAAAGCAATTAAAAAAATTGCTGAAAATATTAAAAAAAATGTGTTTGGTTCAATCATGTTTTATTATCTCTTTTATTATCTATTTTTATTATCTCTTTTAAATTTAAATATATCTCTTTTATTTATTATATTTATAAACAGATTTTTAAATTTATCTAAAAACTAATCTTTAAAACTTTCATAAACATTATTAATCTTTGAAATAATTTTGTCTTGAAAAGTTTTTTTATTTTTAGTTAAATCAATATTATTTTTCTTAAATTCATCAAAAAGATCCATAATAGTTTCATAACAATAACCTTTAGAAATTAAAAAAGAATAAACTTGATCTTTTGTAATTGAGTCTTTATAATTTATGAATAAATTATATAAATTTTTAATTATAACTTCTTTATCTTCCTTAAGTTCAGATCTATGATGTAATTTACTTGAAATTTCATCAGTTATGTTTCTTTCAAATTCTTTAGATTTATTTAAATTAAATTTAATATTTTTATAATAATCCCAATCATTAGAATTTATTTTTTCAACAGTTTCTTGAATTTCTCTAATTTGGTTTATTTTCTCTTTTAAAGAAAGCACTTCTTTTTCTTTATTTTTAACATCTTCATAAAATTTTAAAATATTCTCAATATCTAAAGAAACATCTTTAAAAGAAGCTTTTTTTGCTTCTGAATTAAAATCTTCATTTGATTGCATAATTAAATCTTTTAGACCATAAGAATCTTTTTTTCTAGAATTAATTATTTCAACAACATCTTTTTTTTTAAAACCTTGTTTTGTTAAATTAAAAACAATATCTTTTATTTTTTCTCTAATTTCATCTCTTTTTTTAAAAATATTATTTAATTGATTTTCACTATCAATTACATCCTTTTTACTATTTGTTAATGCTTTTTTATTAATAATTACAAGGTTAATATAAAAACTAGAAGGTATTTTAGAAGACAATCTACTTTCAAATAAAAATATAAAAAATAATAATAAAGAAATTGCAAGTGGGAAAAACTTAGTTTCAGTAATAATATTAAAAAAATTAATTTTTGTAATTATAAAATAAACAATTACAGATATTAAAAAACCAGAAATAGTTAAAACATTTTTTGTAAAACTAATATTTTTTAGAATCTTATATACTTTGAAAGCAGCATCAGAATCTAAGCCAACAGTTTTTCTAATAATTAAAATTGAACCTTCTTTATCTGAAAGATCAAGATTATAAAAAACTTCTTTAAATCTACTAATCATTTTTTGAATATTTTCTTCAGAATCATCTAGATTAATTCTACTTATAAGTTTAGATAAATCTCTTTGTGAAGAAATAAAACCATATAGCTTTGTTGTAAGTTTATAATTAAACATACCAACAATAAATAAAACAATTAAAATAATTAATGAAAAGATAAATGAAAGAGAATTATTTTGAGAACTTCCAAACACTTGGAAGAAATATAATATAGAAAATATTAATGAAGAAAGTAAAATACTTAATATCCAAAAAAATAATCTACTTTCTTTTTTAAAAGAATAACCCATAATTATCTAATATATAGTAGTTAATTAGATTTATAAAGCTTTATTTTTAAAAAAAAGTGGAAATGGCAGGATTCGAACCTGCGACCTTTGGTGTATAAGACCAATGCTCTAACCAGACTAAGCTACACTTCCAAAATAATAATAATACTTTTTTAAAAAGAAAAAAATTAAACTTCTTTTGAAAGATTATTTTCTTTGTTTACTTCAATTTCTTGAGAAACTTCTTTAAATTCTCCAAATCTTCCAAGATTAAGTCTTAAAGATTTTTTAAACTCTGAAGAATAAAGATTTTCAAAAGAATAAACCTTACCTTCTTGTAAATTTTCTATAGATAAATCCCATAAAGTAAGATAAACAACACCAGTATCATCACCAATTAAAGCTTCACAAACTTTATGTTCAATTTCATCTAATCTTGAAACTACTTTTCTTATTTCAGTCTTTGAAATTACTTTACATAAAAGACTTATTTTTTTTTGGAAAGGTTTTATATCTTTTACTTTCATATATTTATCAAATTTATAAAATAATAACTTGTTAAAATTTACAAGTTATAAATATTTATAGAAGGTAAGAGTTTATATATTTTTCTTTTTTAAAATCTACATTAAATTATTTGGCATTCCTTGAAAACCTTGCCCTTTATTCTTTGAAGAAGCTGCAATAATATCATCTATTCTAAGAATCATTTCAACTACTTCAAAAGAAGAATTAATAATTTGGGTTTTAAGGTTTAATGGTTCAATAACATGTAATTTTTTCATATCTTCTATTTTACTATTAATTACATCTACCCCATAACTTTTATTATTTATATCTTGATGTATACTTCTTAAAGAAACTAAAGTATCAATTGCATCAAGTCCAGAACTTTCAGCTAAAATTTTAGGAATAGATTCTAAAACATCTGCAAATGCTTCAATTGCAAGTTGTTCTCTTCCTCCAATTGTTTTAGCATAGTTTTTAAGTCTTAAAGAAACTTCAATTTCACAAGAACCCCCACCAGAAACATATTTTCCTGATCTAAGTGAAGAAAGTACAGCACCAATAGCATCTGTAATTGTTCTTTCTGTTTCAGATAAAACTTGTTCTGAAGAACCTCTTAAAAGAATTGTAACAATTCCTTTTTGTTTAGGATTTTCAATAAACAACATATTTTCTCCAGAAATTCTCTTTTCATAAACTTTTCCAAAGAAACCTAAATCTTCTTGTGACATATCATTTATTCTTGTAATAATCTTTGCGCCTGAAGATTTTGCTAAAATTTCAATATCTGATTGTTTAACTCTTTTAATTGCAGAAATACCAGCTTTTGAAAGATAATGTTCTGCAAGATCATCAATTCCTTTTTGACAAAAAACAATATTTGTTTTAGTTTCAATTAATTTATCAACCATTTTTCTTAATTGACTTTCTTCTTGTTCAATAAACATTTGAAGTTGTTCAGGAGAATTGATTTGTATTTTAGTATCATTTTCAGGTTCTCTAATCTCAAGAGCAGTATTTAAAATTGCAACTTTACAATTTTCTAAAGATTTTGGCATTTCAGGATGCACAATCTCTTTATCAAGAACAATACCATCAATTATTTTTGTTTCAGAAATTGAAGATCCAATCTTTTTTTCAAGTCTTATTTTATCTCTATCAATTTCTTTATAATTTGTTTCATTTAAAATCATCAATATAGAATCAACAACAGCTTTTGAAAGATAATCACTATAGTCTGAAGCTTTTCCTGTCATTGAAGTTTTTGCAATATTTAATAAAAGATCTTTATCACTTAAAGAAATATCTTCTGAAATTTCTTGATAAAAAGAAATTGCTTTCTCAGAAGCCATTTTATATCCTCTAATAATTATTGAAGAATGTATATTTTCATCAAGTAAGTTTTCAGCTTTAGAAACTAACTCACCTGCAATAATAACACTTGAAGTAGTACCATCTCCAACTTCATCATCTTGTGTTTTTGCAAGTTCAACAAACATCTTACCTATAGGGTGTTCTATTGACATTTCTTTTAAAATTGTAGCACCATCATTACTAATAGTTACATCTCCAAGTTCATCAACAAGCATCTTGTCCATCCCTCTTGGACCTAAAGTAGACTTTACCGCATTAGCAACTGCTTTTGCAACAAGTATGTTTATTTTTTGAGCATCTTTGCCCCTCTCACGTCTAGTTCCTTCACCAAACATGGCGTTATTTTGTGTTTGAGAATCAGTCATAAAAATCACCTTCTTTTTAAATAGGTTTTTTGTTTTTTTTTAAAGTTAAAAAAAAAATATTTTAAAAAAAATAAAAATAAAAAATTCCATCTATTCATGGAATTTTCTTTCAACATCATTTACTAAGACATCACAATCTGCTTTTATTTTTTCTAAAGCTTTTATGATTCTTATTTTTTCAAGTTCAATTGTTTGAATATTTTCAAAAGTTTCTATTGCTTGCTTAAACATACCATAATCAACATAACTATAATCAAATTCGTTCATTTTCTTACAAATAGTTTCAACTATTCTTCCTAAGAAAATATTCATTTCTTTTTTAACAACAGATTTGATTTGTTTATTTTGATCTAAACTTTCTCTCATAAGTCTTACAACTCTAGCATTAGGGAAAGGAAGTTTTTCATCATCTTCTTCTAAAGCTTCATCTTCATCATCAACTAAAGCTTCTTCTTTTTTTTCTAAAACTTCTTGATCATTTATTTGTTTTTCAACTTCACTCATATTTAAATACCCCTTTCATTAATTATTAAAAACACTATAATAATATATGGTACAAAGTATTTAAATAGATTATTATTAACTAAAAAATAGCACTAAAATTAAGTAAAAAAATAAAAAAAATTAATAGTCAGAATCACTATCATCTGACTCATCATCCCATTCATCATCAACACGAATTTCTTCTTCTTGTGAATCTAATTGGTCTTGTTTTTTCTTTTTAGGATCTTCATCATAATCAAATTCAGAAAAATCATAATCGGAATCTGATTTTAATACATCTTGTATATTTCTCATAAATTATCCTCTTTTTTTAAAATCTATATAAAAATAGAAAGTGGGAATGGCAGGATTCGAACCTGCGGCCTCTCGATTATCAGTCGAGTGCTCCAACCAGACTAAGCTACACTCCCTTTATATATTAATTTATAAAGAATAGTATATAAAAATATTTCTATTATTAAATATTTAACTTAATAAAGAAATAAAAACCCTTCCTTTTTTAGATATTAATAGAAAAGAAAATATTTCTTTGCTAAATAAAATAGTCCGGTAGTGTAGTGGCCAAGCATGTCAGGCTTTGAACCTGGCGACAGGAGTTCGAATCTCCTCCGGACTATAATTTTTTAAAAAAAAACTAATTGTGAAAAAAAATGGTATTTGGATTATTTAAAAAAAAAGAAAATAAAGAAGATAATGAAAAAAGAATAGATTTCTCAAAATCTAAATATCCTGATGAAACATGCGCCCTTTGCAACCAAAAAGGTTGTGATAAAAAATGGGGTGGACAGTATTGGCATAAAAAATGTTTAAGATCAACCAAAGGTATGGCAAAAGGAATGATTTAAAATATTTTTTAAAAAAAACTAATTTTATAAGAAAATAGAAAAAAGATTTAAGAATATAAATAATCCTTAATCTTATTTTTAATAACATTAATATTTGTTAGATAAACATTTAATGCATTCTCAAGTCTTGAAGCTTCTAAATTAAATTCTTTCGCTCTACCTGCAATTAAGTATTCTTCATCTTTTTGTTTATCAATAATCTCAAGTTCTTTTCTAACAACAATATATCTTTTAACAGTCATAGCATAATAACTATAATTATCTAAAAGATCACTATAAAGTTTTCTTGTAACATCATCCTTATAGATCTGTCTTCCTTCAAAAGTAAATTTTCCTTGTTGTCTTGCACCAGTTTTTTTACCAGATGCAACTTCTGAAACAACTATATAATGTTGTTCTAACCAATCAATAGATTTAACTCTATAGTTCTTTTGTTCTACTTGAACAACTTTAGGTCTTTTAATTTCAGAAATAGTAGACTCATCAATTTCAACAACTTCTGTAACTCTTGTCTTCTTAAATAGTTTAAACATATCTTAATCACCAAAAAAGCATAAATATAAAATTTATATATATAATGTATAAATATATTTAAAAACTAATGGTTACATATAAACCTTAGAAAAACTTAAAAAAAGATAAAAAAACAAACTATTTTACTTAAAGATTAAATTTTTTTGCAAGTTTATTTTTTTCAATAATTTCTTTAAGACTAATAGCTAATTCATTTGGAGATAATGAAACAACTTCAAAATCACAAAGTCTTGACCATGCAACATCTCCTTTATATCTTGGTAAGATATGAAAATGCAAATGTTTAATACTTTCTCCAGCAACATCACCTATACTACAACCAATATTATAACCTTCAGGTTTCATAAAAATATTTAAAGCATAAACTGAAAGATCAATCATATTAAATAATTCTTCTCTTTCTTTAGAAGTTAGATCTATAACTTGATTTACATGTCTTTTTGGAATTACTAAAAGATGACCTTCCCCATAAGGATATTTATTTGCTTGAAGAAATATTTTTTTACTTGAAAATATTACCTCTTCTTTTGGAGCTTTACAAAAAATACAAGTTTTAGGATTTTTACTTTCTTTTTTAGTATTTGAAGTTACATATTTTTTTCTCCAAGGAGCATAAAGAATATCATGTTTAGCCATAAATAATTCACATTTTTAATTTTTTAAAAAAAGATTTAATCTTTCTTTAATTGTTTGAGAAATAATTTTCCCATCATATTTATTTTCAGTTTTAGACATTACTCTTCCCATCAATAAACCTAAAGATCTTTCTTTTTGTTTTAAAATAAAATCTTTATTTTCATCTATTACTTGATCAATAATATTAGTTAATACATCAAAAGATAAATCCTCTTTTTTATTTTCTTGAATAATTCTTTCTAAATCAAGAGGATTTTTTAAAAATTCAATAAAGACATCTAAAAGTTTATTTTTATTAATTCTGTTAAACAAATCTTTTGTTTTAAAAAAATTAATTAATAAAGAATCATTAACATCATCAAGATCTAAAACTCCTTCTCTTGAAGCTTTAATTAAATCTTCAAGTAAAAATACTGAAAGAGTTGTAGGATTAATTTTATATTCAGAAACTATTTTTTCAAAAATTGGTGCAAAATTATTAAGTTTCATTTTATCTGCAAGTTGTGAACTTAGTTTAAAAGTATCAACATATAATTTTTTTCTATCTTCTAAAGATAAAGGAACTTCTTTTTTAGCTAAAGCTAATAATTCTTCATTAAAAACAATTGGTGAAAGATCAGTTTCAGGATACATTCTTGAAGAAGTTGAAAGAGGTCTTTGATATTCTGTATTTCCTTCAACAGTTGAAGCTCTAGTTTCTTTTAAAACCCCGTCTTTAAGTTTATTAAGTCTATCTTCAATTACATTTTTAACTGAAGAAATTTCATTTTCAGAAGAAAAAATAATTATAAAGGAATCATTTTCTTTAACAGAAAAATCTTTTTTAATTAAATTAACTTCTTTTTCTGTAATACCATAATTTGGAAGTTCATCTAAATGGAAAAGACCTTTTAGAGTAGTTCTCATTTTTAAAACACTTGCAATTTCAGTTCCAAGTCTTCTGTTTGGTTGAATTTCTCTACCTAAAAAACCCTTAAATCCAGGAAGTAAAAATAAATAAGCATTTTTATTTTCTGAAAAAGATTTTAAAACAACTTTAGAATCAGTTTGCTTAAAATAATCATTAATCATAATAGGTTTTAAAGAAAATGAAGTAAGATTTTTTTCAATAACTTCTTTTTTAATATCTATTAAATTTAATTGACGAACAATCTCTCTATTAACAATCTCTGGAATTAAATCAAGATCTTGACAACCTTTAATCTCTACTCTAGAACCATCTTTAATAGAAATATTAATGTCTTGTCTGATTGAACCTAAACCTCTTTTAGTTTTACCAGTACTTCGAAACATTTGTCCAAGATATAATGCAACTTCTTTAACTTGTTCAGGAGTGTGCATATCATGCCATGCAACTAATTCTATTAAAGGAATACCAAGCCTATCTAAAGAATAAGTTACAATAGAATCAGTTTTTTCAATTGTTCTAGCAGCATCTTCTTCTAAAAGAATTTTATCAATTCTTACTTTTCCAAAACTAAAATCAAGATAACCATCAGTTGAAATCATTGTAGTTCTCTGAAAACCAGAAACATTAGAACCATTAATTACTTGTTTTCTCATAACATGAGAAGTATTTACAACAACTGAATTTGTTAAAAAAGAAACAACTAAAGCAATATTTAAAGCATCTTTATTAATATTTAAAGGAGGTTGTGAATCTGTTTCAACTAAACAATTACAAGAATTATAAAAAAGATATTTAAAAATTTTATTTTTATCTTGTTCTTCTTTTGCAGTAACATCTAAATCTCCAGTCTCTGAAGAAACTGCTCTTAATTGTCTATGGATTACTTTATCTGGCTTTAAATCATCATTAATTAATTTTGAAGGACAATTACAAAAAAGTTTATTTGTGTTTAACTGTTGATGTAATTCAAGACCACACATAAGGCCTAGTTTTTCATAATCTAAATTATTTATATCAATTTTAATCATAATAAATCATATTAATAAACATTATAAAACTTCATCATAAAAAGAAGGAACTTCTTTAGAAGTTATTTCGCCAGAAATATTGGTCTTAAGATATTTAATTATTTCTTCTTTTGGTTTAAATTTTTTTAAAGCAACTGAAAGTTTTATTTGTAAAACTTCTGGTAAAATGTCATGAGAATCTAAATATTCAACACCTGCTTGAGAAAGATATCTAAGGTTAGAATAAACTTTATTATTTACTCTTCCAAAAAGACATTGGGAAGACATAACTACAATTAATTTAGATTCAATTGCTTTTTTAATATAAGGTATAAACTGATATTTTAAAGGAAGAATAGAATCATTATTTTCTGCAGTTGGAACATGACCTAAACCAGTTCCTTCAAAAATAATTCCTTTATAACCTTTTTCAATATACCAATCAATTATTGAAGGATCAATATTTGGATGTATTTTTATAAGTGCTACTTTTTCTTCATATTCTTTATTTAATAAAGGAATTTTATCTTTTGAAAAAATTTCTTTTTTTAAAAAATCTATTTTACCATCAGAAAAAACTTTTGCATAAACAATATCATTTACTGGAATAAAAGCATCTCTTCTAGAAGTATGCATTTTTCTAGATTTAACAGCTTTAATAACTGAACAAAAATCATCATTAATAGAACCATGCATAACAGTAAAAACACCAGGTATTTTTTCCTTTACAAAACGAGCTGCACAAATAAGATTTAAAGATCCATCAAAACTTGCTCTATCAGGAGATCTTTGAGCACCAACTAAAAGAACAGGTTTATTTATGTTTTCAATTAAAAAAGAAAGTGCACTCCCTGTAAAAGATAAAGTATCTGTTCCATGAGTTATAATTATTCCGTCAATTGAAGGATCATTTAAATATTTAAAAACAACTTCAGATAAAACAAGCCAATCTTTATAATAAATGTCTTCTGATGCTTTTCTAAAAGGAGATTCTATTTTTTTAATATTAATTATATTTTCAAGTTCAGGTGTTGTAGAAATTATTTCTTGAGGAGTTCTTGACATTGTAACTCCACCAGTAACATAATCAACATGTGTTCCAATAGTTCCACCTGTTCCAATATATACAATATTTGGAAGAGAAGAATTTTCTTTAAAGTCTTTAGAATTAACTTTTCCTAAAGAAACTTTAGACTCATCTAAAGAAAAAGAAGAAATTTCTTTTGAAAAAATACTTATATTATAACCATTATCTAAAAGCTTAACTTTTAAAGAATCATTTAAGATTTCAACTAAATAACCTTTATGAGTTATCTCTTGATTATTTACTTTTCTTTTGATTTCTATGATTTTACCAATATCGTCAGTTGTTAAGTTTTTCATTATATATCACATATATTATATTATAACAAAACAAATATAATTGTTCTTTTTAATTGAATTTACAAATTGATAATTTTTTTCTTGAAAACACAAAATTATGACCAGTATATATCATAATAAAAACAATTATTGAAGAAAAGACTTTACCAATTAAATAATAAATATTTAAGACTTCAACAAAAACAAATATCAATAAAACACTTAATATAAAACCAAATAAAGAGACTAGAAAATAATTAAATAAAGCACCAATTAATTCAGATTTATTTAAAGGTTTATATTTAAAAGTAAATATCACATTTAAAAAGAAATTATTTATTATAGCAAAAAAATATGCAATAACAGCTGATAATAGATAAAAAATATTAAAAACTTCTGTAAATAAAAGTAAAAATGAAAAATCAATAATTTCTCCTGAAAGACCTATGACTAGATATTTAAGAGTTTTTTTATTTTTATAGAACAACTTAAAGTCCATTAACCAATAATAGATTTTATAGATAAAAGAAGTTTTCTTATAAACTATTAAACTATTAAAAAAACTAGGTTTTTTAAGCTTAAAGTCAGATAGCTTTGTTTGTTTCATGTTTGTATCATATAACACTATAATTTAAATTACTGTATATAAATAATTATACTAAATATTGTTTTAAAAAAGTAACTATACACTAATATTACATGGATAAAAAAATAATACCTATGCTTTATGATATTAAAAAATATCTAAATACAAAAAACCTTGATTATTTTGAAGTAAGGTTTGAAAAACATAAAAATAGAATAATAGATGTTGAAAATACTTCTACAAAAGAACTTATTGAAAAAGAAACTGAAGGAATTGGAATTAGAATAATTGTAGATAAAAAAGTAGGTTTCTTAGCATTAAATGAATTTTCAAAATATAAAGAAAAAATAGATAGAGTTATTGAAAATACAAAAAAAATAAATAAAAAAACAGAATTTAAGAATTATTCCACAAATAAAGGAAAAGATATTTTAAAATATAAAGATTTTGAAAGTATTTCAAATTCTCAAAAAATAAAAGAATTTAATGAAATTAATAAAGAAATATTAAAAACAAGTAATAGAGATATAAACATACTAAATTCAGAAATAATTTATAAAGAAACAGAAATTGAAAAATACTTTTTAACAAACGATTCAGAAATACATCAAAAAAGACCATATACTGTGTTTTATTCAAAAATAACAGGAAAAAGAAATAACCAAATAGAAACTAATGTAGATAGACTTGGAAATCTAGGTGGTCTTGAAATATTTAACAAAGAAGATAAAATGAAAACGGTTCTTGAAAATAGAAGAACACTTCAAGAATTATTAGAATCAAAACCATGTCCTGCAATTACAACAGATATTATTTTAAGTCCAGATGTTGGTGAACTTTTAGCACATGAAGCAATAGGTCATGCTTGTGAAGGAGATTTTTTAATAGATAAAACAACAGTTCTTAAAAAAGGATTAAAAGTTTCAAATAACAAAGAAGTAAATATTATAGATAATCCAGAGAAAAAAGATTTTGGATATTTTAAATATGATGATGAAGGAATTAAATCAAAAAAAGTAGATCTTATTAAAAATGGAGTTGTAAATGAGTTTATGACAGATATTACAACTGCAACAAAATTAAATGAAGTTTCAAATGGTTCTGCAAGAAGTGAAAACTATAATTATCTTCCTATAGTTAGAATGAGCAACACATATTTTAAAGAAGGAACAACTAAAGTAAAAGATATGTTATCAGATTACACTGGATTTTTACTTAAAGGATTTTCAGGTGGAGAAGTAGATACAAATATTGGAACATTTATGTTTGGAATTAGACAAGCTTATGAATATAAACATGGAGAAATTATAAATAAATATAAACAAGCATCAATATCTGGAGATATTTTAAAATATTTAAATAAAATAACAGAAATTTCAAACAAGGTTGGAAATTTTGAATTTGGGTATTGTGGAAAAAATGGGCAAACAGCTTTTGTAAGTGGAAGTAGCCCCTTAATTAAAATAGAAAATGTTATTGTAGGGGGTACAAAACATGAATAAAGAAGAAATATTTAATTATTGTGAAAAAATAAGTAAAAAAGAAGAAGTTACTTTTAAATATATAAAAAATGAAAGTGAAAAAGGAGAATTTAGAAATTTCTCAATTGAAAATTATAGAATGAATAACATAGATAGATTATTTATAAGAGTTATAGATAAAGGAAAAATAGGTTCCTACAGCATACAAGGAATTACAAAAGAAAAAATTGAAAAAGGTGTTAAGAAAGCAAAAGATATTGCCAGAAATAAAAAATCAGAAGTTAAGTTTGAAAATTTTGGAAAAGATATTAATAATAAGAAAATAAAATATGATTCAGAAATAGAAAAAATAGATTTTTCAAAAACTTTAGAAAAAATTAAAGAAAACTTAACTAAAGATAAATATATTCAAGGATATCTTGGAGGTGTTTCAAAAAACCATATAGAAAGTTTTTTTATAAATCCTTATCTTAGTAAAGAAAATAAAATTGATTTTATTTCACTATCATCTCTAGTAATTACAAAAAATAAAAAAAAATCATCTGGTGATTTTTCTTCAATATTTACAAAAAAAGAAGATATTGACATTAATCAAACATTTATGCAAGCAAAACATAATGCATATACTTTAATGGATCCTGTAAATGGTGAAAAAGGAGAATACACTTTAATATTTACTCCAGAAATTACAAGAGAATTTTTTGAATTTATTCTTTCAGGAACAAAAGGAGAAGCTATTGAAAAGAAAAATAGTTTTTTACACGATTCTTTAGGAAAAAAAATATTTTCTGAAAACATAAATCTAAAAGAAGATCCAACTATTGATTATTTTTTAAATTCTTCAAGAATAGATGATGAAGGATTTAAGACTTCTAAGAAAAATATAATTAATAAAGGTATTTTTAGAAAACCAATCTATAATCTTTATGAAAGTATAAAATATAATAAAAAACCAACTGGAAATGCATTCCTTGAAAATGGATTTAATCCAGAATATACAAACTTAATACAAGAAGCAGGTACTAAAAAAATAGAAGATATGATATCAAAAACTAAAAAAGGAATCTTAGTTTATGAGATTTTAGGGTTTCACACAAACAAAATAACAACTGGTGACTTTTCATTAACAATATCTTCTGGAAAGGTTATTAAAGATGGTAATTTTAAGGAAACTATTACAAACTTAAATTTAACAGGTAATTTAAAAGAACTATTTAAAGAAATAGAATTTTCAAAAGAACAAAAGTTCTTTGGAAGCTCACTTTATAGTTTTTCAAAAATACAAAAAGTAAAATTAATATAGTTTTTATTTAGAGGCAAATAATTCATAAAAACCATTAATTTTATTTACTAATTTTTCAGAGAAAGATACTTTTTTATCTTTCCCGAAATTAATTTTTTTATCTTTAAACTTTTGTAAAACATCTTCTACAATCTCATAAGGATAACCATAATAAACTAATGTAGAAAAAACATCATTTTGAGAAGAAGTTTCAACAGATGGTAAGAACAAGTGATATAAATAACTTATAAGTTTATCATATTCTTCATTTCTTTTATCTAACAATTCTTTAATTTCTTTAGGATCTGCTTTTTTTAAATCCTTATACTTGTTTGACATTATTGGTTCTTTTTTAAGTTTTTTAACTTCTTTTGAAACACTAATAGTTGACATTTTTTCAAGTTTTTCTTGTCTTTGAGAAATATCACTTACTTCTTTTTGAAGTTTTGAAACTTCATTATATATTTGATTAATTTGTTCAAAACTATCGTGTATTTTAGAAAGAGTTAATCTTATTGCAGAATCTGATTTTGCATTAAATAAAACTTTTCCAGAATTATTCTTTTCAATATTTAATTCTTTTTCTGAAAGTTCAATAAATTTTGAAATTGTAGACTGATCAACATCATATTTACTAAAGAAATTAGAAATTGCTTCTTTACTTACATCTTGAGATAAAAGAAATTTAGTTGCTTTTTGAATATTATCTAACAAACCTTTTTGTTTTTGATTATAATTATTTAACTTTTCTTCTTTTTCTAAAGATTCTCTTTTAACTTCTAATATTTTTTCTTTATTTATATTAATTAAATTTAAATAAAATGAATCAGGCATTCTTGTAATTAAATAACCTTCTAAAACAAATAAAAGAAAAATAATTACTGCAGATATTATAAACACATAATTTGGAATAATATTAAATACTGGTAAACTACTTACAAAAAAATATAAACCTAAAGAAATTATAATTCCTAAAGCTATTGATAAAGTTTTTAATCTTTTTAATCTCTTTATATTTTTAATAATTCCATCTGCACTTTCTTTTGAAATACCTACATTCTTTATTAAATAATTTATAGATATTTGAGAATAATTACTTTTACTAATATTTTTTATAGCATCTTTTAATTTATCAATTAATTGATCAATATTTTCTTCAGTTTTTTTTACATCAACTTCAGATAAAACTTCATTAAGATTGGATTTTCTAAATTTTGAATACCAAAAAAAAGGTATTTTCGAAAATAAAATACCAATTAAGAAAAATAACAAAATAATTATTAACATTATTACGTATGGAAGAAACTTAATTTCATTAATATATGATAAAGAAGTAGATGTTTTTGAGAAAAAATAAAAAATTCCACTGAATATTATACCAAATATCCAGAAAAATAATTTTGTTAAATTTTTGTTCATATTAATAATCTCTTTAAAATATATTTAAAATATTAATATATATTATAGATGTCTTTTTAAATGTTTTCTTAACAAAAATAATTAATATGGATATTGAAAAAATATATAAAATTCTTGAAAAAGAGTTAAAAGAGTACACAATTCCTCTTGCAGAACAAATAGATATTAAAAGTAAAAATTCTTTTTATGTATTAATTGGAACAATGCTTTCAGCAAGAACAAAAGATCAAATTACTGCAAAAGTTTGTGATAATTTATTTAAAGAAATAAAGAATACAGATGACTTAATAAAAATTAAAATTGAAAAATTAGAACAATTATTATATCCTGTTGGATTTTATAAAACTAAAGCTAAAAACTTAAAGTTACTTGCAAAAAAATTAAAAGAAGATTTTAATAATAAAGTACCAAGAACCATAGAAGAATTAATTACTCTTCCAGGTGTAGGAAGAAAAACTGCAAATCTAGTAATTGCAGTATCATATAAAATACCAGCTATTTGTGTAGATACACATGTACACAGAATATTTAATAGAATAGGCTATATTGAAACAAAAAACCCTTTAGAAACAGAAATGGTTTTAAGAAATAAACTTCCTAAAAAATTTTGGATAGATACAAACTATTTATTTGTTATCTTAGGACAAAACATTTGTTTTCCAAGAAATCCTAATTGTGAAAAATGCCCAATAAACAAAATTTGTTTAAAAAAAATTAAATGAATTTTTTATAATTTTTGTGAAAAAATTTAATATCTGAATAAATTTTTTTAACAACTTCTATATTATAAATCTTACCTCTAAAACCTTTATATTCTTTTAAAATTTCATTATTATCATAAACAGGATAATTAACACCGTAACACACTTTATTAAATAAAACAGAAGAAATACCATATTTTTCTTTTAAATATTTTTTATGATTATAACCCATAGAGATTACTAAATCAAAAGATTTTAAATCAACTTTTGAAACATTCTTAGATAAATGCTTTGAAACATCTATTCCTTTTTTAAAAAGTAACTCTTTAACTTCTAAAGCAATATTTTGTGGTTTTTTAGAAGTTACAGAAATACCTGCAGAATCTACAGAAATATTTTTAATATTATTTTTAGCTAAAAAATATTCTAAACAATATTTAGCACACATACTTCTAAAAACATTCCCACTACAAACAAATAATATTTTAACCATAAAAATTACCATTATTTAAAAAATCAATAAAATCTTTTTTTGCCAGATTATATTCTTTTAAAAGAAAAGGCAAATGTTTTTCTAAAAATTTAAAATCTGGATTAAATAATTTAGATACACTGTAACCATAAGAATTAAAAGCAAAATAATAAGAGATTTTAAGTAAATTATTTTTAAAAAAATTACCTTTTTTTATTTTTTTATACTTAATATCAATAGTCTCTTTAATTATATAATTACAAACAAACAAAAATAATCTTTTAATTAATATGTTTGGAATAAAAAAATAATTTTGTTTATTAAAATAAAATTTAAATATTTTTTTTAATAATTTGTTTGGATTTTTAGAAACACTAACTTTTGTTTTTTTATCTAAAAACATATATAAATAAAACTCAAGAGATAAATGTTCAGGGCCATCTATAAATCCAATTTTCTCTAAATAACCATGTATTCTTTTATCTAGAAAAAAATGAGATAAAAAACCAATTGAAAAAGATCTTTCAGAAATATTAGATGAATTATTATAAAGTTCTTCACCTATTTTTATAATATTTTTATTTTCATGAAGATAAAGTGAAAAATTAGGTCTAGTTTTAAGTAGCCTAATATAAAAAATATCTGGATAAACAGCTCCATAATAAAGCGATTTTTTATTATAGTTTTTTAAAAGATTAGGATGTAGCTCTATAATTTCTTTTAAAAAAATAACATGTGTTTGCTGTAAAGCCAAAAGTTATCCCTTTTATCTACATCCAATCTCTTTTAAGAAAGATTCATCTAAATTTACATCATAATATACTTTTCCATTAATATATACTGATGGAGATGAATTAATATTATAATCAGAAATTATTTGATTTAAAATAGGAATATAATCAACATAAGGAAGAGCAATTGAATTTAAATTACACTCTTTAGTTAATCTTTCTAATTTTTCTGCAAAAAATAAAGTTCTAGCATCAGATTCTGCTTTTTCGACACTAAAATCTTGAAACTCAGGATAAAAATATAAAATTGCTCTTTCTTTATTATATCCACACTCTTTTTCAATAGAGTTATAATGAAGCCAAAGATTAATATTTGTTAAAACAAATAAAAGTTTAGTTCTATCATCTGATTCAACAATTGCATTTCTATTTATTTTTTTAAGTCTTAAGTAAAGTTCACTATTAATATTAAGATAAGAATCTAATTGATTTTTTAAAACAGTACATTTTTCAGAATTAGTTTCATCTAAATATTTTTTATAAAGATCATTTAAAATAATCTGTTGTTGTAAAATATTATAATCGTCTTCAATTACTTTTCTTTTATGACTATCATAAAAATTAATTGCAGAAAAGACAATAATAAATAACACCACAATTATTAAGAATGCAAATAATAATACATTATTGTTAAAAGTTTTATTTTTAATAAATTTTTTATCTTTTTTATTCATATCATTTCAACTACCATTTGTTTTCAAAACCTAAAAACTCTTGTATTATAGATATTAAATATACAGAAATTAATAAATAGGTATATATAAATATAAAAAATGCAAAAGGAAGAATATATTTGTAATTTAAGTTAAATTTTGTTATTTTAAATGCAAATAAAGCATATATCAAGAAAATTATTAAAGATAAGAAAATAACATAAATTGTAGATGGAAGCACAATACTACTAAAATTAGGATATAATAAAATAGAGTTTTTTAAAAATTCAGAAATTAAAAAATAAATAAAAATAATAAATCTTCTTAAATAAATAAAAATATATGTAAAAATAAAAGCAACACCTACAGTTTGAACAAAAAAAGTAAAAGGTAAAACAAACATTCCAAATACACTATATTTAAAATTAAATAAAACATCTCTATGCTCATATATAGTTGCAAGCTCTCCTCTAGACCATCTTTTCCTTTGTTTATACCAGCCATTTAATGTTTTAGGAGTTTCTGTAAAACCATATGCAACTTCACAACATCTTATCTTATAACCAGCTTTAATAATTCTATAACCTAATTCTTTATCTTCAACAAAATTGTTTGTAGAATAGCCTCCTAATTGATCAAATACTTTCTTTTTCATTAGAAACATTGCACCAATAGGAATATTAATAGAATCCATTGCAGATAAAATTCTTTGATAAATACCCCAATTAAGACTATATTCTATAACTTGAACTTTTTCCCAAAAACTACTTCTATTTTCAGGAACTAAAATTCCATTTACAGCAACTACTTGTTTTTCATCTAAAAAACCAGTCATTCTTTTTAAAGCCTTACTATCAACTATAGTATCTCCATCAACACAAAAAATATTTTCATCTTTAATATATTTTAAACCTTCATTCATCACAATAGATTTAGTATTTTTTGATTTTTTAAAATATTTTTTATCAATTACAATTTGTTTTACACCTTTTAAGTTTTTTAAAAAAATACAAGTTCCGTCAGTTATTACATAAACCTTAAAAGGGATAGGATACTCTAATTTTAATAAAGCTTCAATAGTTCTTTTTACAGGTTGAAAATTATTAAAAGCATAAGTTACTACTGCAACAGTTGGTGCTTTTTTAGGAAAAGCCCTCTCTTTTGCAATATTTGGATAAAGAACATATAAAATAATTATTAAAACTATTAAATATAAAAAAATAAAAGACATTATTAAAAAAACTACAAAACTTCCTTTAATAGAAATATAATAAAAAATAAAGATAAATAGAAAGATTATAAAAAAAAACATTCTTTTTGATAATTTAAAGGCCATGATAAATTTATTTAAAATTATTTTTTAAAAAATTATAATAACTATAATGATTTTGAGATTTCTCTTTAATAGATAAATCTTCTTTATTATAATTTATTAATAATGATTTAGAAGAATTAATTATTCCAAAATCATTTTTATTTGTAATAAAACCTAAAAGATCACTGTTTGTTCCACCAGTAAACATTATAGATTTATTGTTTGGTATATAATCTATACCTAAGATATATTTATAAAGAATATCTTTAAAATTTAAATGAGATAAAAGAGAATCATCATCTTTATAATCTAAATTGTTTGAAATTACTAAAAAAGGAATATGATATCCTTCAGGAGAAACCATTTCATTGTAAGCTCTAGAACCATGATCTGAAGTAATGATTATTAAAGTATCTTTTAACAAGGATTCTTTTTCTAAAAAATCATATAATGAATTAAAATAATTATTATAATATTGAGTTCTTGATTTTTTAGTATCTATAATATGTTTGTAGCTATGACCATAAATAAACTCTTGAACTAAAAATATATTTTCATCAGAAATTAATTTTTTTTTCACATCATCTAAAATAGAAAGATCTTCACAAGAAGTTTCATATGTAAAAAGTGAAGAACAATAATAATTATTACTATTATAAACATCTTCTTTTAAAGTTACAATTTCAGTCCAATTAAAAGGAGTTGCAATATCTGGTTGTTCAATTGAAGAAACTACAAAGAAAGAAGAATAATTATTATCATTAAAATAATCTACAAGACTTGGAACTGTTTTAATCTTTTCAAGATATATTGAATAAGTAGAATCTAAATATGCTTCAAAAGGAATAAATTGACTTGTAAGTAAAGTGTAAATAGCAGTTCTACTATCTTGATTTGTGGTGTAATAATTTGAATAAAAATGAGTATTATTTTCAGTTTTTTTAAAAAAACTATTATCTAAAGAATTACTATCTTTCAAAAAGCTAGAAAACATCCATTCTTCACCAATAAGCAGAATTATTTTTTTATATTTAATATCTAATTCATTTTCAGGATATAATGTATTGTTTACTGGAAAAATAGATAAATCTTTAGAATTATCTTCTAAAGGAATATAACTAAAACTATTTTTAAAATTTAAAACAACATCAGCATAAGGATTATAATTTAGATTAAATAATAATACTAGAAATAAAAATATTAAAAGAGAAATCACAGAAACTAATTTTAAAGTAAATGAATTTAATAAAAACTTTTTATATTTTAAAATAAAAAAAGATAAAAAATAGATAAAAAATAAAGCAAGAAATACAATTAATATTAATTTAAAAGAAATAATATTTTTTAAAACAAAAGTAATTGCATCTAATTTTATTTTAGAAATGAAAAGCCCTCTTTGAGATACATCATAATAGAAAATGTAGAAAAAAGAAAAAAGAATAAAATTTAAAACATAAATAATATGAAATAAAACTTTTGAAAAAATATTTTTAAATAAAATAAAAATTGAAAAAATAAATGTAAAAATTAAAATATCAAAAAAAGTTGTAATTAAGATTATATCTAATTGTTTAATATAAAATATTTTAAGGACAAATAAAGAAATTAGAGAAAATATTAATAATTTGAGCTCTAAAGTTAAAATATTTTTTTTAATTGCCATATAGAAATAATGGAGAGAACTATTTTTAAACTAAAAGATTATCTTTCTCGGCCAAGTACCCCCCTTGAAAAGAGATATATTTTATACAATCTAATTATATATTGCCTTTAAAGATAACCTAAAAAGAACTGCCAACTTTTTAGATTATTTATAATATTTGTGAAAATTAAGTGAATAGATTATGGAACAACTATATTTAACAGAATGCGTGTATGAAGAAGAAAAACAAAGAATTATAAGCTATTTTTCAAAAGATCCTTATAGCAATAAGTATGATTTTGTTTATAAGGAAAAATTTAACCCTTATTTTTATATTGACCTTCCAAAAGAAGTAGTACAAAAGCTATTATCTGATTTTAAAAGAGAAGTAAATATAGAAAAAATTGAAAAAAATAAAATTAAAGTAATTGCAAAAAATAAAGAAACATTAAATAAGATTTATAAAATATTATCTATATCTACTTCTAAAAACATATTAATCTTAGATATTGAAAGAGAGTATTTAATTGAGAAAGAATGGAGTTATTATGATTTATTTATAATTGTTTCAAAAACAAGAATTAAAAAAATAGAAAATAACAATATAAGTTCAATTGTTAAAAAATATATAAATCCTTTCTTAAAAGAAGAGCAATTAAAGTTAATTGAAAACTTAACTAAAAAACTACTTTTAAGTAACATATTAAAAATAAAAATTAAAAATATTAATAATCAAGAAATTTTAAATAATTTCTTTGAAAACTTATATTTTGAAAATAAAATGATGCTAAACAATAAAATTAGTATAGAATACTTAGAAAAAGAAAAAAACATAAGACAAGGAATTAAAATGGATTTTTCAAATATCTGGCCATATCTTTTAACAAAAGATTTTTACAATATAGGGCATGATACTTTAAATTGTGATTGTTGTAAACCAAAAAACTATTTAGATATAAATGTTTTATCAAATTCAATTGTTAAAGTAAGATTTAAAAAACAAGGATTCTATTTTATTTCAAAAGATCAAAAATGGGCATATGAACAATTCCATCAAGAGAATATAAATAAAGAAAATAGAATTAATTTCAAAAAAAATAATGGTTTAAAAGAAATGCCAACAGGACCTTTTTACAAAGGAGATTTTGCAAGTATTCCTTTAATAGATGCAGTAAATTTAGTTTCAGAAGAAGAAATTGAAATAATTGATAACTTAGATGAAATCAAATGGTATTGTTTAAAGAAAGAATCTTTCTTATCTATTAAAATAAAAGAATATTTAAAGAGATTAAAATATTTAGAAACTTCTATAAATTTAAGTAATTCTTTTAACTATAATTATTCTTTCAAGAACAATTTAGAACAAAATCCTATGTTTATACAATATCTAACAGAATACAAACTTATAAATGACCTTATTGAAGAGATACCTAAGTTTATAGAACATAAAAATACTAAGTTTTATGATTCTTTACTTGCTCAATCAATAAAATATTTGAAGCTTGAAACCATTAAGAAAATAGATGTAAATGAAAATAAATATTTAATAGACAAAGAAAAAGTAATTGTAAAAGAAAAAAAAATTATTGAGAAAATAAATAATTATTTTCCTCAATTAAACTTACCAATACCAAAACTAATAGTTAATTAGAAATTTACTTTGCAAGTATAATTTCAATTGCAGAAACTTTCATAGGGGTATTGTTTTCAGTTGTTATCTCTTCTGTAGAAATATTTATTTTTTCAACTCTTAAAGTATTTACAAATTTATTTTTCACAATCTCAGAAACATCAACTGCTTTTGATATTGTTTTACCTCTTGCTTTAATAACAACACTTTCTGCACCTTGGTTAAATTGAGTTATTACTGCTAAAACATAAGACATTGTTACTTTTTTACCAATATATATTATATTTGTTTCAACAGATCCATTTTCGCTAGTCATATTTTTCCCCCTTTTATATCGGAATTGTATATGTACATTTTATATTAATATTATGAATAGAAAGTATTTAAAATATTAATTATTATACAAAAAACAAAACTATCCATTTATTTTACCATCAACTGTCTTTATTGACTCTACAAACTTATCAATTTCTTCAAAAGTATTATAAAAATAAAGAGAAGCTCTTGAAAGTCCATTTTTATCAAATCTTGTAACAATTGGTTCTGCACAATGAACTCCCGCTCTAGTTGCAATATTTGACATATCATCTAAAATTGCAGAAAGATCATTACAATCAATACCTTTAAGTCTAAATAAAAAGATAGGACTTTGTAAATTTTTATCTAAAGGATTAAAAAATTCTAAATTTTTAATAGCTTTTAATTTTTCAATACCATACTCTAATAAAAGTTTATCTTGTTTTTCAATATTTTCAAGTCCAATATCAGATAAATAATCAATAGCTTTTGAAAAACCAAAAACTGCTGATATATTTGGAGTTCCTGCTTCAAATTTAAAAGGAACACTATTAGTACTAAAATCAGTTGTTGAAACATTTTTAATCATGTCCCCACCAAACTTAAATGGCATAAACTTTTCTAAATTATTTTCTTTTGAAATTAAAAATCCTAAACCTGTAGGACCTAACATTTTATGAGCTGTAAATACAAGAAAATCACAATCAAGTTCTTTAAAGTTTATTTTAAAATGTGGTGCTGATTGAGAAGCATCAATTAATGTTAAACAATCATATTTCTTAGATAAAGAAATAATTTCTTTAATTGGAACAATAGTTCCTGTAGTATTTGAAATATGTGTAATTGCAACTAACTTTGTTTTAGAAGAAAGTTTATTTTTAAAATCTTCCATATCAAGTGTAAAATCATCTTTTATTTCAACAAACTTAAGTTTAACACCTATTTTTTTAGATAAAAAAAGCCAAGGAACTAAATTTGCATGATGTTCTAGAATTGAAAGAATTATTTCATCATCTTTTTTTAAATATTCAGAATTATAAAGAGAATACATCACTAAATTGATTGCATCTGTACTATTGTTTGTAAAAACAACTTCATTTTCTTTAGATCCTATAAACTTTGCAAGCTTTTCTCTTGTTTCTTGATAGATTATAGATGCTCTCATTGATAATTTGTGTATACCTCTATGAATGTTTACAGGAAAGTCTAAATAATACTCACTAATTCCTTCTAAAACTTGTTTTGGTTTTAAAGAAGATGCTGCATTATCAAAATATATTATTTTATTTTCTTTTAAAACTTTAAAATCTTCTCTAATTTTTAAAATATCCATAATTATATATTAATACAATTGTTTTAAATAGATTTTTATATGATAAATATATTATATATAAAGAAAGATTTAAAAACAAAAAAAGCTCGGTAGTGTAGAGGCCAAGCATGTAAGACCCTGGATCTTACGACAGGAGTTCGAATCTCCTCCGAGCTATATTTAATATATATAATAAAATATGATTAATTATGAAAATTGGAATAGATATTGATAATACCATTGCACCTACTTTCAAAACAATTATTAACTATTTAAATAAAAAATATTCTCTTAAAAAAAAAGAAGTGCATTCAAAAAAACCATCAGGCTATGATTTATTCCATTCTGATTTTAATAGTTTTTATAATGACTGGGAAGAATTTCTTAATACAGAAAAACATTTATCAATGAAACCTATTAAAGGCTCTACAAGAGTTATTAAGAAATTAAGTTTAAAACATCAAATATATATAATTACAGCAAGAAATAGTAAAGTTAAATTTCAAACAATTCTTTGGATTGATAAACATTATAAAAATAAATTTGAAGAAATATTATTTATTGATTATAAAAATACAGATAAAAATGAACCTATATTTACTAAAGGAGATTTAGTAAATAAATTTAAAATAGATGTTGTAATTGAAGATAATTTAGATGAAATAAAAGACATAGCTTCAAAAAATTCAAAAACAAAACTTTTTTTATTTGATAAAAATAATCAATATAAATGGAATAAAAAAAGACCACTTCCTAAAAATACTAAAAAAATTGAAAGTTGGAAAGATTTTGAAAGAGAAATTGAAAAATTAGAAAATAAATCTATTTAATAATAAATTTAAAAAATTCAGGAATTAATAAAAAACTATTTTTATTTGTAAAAATCTTTGATAAAAATTCACTAGGATAATCCATGTTGCCATATTCTTCTAAAATTTTATGAATATTTGAATCTTTAATCTTTAAAAGCAATTTATCTTGTTCTACAAAATTTTTAGACAATAAATAATTCCTAATCTTATAATGAGTATTTAATTCTTTACGGTATTTTTTTAATAAAGTATTATAGTTTTTAAGAGACTTATACTCTTTAATTCTTTCATTAATTGCTTTTGATGCCATTTCAGAAGAAAGAAGTCCAAAATTCACTCCTCCTCCAGTTGTAGACTTTACAAAACAAGCAGCATCTCCAACAAGTAAAACATTGTCATGCACTAAATTTTTTAATGGTTTAGAGATAGGCAATATACCTGAACATTCATAAATCTCTCTTTGATAAGTCAATTTATATTTTTCTTTAAATTTTAAAAAAGCATCTTTAGGATTTTTACCTAAAGAAACACCTAAACCAATTTTTGCAACACTTGATGATTCAGGAACAATCCATGCAAATAAACCTTTTGCAAAATCACCTAAATAAACAGAAACATTTCTATTATCAAAATTTCCTTCAACTGTTACTTGATAAGTATGCACAAACTCTGAGTTTTTAATTTCAGGGAAAAAAGTTTTTCTCACCAAAGAATTAGGACCATCTGCTCCAACTAAATAATCGTATCTTAATTGTTCTTCAGAATCAGTTTCTAAATCTTTAAAAGTTACAAAATTATTTTCAATAGAAACAACTCTTTTTCCAGATAAAAGTTCAACATCAAAACTTAAGGCTAATTCTTTTATACTATTATCAAATTTTTCTCTATCAATAACATATGCTTTAACATCTTTTGAAAGAACATCTATTTTTGCTTCTAAAGGACCATAGATGTGAGATCCATATATTTTATTTATTAAAAAGTCTTTTAAAACTAAAAAATTTTTAAGCTTTAATCTATTATAACCAGAAACATCAATTAAACCACTACAACACATTGGAGAACCACAAGTTTTATGTTCTTCTATGACTGTAATAATTATATTTGGATTTAATTTTTTTAAAAGATAAGCACAATAAAGTCCTGTTGGTCCACCACCAACAATAATTATTCTTTTATCTATACCTTCAATCATATTTTTTCAAAATTATTTATTACTTCTTTTAACAGCATCTAAAATAAACTCATAATTACTATCATACTTCTTTTTCTTTTCAAGATCACTTTTATGCTCTTCTTCTTTTTCTTCTAAAGTTTTAGATGAAGAAGAATCAGTTGAAGATTTTTCTTGAGAATTACTATTTAGTTTATTTCCAAGATATTTATTCATAGCATCCTTAGGTTCCATTTCTTTAAAGACATCTTCTTTTTTCTTACGACCAGAAGCCACCATCCAGATTACTAAAAGTAAGATAATTATTATTAAAAGAACAACTGCTATCATAAATAAAGATTTACTATCAATTAAAGGTTTTTCAAAATTTAAATCTTCTAAATTTACAGATCCAGTTAAAAGAAGAGGAGACTTGTAAACAATTGCATCAAATTTAGTTAAAATATCAAAACTTGTAATTGCTGTTTGACTAATATATTTTGTTGTAAGAGAAGAATTTTTAGGAATTACTAAATTATAAAGAATTATTGGATCTTTATCAATTACAACAATATTTCTATCAAAATAAATATTATCTGAAGATTTTTCAAATTCTTTAGGTATTACTTCAATAAAAGAAATTACTTTATCTACATTAGAGTCATTTACAAAAATTAAATTACTAGAATAAAAGTTTTGACCAGATACTTCAAAAACACTAAATTCTCTTGAAACTGATATAAAATTTAGGTCTTGATTATTAACATCATAAAAAGACAAATTATCAGTTAATATATTTTGATCCAAAATAACTGTATTAAGATCAAAAGAATTATCTAAAAGATCAATTTCAATAGTTTTTGTTTTTAAAACATTTTCTGTAGGTAAAACTTCTAATATCTCAAGTAAAGAATTATTTACAGAAGTATAAGTATTTACAGCTTCTGAAAAATTATTTGAATCTTCTAGAGATTTTGCAAGAACAACTTTTTCTTTAGCTTCAGAAAATTTATCTAAAACATCTTGAGAAACTTCTAAAGAGATTGCTTGAAGGAAAGAAATTCTATCTTCAATTGTAAAAATATTTGTATTAATTTCAGCAACTAAATTTTCTTTTAAAATTAAAGCTTCATCAACATTATCTATTTCAAAAGAAATAATTTCAGTTTCATAATTTAATGCTCTATCATAAACTAAAACATACATTTTATGATTACCATCTTTATAAAGAGTAGAATCAAGTGAACAAAGATAATTGTTATTTGAATCTTCAATAAAACAAACTTCTTCAACATTATTAAATAAATATTGAACTCTGAAAACATCATCTGAAAAATCACTTATTTTAAATTCATATAATTTAGTATCTTCAAAGAAATTATAGTCAGCAGTAAAAGTTGGAACTTCTGCATCTACTATAAAATTAAAAGTATCAGTTGTTGTTTCATTATTATTATTTGTACCTGTAATTTCTAAAATTGAATCTCCACTTTCTTCTAAAGAATAATTAAAAGTTGTAATTAAATTACTATAAATTGCAGAAATTGATTTATAAGGTGAATTACCAATTTTAAGTCTAATAATAGGTGTTTGTTTTAATTCTTCACTACTTGTAATAGTAAATAAAACATTTCCTTTTTTTAAATAATAAACATCATCAATTAAATTTTTTGGGCTTGCATTAAAAGTAAAAGAAGGTCCAAATCTTTTTGCAGTTCCAGAAGCAATAGATGAAAGATCAGATTCATTTAATGCTTCATCAATTGCAGATATTTTAAAATAAAATGTTTTATCTTCATTAGGATTAAAAATATACTCTTCATCTGAAGAAGTCATATATTGTGAGGATTTAGAAACTGACTCAGATTCTGAATAATAAATCCTGTATTCTTCAAGACCACTACCATTTACATCTGTTGAGCTTGTCCAAGAAATATTTAAAGAACCATTTGCTTGTTCTAAAACTTCTATGTTACTAGGTATTGTTGGTGCTTTTGAATCAAGTTCAAACTCAAAAGATTCTCTAGTAATAAGATAAGGATCGTCTTCACTTCTTGCTTCAACATAAATTATTTTATCTCCTTGATCTGTATTACATCCATTTCCAGAAGTTACATTAAAACTTTCATAAACCTCAGAAGTTCCCGAAACTTCAACCCATGATGTAAAAGTTGAAGCATTACAACTAAATCTAACAGCATTAACATCAGAACCATACTCTAAAGTTATCTCTGGAGTAACAGTATTTACAAAATCAGAATCTTCTAAATCAATATAAATATCAAGTTCAGGACCTGTTTTTATGCTTGCAGTTACAACTGGACTATTATTTCCTGCATTATCAACTGCAGTAACACCATAATAATATCTTGTATCATCTGATTTTGAAGTTGAATCAAGACAAGTTTTTGAAGCAGCTGCAGAAACTGTACAAATTAAATCTTGATTTGAAACTTCTGTAAAAGAAGAAGTTGACCTATAGACTTTGTATTCTTTTAAACCACTTCCAGAATCAGTTGAAGTACCCCAATTTGAAATTGTAACATTATTATCTACAGCTCTTGTAACTGTTGAAATTGTTGGAGTTGTTGGAGAAGTTTCATCTATCATTATTGAAAATGTTTTTTCATTTAAATTACCTAAAAGATCTGTTGCTGCAAGCTCATATGAACCATCAATATCATAATCAACTGTTGTAAAATCAAAAAAGAAACCGCCTAATATAGAATTATAATCTGCTAACTTTACACTATCTCTATCTATTTGTGTATATAGAGGTTCATTCCTTACCCCTACACCATCATCTTCAATTAATAAAGTCAAAGTAGTAGTTGTTGAAGGAACATAATAAGTTGTACCTTCTGAAAAACTTCCTAAACTAAAAGAAGTTACTTGAGGTGCTGTATTATCAACATACATATTTTTTTTATTTAAAATTACTTGAGAAGGTATTGCAAGATTTTCAGCATAATCTAAAGCTTCAACTAAAACAAAATAATTTCCATCAGAAACAGTTGTAGATGTACCTAAATCAATAGAAGTTTCATTAACATCTACAATTAATCTCTTATAATAATCATCTCTATAGTCATTTACTGAATCAACTTCAACAATATAAATGTAATATTCTTTTAAACCAGAATGTGCATCTGAAAAAGAACTTAAAGAAGTAACTTCAACATCTCCTTTATAGTAATTATTTACAACTGAATCAACAGAATTTAAATCAAAAGTTCCTGTTATAGTATTTATTGTGTCAACTACTAAATTAGCAGTAAACCCATTATAGTCTGCAATAACAGTATCTTCATTATTAACTAAAACATTTGGTATTGGAGGTGTTGGTGTGTTTGTTGAAAAATCTACTGAAAAATAACCACTATAATTTCTTTCAAGATTACAGTATATTAAATATGGAAAAGAACTTGCTGCATCTGAACTTAAATTAATACTTATAAAATCAGATTCAACTTCACAATTATCTCCAGTATTACTTACTTCAACATAGAAGTTTTCAGAATCACTGTTTGTATATGTTGTTAAATTATCATTTATCTTTACAACAGGATCTGAAAAAATAAAAGTTGAAAGTAAAATTGTAAATAAAAAAATTATTAGTATCTTATTTTTCATATATATCTTGATTTTCCTTAATTTAAATATTTTAAAAACATATTAAAAATGTTTCCTATTATTTATAATATATAATATATTAAAAACCTATTTAAATGTTTATTTTAAGTGAAAATTATGATTAAAACTATTTTTTATAATAATAAAAAAATAATTATTGTTGGAACAGCACATATTTCTAAAAAAAGCAAGGAAAAAGTAAAAGAAACTATTGATTTAGAAAAACCTGATGTTGTTGGAATTGAGCTTGATAGAAAAAGATTTCAAAGCATGATGACAAAAGAAAATAAAAGAGAGATTAGATTAAAAGATATTTTTAGAGCTAAAAAACCTGGACTTTTTTTAGTATATTATGTTTTACAAAAATTTCAAAAAAAAATTGCAAGTAAATTTGATACAACTCCTGGAGAAGAAATGATGCAAGGAGTTATTTCTGCTCAAGAGAATAAATCAAAGCTTTTACTTCTGGATAGAGATGCAGAGTTTACTTTAAGTAAACTTTTAAAAAATTTAACCTTTAGAGATAAATTTAGACTTTTCTTTGGAGGATTTAACACAAGAAAAGAACTTGGTAAAGACTTTGATGTAAATGTTCTTTTAAAAAGCGTTGATGATGAAGAGAGTGGTGACAAACTAAATAAACTTCTTGAAATTTTCATGAAAAGACATAAGACCTTAAAGAGAATAATGATTGATGAGAGAGATCAGTTTATGGCTTATGGTATTAGACAGATCTTACAACAAGAAGATGTTAACAGCATTGTGGTTGTTGTTGGTGCTGGACATGTTGAAGGAATGTCAAAAGAGATTTTTAATGAGAATATAAATGTTAAAAAGCTTTTAAGTTATAAATAGTTTTTTCTTTTAAAAAAAAATTAATAAAACTATAAATTTGAAAATATATTTTTATACTGTTTTTTAAATCTTCTAACTAATCTTTGAGCTAATGGTTTTCCATTATTCAAATAATTACATTTTTCAAGAGAATTAAAATATGTTTGTTTTTCTTTTGTTTTAATATCTATTAAAGCATATTTATTTTTAAAAAGTATAAAATTCATAAGTAATCTTGAAATTCTTCCATTTCCATCTTGAAAAGGATGAATTTTTACAAAAGACCAATGCAACCAAGCAGATAATTCTATTGGATGTAATTCTTTTTTAAATTTTTTATAATTATCTATAAGTATTTTTAAATCAGTTAAAACTAGTTCTTTTGGAGTAGTATCAAATTTTGATCCTTTTATTCTATTATTTAATCTTTTAAATTTACCAGCTATATCTGGAAAGCTTTCTTTAAAATATATTTTATGAATTTTAGTAATTAAATCTATTGACAAATCAGATTTATAATTTAAAATAAAATTAATTGCTTTTTTTGCAGATTTTGCTTCTAAAACATCTTCTAAAGGTCTATTTGGAGATATATTTTCAGATAATAGTAGTTCAACTTCCTTTAATGTTAAAGTTGAACCTTCTATTGAGTTTGTGTTAAAAACAAAAATTCCAATAAAATTATTCCAAAATTCTTCTCTCTCAGTTTTTGATAATTTATTATATTTTTTCCAAAAATTTGAATTAATTTCATCTACTTCTTTTATTTCTTCTTTAGTTAAATAGGTAAATCCTTGCATTTGTTTTTTTTTAGAAGTAATTTCTTTTTCAAACTTTAATAGTTCTAAAGATAATTTTTGATCTGTAGGTTTAATTGTCCCTATATATTTTCTAATTTGTTTTCGCCTACCTTTAGATATAGGAATATTTTCTACAAGATAATAATATGTTTTATTATTTCTTTTAAGTTTAGATAAATAACTCATAAATATGTATTACTCAAAACATTTAAAAAGATTGTGAGTAATACACAGATGTGAGTAATATAAAATATGTTTATAAAAATTACATTTTATAGATCTTTTTTTGCTTTAGCTTTAAAAAAATCATGACTAATTCCTTCATACCAATCAAACATATCTCTTCTTAGTTTACACATCTCTCCAGTTTCTTTATTATAAAATACAATTCCTTCAGCAAATATCTTTTCGCCTGTTTTTCTTCTATAATAAAGACTCCAAAGATTTTTAAAAATATTTGATGTTTTTTCAAATATTTCTTTTTCGCTTAAATCTTTACCGTCAATTTCTTCTTCTAAAAATTTATTCCAAAATTTAAATTCACATTTTTCTTTTAAGTAAGAAAAAGGCACCCATATGTTTCTTACTTCATTATAGGGATTTCCATTAACTGTTGGCCCAATTAATTCTCCAAATATTTGCATAGATTTATTTGTTCTAAATAATTCTTTATATAAGGCATAGTTGATACCATCTATAAATCTAAAATATTTTTTATTTGCTAATATTTCAATTTTATTTTTTCTATTGTATATATCAATTATTTTTCCTTTATTTATAATTATTGAAACATTAGTTCCATCTATCTTTTCTGAAGCTAAAACAATGTTTCTATTAAAAATCCATTTATATTTAGGATTAATCTCAAAAGTTACTATATATTTTTCATTAATAGTTTTTCTTATAAAGGGAGATTCTAATTTTGGAAAATCTGCGATATCAAACACACAACCACCTCAAAATTTTTGTCCAACATTATTCGCGAATAATACATATATATAAAAATAAACTATTTAAATAGATTTATTTCTAAAAGTAATAAAAAATAAATTAAAATAACATAAATTAAAAAGCAAAGCTTCTGGCGGAAATTGAACCTCAAAGAAAAATGAAATTTAATACAACTAATTAAGAACATCTTTCAAAAGCAGGAAGATGTTTTTCTAAAGAAGCATTTTTTAAGGAATTAAAAACTTGAATTATATCTTCATGAGTTATATTTTTCATCATTTCATCATATAAAGCAGCATTCTCAATTTCAGCATTAACTCCTGCTTTACAAGCTTCTTGAACACTTTCATATTCTGGAACTTCATTATACCAATCATTTTCTGGAATAGTTAAATTATATTTATTATATAACATAATTAAAGAAGAACTATGTTTTTGTTCAGCAGACATAATATTTACAAAAGGTGGAACATTTCCAAATTTATTAATAACTTTTTGATAGATAGCTTCTGCTTTATATTCATCATTTAAAGTTGCGTTTAAAGCATTTATTTCTTCTACAGATAAATTATTATCCAAAATATTATTTTTTAAAAAATAATTAGAATTTGATTTATTATAAAATATAATAAAACCTATAATTATAATTAACAATATTAAAACTAATAAAATATATCTTGACTTCATAAATAAACTATATTAATAAAATATATAAAAATATCTATAGATCTAAATTTTATTTAAAATATAGTTATAATAAAAATATTAAATATTTTATTTATAAATAGTTAAACTTTTACAGACTTATCTAGAATACCATCTTTAATCCAAATTATCCTATCTGCTTTTTTACCTTCTTCTAATTCATGTGTTACCATAACAATAGTTTGATTAATTTCTTTATTTAATTTTTTAAATAAATCAATTATATCTTGAGAAGAATCAGAATCAAGATTTGCAGTTGGTTCATCTGCAAATAAAATTTTAGGTTTATTAACTAATGCTCTTGCAATAGAAACTCTTTGTTGTTGACCTCCAGAAAGTTCAGAAGGATAATAATACAATCTATCTTTTAAACCTACTTTTTCAAGAATATCTTTTGCTCTCAAATTATATTCTTTAGGATCTAAACCTTTAGCCATAGAGGTTAAAAAAACATTTTCAATAACATTAAGTTCTGGTAATAAATTATATGACTGAAAAACATAACCTAATTTTTCTAATCTAAAGGTAGTTTTTTGTTTATCAGTTAATTTCGATACATCTTCATTATCAATAATAATACTTCCATTAGTTGGAGTATCTAACAGTCCTAACTGATGAAGTAAAGTGCTTTTTCCAGAACCACTAGGCCCCATAATTGCAACAAATTCACCAGGTTTTATACTTAAAGAAACGTCTTTTAAGGCATAAGTTTTAACAATTCCATTAGAATATATTCTTTCAAGTTTATTTACTTCAATAATATTTTTAATCATAATCTATCCTCCAAATATAGCATCTAAGATATTATCATTAGAAGCTTTTCTAGAAGGGAAAAAACCTGCAACAATAGAGGCTAAAATTAAAATAAAAGAGGTAGTTAATAATTTACCTATTGTTAGTAATGGAACTACATCCCCAATAGGCATAGATAATGGATAACTTGCAAGTAAAGCCAACAAAATTTGCATAATAATATTTCCAAAAATAACACCTACAAAACCATAAATAAAAGATTGAATAATATATGATCCAAGAATAATTTTTTTTTTTATACCTATAGCTTTTAATATACCTATCTGCTTTCTTTTATTAGTTACATTTATAAAAATAATTATGTAAATTGTTGCAAATGCAGTTAATAAACCTATAAAACCAGTTATCTGATTTGTAATTTGAAGACTTCCTACAAATTGTTTAATCATACCAATCTTAGTTTCCCAAGGGTTAATCTGTTCAATTATTCCTAAAGCTTCTATCTTTTGAATATATTCTTTTTCAAGACCTCTTGAAGGAAGTTTAACAAGTATTTTATGAGAAATATCTTCTTTATTAAATATTGAAAAATATTCTTCTTTATTAATTAAAATTTTATCATCATTAAACTTAGAACCTGTTTTAAAAATACCTTTGATTTTATATTCTTTTTTATAACCATTATTAAAAGTTAAAATAATATTATCCCCTATTCTAAGATTAAACCTTTTCTTAGTATCATCTATAGGCGCATACTGTTCTAGTAAATCAGAACCAATAATAATTTCAGATGTATCTTTATATGAAAGAAAACTACCTTCTATTAAACTTTCATGAAAATTAGATACTTTTTGTTCATCAATAGGATCAATAAAGAAAACAGGTGCCCCTAGCTCTTCATTTTTATAAGTAATTAAAATATTTGATTCTAATCTTGAAGAAACACCAATTACTCCTGGAATTTTAGAAATATTTTTTTCTAATCTATCAGAATTAAATATAAAACTTTCTTCATTAGATGGTTCGATCATTAAATGCCCTGTTTGACCATCAATCATCGACTCTTCAAATTCATAACTTAACCCATCAATAATTGCAGAAAAAAAAGTTATTGACAAAAAACTCATAGCCATTACAGCTACAATTACAATAAAAGTAGATTTACTTTTAATTATATTTTTATAAGCTAAAAAAAACATTAGCTTAATATCTTTTTTATTCATATAAATCTAAATCAATTCTTTATTTTTTTATTTTTATTGTGTTTATTATTTTTTAATAAATACAAACTAAAAAATAAAACCAAAAATAAAAATAAAACTATAAAAAATAAAGATAAATTATTAGATTTATTTATATTTTGATTTAAAGGAATTTCTATTTTATAATTACCGTAATCATCATCATAATTTACAATCAAATTTACTTTATTATTTCCAACAGAATTAAATTTAATTTCATTAAAATAAAAAGGAGCATCATCATCTTTATTTAATTGACCAATATAATATTTATAATTCTCATCATTTGAAACAAATAATTCTAAAGAAACATTATTTGCTTTTCCATTTCCTATATTTTCAATAATTCCTTCAAAATTAATTAAATCTTTTAAAGAAGGGTTTAAAGGAGTAATTTTTAAATTTTGTAAAGATAAATCTGCTTTTCCTAAAAGATTAATTCCAATATTATATGAAGAGGTATAAAAATTTTGTTTTTCTCCTAAAAATTCAAGATCTATAGGAAAAATATAACTATTTGAAATTAAATCTTTGTTTGAAATAAAATTTAAATCAAAAATAATTTCTTTATTGGGACCTAATTCTTCAAACCATTTAGTATTTGTCCCAATAAGCATAAAATCATCAGAATTAGGAATTATTTTTATATTTCTAGAATTCCCAGTACCTATATTCCTTAATAAAAATTTAATATTAAATATATCTCCGGCAGAAATATTTTGATCTACTTTTATGGTTTCTAAAACTAAATCAGGTTTACCTAATATGGAAATATCTATTATTTGAGGTTTAAAAGAAACAGTTTCATTATTTATTTCAGATATATTAAAATGTATTGGATATATCCCTGAAACTGCAGAACTTGAAACTGTAAAATAATATGTATTTTCTGCAGAACAATTAGAACAAATCGAATTAAAGTCAATATAAGACTCACTTGTATTTTTTAAATAAAAAGGATAATTTAAATCAAGATTAATTTTTACATTTTTAGCATCCACTGTTCCAAAATTATGAACTCTAACTTTTAGTAAAAAATCTTGACCAGGCTCTACTGGTTCAGGACTTACTTCTTGAGCAATAACTTGAACATAAGAACTATCTATATATCTTTCAGAGAAAATCAACCCCGAAAATAAAGATGTAAGTAAAAATAAAACAGATACTAAAATAATTTTTTTTGAAAACATATTAATCAATTAACTCCTTAATTTTTAAAATAACTAATTAGTAAGCATTATCTTTAATTTTTTACGATTAATAAAAACTCTTAATAATACAACCACTAATAGTATAATACCAGACCAAACATGAATAGTTACAAACATTGGAAATTTAACATCTAGATTTTTTAAATAACTAACTAATAAAGGCACAGTAGATATAACTAAAACTATTAAAGAAATTATTGTAATCCAAAGTAATATTTGATGTAATTTTATTTTCATAAATAATCTTAATTTACATTATATTTATTGTTCTTTAAATTCTTTTTCATAAAATTTAATTAACTGATCTATTATTTTTTTTCTTTCAACAACCATTTTAAGTAAATTTTTAAGTTTCATTTTACCTTTTATAGTTAGATTATAAATTCTACTACTAGGACCAGACTCATTTTTTTCCCAAATAGAATTTAGTAATTTATTTTTTTCCATTCGTCTAAGTGTAGTATACATAGTACCTGATTTAACAATATATTTTCCATTACTTATTTTATTAATATCTTTAATTAACTTATAACCATAAGTTGGATTTTCATAAATCAATCTCAATATAAGAAATTGCAACCATATCTTTTCAGGATTATCAGCCATATTTTTTATTGTAACCATTATAAGAATACATATAACAAAAAGAATATAAACCTATGTAACATTGTTACTTAGGTTACTTATTAAAAAATTATTTATAAATTACGATTTACTTAAAAAAATAGAATTTGAAAAAATAATATTAGAAAATAATAAAAATAGTAAATGTTAAAGATAGGGGAGCACACCTTAATTTTTTTTCCGTTTAAACACGTTGAGTTTAGCTCCTCCTAACTATCGGATTTGTGTTGTATTGTCATACTCATAATACTCACAAAAGCTCTTCTATCATCTCTATAAAGAATAGCTTTTTCAATCCAATATAAGAATAGAACATAAACTATATATATATAATACTAAAATAGATATACAAAATATTACACATTAATAAATTAAACTATACCACTATTCTTTTCTTTAAATTAATTTTTAAAAAATATAATTAATTAACTATTGTTAATTAAAATTAAATTGTAAAAAAAGTAACTAAAATAACCATTAAGTTATATAGAAAATGCGCAGCATAAAGAGGATAAATATTATTTATTTTTTTATAATAGAAAGCTAAAACTAAACCTAATATAAAAGCACCCACTACTTCAACAATAGACCCATACCCATAATGTCCTGCAGCAAATAGAAATGCAGAAAATAAAATACCTGTTTTATAAACTAAAAAACCTCTAAAAAACCATTCTTCTAAAAAAACTCTAATAACTAATAAATAAACTATAAAAAATGGAGAAAGAGTTTTTATTTTTTCAGTAACAAGACCTAAATCTGTAAAACCAAATAAAATAAATACTAGATTAATAAACATACTTATAAATAACAAAATAAAAAAAACAATAAAAGTATGTTTTATAAAATATTTAAAAGAGATTTTTTTAACACCAAAATTAGACAAAATCTCTTTAAATTTAATTTTTCTATTTTCAAAAAATAAAAAATAAATAGGAAATAAAAATAAAAAGAGATCTAATATATAGAAAATATTAAATCACATTTATTTAAAATAAAACTATTCCCAAACTGTTGTCCCACATTTACCGCAAGCATATCTTACTTGACCATCTTTTGTTTTGTGAGAACCCATCTTTACACCAGTACCACATTTAGGACAATCTTTTCCTTTTCTTGTAACACTTGCGCCAGAAACTTCATAAAATTTATTCACTTTAACTCTTACAGTTTTCTTATGAGCTTTCTTACCTTTCTTAACTGAATTAGCTCCTTTCTTTTTAGCCATAATTTTTCACCTTAATTTTCCAATTTTTTAAAAATTAGTTTTTGTTTAAAAACTACTCTTCTTTAACTTCTTCCTGAGACTTTTCTTCAGCTTCTTCTTTTTCAGCTTCTTCTTTTTCAGGTTCAGCTGGTTTTTTTGCAGCTTCTTTTTTTGCTTTTCTTTCAGCCTTAAGAGCATCTTCTTTTTCTTTTTCTTCTTTTAAAAGATCTCTAATATTATGTTCAAGTTCTATTTTTTTTAAAACTTCTAAAGAATCATAAACCTTAACATATGCATTTGAAATTTTAGATCCAAATTCTTGAGAAATTTTATCAACAACAACTAATGCTTGATCACACGCAAGAACAGAAGCAACTTTTGTTTGAAGTTCTTTTTTACTTGGTGTTTTAACACTTCTTATTTTTACAAAAACATTTGTTCTATTTAAAAGTTCATTTCTTGATTTTTCAAATTCTATTTCCATTAATTTTCACCTTATATTTCTAAAATCTTTGAGAGAGATTTTTATTTTCCTTAAAAAAACTAATTTTCAAGAAAAATTTAAGACTTTACTTTCGTAAAATCCATTCTTAAAAAATAAGTATAATAATACTTATAAATCACCTACTTAATCTTAAGGCATATTTTCCAGGAACTGTTACATCCATTGCCTTACCAATTTCTGATTTTTCAGGATTTACAACAAGTGCAGAACCTTTCCAAAAAGTTGTGAAATTTGTACTTTCACATACAGGACAAACCTTTACAGATTCTTCTTTTCCTTTTTCATTAACTTCAACTTCTTCTATAATTTTTCTACACTTTCTACATGCTTTTTTATTCATTTTTTACCACCTTTTTTAGTTGTGGTCTTTTTTTCTTTAGTATCATCTTTTTTAGATGTTTTTTTAGTAGTTTTCTTCTCAGCCTTTGCATCAATTGCAATCCATTCTTCTTTACCAAGACCTGTTTGTCTCATTGTAAGACCAATTTTTGTTTCAGCAATTGTTTTCTTAAAACTAATGTTTGAAATTCTAGTTAAAACTTTATCTTCAACCACTAATGTTTTTTTACTTTCTTTTGCAAAGAAACCAGGAAGTTCAGGGTTATAAGAATTAAAATCTGGCATTACTTGAGATACGTGACATAAACCTTCAAAAGGGCCAATATTTATGAAAGCACCAAAATCAGTTGCTTGTGTAACTCTACCTCTAATAACTTCATGTAATTTAGGAAGAAAACTTATTACTCTAAATTTAACTTTAAAGAAAACATCTGAATCTCCAGGAATAATTTCTCCTTCACTATGATCTAAAACATCTGTTATTGCAATTATAAGACCTATGTCTTTATCAATAACACCATCATAGTTAATTGATAATTGTTCTTTTAAAATATCTTTTAATTCTCCAGATAAATTTAAAGGAGATACTGAAACGATTCCTTCTACATCAAATTTTTTATAACCCATATAAAATCTTCCTCTTTTTATATTTTTTTTTAAATTAATAAAACACCATTATTTTTTAAAGTTAAAACTCTATTTCCTTTTTTTTTAATTTTATCTTTTAATATTTTATCATTTGTATATACTAAATATTTATTACTGTAATATATTAATAAGTTATCTATTTTTGTAAATTTAACACTAAGACTTAAAACATCTTCTCCAACTTCAATAATTTCAAACTTATTTATTTCTTTTAATTTTTCTAAATATCTTTTAATACCTAAAAATTTATTTGGTTTAGCTTTATAAACTTTTGAAAGTTCATCAAAAACTTTATCTAAAATAAAAAACTTAGGATCAGGGATTAAAACTGTAACATAATCAAAGATATCTTTTTTGTTTTCATACATATAGATTAATACATTAGTATCAATCAAAACATTATTTAATCTCCCCATATCCTGCAAGTCTCCATCTACTATTAACATTTCTGCTTACTGCAACTTTATTTTTTGGATAAAAAGCTGCATTTCTTGCAAGCATTATTTCAAATTCATTATTTTTATTTATTTTTTTAATAACTCCTACTTGAGCAGAAGATCCTATAACTAAAACAACTCTTTCTCCAATCTTAAATTCTGATTGATTTGGCTCAATTAATCTTTCTATTTTATTATAATCAATCTTAATAATATTTGAAAGAGTAGGTTTTGATTTTTCTTCACAAACAATCTGACCAACCATTTTATCTGAAAAACAAAAGAAAGGATCTAAATCAGTTCCAATTGCTATAAGTCCACCTAAATGTGCTTCTTTAAGAGAAATCTTTTCAGAATTTAAAGATTTAACTTTAAACTCAATTGGACCATTTTCAAAACCAGGATAAATAAAACATTTTTCATTAACTGAGATTTTACCTTCTAAAATAGCTCCACCTAAAACTCCACCTTTAAGTTCTTTTAATTTTGTTGAAGGTTTATTAATATCAAAAGATCTTACAATCTGCATCTTTAAAGGTTTAGAGGATAATTTTTCAATTGAAGGTTTTTCAATAGTGTTTACAATTGCATAAATTAAAGCATCGATATTTGTATCAAAATGAGCAGAAGTTGGAATAATTGGAGAATCCTTATAACCTTCAGAATCTAAAAACTCTCTTAGTTTTTTATAATTTAAAAGAGCTTCTTCTTTTGAAACTAAATCTATTTTATTTTGAGCAACAACTAAATTTTTAATACCATGCATCTTAAGTGCTAAAAGATGTTCAATAGTTCTTGGTTGAGGACATTCTTCATTTGCAGCAACAACTAAAATTGCACCATTTAATAATGCAGCTCCAGAGAGCATAACTGCCATTAAGGTTTCGTGGCCAGGAGCATCAACAAATGACACTTTTCTAACCAACTCTGTTTTATTTCCTGTCAAAGGATGTGTTTTTTGAGAGGTATAGCTTGAAATTCCAGAAACTGATGGATCAATATAGAACTCTGCGTCTGCATAACCTAATTTAATAGAAATTCCTTGTTTTATTTCTTCAGAATGTCTATCTGTCCATTTACCGGTTAGCTTTGAAGTTAATGTTGTTTTTCCGTGATCAACGTGTCCTACAATCCCTATATTTAGTTCTGCTTGAATTTCATTATTCATATATTAATACCTACTTATTTTATCCTTTTATTTTTTTTCATCTTTTTTTGTATGTTTTTCTTCTAAAACTGCTGAATCTCCTGCAGTTACTTTAATATTTATTTGTTGAATGTGTGTTGTAATTATTCTTCCAGCAACTCTTTTTCTTCTTCTTTCACCTTTTCTTGTAGGTTTAAATCCAACTCCACCAGATAATAATAATTTTTTTCTATTTTCTGAATCGAGTGCTCCGTGCATTGGAAAACCATCTTTATCAGAACCACCAGTAATTACTCCTTTAAGTCCTGCTGCAATGAAAGATAAATCAACTTCATCTTTTAATTTTTTTCCAACAAAGTAAAGACTATTTTTTTCATCTGCTTCTATGGAATATGTTTTTGCTTTTTTTGGGTCTGCAATATTTAATTTCATTTTCAAAACACCTCAGTTTATTTTAATTTACATTAATTCTTTTTGATTTAATTTTATATAACATTTCTTGTTCTTCATTTGTAAGATCATCTATCATTTGTTCAAGTTTTTTAATAGAGGAATCAGGAACATATACTGAAAAAACATCTTCCTCTTTAAAATCTTTTAAATATACTGCATGTTTAATTGAAATTGCAGCTTCAGAACCTCTTTCTAAAATATCTAAAGATTTTCCTTCAGCTTGAATTCCTTCAACAACTCCAATTTCTTTATCATTTAATAATACTCTTGAACCAGGAGTTAATTTTCCTGCAACAACTTTAACTCCAACAATTGCAGGTTTACTAGTTCTGAATATATGGTTTTTTAAAACTTTAATTTCACAAGGAAAAATAATTTCCTTAAGTAAACTATCTTTTTCAATTTTGTTTTCTTTTAAAAGCCAATCGGCATGTTCTTCTATAAGTTTATAGATTATATTATTTTTAAAAACTGGAATTTTTTCTTTATTTAAATCTTCTAAAAAATCTTTTGAAATATTTGCATTAAATAAAAACAAAACTCCTTTTTTCTTATCTCTTTGATTTAAAACTTTTATCTCTAAAATATCTTTTTGTGTAATAGGACCAATATCTGCTTTTGCAATTGGAATTTTATTTTTTGTAAGAAGTTTAATTAATGCTTCTAAAGATCCTAAAGTATCTGTTTTTAGAAAAGCACCATCAATATCTGATGATACAAAACTATTTAATGTTTTTTCTTTTAATCTTTCAACAGCATCTAAATCTTCAGAAGAAACAATAATACTTCCTGGAATACATTTATCAAGATCAGGACCAACTATTTTAACTCCACTTGCAGCTGATACAAAATCTACGTTTTTATAATCTCTTTTTTTATTAATTGCACTCATTACATTTAATTTAAGAAGAGATTTTATTTTTGTTTCAATAACTCCTTCTCTTGAAAGAAAAGAAACTTTATCTTTTACTTTTAAAACTCCTTGATAAACAATTGCATCAACTGTTTTTCCAATACCAGTTATTTCTCCAACCTCTAAGATTGTTGCTTGTGGTTTTTGAGAAGAATCAAGTGTTATTCTTGGACCTAAAAACTTTTGAGAAAGAACTGATAAAAATAAAATTGCTTCTGTTAAACCATATTCTTTTTCACAAGAGGTTGGAATAATTGCAATTTGTTTTTTAAAGTCAGAGATTCTATCAAACCTTTCAGCTTGAAAACCTTTGTCATAAAGCTGTCCAACAATTTTGTAGATTAATTCATCTATTTTATCTTCAGTTGATTTTGATTGTTTTTCTAAAGCTTGAGAGATATCTTTTCCTTCTTGAAAATATCCTGAAACTAAATCTATTTTATTTGCAGCAATAATAAATGGAACTTTATACATTTTTAATATTTCTAAAGTTTCAATATCTTGTGCTTGAAGACCTTTATTAATATCAACAACTAAAACAACTAAATCTGCTAAAGATCCACCTCTCTCTCTTAAATTATCAAAAGCATTATGTCCTGGAGTATCAATAAATAATAAACCTGGAATAGTTACTTCAAATTTATATTTTTCTAAAAGATGAGAACAAATTTTTAAAATAACATCTAAAGATATCTCTGTTGCACCAATATGCTGTGTTATTTTACCAGCTTCTAGTTTTGCAATACCGGTACCCTTGATCTTATCTAGAAAAGTTGTTTTTCCAGAATCAATGTGTCCCATTATTGTAATTATTGGTTGTCTAAACAACAAAAACCACCTTTTATTTATTTTTATTTTAAATATTTAATTTATATTAAAAAAAATATTTATATTTAGAAATATTTGAAGAAAAAAGAAAAAGAAAAAAAAATTATTTTTTCTTTAAATGTCTTTCTTTTTCTACATGATATTTATTTGTCCATTTGGTTTTATGTGCTTTGAATTTTTTTTCAAGAACATTAATTTTACATTTGCTTGAACAAAATATAAAAGTAGTTCCATCTTTCTTTGCATATAAAACACCAGTCCCTTTTGGAACTTCTTTTCCGCAAAATGTACATTGCATTAAAAATCACCTACGTGCCTTAATGTCCTTTGCTTCTGTTTCTGGATTCATTAATAATAGAATGTCTCCTTTCTTAACATTACCTTTGACATTTCTTTTTTTAATTCTACCTTTCTCATAACCATCAATAACTCTACAAAGAACTTGGGTAGCTTCTCCACGAGAACCAGTTCTACCTACAACTTCTACTACTTCTGCAGGTATTCCTTCATCAGCCATAAATTATTCACCTCATTCTTTGTTTTCTTTTTTAACTTCTTCTTTATTTTCTGGTTTTTCTTCTTTAGGTGTTTCTTTTTTTACTTCTTCTTCTTTTTTAGGAGAAGGAGCTTCTTTTTTTACTTCTTCTTTTTTAGGAGAAGGTTTTTCTTTTTTAACATCTTCTGTTTTTACAGCTGCTTTTTTACCACCAGAAACTTCTTCAATCTTATCAATTAATGTTGTTAATTCTTTTTGCATTGAACCAGCATCTGTTATAGCAACACAACTTGCTTTTGCAGAGATACCAACCATTTTACCTAAATCTTCTTTAGTTTTTGCATAAGAAAAAGGGATTTTTTTCTCTTTTGAGATTATTGGTATATGCATTACAATTTCAGCAGGAGATACATCTTCAGCAATAATAACAAATTTTGCATTTCCTCTTTCAATTGTTTTTGTAACTTCGTTTATACCTATTTTTATTTTACCTGATTTTGATAATTTTTTAATAGTTTCATCTTGTAAAACTCTTAAATCTTCAGGTACAGAGAATTTTATAAATTCAGACATGACAAACAACCTCCTTATAGTGTCATTGGTTTTTTAGTTTTTTTAAAAAAAAGAACTATATATATAAATATTATATATGGAGGAATGTTTTTAAATATAATTATTTAAAAAAAGCTATATAAAAAGAAAAAAAAAAGAAAAGCTTAAAAGAAATTAAGCTTTTTTAAAAGTAATTGTTTTAAAATTACTTTGAACAAGTAACTTCTGAAAGAACAGCTTCTGACCAAACATCATAGAAAAGTTGACTTCCAGATGTCCAATAATAACCTGTACTTAAATTAGGATTAAATATTGTTGCATATTCAGGAGGATAATAATTATATGAAACTCCTTTAGCAGTATATACATCTGTTGTATCATAATTTTCACAAGAACTTTCTTGATATAAAGCATCACATACAGCATCACAAGCTTGTGAAAAATCATCTGAAAGTATATAAACTGTTCCTGTTGGAGCAGTTGCGCCTGGTGTGTCAAAATTACCTACAACATTTAAACCTGAATAAGTATATTCTGAACCAGACTTTGTAACATTATCAAAAGTTACTCTTGAAGAATCATAATAGAATTCTGTACCATCAAATGGATCACCATAATTTAATAATAAATCTTCAGTATATAAATCAATAAATCCAAAGTCTGCATCTTCTGGACTGGAGGTGTGTGAAAAATCACAAGTGAAGTATCCTACTCTATCTGGTCCACCAATAGCTCCAGAAGCATAAGCCCATTGAGGAGAATTAGATAACTCACCCCCAATTGTGTAAGGGAAAACATCATTTGCACCACCAGAACCAGGAATCATATTTCTATAATATATCAAATTATTTGCATTTCCAGAATAATTAGTTTTATCAAAAGAATCACAAGTTCCTCCAAGATACTTTTCAGAACAAAATGCCTCACAATCTATTAATGTAGCTCCTGAAGCATTACTTCCGTTAAAATAATCTCCATTTAATTTAGGATTAACAAATCTTACTAAATTATTTTCTTCATCTTCAAAGAAAACATCTGAGTGAGTTAAATTTGCAGCACCTACAAGATTATATGCATCTCCATAATAATTTGTAAAAACCATACTTGGAGTTGGAGATTCATAACCATTTATATAATAATATTCATCAAATTCTGAACTATCATTATAATTTGATTTTTCTCCTGCCACTCTTAATTCAGTATATGGTTTTGAAATTATAATTTCTTCTCCTGGAACGTAAACACTTCCATCAAAAGCATCAGAACCATCTGTTGAATAATACAAAGTTGCACCAATTGTTTCTGTTGAAAGAGTAATTGTCTGTGCTTGAGAATATACACCAGGATTAACACTTGGTTCTGGATATCCAACTTTTAAATTATAAATTTCTGTAACAACTTGACTATCAATATATCCAGATTTACAAGCAATTGCTTTTACTGTTAAAATTTGATTAATTTGAATTGGACTTGCAGGAGAATAAGTTGTTCCTGTAGTACAAGTTGGGATAGTACCATTAGTTGTGTATTTTATAGTTGCACTAGGAGTTGTTGAACTTAAAGTTAATGTTTGATCATTAAAATAAGTACCTCCATCAATTGAAAATGTTGGTGCTGCTGTTTGGTTATTTACAACAGTAATTAATTTATCTCTTGAAACATCATTTGTTGAGTTAGTTGTATCTGTTGCTGTAAATGTAAATTTATAGTTTCCAGAAGTATTACATGTAAAAGTATAATTTTCAATACCTGGAGATTGATTTGTTTCAAGTGTATGATTTGAAGCAAAAGTTCCGTTATAAGAACAATTGTTTGTTGGCAAATAATCTCCTGCAACATCATTATAAATTAATAATCCTGCAACTAAACCATAACTTACAGTTCCTGGAGTTTCAGAAGTATTAACAACAACATCAAAGTTTTGATTTATTGGAGTTGATTCAACACCTTCTAAATTCATAGCCATTGTTTGACCTGCATTTTCATTAAAGATAACAGTATATGTTTGATTACTTGTTACATTTGTTTCAGTTCTACATTCAGAATAATAATCATCATCCCATTTAAAAAATTCATAACCTTCATCTGCAACAGCACATACTTCTGTACCATCTTCTCCTTGACTTACAGTTTGAGGATTTGGACCAGAAATACTACCATTTGCTCCAGCAATATATTCTAAAGTATATGTAGGAGTTGTGTTTGATATAAAAGTTACATGAATAGTATGACTATCATCTACATCTTCAAAAGTATAAACTAAATTTGAAGAAGTACCTGTCCCTGTATCAGATGCAAAATATAAAACATCTTCTTCTGAAAAATATAAATTATTATTTTCAGAATCTTTTGAAGAAAAATCATTAATAATCTCTATTTGTTCTGAACCAACAGTAGTATCATCAATATAGACATTACCTACACGATATCCTGTATCTGGATTAAATGTAAAAGTAATATCATCTCCTTCTATAACTGTATTATTTCTTGCAGGATCTATGGTTCCATGAGAACCACTACTTGCAAAAATAATATGTTCATTTGAAGCATAAGGTTTAAAAGTTACATGAATAGTATGACCGGAAGTAACATTATTAAAAGTATAACTTCTTCTTTCACTAAGAGAAACTTCTGCACCATCAATTGAAACAGTATCTACATCATAACCTGCATTTGGATACAAATTAAATTTTTTACTTGCCCCTTCTAAAACTGTTACAGCTCCTAAAGGAAAAATAGTTCCATTTGATCCATGACTTGAAGTTATTGTATAACTTGCTGTTGGACTAGAACAACCAGAATAATCAAAAGTACAATTTGAATTACAAGATAAATCTCCTGTACCTTGACCTTCAGACTCACATGTAGCACCACCTAAATTAGTACCATCACAATCTTCTGTACCTTCAATAATATTATCACCACAAGTACTTCCTCCTGGACCTGGGCCTGGACCTGGTTCTTCACCAATAGTTATAGGATCAGTTGACCCCATTTCATCAGATCCAATCATTCCAGAAAAATTAGGATCTAGATTACTTGCAGTATCTATTTTTTTATTAACATTAGAAATATAGAATGTCGCAAATATAATACTTGCTAAAACAATAACACCAATTATAATAATTGCTTCTAAAGAAATTTGTCCTTTTTTTATTTTTATCAAAATATTCACCTTAATTTATTTTTTATTTTAAATAATTATATTATAAATTATATAACATAAAGTATATAAATGGTTTACTTATTTTTTTATTTTGTGGCTGCTTGGGTGTTGTTATGAGCAGTCTCACAAATATCTCTTATGGTTTCATAAATCTTTATATCAACAGTATCAATAATTGTATCACCAGTTTCTTGATCTGTTATTTCTAAAGTTAGAGTGATTTTCTCAGAACATTCACTGATTGGTAAACCTAAATCTTCTGGAGTTGCAGAAAATTCACAATCTTGAGATAGAATATTATTACTGGAATCTTCCCAAACACAACTTACATCTCCTAAATTATTATAATAACTTGAAATGAAATTTAAATTATTAGTATACTTATACCATCTGTTATTTTTTGGAGAAGAGATTAAAGCATTAAAAGTTTCTTGATAACTTTGAAGATAAGCATAAACTATAGATCCACTACCACTTAAAGTGCCAACAGTAACACCAGTTAAATTACCATTATAGGCTTTATTGTGATAATCCCATAACATATTATATTCTGGATAAAATCTTTGGTATCTATCAAAATTACCAAAAGTATTATCTCCAAAACCAGCATTACGTTCACTAGAATATAAATCTCCTAATGAATAATCCCAATTATTTTCTGAAAATTTTATATTTTCTTCAAAAACGATTCCAGGATGCCCTATAGTATCATCATAAAAATCTCCATCAGGATCCCACATGATACTGTTAGTTGGATAATTATCTTCAATGTATTGCTCATCAACATGATAAACTGCAATTCCACCAAAATGACCATTTAAATAATCCCAATTTAGTTGAGAAGTGTTTAAAAGAAAAGTATCTTGATTATAAGGGGAGTTTTGCATAAATCTATTTTCAATTATAAAAAATTCACGTTCATCCATCTCAGTTAGATCTTGTAAAATAAAAGCACCATCTGGATTGGTGTCAATTGAATAAACTGGATAAACACCTTCCATGCCCTCTTCAATTACAGTTGGTTGTATCCAACCTAAAAAATATCTTGCCCAAGCATCTAAATTAATTGGTTTTTGAGGAATGTCATCATACATCATCATCATAGTTAGGTTTTGAAGACCAGGAGATTGACCACCAGTATTTGGATCAATACCATAAAAGTCTGGAAGACCTAAAATATGACCAAACTCATGTGTTTGATCTAAAACACCAATTCTACAATCATCTGGATATGGAATTAAATTTTCATTAAAACCAGAAGAACAACTAGGATATCTCTCAGAAGTAACAGCTATATTACCATAATGCAAACCTTGAATGGTTAAAATTTCATCAGAATACATTAATAAAGTAGATGTCTTAATATGACCAGTACCAGCGTTCTGTAAAGAAAAACCAGCGTGAACAATTACAAAACCATCTATCCTACCATCATTATCAGAATCATATTGAGTTAAATCAATTGCATTTGGACCAGTTCCAAAAAGATCTATTGTTTGAGCTCCAAAAACACCTAATCTTGTACTATAATATTCATAAGTTTCAGGCATTTCTCTCCAATCATAAACATCAAAAGTAATATCAAGTTCACCATAGGATTGTTTCTTGTAATACTGACTTACACTTGTACCATTACCGTCCAAGTAAAGAGGAGAATTAAATTGTTCTTCAAAAACTTCTTTAGAAAGAGTATGTGGAACATCTGAAAAATCAACTAAAAAAACAGGAATATGATATTCTCCAGTTAATGGAGTGGTACCCCAAATATTATCAACTGTAGACTGAGAGTTAATATTTCTTCTTTCTCTTACTTGAGAAGAATCAATTATACCTTCTGGAAAATAAACATCTCCAATCATTACAGAATCTTGAAAATAAGTTTCATAAATATGATTTGGAGAATTTATTTCTTCTAACAGAGAATTATCTTCTAAAGAAGATTCTTTTTCTTTAATAATTTCTTCTTTAACAATAATATTTTGCTCTCTTAATAAAGATAAATTATCTTCTGAAACTAAAGATAACTTGTCAAAAGAAAGTGAAGGAGAAATACTAAAATTTGAAGATGAAGAGGAAAAAGGAGAGGAAACATAAAGAGTTATAGAAGAAGAAAAAACTGGTATGGAAAAAATAAATAAAAATAATAAAACTAAAGTTAGTTTCTTTAACTGCATATAATTTATTACCTCTTAAAAGTTAATATACCCTTATATATATTTATAAAGATAGTTAACTTTAAAAAAGTATTCAATATATTAAAAAAAACTATTTTTTCCAGTAATCCTTAAAATGAGATAAGAGTGCATTTGCAAGGGTAGGATTATTTTCAAGAACAGTTAAATTATATGCTTTTTTAGGAGAAGATAAATCATTTAAAGCCATAATAACTTTCTTTTTATCTAAAACAAAAGCATCCATTGAATGGTTAGTTTCTTGAATAGTTACATGTTTTGGAATTTCATGTATTTTTGTAACTGGATTTGTTAAAATATTAATTGATAAATTTTTATTTGTAAAAACAGATTTTAAAGAATCAATTCTTTCATCAAGATTTGTAAAACCATGTATTTCTTTTTCTGCAGTTTCAAATTCTTGTGATAAAAATTTATTATAATCTTTAATATTGTTTACTTGTAATACTTTTTCAGGATTACTATTTGCATAAGAAGACCATGTTGAGTTTAAAATAACATCATCTACTTTTTTTGAAAGATTTAAAAGTTCATTTTGTTTTAAATCTAAAAGTCCTTTAAAAATTTCTTCAGGATTAACTATTTTATAGGTTTTAGGACTTTTATAAACTTCTAAAACAAAACCTTTATCTTTAAGTCTATCTAAAACATCATAAATTCTAGTTTTTGGAATTTCAGAATTTCTACTAATAGTTGGAGCATCAGATTCTGAAAATTTAAATAACGTAACAAGAGCTTTTGCTTCATATTCAGTTAAATTAAGTTCTTTTAAAAGTGAAACTAAATAATTATCTTTCATGATTTTTCACACTCTTTTTTACGTTTTTTTATAATTGTTAACAATATTAACCTTTTTAGATTAATTAATTACTATATATAAGATGTATAGTAACATTTAAAAGCTTATTTAAAAATTTAAAAACCTTTTATTTTCTAAAAGGTTTCTTAACAAATCTAGGTCTTGGTTTTCTATCTCTAGTTTCATCATCTTTTTTATCATCATTAGTTATTACAAAATCATCTACTTTGTAATTATATTCTTTTTCAGACTTGATAAAACCATTCTTTAATTGAAGCTCTCTGTTTAAAAGCCAAAAATAAAGAGCAATAGATTTACGTCCTTTATTGTTAAAAGGAACTAAAAGATCAATATTTCTCACATTACTAGAAGTTGTTGCAAGAGCAACTATAGGTACTCTAATTTTAGTTGCTTCTAAAATAGCTTGTCTATCTATATTAGGATCAACTACAAAAACAAGTTTTGGTTCCATAAAGTGTTCTGAATCTGGATTTGTAAAAGTACCAGGAATAAATCTTCCAACCTTTATTTTATAACCAAAAGTTTTTTCAAGTAAAGTTAAACCAAATAAAGCATATTTTTTTCTTGAAACAAAAACAACATCTTCAGGATTAAATTTTGATAAAAATTCAATTGAAGTTTTTATTCTTTGATCAATTATCTGAACATCCATTACATTTAATTTATCACTTCTTGATTTAAAGATAAATCTTCTCATAGCTCCATTTTTATATTTAGTTCCAATATGGATACCATTTTTTAAATAAAGATCAATATTTACTAATGTTTTTTGAAATCTATTATTTGGAGTTCTTTTCTCAGAAGGATTATTTTCAATAGCTTTATTTTCTGTACTTTTATTCATTTTTTTTCACACTTTTTTTTCAATATTTAATTATATTTCATAATTTCATCAATTACTTCAACATTTGAAATATACATTCTTCTACAACAATATTTTTTTACACCTAAGTTATCTAAAACATCTGTAGGTTTTAATTTTTTATCTTTAATTTCTTTTAAAAATTCTTCATAGTTGTGAGCAACTACTTGCCCACAAGAAAAACAACGAACTGGAATAATCATTAATTATTCACCTCTTAGATTTTTGTTTCTTCTTTCTAGCACCAACACCAAGTTCTTTCTTTGGTTCTTTATTTCTAGCATCATCAATTAAAAGATGTCTATCATATTCTAAGAATTTATCTTTTAATGCTTTTTTATTACCATTAGCAAGTACAATTCCCTTAGCAATACAACTTCTAACTGCTTGGACTTGTGAAGAAGATCCTCCACCAATAACATTAACATTATAATTAAATTTAGAAAATTCTTCAGAAGCAATTTTTGTAGGTTCTAAAACAATTGCTTTTTTATAACCTGTAGGATAAATAGCATCAAGAGACATTTTATTAACTCTTATTTCTCCTTTCCCAGGTTTAATTGAAGCTCTTGCAACTGCATTTTTTCTAGTTGCTTTAACCATATAATTTTTTACCATAATCTATCACATTACTCTTAATTTGAATATTTTGCACCTAATCTTTTTGAAATTTCTTCTAAAGTTAAATATTTCATATTTTTTAATTTAACAGAAGCAGGAATTTCTTTATTAAAATTTTCTGGAACATCAATATGTACAATTAAATTTTTTAAAACAAGTGCTCCTCTAGGATTTCTTGGAAGCATACCTCTAACTCCTCTTTTAATTAATCTATCAGGATATCTAGGGTATTTAGGGTTGTTTCTAGGATTACCTTTTCCTCCCCTTTCTGTTCTTTCAAAAAATCTTTCAAAGATACTTTCATAGTTTCCACTAATTATTACTTTTCTTGCATTAACAACTACAACTTTTTCATTGTATTTTAAAAGTTTTTCAGCAATTTCACTTGAAAGTCTTCCAAAAACTTTATTTTCACCATTTATTACAATCATTTTCATTCACCACAAATATTTAAAAAAAATTATTTAATTATAACACATTTTTTAAAATCAATTTTATCTTTTGTAAAATCATCAAAAGTTTTTGCATTTTTAGCTAATTTTTCTTTTGCACTTTTTGAAAAGCTATATGCATAAACTGTTATTTTTTTTTCTAAGTTTCCAACACCTAAAATTTTTCCAGGAACAATTACAATTGAACCTTCTATAACATTATTTAATTTTTCAAGTTTTGATAAATTTACAGAAATCATATTTCTTCTTGAAGATTCTAGCATTGAAGCTACTTTTTTATAAATCTCTTTCTTACTTGATTTGTAAACACTGTATAGATTGTCTAAAGTTTGTTTTTTTTCTAAATTCATTAAATCTTTTTTAACTGCCATAATGTGACACCTTTATTTCTTTTTTTTTATATAAATATTAAATGCAGGGGACAGGATTCGAACCTGCGAAGCACTAAGCACAGGATCTTAAGTCCTGCCCCTTTGACCACTCGGGAACCCCTGCTTTTTTTTAACAACTTTTTTTATTTAAGTTTCTTTTTTAAGATTGAAACATATTCTTTTAAATATCTCTCAGTTAAAATAAAAACTTCTTTCGCAGTCATTTGACCAATTGTTTCAACAGATAATATATAACTATTGATAGGATTAATTTTTAAACACTTTTTTTCACAAGCTTCAGCTTGACCAACACAATAATCATAATCTTCAGGATTAATTATAATATTTTTTGAAGATTCAGATTTTATAGCATTTTTAGAAGCTTTTTCAAAAACTGCTTTACACTCTTCACAACCTCTTGAAATTTCAAGATCATATAATTGTGCATAAGAAACAATTGCTGGCATATACTTAACATGATCTTTTCCTTGACCAAGTGTTGCATAAGCTGTAAGCTTAATTGTTTCATGTTCGTTAAGTTTTGTAAGTGCAATTGTATCATACACCATTTTAATTTCAGAATCATTTGAAACTAATTCACTTGTATATACTGTTTTTGGTCCTTCAACTTCTAAATTAAAAGTGACCTTTTTTCCAGTAGTTACAACTGGTGTTTTTACAGGTGAAAGTCCTATTCTATTTGCAAGCATTTCATCAATCATTACAGAATTATTTTCATAAAAATCAATTTCATCTATAGCATAGGTTGGAAGATAATAACTAATTGTTCTTCTAATAGTATTTAATGTAATATGATCTGTATTCTCAATTAAATACTTAGATACATTATGTTCTTTTTCTAAAAATTTTACCTTCACCATAACTTTATCACTTCTTCTTTTTTATAAATTTAAGAAAAATCTAATCTCTTCTATGAGATTTTTTCTTTCTACATCCATCATGAGGGACAGGTGTAGTGTTTAAAATACTTAATATTCTCAAACCATGTCTTGTTAATGATTTAATAGAAGGTTCAGCACCTTGTCCAGGATTATAATAAAGATTTCCACCTGGAGCTCTTATCTTAACATGAACTTCTTTAATTCCTCTTTCTTTTGCTTTTTCAGCAATAATTTGAGACATTTTCATAGCGATATAAGGAGAGCCTTCTTTATGTTGAGACTTTGTTAATTGTCCACCTGATGTTTTTGCAATAATTTCTGCTCCAGTTTCATCTGTTAATACCATAATAGTATTATTTCTAGATGCAAAAATATTTACAATCCCGATCTTTTCAGTTGATACCATTTATCTTCACTCCTTATTCTCTTCAACTGCTACTTCTTCTTTCTTTTCTTCTTTAGTTGAAGTTGCAGGTTTTCCTTTTTTCTCAAGCATTTTTTCAATCATATCTTTGATTTGAGAATTACTGTATGATACAGATTCATCTGCATAAATAATTGATCCAGGAATTTTTCTAACCTTTCCATTTATTGCAATATGACCGTGAGTAATTAATTGTCTTGCTTGATTTGGGCTTAATGCAAGGCCTTTTTTAAAGACTAAAGTTTGAAGTCTTCTGTCCAAATAATCTGTTAAATTAAGTTTTAAAACATCTTCAACTTTATGTTCTTTTGTAAAAATACCCATTTTTACAAGTTTATTTAAAAGTTCATCTTTTCTTGTACTGTAGTCATCAACTCTTCCAGCAAGTAAAAGTCTTGCTCTCTTTCTAAAGTTTCTAACTTCAGTTTCAGCTTTCCAGATTTCTTTTTTACGTCTAAGACCATACTCTTCTGTAATTTGTTTATCTGTTCTGATTTTTAATTTATTCCATTTCATTTTTGGAACATCATATTTTCTATTTAATCTTTTTGGGTCACCCATAATTAATCACATCTTAATAATACTATTTCTTTTTAGTAACACCAACAGCACCACTTTTTCTAAAAGAAGATTTTGTTTTTTGTCCTCTAACAGTAAGTCCCCATTGAAGTCTTAGTCCTCTATAACTTTTAATTTTTCCAAGTCTTTGGAAATCTTTTCTATTTTCAAGTCTTAAGTCAGCCATAATTAAATGTTTTGTTTGACCATCCATTGTTCTTGATCTATTTAAAAGCCATGTAGGAATTTCTTTATCTAAATTTGAAATAATGTTTTCAATCATTTCAATATCTTTTTCATTTAAATATCCAACTTTTTTAATATATCTATCAGTTTTATTAAAGAAAACACTTTCAATAGCACCAGAAACTCTTTTTCCAATACCATATACAAAAACAAGTCCGTCTTTTAAAGACATAAAACCAGGAACATCTCTTCCACTTATTCTTACAACATGTCTAAAGTCTTTAGTTTCTTTAGAAGCATCAAAGTGTGAAGGAGCTTTTCTTGTTGGTTGATTTGCAACTCTTTCAGTTCTTGTTGCAACTTTAACACCAAAATTTTCTTTCCCTTTTTGTTGTTTCTGTGGTTTTTTATTTTTGGAATTTCCTTTTCCACCTTTAGAATTTCCACTATCTTTTTTCTTTGCTTTAGCCATATTTAACACTCATTTATAAATTTATATTGGAAAAACGTGAAATATACTCAGTTTTACCTCTTTGTCTTTATTTTTGTAAAAAACATCATTCTTTACAACTTTTTCAATTTTAATTTTTTTACCAAAATCTCTTCCCTGAATTATTATACATTCAGTTCCTACTTTCAAAACACCCATAAAAAATCACTCATTATATATATATTACTATTCAATTTTGTTTTTAATCATTTCGATATATTTTAAATATCTTAAATCAACATCATCCATTGTTATTACATTATATTTAAGCATAACAGCTTGAAGATAGATGTCTTTTCTTACATCTGGAGAAATCATAGATGCAAGTAAATTTTCTGGTCTTCTTTGTGTCTTTGTAAGTCTTGCAACTTCAAAAGCTCTTTTTCCGTGTGGCATACCTTGAAGAGGTTTTTGTGAAATTGCACAAATATGTTTACCTGGCTTCTTTTTTAAAATATGTCTTGTTTTTTTACCACTTGGAGTTTTTATTGTTTTATGTTTTTTAAATTTTTCATTAAAGTTTGGCATAATTAATTCACCTTTTTTTTTAAAATATTAATCTAATTTACCACTTGGGTAATATCTTTTAACCATTTGTTTATCATAAATATTACTTATTATAAATGATAAAACAATACCAATAATAACATAAGCCCAGAACCCTGTTTTTACTGAAAATAAAATAAAATCATAAGGAACTGCATAAAATTTATTTACAACCCATAATAAAGGGAATGCAATTAAAAGCATTACAATCATTGATTTTTGTTGAAGCTTAAATTGTTTTCCAACCATTGAAAAAGCTTCTTTTTGTTTATTTTTAACACCTTGCATATCTTGAACTTTTGAAAGTTCTTTCATTTCTTTGTTTATTTGTTTACTTTTTAATTTAATATAAAAATAATCTTTTGGGTTTATTGTAAAATGTTGAATTAATTTACTTGATAAAGCAAAAACTAATGATATTATTATAATATCAACCCAATAACTTATTAATGGTGCTTCAAACATTTATTAAAAACCTCTTTAAAATTTATTTCCTACCTGCTACTTGTTTTAAAAGCGCACTATTTTGGAATACTTGATCTTTTGCAAGAACTTCATAGATCTTGTAAATTACTCCAACGGTTAATAATATTCCTGTTCCAGAACCAATGGCACCTGTAAGATCAGAAACAAATGCTAAGAGTCCAACAAATATAGAACCAAGAATTGTAATTGTTGGTATATATCTATTTAATACAGTTGCTAAAACTCTTTCATCTCTTCTAAAACCAGGAATTGACATTCCAGAATTTTGAAGTTGTCTTGCAACTGAATTTGCATCTTGTCCTCCAACCATTACCCAGAATTTACCAAAGATGACACAAGTTAATACAAATAACACCATGTATATTAAAGCATTTAGCCACATAGTAGCAGTTGCACCACCTAATATAGCGTTTTCAAGCAATTGATATTGAGGAGTTAATACAGCTCCAATCTTAAACATTATGTTTTCAAGAGAAGTATTTTTTGCAACATTTACTAAAAGATTAAAATTTGCAAATAACGTTGATGCAAAAATTACTGGCATTACAGAAACATACAATAGTTTCACAGGATACTTAGCACCCATCCCACTTCTTCCAACAGTTAATGGAATGTTTACATGCATACCCTCCACATAAACTACTAGTAAAAATACTATAATAGTCATTAATAATGGAATTAAAACAGAAGTCAATAACTGAAGCATTGATCCTGTAGAAATATAATCAATAGCCATAAAAATAAGGCCACCAGTGGAACCTGCTAAAGGAGGTGAAAAAATTCTCCAAATAATTGTTTGTGAAACTCCAGCAGCAATGAAAAGTCCTATTCCAGAACCAATTCCATACTTTGATACCACTTCATCTAAATATAAAATAATTATTGAACCAATTACAACCTGAAGAGCCACAATAAAGCCCATTCCTGGCATTGGAACTAAAAAACCAATCTTAACAGCAACGATTGATTCAACAATTGCAAGAGCAACTGAAGATATTTTTTGTAAAATACTAAATTTTGCTCTATCTTGAGGATTTGAAAAATCTAAATTAATTATTTTTACTCCTGCAAGTAATTGCAAAATAATAGATGCAAGAACAATTGGACCAATTCCCAATGTTATTAAAGATCCTATTTGACTTGCTAAGATCATTTGTAAATATTCAAGTTGAGGTAACTGAGCTTGGTTTATACCAATAAGCATTACAGTACCTAAAATAAAAAAGACAACTAAAACAATTGCTGTCCAAATTAATTTATCTTTAATGGTTAAAGATTTTGTTGGATCTTTAACTGATGGAAGTAATTTTTGTGCTACAGCATAAAAACTCATTCGATCACTCCACCAACCTTTTCAATCTTTTCTTTTGCAATTTTTGTAACTTGTGCGTTTTTAATTTTAATAGCTTTTGATAAATTACCAGTTCCAAGTATTTTTCCAAAACCAATTTCTTTTAAATCAATATAATCTTTGTCTGTTATATATTTGTTTAAATCATGTAAAGTAATTGTCTTTACTCTTACCTTTGCAGAAAGTCTTGGAGAAACTAATTTTCTCTTTCCTAAAAGTGGGAAATATTTAGTAAACTTGTGTTTAAAAGAACCTGCTCTTCCAGCACCGCCTTTACAACCAGCACCTCTTTTGTTCTTTGTATTTCCTTTTCCGTGGGTTCTTTTCCCTCTTAATCTATCAACTTTTGATTTTGGCATAAATAATCACATTCTTTAAAAATATTTATAACATTTTTTTTAATAATTTATTAATTTCTTCTTTTCTGTATCCTAAAGCTCCGCCTTCAACAAAAGTTTTTTTAATACCTTTTCTATCATAACCTTTTGAAGGAGGTTTAAGTCTAAATACAGGTTTAATATTTAATTCTTTAATAGTTTTTTTACCTGAAAAAATTTCTTCAATAATTTTATCAAGATCTTTTGAAAATGCATCATTAAAAGAAATTAATTTATTTTCAGCAGTATAAACATATCCTCTCTTAACTAAAAGTTTCTTTAAAACATCTTTTGAAACTTCTCCCCAAGTGATATAGTCTTTTGCTTTCTTTAAACTACCTTTAAGATAAGCTGAATCATTATAAAGAACACAATGATTTGCTCTTGTAAGATTTAATAAAGTCATTGATTTTTCTATGTCCTTTTTAATTTTTACAGGACCTCTTACTCTAATTATTGCCATTAACATATTTATTTCACATTTTTAATTTATAATCTTTATTCTTCTTCTTTCTTTTCAGGTAAAGTTTTAAGTTTACTTAAGTTATGTAAAGCATCAATTGTTGCTTTAACAAAGTTTAATTTAGTGTCAGTTGCGCCTCTTGTTTTAGACCATACATTTGTAATTCCAGCAAGTTCTAAAACTGGTTTAATAGAATCACTTACAGCAAGACCAACACCTTTAGGAGCAGGTAAAAGTTCAACTCTTAATGAAGCACATTTTCCAACAATCCTGTAAGGTACAGAGTTATCGTCATAAGTGTTACTTTCCCAACTACCAGAACCTCTTTTAACAACTACCATATTTAATTTTGCTTTTTGTATTGCTTTTTCTTGAGCATTAAATCTTTCGATATCTTTTGCAGAGCCAATACCAATATGACCATTACTATCTCCAACAATTGCAGTTACTCTAAAAGAGAAATGTCTTCCAGCTCTTGTAACTCTTGTTGTTTTCTTAATATCAACAATTTTGTGTTTAATTTCTGGTAAAATACAATCTACAATTTCAGATTCCATTATTTTCCCATATCTTAAAGCATCTTTTAAAGAAGAAATTTCTCCGCTTTTAACTTTTTGTCCTAATTTTGTTTTAGGATTCCATAAATCTTTGTTAAAAACTTTATCTTTATAAGATTTATCAGATCTTCTTCTTGGACCTTTTTTATTTTGACCGTTAGTTTTTTCTCTTGGCATAAAATATCACATTAATTAAAAATTATTTTTTAGAAAGAATTTTTTCTTTAACCTCTAAAAAGTCTTTACTAATATCATTCTTTAAGTTTTCTTCAACATGCTTTCCTTGTATTCTATCATCTGAAGGAAATGCTTTTGGATCGTGTGGAGCTTCTATTCCAGCATCAACAATACCTTTTAAAGATGCATAAATTCTGGAATGTGCTTTATAGTTTCTAACACCTGTATCAAAAATTACTTTTTTAATACCTTTTTCTTTAGCAAGAACACCTGCAAGTAAACCAGTTAAATAAATTGCAGAAGTATTTTTAAGAGAGTGTTTCCAACCAAAATCTTTTAATTTTTTAGAAGTTATGAAAACTAATGATTGATCTCCATCAATTTTATAATCTACAATTTGTGCTCTTACAATTGAATTTGATAATCTTGTAATAAATCTTTTTTCACCAGATTTTAAAAATTTAAGTCTTTTATTATAATCTGTTTTTTGCTCTCTTTTTCTTCTAAAAGGAACGTTATATGTAGGACCTATTTTCATTTATTTTCACCATTAATAAATTCTTCAAGATGTTTTTTTCCTCTGAAGTAATTTCCTTTAACTCTAAGGTATAATCTATTATAATTTTTACCATTTAATTTATCTTCAGCCTTAAGTTCTCTTAATCTTTTTCTTAAAGCTCTTACCTTTACGTTATATTCGTCAACTTTTTGTCTTGCTTTTTGAGTTCCTTTTCTTTTTCCAGGACCTCTTTTTCTTTTTAATTTCTTTTTTTCAAGTAAAACTCTTGCTCGTCCTCTTGATTGACCAGTATTTGGCTTTTTTGTAACAATTCCATCAACAATTAATTTTCTAACATCATCTTTTGTAATTGCATCAGAAACTGACTTTTTATTAGCTTCTAATTTTTCTGGAGCAATCTTAAGTTTATGCTTACTTTTTTTAAGTATTTGACCAACTTTTTCTTTTAATTTATTTAATTTCATAAAGATTCACATTTAATTTAAAACCTTGAAATTTCTTTCTTTTGCAAGATTTGTAAGTTCTAATTTTTTCTTTTCACCAAGTCTTTTACTAAATCTTATTGCAACATTTTCAGTTAAGATGTTTTCAAGATCTGTTTTTGAAGAAACTAAAACTTCTATCAGTTTTGTAGGATGCATTCCTTTTTCTTCTTTCTTATGACCATAACCAATTTTTGGCATAGGACCTCTTTTTTCAGATAAAGATCTATCAATACCTCTTGGAAATCTCCAAGCTTGTACATCTCTTCTTTTCTTTTTTCTTCTTGTTGTTAAGCCGTAATGGGCTCTAAATTTTGGTGTATCGTTACTCATAATAATCATTCTCTAATTATTTAACTTTTTCAACAATATAAATACCATCATCAAAAACTCTGTAGTCTTTGTTTTTCATTCTTGCAATAGATTCTATGTTTCCTGCAAGTTGTCCTACTTTTTGTTTATCTTTACCTGAAAGTGTAATTTCTTTTCCGGAAATTTCAACCTTAACACCAGAAACTAAATTTACAACTCTTTGTTTTTTCTCTCCATAGAAATTTGAAATAATAAATTTATTATTTTCAACTTTTGCAGTCATTGGAAAGTGAGAATAAACAACTTGTAATTTACAAACAAAATCTTTATCAAAACCTTGAATTGCATTTAATATTAATTTTTTAATAGTGTTTGATACTGAAGTATATTTAGTTTTTTTATTGTTAGGAATTACTTTTACACTATTATCTAATTTTTCTACAGAAATATATACATGATTATATGGAACTTCTTGAACAACTGATGCTTTTTCTAAAATTATTTTAGAATCATCAATTGTTACATTAATTCCATTAGGAATCTCTATAATATTTTCTTTAATTTCTTTTTTACCTTTTTTTTCAGTCACAAAAATCACTTTTTTTTAAAATTTAATAAACATATGCAATTAATCTTCCACCAAGACCCTTTTGTTTTGCGTTTTTGTGGGTCATAAGTCCGCTAGTGGTACTTACAATAAAAATACCTACATCTCTTGAGATTAAAAAAGATTTTTCAAACTTTTCATACTCATCGTGTTTTACAGCAAACCTTGGTTTAATAGCCTTACACTTATTTATTCTACCGTCTAAATATACAACAACCTTCTTATGTGGTGCCTTATCAATTACTTTATAGTTACCAATGTAATTTTCATTTTTAAGCACAGTCAAAATATTTTCCACTAACTTAGAATGGTTAAGTGTACATATCTTCTTTGCCACATTTTCTGCGTTGTTTATATTATTCAAAGCATTTGAAATTGGATCGTTCAAACTCATTTATTTCACCTAAATGCACTAAAATTTTAATCATATTTTTTAAAGCCAAGCTCTAAAGCATGATCATTAAAACATCTTCTACAAATTTTTAAGTTATATTTACTAATAACTCCTCTGTGAGTACCACAAAATCTACAAGCTTTTGATCTTTGATACTCTTTACTTGTTTTACTAATTGTTGGTAAAACTTTTTTTTCTTTTTTATCATTTGTAGTCATTCAATCACTACCTTTAACTTTTCTTCAGCAAATTTGATTGCGTCTTCTTTTGATATTTTGTGTGTCTTTCCAAGTTTAGATACATCATTTTTTCTTTGTTTTACTCTAAAACCTTTTCTTTTTAAAGAAACACAAACATCAAACCCCTTAATTCCAAGATCAGGATCGTATTTGATACCTGGAACGTCTAAGTATTCATGTATACCATATGAAAAATTACCATCTTTTGAAAAAGATTTTTTCTTAATAATATTTCTTTTAGCTTTTAAAGTTAATTCAATAAAATCAAGAGCGTCTTGTCCTCTTAAAGTTGTTTTACAACCAATAGGAATTCCTGGTCTTATACCCCATGTTGGAAGTTTTACTTTACACATGGTTTTTACAGCAGGCTTGTTTGTTAAAAGCTTAATTATTTTAATTGCTTTTTCAAGTTCAGGACCACCTTCACCAACACCTATATTTACAACAACTTTTTCAACAAAGATTTCTTTCATTGGATTTGTTTTTGTTTCATTTGACATAAAATATCACATTCAATTAATAACTATTATATTTTTTTCAACAGTTTCAAAATCAATACCGTTTGATTTTAATTTTATTAATGCAGGTCTTTTCATAGTACTTTCTTTAATATCTTCAACAGTACCTTTTTGTCCAGTGTGTTTTCCTGCAAATACAAATACTTCTCTTCCTTTCTCTAAAGGGAAATATTCTTTTATAGTATTTTCTAAAAGATCAAGTTTTATAGAAGCTCCAACTTTATATGCTTGGTTTTGAGTTAATAAAACTCTACCATCATTTGTTGATAATTGAACTTCTCCTTTTTTAATTAATTTTTTAGAAGTTATTTTACAAATTTTATAATTTGATTCATCTTTTGAAATTTCATTTAAAACATAAGATTTATTAGATGCATACACAACAACATAATATTTTTCAAGTTTTGGAATTTCTACAATATCATATAATCCTACAGGAAGATTGTAATTTTTAACAAGTTTTTTATCAACTATTACATCTCTATTGTTAATGATATATTTTACTTCTTTTGTGTTATCACAAATATTAAGTAAATGTTTTAAAACAAAACCTATTGATATAGATGTTGTTTTTGTATGTTTTCCAGGTTTTGGATTATATACAAATCTTTTTGTTTTTGAAACGCTACTTATAGAAGTTGCGTTATTTATTTTTAAACATTTAGTTTCGCCTTTACTAGTCATTTATTCCACCTTTTTTCTCTGGTGTTTTTTTCTTTTTAAATCTTTTTAAATCATCAACAACTAAGTCAGTGATTAAAAGATTTGAAGCTACAAGAGGATACATTTTTTCTTGACCTCTTGAGTTTTTATATTTAATATCTTTTACAAAAACTTTCGCTTTTGCATGATCAACAATTTCAACTTTCCCAGATTTTCCTTTTTCATCTCCAACCATAACCTTAACAGTATCTCCTTTTCTTATAAGGATGCTTTTAAGATCATATTTCTTTTGTAAAGGTTTATCTAAAGGACATGCTAATAATTTTCTTTTAGTATGAAGTGGACCTTTATAGATTTTTAATCTTTGTTTTCCAGGATTTTTTGTAATTTTTTTATTCATTAACAATCATTCTTTTTAATTTTTAATATAATTAAATAACACTTGATGCAAGACCTGCAATTTTAGGGAATCTTTCACCAACTTCTTTTGCAACACAACCTTTAACTTCTGAAGATTTAGGAAATCCTTTTGCATCTGTTAAAACAACCGCATTATCTTCAAAACTAATTCTTAAACCATTATGTCTTCTATATTCTTTTTTAACTCTTACAATAACTGCTTTTTCAAGCTTTTTTTTAGTGTTTGGAGTTCCTTTTTTAACAACAACATTAACTAAAGAAGCTATTCCTGCAGAAGGAAATTGTCTTCTTCTAGATTTAAATTTATATACAGAAATTATTTCAACTATTTTTGCACCACTATTATCTGTACAATTACATCTTGAACCAACTATTAAACTTCTTACTGGGTGTGCACTAACTTGTTTCATTTAAGATCACCTTGAACGGAATCTATTTTTTTAATAACAACAAAAGATTTAGTTTTACTTATTTTTCTTGTTTCACCGCATAAAACATTATCTCCAACAGAGATTGTTATATCTTCAGGAACATGTACTGAATATCTATTTCTAGTTACTAAATATCTTTCATATTTTGGAATATACTTAGTAGTTTTAATTTCGATTTGAGCTGTTTTTTTAGCTTTCATCTTTAAAACTTTACCTTCAAGTAATTTTCCTCTAACACTTAATTTTTTTTCAACCATATCAAATCACAAAACTTCTTTAATTTTTAAGATTTCATTTTTTTTAATTTTAATTATTTTTTTTTCATTTGTTTTTAAAACAACAGTGTTTTTTGTTTCAAAAATTATAAGACCAGAAAGATTTTTTTTAGATTTATCTGAAGAATTTTCAAGAAAAATCTTTTTTCCAATCATATCAATATTTTTTAAATTAACCATCAATTAATTCTCCTTGGTAACCTTTCTCAATCAATAATTGTTTTACTTTATCTTTTTGATTACCTTGAATTTCTACGACTTTATCTTTAACAGTTCCACCACAAGCAAGTTTTCTTTTAAGATATTTTTCAACTTCTTTTGCTTCTGCAGCAGTTTCAAAACCTGAAACTTTTGTTGCAAATTTTTTGAATTTTTTTCTTTCAATAAATATTTTTATTTGTTGAGATTCTTTTGAAATCTCATTTAAATCAAAAATGTCTTTTGAAAGATGACTTACAGAACTAATATCTTTCATAATTAAACTTTACTCTCCACTTTTTTTTTCAAATCATTTTTTATTAATTGATTTTTTAAGGTTAAGTATCTTGCAATTTCTTTTTTTAATTCTTTTTTCTTTGAAGTATTATTAGATTTTGTTTTTGAAGCTAATATTCCTTTAAAGTTAGATAATTCAAGCTTTAAGCTACTTATCTTTTCCTCAATTTCTGAAATATTACTTAAAGTAACTTGTTTCTTTTTAACCATACAAAAATCACATTTTTAAATTTATTTTATTTCTTCTTTTTTAGTTTCTTCTTTATCTGAAGATTTTTCTTCTTTTTTAGAATCAACAGGTTTTTCTTCTTTTACAGATTTTGTTTCATCTTTTGTATCATCTTTCTTTTTAGTTGAAACTTTTTTCTTTGCTGGAGTTTTTACTTTAGGTTTCTCAGTTTTATCATCTTCTTTTACAACCTTTTTATCAGCATTTTTCTTTTCAACTTTTTCTTCAGCATCTTTTGAAACTTCTGATTGTCTTTCTAAAAGTTCTTCTTCTTGAATTTCCATTTTATATTTCTTTGAAAACTCTAAAACATCAATTTTATCTGAGAATACAATATCAGGTCTTACAATTCTTAATGTAATTCCAATAGTTCCAAGACCAGGAAATGTAGTTCTTTTTTCCATTGCAACAAGACTTTTTTGATCTCCTGCTTTTTTCATATAACCAAAGAAGAATCTAGATTTTCTTTTTCTTTGACCTTTTCCAGAAGTATTACCTTTTGCAATAATTTCAGCACCAATAGCACCTGCTTCTTTAATTTGTCTTAAAGCATTATAAACAACACTTTTCCAAGTAACTCCTCTTGAAATATTTGAAAAAATATTTTCAATTACAACTTTTGGATCTAAATCTTTATTTGGAATTTCTCCAATTTCAATATGTACTTTTGAAAGTTCAAATCTTTTTTCAAGATCTTCAGTTAAAGCTCTAATATTTGAACCTTTTTTTCCAATTATAAATCCTGGTTTTAAAGAATAAATAACAATTCTTGTGTTAAACACAGATTTTAAAACTTCAACATCTATAAAACCTGCAGAAGCTAATTTTTTCTTTAAATAATTTGCAATTGCAATTTTTTTTAATTTATCTTTAACAAAATAATTTTCTTTCATACATTATTCCTCTAGAACAATTACTTCAATATTAGTAGATTTTGATTCTCTTTGTTTACCGCCAGTTCTACCAAGAGGTTGAGTTTTTCTTCTAGTAACTCCTTTAACAGCAAACATGTGTATTATTTTTAATTTTTCAGTATCTAAATTTAAATTTTCAGCATTAGCCTTTACATCTTCTAAAAGAGCTTTAACTGTTGTTGCAGCTTTAATAGGCCATCTTCCTGAAGCAACACCTCTTTTTGAATCTCCTTTTCTATGAGCAACTTTTTTATTATATTTTTTTAAAGGAAGGTGATCTTCCATATTTATAATATCGTCACAGATTTTTATAGCTTTATCTAAAGGCTTATTTTTAAAGTAATTTGAAAATTCAACAGAATATTTTGTTGAGATTGGAGCATTTTGTTTACATGCTTTTGCAACCTTTTTCTCATTAACTTTTTTTTGAAAATTATATTTTTTATCTGACATAAATATTCAACCAATTTACTTTCTTTCGCTAATTGCAGTACTTGATTTTGTAGCACCAATTCCTGCTTTTCCGTGTCTTAACCTTTTTCTTGTAAGTGCAAATTCACCTAAATAATGTCCAAGCATTTCTTCAGTAATTACAACAGGAACAAATTCTTTTCCGTTATAAACATTAATTGTTTTTTCAACCATTTTAGGAATCACAATAATATCTCTTCTATGAGTTCTTATTGTTCCATCTACATCAATGTTTTTTTCAAACTTTTGATAGAAAGGATCAGATTCATTTCTTAAAAGATTTCTTCTTGATCTTGAAGAGATTATTTTTGAAAACTCTCTTAAAGACATTTTTTGAAGATCTTCTAAAGTCTTCCCTTTATATCTAAAACCGTAATATTCATCCATTTAAAATCAACCTTTACTTTTTCTTTCTTCCTGTTCTCTTAGATCCAATAGCACCAACTTTTCTTCCAGAAGGAGCATGTCTTGATGTAGATTTTGAGTGTCCTACGTGGTGTTGAAGTCCACCGAAAGGGTGATCAACAGCATTCATTGCAACTCCTCTTAATCTTGGATAAGGTTTGCTTTTTGCTTTCATCGCATGGAATTTATTTCCAGCCTTAACATAAGGTTTATTTGGTCTACCAGAACCTGCAACAATACCAACTGTTGCTCTAACATTTAATGGGAAATTAACTATTTTTCCTGAAGGCATCTTAACAATCGCAACATCTTCTTTTTTACTCATTAAAGTTGCTGATTGTCCAGTTGCTCTTACAAATTTACCACCATCTCCAAAATTTTTTTCAATATTAAAGATAGTTTTTCCTGGCTCAATATCATTTAAAAATAAAACATTTCCTGATTTTACTTCAGCATCTTTTCCAAAAACAACTCTATCACCTGTTTTTAAACCTTCACAAGCAACAACATTGTCAATAGAACCATTTTCAAATAAAATCTGTGCAACAGGAGCTGTTCTTATAGGATCTGAGTATAATTTTACAACTTGTCCTTTCAAACATTGAGTATCATTAAAATAATTATATCTTATTTCAACTTTTGCATGATTAGTTGCAGCATATTTTGGAGTTCCTTTTCCTCTTCTTTGAAGTCTAAGTCTTTTTCCCATAATTTACAACCCTTATAATATTCCTAATTTATTTGCAACATCTTGAGCATTAAACTCTTTTGAAAGTGTTACAAATGCTTTTTTTCTACTTTTTCTATCAACTAAAGTATTTATAGTTTTTACTTTAACTTTATATAATTTTTCAACAGCAGCTTTAATTTCTGCTTTATTTGATTTTTTATTTACAATAAATGTTAATTTATTTTGTGTTGAGATTAAATCAACAGCTTTTTCTGTAATTACAGGATATTCTACAATATCATAGTATTCTAAAGTTTTAGCCATATCACATCACCTTTGAAAATCTCTCCTGTAATTTTTCAACAGCGCTTTCAGAAAAGATAGTAAGTCTACCAGCATGTGTTCCTGGAGCAAGTTCTTTTATTGAAAGTTTAGATGCATCAATTACATCAACACCTTCTAAGTTTTGGAAAACTTTATAATTCTTAGAGTCACCTAAAACAAATAAAACACTTTTTCTTCTCTTATATCTTCTTCCTCTCATCTTTCCTTTTCCAGCTCTATAAGACTTATTATCTTTTGCTTTTTCAACATTATCAGAAAGACCTAAGGATTCTAAAATATCATAAACTTCTTTTGTTTTAGTTAAATTTTCAAGAGTATTTTCAAAAACTATAGGAAGAGAAATTTCTTGAGGAATTACATGTCCTCTTGTAGAAACAAGTCCTAAATTTGCAGTTGCAGAAATTGCACTTAAAATAGCTTTTGTTCTTTCTTTAGTATTAATTTTTTTAATTAAAATCTTTGTAACTTTTGGAGGATGTGCTTTTGGTCCACCAACAGCATGAGAAACACCAGCTACTCTCCCAGCCATTAAAATTCTTCTATTTTTTGTTCTTGGAAGCCTTGCTTTACCAGTATTAATAGAATTATCCATGGTGTTTTTCTTTCTTGCACCTCTATATTCAGCAGTATTTAATCTATTTGAATATGGAGAAGGTGCCTTTGGTTGATAAGAATTACTTTGAGAAGCTACAACAGCTCTTTTAATAAGATCTGGTCTGTAGTTTTGTCTAAAGTATTCTGGAACTTCAATTTCCTTAATAGATTTTCCTAAAAGATTATAAACGTTTGTTTTCATAACAATCAAAATTATTAATTAATTATATTCACATCTGTGACAGTCAATTTAGATCTTGGTTTTCTTGTAGATTTTCTAAGAGCTACAACTCTTTTTGTAACACCAGGAACGTTTCCTGAAACTAAAATATAGTTGTTTTTAACAACACCATATTTTTTAAATCCAGCCTTAGGATTTACTTTTTCTAAATCACTACCAATCATTAAAAGTTTTTTCATATAAGCAACTCTGTTATGGAAACCATGTTGACCAGCTCTTGGAACTGTGTGCATAATTGTAGCAGGATGCCATGGACCAATAGAACCAACGTGTCTTTGGATTTGTTGTGCTTTAGGTCTTTGTATTTTAATACCAAATCTTTTTACAGGACCAGTAAATCCGTGACCTTTAGATATTGATTTAACATCTAAATCAGTATCAACATCAAAAACTTCAGAAATAGGTAATGTTTTAGTAAATTTTTCTTTAAAATAAGATATTTTGTCTTCAAACTTTCCAGACAAAGGAATTTCAACAAGAACTGGTTTTTTTTGACCAATTGTTGTTTGTTTAGTATCAATATAACATAAAAGAACAAGATCATCTGCTTTCTCAGTTTGTTTTAAGAAAACATCTAATTCTTTTTTATCATTTGATTTCTTTCCTTTAATTTTTTTTAAAAGAAGATTATCAAATTTTAAAAATTCAGAAACAGCTTCTTTTCCAGTTATAGGTTTTTTATTTTTATAAAGCCTTGCACCTGAAACTTTTAAATCAGGAGTCTCAATTACTGTAACTGGCAAAACAACTTCATGACCATAAGAGGAAGTGTTTTTATGAGCATTCTTTGCAGTTGCTTGCATCATTCCAACCTTAAGACCATAATAAGCAATTGGTTTACACACAGACTCATCTTTTTCAAGTCCATTATAAGAATTAAATTTAGGGATTATAGATCTTGCTCTTACTCTTGGGTAAAAAGCCATAGATCCAGCTCTAGGTTTATATTTTTTTGGCATATATGTTACACATTAATATTTTTTACACAAAATAAATTACACTTTTTTTTATATAAAACAATTTTTAAACTTTACAAATGTTTTTTAAAAAAAATTAAAAAACAATCATTATTTTAAAAAAAGCTTTGCATTTATATGTTAACCAAATTTTTGAAAAAAATGGTTAATAACTGTCTATGTTAACACACAGTCTACAAAGCTTCATTAATTCTTCATTATATAATAATCTTTGAACAGAAAACTTTATAAATGGTTTGTTATTTCCCTCTAAGAAAAACTTAATCAAGCTCACCTAAAGTAATCTGTCTTGGTTCTGCAGGCTTTATAATAGGCTTATTTCCTATTATAATCTCAGACTTAGTAATATTAGAAAAATTATCTTTTCTAATTTCTTCTTTTATTTTTTCTTGTGTTTCTAAAACTGATTTAGTTTCTTGTTTTCTTTTAGCTCTAGATTTATCTCCATAAACTATTAAGAAAATAATTAAAGCTATAAGTAATATAAGAACAATTGCAAATATAAATCCTTTTGTATCTGAAAGAGTAAAAAATCCAGATAAAAGATTTGAAGAATTATCAATTTCTTTTAAATCTACTTCTCCAGAATATGCAAGAGAAGAATTATCTGTATCTATTAAATTATACTTAAATAAAGAACCTTCATTATATTTAACAGTAAAGCTTCTTTCAAGTACACTTAATGGTGCAACAGATATATTTCTATTACCATCTACTTCAAAACTATTCTCGTCTTCAAAAGATAAATAAAGTTCTCTTGTAAGGTCAGGTAATTTGTTTTCAAAAGTAAATGTTAAAAGAACAGTATTTTTAACAGATGTCTTTTCAACCATAGTATTTACTAATAAATTATTAGTAGTAATTGATCTATCTATTGATAAAGGCTCTTTAAATAATAATTTATTATTACTATAAACTTCAATATATCCATTATATTTTTTATATTCTGCATTTTCTAAAACATCAACTCCAAAATAAATATTTTTTGTAGAGTTTGGATTTATTGTAACTGTTGAAACATTATCTGAAGATGAGAAAGTATTTGGGTTTAATGGATAAGGAGAAGATACAAAATTAAATGCACTTGTAAAACCTGAAAATTTAATTTCAACATCTTCTGAAAAACTACTTGAGTTTTTAAGTGAAAAAGAACTTATAAATTTATCTTTAGTTGAAATTAAATTACTAGGATATGTTAAAAATGAAACATCTCCTTGAATAGAATTTCCTAAAGGATAAAGATTTGTAAAATATGATTTTTTAGAACAACCGTAAATTTCAATTGTATAAAGAACCATTTTTGGATTTTTAATATTTAAAAGATCTATTTCTTTATTAAAAGATGAATATGAAGAAAACTTAATAATTGGATCTTCAATTACAGCACCAACTGCAGAAAGTCTAATCTCACCAGATTTTCCAGTTAAGTTTCTAAAATCAAAATTTAGAGAGTCTCCGTTTAAAGAGATATATTTTACATTTGGATAATTAAATTCAAATTCACAAGAAGTATCTGAAAAATCATAACCAGAATCACTATTGAAATAACCACTGCTTGTTTGAGTATAGTCACAAGAAGTGCCATCTGAAAAAACACCTTTAGCTAAAAGCTCAAAACTACCATTTCCTGAAGAACCAACTCTAAAAGTTTTTTGTGAATCTTTTAAAACTTTAAAAGAAGAATCAATCACACCTACATTTGAGTTAACTGAATTTTGAGAAATAATATCATTTACAGTAAAGTCTTTATTAGTGTTATTATAAACTGTAAAATAATTTTCACCTTCAACAAAACTGTCATCATAAATACCTACATTTGAACAAAAATCATTTTCTTCTCTTATAGTTAAATTAAAGTTTGAAGTTATATCTGAATAACTACAAGAAAGTCCACCTTCAAAATATCCTTGAATAGAAATTTCTGCATTTGAAAGTTTATTTTCTGAAACTTCACTTGTTCTTATATCAAAATTTAAAGCATTAGAGGATCTAGGATAAAGAGTATAATCAAAAGATTTTGAAAAGATATCTGCATACATAGTATTGTCTTTATAGTTAATACCTGATACAGTAAATTTTTTATTAGTTCCATTATAAATATAAAAACCCTCTTGAAGAGAGTAGTTTTCTGTTATTTGAGAATCTTGGAAAACATCTCTTGTATATATTTTTATATCATCACATTCATTTGAAGTATTTCCAGTTGAAGAATCTGGAGAAACTCTTATTGAAACATCTTCTCTTATTCTACATTTTTTATCTTCTCTGTTTTCTCTTTTTAAATAACCTGTTAGTTCTAAATCAATTTTTTCAGTTCTATAAAAAGAAGTGTCATCTGAAGAAACATTTATTTTTAAAATTTTAGAAGAATCTGTATATATTTTATCAATTGTGTTTCTAACACTAGCTTCAATTATTGAATCATTTGTAGTATCTAAATCAATATCATCAACTTCAAAATAATAATCTTGAGAAGCATTTGAAACTTCAATTTCAAAAGTTTTAGAAGAATTATCACTCATTGTAAAATAATCATCTAAAATTCTTATATCACTACAAGAACCATTATTTTCAAGTTCAGCATCTAGTATTCTATAATTAACATTATATGTTTTTTCACAAGTTAAAGAATTATCATATTTACCTTTAACTTCTATTTGAAAACTATTTGAATAATCAGAAGAAACTGTATCTGTAAAAAGTTCAATTTGTGCACTTCTTGTTTGAAGAGCAGAAACTGTAAAAGGATAAGTAATATCTTCAATTTCTAAGTTAGTAGGATTATTTGGAGAAACTGTAACTGAAGTTATTGTAAGTGGCAAGTCAACAGAATTTACTAAATAAAGATTATAATATTCTCTTGAATCTTCATCTAAATAAATATCTTCCATTCCTGAAACATAAAAATCATCACAACTAACTACATTAGGATCATCACCTGTAGGATCATCTCCTCCAGGGTTTGGATTTGTTCCTTGAGAATAAACATATCTACTTACAGAATTATTAAAAGATCCATCTGAACTTTGAAGATCTAAAACAACTTCATAACTTTGATATGCAGGATCAAAAGAAAACATTGGATTATAACTATAAGTATAAAAAGAAGAAGGATTCATTGAAAAAGAATGAGTTTGTATATTATGAACAAAGACTCTTTGACCAGTAGTTGTTATTCCATAAACTTTTGGAGAAACAATTATTGTTACTGGAGAAGAAATTCCACTTCCATAAACACCATATCTTAGATCAATATTATCATAGTAATGAGCATATTGATAATTAAGATAGTTAGGATAACTTGTAGTTCTAACTTCAGCATAATCAAAACCAATTGTGTATGAAAATACCATTGATGAAAATAAAACTACTAATAAAAATACAAAAAAATATTTATAGTTCATAATAAATCTTTAAATCCTCTTTTTTATTTATTGCCAACTAAAAGAAACATATGCCTCTGGACTTCCATAACTGATTGAGTTGTTATAGTATGAAGGATAAGTTACATATGAAGTGTTATAGTAAGTTGGAACATAATTTGAGTAAGCAGGATAATTAATATAGCCTGTATATGAATTTACATAACCTGTTGGAATATAATAATCATAATAATTATAGTAACTATTATAATATTGACCATTTGGGTAATATGGATAATTATAACTTACATAAGAGTAAGAAATATCAGTAACATCAAATCTCTCTGCACTTAAGTTTAATGAAATAAACATTAAAAAAACTAAAACAGAAAGTACTCCAAAAATATTTAATATTTTTTTATTCATATCCTTTTAACACCTCATTTATTTTTATATATTTATGAGACAAATAGTTTATAAAGGTATTTAATTTAATAACTGAACTAAATTATTATAAGTTAATTTAAAAAAAGAAATCTTTAAAAATAAAACAAACATCTTTAAATATTATCTATTACTATATAAATATATAAAATATTTACAAAAGAGAAGAACTAACTATGGTTGATCAATCACAGAATGTGTATCAAGATATTAAAGCTTTACAATCAAGTCTTCTTGTTTTAAGACAAAAGATAAAATATCTTGTGCATAATGAAAAGATACTTGGAAGAAACATCCTTGTTTTAAATAAAAAGATTGCTTCAGCCAATACTTCAGATTCACAAGGCTCTTTTGCATCTAATGAAAAAATTGAAGAAATTTTTAAAAAAATGAAAGATATTGAAAACAGAATGAAAGGGATTGAATCAAATCTTGAGATGTTTTCAAAAAGATATGCAAGAGCTGAAGATTTAAAAGAAATGAAATATGTAATTGATAATATTAATCCTTTAGAGTATACAACTATTGAACAAGTGAAAAAAATCATTAAAGAAGAGATGCAAAAATGACTACTGAATTAAATCAAAAATGGAATCATTCATCATCACCAATTGCAAAAAGAAAAAATCAATTGCAAGAAAAAAATAGAGTAGGTACAATTTCTAATTCTGAAAAAATTGAACTTAATAACATTAACATAGAATACTGTAAAGACATGATTAGATCAAATAAAGGAAATAAAGAATTTGCTGAAATTATTTTATGTGAGATTGCAAGTCTTCAAAGAAAGAATGATAAATTAACAAAAGAAATTGTTATTCAAAATGAAGCTTGTAAAAAAAGAAAACCAAAAATTAAGAAAGGTCCTAAAAAATAATAATTTAAGATTTTAAGAAAAAATAATAAGTACCAATAACAATAATTACTAAAAATAATCTAAATAAAAAACCATGGAAAAAATCTGCTATTTCTAAATTAAAATAATCTATTATAAATATTGTAAAAGTTATTCTTAAAAGATTAAAAATAATTACAAGGAAAGAAGAAATTAATACCCATTTTATTTTCTTTCTTAAAGAAAAACCAATAGTTGAAACAATAGCACTTACAATTAAAGAAAATTCTAAAATACCAGTACATAAGAAAACAATTGCAACAGGATAATCTATACTTGGAATTATTAGAAAAGTTACTTGTTCTATAAAATCATAATAAAAAGAAGTATTAATTCCATAAAAAATATTAAGAATAATACTTGAAAGAGAACCATAAAAATAGTTTATAAAATTATAGATTAAGGTTTTTGATAATAATAAATAAATAAGAGAAAAAGAAATTATAAAAAATAATAAAAAATAAAGAGATTCTTTTATTTTTTTTTTAGTTTTCAAATCTCTTTTAATTTTTTTAAAAAAAGTTAACATATCTTAAAATCTATTTTACTAAAACAGCAGTAACTTGACCTGTTTGTCCTGGTCTTGAAGTAACTTTTGCTTTATGTTCTTTACCATCTTTTTCAATTACAACAATTGAACCTTTTGTAATTACTTTTTGTCTTACAAATTGTTTATTTGCATGATTTTCTACAACATTTAAAACTTTTGCTTTAAAAGATTTACCATTGTCTGAAACTAAAACAGTAGATGCTTTTGAAATTTTTAATTTTTCATTTCCGCCTCTTGTTCTTTCTTTAAATTTCTTTTCAGAATCATCAACAACAGTTTTAACAAAAGATCCACCTCTATCAGATAATGCTTTTGTTTTAAAATTAACAGAGTTATCTATTCCACCTGTTTTTTTTCTTTTTGATTTTTTAATCCATTCAACCATTTTGTATTCAACTCCTTGATTTAAAATATAATTATGTTTTTAAACTAAATTATTCAATATATTAATATGAAAAACTCATTTAGTATTTTTAAAAAAAGCTATTATATAGAAAATATATATTGCTCTATAGATATTAATAATATAGAAAAATATTTAAAAAGAATTGAAAACATAGAAAAAGAGCAAAAAGGGAAAATATCTGTTATTTTGGTTCCAGAACCCCTAGTTTACAATGAAAACCACATTAATTGGGCTATTTTTAATGGAAAATTAAGATTTCTGGAAAAAATTAATATTTCAAAGAATATTTTTACAGAAACTTTAATGATTCTTTCAAATACAAATCAAATTAAAGGAATTTCTAAAGATTGGTATATTAAAAAAGGAAAAAACAATTATTTTTTAAATATCTTAAGTCAAGAGAAAAAAATAAATAAAGATGTTTTAAAAAAATTAGATGTTAAAAAAATTACTAAAAAACACACTCCTAAAATAAAAGAAATAATAAACTATTATAATATTAAAAATAAAAAAAATATTGAAGAAGAAATAATTGAAAAGATGGCACTTTCTTTATTTTAAAAAATATAACTAATATTCTCTTTCAAAAAGATATTTTATTTTTTGAGCTTTTTTTGGACCAAGTTTTGGAACTTTTAATAAATCTTCAATACTTGCATTTGAAATATTTTTAATAGATTTAAATTCTTTTAAAATAGATTTTGCAAGAGTAGGTCCTACATCTGGAAAAGACTGCATTATAAATAATTGGAATTGAGTACCTGACATTTTATTTTTTTGATACCTTAGTTTAGATTCAGAAGTTCCATTTTTAAGTTGTTCTTTTTTTGCCATGGTACACAAAAATAAAGCAGTTTGTTTTTGATTTTTTGTAAAAAATAAAGGAATTCTATAATTAAGTCCAACAGAAGTAATTAAACCAATTAGTGCTTTACCATTTATTCTTTTACTATTATACAATAAAAAAGGATCACCTTCAATAATTAAAGCAGATCTTTTAACAAAAGAAAGATCTTGCAATTGAGAAAATATTCTACCATCAATAATTGAAGTTTCAAGATCAGATAAAGTTTTTCTTTCAATTACAATATCGTCTGAAATTTGATAATCTCCAACAGATAATTGTTCTAAAATAACATTAACTTTTATATCATTATCTGAAAGAAGTGAAATTTCTGATAAAACTGAAGAAGCTTTTTCTCTAGTATCGCAAATAATATTTATTTCTTTTAAAGGCATTTAAAATCACTTTTTAAAATTAAATTAATTTATCTCTTAAAAGACCACCATGATAAAAACCATGATATACAGTTTTACCATTATAATCAATTCTTTCCTTTCCATTAAATTCTTCAATAAATCCAGAAGTATCTGAAAAATATTCAAAATCTCCTTCTCTATAAATATTTGGACCTCTTAAAGGAAATCTTTTTTCAACATTAAGTAAAGCTTTTTTTAAAAAAGAATAAACTTCTTTTTCAGAAACTAAATGATCTTTTATAAAACCATAATAATTCATAGACCAAATACCCTTATAATCTTTAAAAATAATTTCTTGACCAGAAAAAGGATTAAAACCATAATATTTATCAATATATTTTAAAGAATCTTTTTCAAATATAAGTTCTTTAGAACCATCTTTATTTAATTTATCAGTTATTTTTGAAGATGCATAAGTATTTTTTTTTGCTTCAATTATAAATTCTAATAAATCCATATTTATATCACATTTTTTCTTAAAAGTCACCTAAATTTTTTTGAACTTTTTTCTTTCTTTTCACAATTTTCAAATCTCCATCTCTTGACATGGAAATTAAATTTTTTTTCATAGTTTTTTCTTTCTTTAAAGAAACATAATAATAATGTTCATCAATTGTATCTTTATTTAAAAGAATAATAACTTTACCAGCATTAAATCTACCTGTTCTTCCTCTTCTCTGTATAGACCTAATTTCTGAAGGAACTGCATCATAAAAAAAAACTAAATCAACTGAAGGAATATCAAGTCCTTCTTCACCAACAGAAGTACACACTAAAACATTGTTTAAACCATCTCTAAAGTCAGAAATTATTTGAGCTTGTTCTTTTTGAGATAATCCTTTATCTTTTTCTTTAGAAGATTGTCCAACAAATCTCACACTATTTAAATTATCATATTTATTTAAGTAATTTGAAATATTTTGAGCAGAATCTCTAAAATTATTAAAAATTAATATTTTTGAAGAAGGATTATTTAAAATAAAGTTTTTAACCAATTCTACAATTTCTTTTTCCTTAGAATAAATTGGTTTTGAATAATCTAAATTAATTATTAAAGAATAAGTTTCTAAAATTTCTTTAGAATTTACAAATTGATTTAAAGTTTTAGTAGTTTTTGAAGATTTAGAATCAATAAATGCTTTTTCAAGATAATGTTTAAGAGGTAAAAAACCTTGAGTCTCAATTAATTCTTTTGCATAAAGTGCTTTTAAAGCTAAAGACACATTTATAAGTGCTACAAAATTTAATGAATTTTTAGAAGATTCAAGTCTTTTAAACAATTGTTGTTGAACCATTAATATTTGTTTTTTAGTAAAGTTTGAAGAAACTGATAAATTAAGTTTTCTTAAAAGTTCTATTTTTTTTAAAATAAAAGAATCTAAAATTTTAGATATTTTTTTTGAAACGTCATCAAGTTCAACAAAAACAGTTTCAATCTCTATATCTTTAACATAATCAATAACATCTAAGTCAGATTCAGTTTTTATTTCTATATGTTTTATTTTTAAATTATCAGCAATTTCTTTAATTTTCTGTTTATTATAACCAGGAGATGCTGTTAATGCAAGTCTTTTTATTTCTTCTTTAAAAAAAGAAGAAATAGAAACATAAGCATACTCTCCAACAGCTCTATGAGCTTCATCAAAGATTATTAAATTAAAATTATCTTCTTTTAAAAGATTATTTTTAATATCATTATCTATTGTCTGAGGAGTAGCACAAATAACTAACCCTTTTTGAGAATAAATTTCTTTTCTCTTTTCAGGAGGATTTTGTCCTGTTAAAAAAATTATTTTATCAGGATCAACTTCTAAAACTTTTTCTAAAGATTTTTTATGTTGTGAGACAAGAGGTTTTGTTGGTGCTAAAAATAAAATTGATTTTTTTGGATTGTATATAAACCCTATAAGTAAAACCGCAACAATGGTTTTTCCAAGACCAGTTGGAGCTACAACTAATGTAGATGTTTCAATAGCTTTTGCAGTCAATAGTTCTTGATAAACTCTTTTTTCCACAGTATTTTTCTTAATATATGGAAAAGTAATATACTTGTCTTCTAACATGATATATAATAATAGAATAAATAGTTTATATATTTATTGAAAGAACAAGGCCGAGAAAATAAAATAAAAAAAAGAAAAAATCTTTTTATTATTCTTAAAAAAAATCTTTTCTTAAATTAAAAAGAAAAAAGAAAGGTTTTAAAAAAAAACCTCTAACCGAAAAGAGAACCTAAACCTTCAGCAGCTGATTCTTCTGAAACTTCAACTTCTTCTTCTTTTTTCTCTTCTTTAACTTCTGCAACAGGACCTGCAGCAGCAGCAACTGGCATTGATGCTTTTTCAATAGCTTCAGCGATATTTACTTCTTTTAATGAAGCTAAAAGACCTTTTAATTTTCCGTCATCAACAGAAACACCAGCAGCAGCTAATACTGCTTTAACATTTGCATCTGTAATTTCTTTTTTTGCGTTATGTAATAATAAAACTGCATAGATATAATCCATACTAATTCACCCTCTTATTTTTAATTTTTTTTTATTTAAAAGAAAAAAAGTAAAATTAATTACTTTTTTCTTCAACCTCTTTTTCTAAGGCTTTTGCTTTCAATTCAGCCATCATTATCATAGGCTCAATTGTAAGTTCTGTTGCGTAAGATATTTCAACACCTAAATTAATTGATTGTCTTACAGCAGTTATGAAATTGTTATATATTGTTTCAGCATCAACATCTAAAACATCTTTTGAATAAATTATGCCATCTTCTTTAATAAAGACAACTTCTAAAATTAATTCAACAGGTTTAATGTCAAGCTTTGATAAAGTACTTACAATATCTTCATTGATAACGTCTCCTTCTTTTGCAATAACAGTATCTTTTGTAACATGGATTGTAGCTCCTTTAACTTGAGCTTTAATACCAACTTTTTTAAGATCTGAAAGTGCAGGACCAGGTGCAAGACCAGTGTCTCCTTCAGGAACAACAATATCAATTGGAGATAACATACCAACTTTTGCTTTTGATTTTGATTTATTTTTCTTAATTGAAGAATATATTTCAAAAGCATTATCATTTGATAAAATCAATATTGGTTGATCAGGTAACTTTTCAATTAAATCTTTTTGACCTATTTTTTCAAGAGCCATTTTTAAAATATTTCTGTTAGTTACTTTGAAATGTATTTTAGGAGTATTTTTTCTTAGCTTATGAAGTAAAGCTGATGGAAAATTATACAAATCACCAATACCAATTGTTTTATATTGAGATATAAGATCAGAAATAATACCTAATTCTTTATGTCTCCATTCTTTAAGATGTTTTGCCATCTATAAAGCACCTCCTACCTTAACAGGTGCACTCATTGTTGTTTTAAAAATAACATCTTTAATATTCTGTTTTCCATTTGGAAGTTTATCTGCAATAGAACTTAAAACAGCTAAAGTATTTTCTGCAATAAAAGCTGTATCTTGACTTTTCTTTCCAATTCTAAGCATTAAAGAAACAGAAGATTTACTTTTTTTATTAGTTACTTTTACTTTTGAAAGTTGAGATTCAATCAAACTTTTTACAGCTGGTTCTGATGGTGGCATAATTGTAGGCATTTTTCCTCTTGGACTTAAAACTTGTCCTAAGAATTTTCCCACAGTTAGCATAGCAGGACCTTCTGCTAAAATTAAATCAAACTCATTTGCAAGTTTTTTACCTTCTTTTTTAGTAATCTTTGATATTTCTTCATCAGGAATTACTTTATCCACTATACCTTTTAAAGACTCTATAAATTGTTTATTTTTAACAAATGCAAGTGTCTTTATTTTAGTTACAAATGGATGAGGTATACTTACAAAGTATTCAAATCTATGATCTTTATTTTTAATATTCATATTTTTGAATGTTACAATTAAGTCTACTGATTCATCAAAATTTCTTTTCTTAAGATTTGAAAATAAATCTTTAATGGTAGACTCTAATGTCTTTTTATCCATATCTACTTTGCACCTCCTGCTTTATTTTAAGCAGTTATATCGGTTTTTTTAATAATATTAAAACTATAAATAGCTTTAAAAGTAATATAATTATAGCAGAGAAGTGTTTTTAAATGTATATTTTTAAAAAAAAAGAAGAAAAAAGAAAAAGATTTTTTCTTTTTAAAAAAAATCTAACCTAAATATTTTAAAGTATTTACAAAAATTGTTTCTGAAAGTCCAGGATCATAATTAAAGTAAATGACTTTTCCTAAAAGTAATGGTTTTTCAACAATTGCAGGATAGTATGTACCTGTTCTAGAATCAACTAAATATGCAATTTCATTACCATTAACAGTTACAGGATATGTCTCTGTTGAAATAAGTCCAGCAGATTCAAGTGCAGGCACTTTTTCAATACCATACATTATCTTATATGCACCTTGTTTACTATTGTATCTATTAGCATATAAAATACCATTTACTCTTAATTGTTGTTTACAACTTGGAATACTGTAAAGTGTAGGATCACAAGAAACAGGAACTATATCTCCAAAAGTTGGTTTCCAACCAATAACTGAAGGATCTCCTGGTCTTTCAATTCCAGAGTTTAAAACAACCATTAAACTTCCACCTGATTTTACAAAAGAAGCTATTGCCTCTCCTGCTGTTCTTGTAATTGATTTATCAGCAGATAAACTTTGATCTAATATTATAATATCATACCCTTTTATCCTTTCAGTAGGATTATATAAAAGAGCATCCATCGTTATTTGTCTTTTTTCTTTAATTAAATCTTTATTTTCTGCATTGTTTAAAACTAATTGTAAATTAGGGCTTGGAGAACCAATAATTAAAACTGCTGATCCCTTTCCACTAAATATATCTGAAGATCCTGAAAATATGTTTGTTTTAAAAGCAATTAATAAAACAACAATAATTATTATTACAATTGGAATTATTCCTTCAAGTCTAAGTTTTGAAGTTCCAGATCTTTTAGAAGTAGAGCCCATGTCTTCATTTAAATCAAATTCATCTGCCATTTTCATTTCACCTTTTAAATATTATAAAGTATATTAAACTTATAAATAAATATGTTTATAAATGTTTTTTAAAGGTATCGTTATTTATCTCAGTGAATAAATTAATTAAAAAAACCTACACTATTATAAAAGAATTGTTTCTATATATTGAATAGTTTAGTTTCTAGATAAAAAAATATTTAGTTTTTAAGAGTATTAAATTTAGAAATAAAAATAGTTATTATAAAAAAACAATTTTAAGGGGGTTGTTAATATATGGGTTATTCACAAGAAAATAAAAAAAATGGTAAAACATATTATCTTCATAAAAAAGGTCATCTTTTCTTTTTTTCTGGAGACTCTACTGATTCAATAGATCTTCCAGATGGTTATAAAGTCATAGAAAACAAAAGAACTGGACTTCCTATGCTTAAAAAGAAAGAATAATTTTCTTTCTTTTTAACTTTTTATTTCTTTAATCTCAAGAAGTCTATTATATTTAGAAGTTCTCTCTCCTCTTGAAGGAGCTCCAAATTTAACATAATCAGCATTAATTCCATAAGCAAGATCAGAAATATAATTATCTTCAGTTTCTCCTGATCTGTGAGAGACTATAACTTTCCAATTTGCTTTTTTTGAAATATTAAATGCATTTAAACTTTCAGTTAATGTTCCAATCTGGTTAACTTTTAAAAGTAGAGAATTACAGTATTTTTTAGAAATTGCATCTTTTATTAAAGCTGGATTTGTAACTAAAAGATCATCTCCAACAACATTAATTGAAGAACTTACTTTTTTACTAAACTCTTGCCATGCTTTTTTATCTTTTTCAAAGAAAGGATCTTCTATTGATTTTATTTTAAATTTTTTAATAAGATCTAAATAATAATCTAGTAATTCTGATGAAGAATAATTTTTATTATTTAAAAAATATTTTTTTTCTTTTTCATTATAAAAAGAATTTGCAGCACAATCAAGTCCTAAACCAATTTCTTTTCTTGTATATCCTGCATCTTTAATTGCTTTTTCAATTAATATTAAAGGATTTTCTTCATTAACATCTTTAAAGTTAGGTACAAAACCTCCTTCAAAACCAACATTTGTAGAAGAAGGACCATATTCTTTTGAAATTATATTTTTTAAAGAATGATAAATTTCACTCATTGATTTTACAGAATCTTCAATTTCTTTAAATTTTGGAATTATTAAATATTCTTGAAAAGCAATATTTGATCCTGAATGAAGTCCACCATTAATAATGTTTGAAAGAGGAGTTGGGTCTTTAAAATTATTATTATTATTTAATCTTGAAATATACTGATATAAAGGCATAGATAATTCATTTGCAGCTGCTCTTGAAACTGCAAGACTTACAGAAAGAATTGCATTTGCTCCAAGTCTAGATTTATTATCAGTACCATCAAGCTCTAATAATGTATTGTCAATATCTTCTTGGTCAAGTACAAATTTACCTTTTAATTTTTTATTAATTACAGTATTAACATTCTTTATAGCTTTAGAAACATCTAAATTAAAATAATCTTTAGATTTTGTATCTCTAAGTTCATAAGCTTCAAACAAACCTGCAGAAGTTCCAGAAGGAATTGATGCTGATCCTGTTTCATTTTCTGTTTTTACAAACGTTTTAATTGTTGGTACTCCTCTTGAATCAAGAACTCTAATTGCTTTTATTTCTTTTATTTCCATTACTTATCACTCTTTTTATATATTTTACTTAAATCTAAATCTAGTTTTCCAACAGTCTTTGAAATTAAATAACTTTTTGCAAAAGACTTTAATTTAGAATAATTAAATTCAGTTTCTTCTTCAATTATTTTTTTAAAATCAGATATATTTTCAAAACAATTAATTGTTTTTAAATCTTTATTAAATTCTTCTTTATTAAATGTAATTTTTGATTTAAATAAAATTACATTTGCAAGAGTATATTCAGATATATAATAAGCATCAGTCCAAATATCATTTCCAATAAATAAAGTTTTTTCATTATTAAGATTTGGTTTTAATTTTGTTAAAAAATAAATTTTATAATATTGATCAATATAATCGTTTGATTTTTTATAATTGTTATTTCTAATTTCTAAATCAATTTCAGAAAGAGTATCTAAATAAGATTTGTCTACATGATAGATTTTATTAAAATTAAAAAAATAATCAAAATTATTATTTTTAATATATTCTTTTCCAAAATCTTCATTAAGTCCACTTAAATAAAAATAGTTTATTTCTTTTTCATTAAGATAATCAATAATTTCTTTTAAAAGACTTTTATCAAAATCATTAATATTTCCAAAGATTACATTTTCAAAATTCATATTTTCTCAATATAATAATAGATTAGATAAATATTAAAAAGAATGTATTTATTTAATTTATCAAACTAAATTAATTTAAAAACCTTATCATCAATATATGAAATTATAAACTAACAATTAAAATAGGAGACATGAAATATGGGTAAATCTCTTGCTAGTGGAATTATAATGGGAATTGGTATTGGAATGTATATTCCAGATCTTCCAGGTGTATTATCAAGATTAAATATATATTTAGGACTAATTTTAATAATTATAGGAATAATACTTTTAATAAATTCAGGAAGAGACTAAAGATTAAATTTCTTTAGTCTTTAATTCATTTTCAATATTCTTTAAGATACTGTCAACTTCTGTTATAGATGCTTTAACAGGTGGTTTTTTCTTTTTTCCAAATAGTCTTTTAAAGAAACCAACTTTTTCTTTCTTTTCAGGTTCAACCTTAAAAGTATAATCAACATCTTTAATATTATCAAAATTAAGTTCTTTTCTTTTAAAATCTTCTTTAAAGAAATCATTCTCTTTATTTTTATCAAATGAAATTGATTGAGAAGTTTCACCTTGATTTTTAAGATCAGATTCTTTTCCTTTAATTAAATTATCTAAGAAAGAAGATAAATCTTTTTTATTTTCAGTAGAAGATATTTTTGAAAAGGTCACATTCTGAGAGACTAAAGCTTTTAATACACTTTGAATAATATTTTCTTCAAAACCTTCATAAAGCAAAACACTATATATATCTTCTTTTGTAAAATCACTAGCTCTTGGTTTTAAAACAGAAGTTAATTTTTCAATTTGTTGTAAATCTTTTTCTTCTTTTGTTAAAGGTTTTCTTGAAGGAGGTTTTGGGTTTGATAAATTATCCTGAAGAGTGTAACTTTGAAGTTTAGATTTAAATTTTGGATCTGAAGATAATATTTTTACAATTTGATAATATTCTTGTGCATTCTGAAACTGTAAAGATACATATTCATCAAATATAATTTTTTTTTGAGAATAAAGAGTATCTACTCTTTTCATTTCATCTCTTAAAAAAAGATATCTTTTATAAAGTCTTTTTGAAGACTTTTTAAATAACGGTAAAATTAGTGTTGAGAAAACTAAAATTGCAACTAAAACAAATATTATAATTACAAAAATAAAAATATAGTTAAGAGGAATTATATCATAAAGGCTATCTTTAACATTATTATTAAAATTTTCAATAAATTTAGTAAATATAGCCAATATCATATAACACACATCTTATTTTAAAATTAAATTTTAAACAGTTATCCAAACTATATTATCTCCTCTAACTAAAGTTTCAACATATTTAGTTTTCATCTTTCCATCAATTATTTCTTCAGCATCTTCAATAACTATATTCATATGTACATCAAATGCTTTTAATTTACCTCTAACTTGAACATTTTCTTTTAACTGTATTAAAACTTGCTTATTTATTGCATTATTTAACATGTCAAATGGTCTTGTTATTTTTGAATCACTCATTTTAAATCACCTTATTTTTTTTTTGAAAATAATCTTTTTAAAAAACTAAAAAAGCCACTTTTCTTTTTTTCGTCTTTAACTTTAACTTCTCTTCCTGATAATCTTATTGCAATATATCTAAAAGAATTTGCAGAAGGACTATTAGGATTATGTATTAAGATAGGTTTTATTTTTTTAAGTAAGAAAGACTCTCTAATGTCTGCACTGTAAGGTATAGTTCCATAACTTGGAAGTTCAAGCATTTTCATAATTTCTTTTTCAGAAATTTCACCCTTAGTACTACTTACTTTATTTACAACAATTCCTAAAACTTTTTGATTTAATCTTTCACAAACAATTTTAACTTTAAAAACATCTGCTACAGAAGGAGATGTTGGTTCAGTTATTAATAAAACTTGTGTTGAAGCTGAAATTGCTGATAAAACATTTTTATCAATACCAGCAGGAGCATCAATTAAAATATAATCAAAATCTGAAATTAAACTTTTTGCAACAGAAATTAATCTTTCAGCATCTACTCTTTGATAATTAGAAATTGAAAGTCCAGAAGGGATAATCTTAATTCCATTAGGTCCATCATAAACTGCATCTTGAGCTGAAGAAGAACCTAATAAAATATCATGTAAAGTAATTGGTGGATTTTCAAGACCAATTAATAGACTAAGATTTGACATTGCAATATCTGCATCTATCAATAATACTTTAAAACCTAAATCACTTAAAGCAATCCCTAAATTAGCTGTTAGTGTTGTTTTTCCAACACCGCCTTTTCCTGATGCAATTGTTAATATTTCACCCATATAAATTTCACTTTATAACTTTTAAATAATTTTCTAAATCATTTACAATAGCCATTACTTCTATTCTACTAAGACTATCATTTGCTTTAATAAAATATACATTGTCACTATATTTAAATATTATGTTCCATCCTTTTGATTCAATTAAGATGATTGATAATTCTTTAATTTCTGTATTAATATAATTATACATTGCAGCACTTTTAAAACCCTCTCTTAAGTCTTTTTCTGTACTACCAATTACTATTCCTTCAAGATCAGTTACAATTATATGATTTACAAGATGTTTATGTCTTAATTTTAATAAAAAATCATCTAAGTTTTTTGAACATAAATTAACTGGCCTATACTCTAATAATGGTTCTAACTCTTTAGGAGTTTTTAAATCATCAATATTTAACATTTTTGTAGATAATCTTGTTAGAAATCTAGATAATATTTTTTTCATAAATTATAACCTTAATAACTCATTAATTTTAAATTTGTCAAATAATTCTTCTCTTAATTTAACATTTAAAATCTTATTTTTCAATCTTTCTCTAAATAAATCTTCATTGTATTTAAAACTTAATTTAGAGAGTGATTTTTCATCAATTTTTGTTTCATATTTTATTTTATCATTAAAAATTAATATTAATTTTAATTGTTCTGCAGACAATTCATAAATATTTATTGTCCCATCATTATAACCTAAATTATTAATTGAAAAATCAAATGCTTCTTTTCCAAAAATTTCAACATTATAAGTATTATTTAAATAAATAGAACCAGAAATATTACCTTTTAAAAACAATAAAATATTTTCTTCAAAATTATTCAAAGAATGAATAGTAAGATAAATAAAGCCAGTAAATTGCTTTTGATTAAGATCAGATAACAATTTAACTGGATCTATTACATCTAAGAAAACATTTTCAACTATTGGTTTTGATATTGGTAAATTCATAATCTATTCATATTTTAATTTGTCCATGAAAACAACTTTATCAACTGTGTTTTTAAGAGCTGTTGCAGAACCTTCTTCAACTAAGAAAACCATTGTATTCTTTCCATGCTTTTTAGCTTTTAAAATTGCAGGAAGATAATCTGAATCTCTAGTTACAAAAACAATAGTATCTATTTCTTTATTGTGAACAATATCTGTTGCATCAACTGCCATTGCAACATCAACATCTCCAACTGTAATTATTGTTTCAAAACCTAAATTAACAACTGCTTCCATAAGCTTATCAGTTGCATATTGATTAAGATATACTCTTGCAACTTTTAAAACACCTTCTTTTTGTAAATATCTTCTTATTTTTGATAAATCAACATTAAATTCTTTTCTTAAAATATTAGGACCATCTACAAAAATTGCAATATTATTTCTCCTTGACATTTTAGGAGATTTGCTTTTATCAATAAATAAACTTAAAAATTTAAACATACACTAATCACTATCCTTTTTTTTAAAGGTCTTATAAAATCCTTTATAATTTTGTTTCTATGGCGAAACGATAAATATAATATATTAATTATCTATAAAATAATTTATAAACCTATCTTAAAATAATATATAGTTAAAAGAAGAGAAAATAGAAAAATAGTATGAGTATTAAAAAACAAGCCTATTCAAAGCCATATAACATAGTTTATGAAAACAATTATCCTAACTTAATGATAGGTCCAGGAATATTTAATGATAAAAAAGAAGCTTTTTCAAATACTCCTGAAAAATGGATCAAAAGTGAAATATCTGAAGTTGAAAAAAATAGACAAAAACAAGTTTTTGCAGTTAAAAATTATTCTAAAATAGATGCTGTTAAAAATAAAAATGAAATTATTGAAATTCAAAATTTAATAAAATCAGATAAAGAAACTGAAGTTGAAATTAATTACAATATTAAAAAAATAAACATTAATGAAAAAATAACAGGAATAAATAATAAAGCTTTAGAACTTGAAAAAATAAAAATAGTAGACAATATTAAAGTTTCAAGAACTGTAGATAAAATTACAGGAGATACTCAAATAAAAGCAAAAGATGCAATTGTTGAATATTATAATAAAACAAATGATGTATATAAGATTGAACAACTATTATCTATTGGTCTTTTAGGTCTTAAAAAAAATAGGATTTTTGTACCTACTAGATGGTCAATAACATCAATTGATGATATTTTAGGAAAAGAATTTTTTAAAGATGTTGAAAACAATCAAACAATTGATAGATTTAAGATGCATAAATATAGTTTTTATAACAACACATTTTATGTTATATTTATGCCGTATTCTTGGAGTTTTGAAATGTTTGAGTATGTTAATGGAAATTTAATTGCTCAGGACTATGAAATAAATTCACCTAAAAAAGAATATGCAAATCAAATAACTGGTGCATACTATGCAGCAAGAGAAGTTGTTTTAGAATATTTAAAAAAAATAAATAAAAAAGCAAGCGTTATTGTCCTTAGAGATATTGATGAAAAATATAATTCTAAAGGAGTTTGGGTTATAAGAGAAGCAATAAAAGAATCTTTAGAAAAAGAAGAAATTGTTTTTGAAGATTTAAATCAAGTAATTGAATATATTAAAGAAAATTTAAATCTTAAATGGATTTTGCAAAAATCAGAAATTTTAAAAGGATTGAAATTTCAAAAAAGAATATTTGATTTTTAAATAAAATAAAAAATACAAATAAAAGTCCAAAAAATAATAAATACACAAAAAACTATTTTTTTATTTATCTTTGGAAAAAACCATAAAGTTAAGATTATTATTATATTTAAATAAACTAAATATCTAAAAATAGAATTAAAAGAAATTAAAAATAAAGGTACATTTAGTAATAAAGTTAATGAATAAATTATATGTCTATTATTTATTAATATTATAGTTGTCTTTTGATTTGCAAGTTTATCTGGAGAATAATCTAATTGAGCAGCAATTAAATGATAGGAAGAAATTGCCAAAGAAATTAAATAAATTCCTAATGGTAAATCAAAAAAAGAATATTTAAAAGAATAAATTAAAGCAAAACAAAGCAATGTAATTATTCCGTTTGATAAAAAATCTAAAATAAAAATTTCTTTAAATCTAATTGGTTTTGCAGAATAAAAATAAATAAAAAATAAAAGTAATAACAAAATAATTACTGTTTCTAAATTATAAAATATTAAAGAATAAATAAATAAAATTAAAAATATTAAAAAATTGTATAAATAAATTGAATCTTTAAAAAATAATAAATCTTTTTGAAATTTACCAAAAAGAATATTTTTTTTCCTAACATTTTTTTTATCAGAATAATAATCTCCAAGGTCATTTATTGAAAATGTAAAAAAAGGAACTAAAAAAGTTAATAATAAAATAAATATTAAATCAATTAAATTTAAAAATTTAAAAGATTTAAAAGTATAAAAAAAAGCAACCAATAAACAAATAAAAATAAGTGGGAAAAGAATAGGCCTTGAAATTATTAAAAATTTATTAAAAGAAATTAACCTCATAATACATCAAATATACACAATAAAGAAAAGAATTAATGAAATTGCAGAAATTACTCCTTGTAAAATATAAAAAACATTAACTAATTTCTTTTCAGTAAACCTTCCTTTGCTTAAAACTACATGAGTTAAAGAACCACCCTTAGGATTTGGTTTTATAATTCCAGATTTTGAAATTAATCCAAAACATTCTGTTTTAAACTTGTGTTTTGCTTTAATTATAAATTCAATTATAAAAAGAACAATTAAAAAAGCAATTAATAATTCTAAACCTAAAACAATTGCAGAAATTCCAACTAAAGATCCATTAATTAAAGTAATAATATCTCCTGGAAACATTTTAGATGGAAATTTATTAAATTTTAAAAAACCTAAAAGTGCACCAATCCATGCAAATAAAATAATTACAAGAGTAATGTTTCCTTGAAAAATAGAAAAAATTGAAATTGTTAAAAAAACTATAATTCCCATACCAGCTTCAAGACCATTAAATCCAGCAAGTAAATTTAAAAGATTTGTAGTTGCAGTAAATGCAATTGGAACTAGAATAAATGCATAAAGTAAGCCAACATTAAAAACACCTAGTAAAGGAACATAAAGAGTTGTAATTTCATAAATTAAAGCATATATGATTAAAGGAATTGAAAATACTAAAGGATATATAAAATGTTGAATTTGACTAATTCCTTTTTTCCAACCTAAAATATCATCAATAAATCCTACAAAAAAGATTGAAAATAAAGCAATAATAATTAAACTAAACTGAATGAAATCAATTACTGAAAAATTAAAACTAAAAATTGAAATTAAAACAAAATTTAATAACATTATTAAAAAAATTGAAAAAATAAAACTTAAAAAAACTGGAACTCCTCCAAGTTCACAAACTAAATTTTTATTGTATTTATTCATATCTTTTCCTAAATATGAAGTCTTAGAAATAATTTTAATAAACATTGGAACTAAAAATAAAGATAAAAATAAAGAAAAGAAAAAAGAAAAACCTAAAAATATAAAGAATAAAACACTATTCTGCATACTCGTTCACTTTTTCTTTATTAACTTCATAGATTCTTACAGCCCCATTTTCATAAGCTAAAGAAAATAATTGAGAATGAATATTTTCATTAAACCATATTTTTGCAAATGTAGAATTATTTGAAGATGTATTTAAAATAAATAATTTAGAGTTATCTTCTAAACGATACATAAAGATTGGAACTCCATTCATTACATCTTTTGGTTTATCATTCCAGACTGTTGGAAATGAATTAAATTCTTCTTCTGTAAATATATTTTCTCCACATTTGTATGCAAGTTTACCATCACCTACAGAGCCAGGATAACAATCTAAAGAAAATGAAACATAACTTTTAATTCTTGGGTCTTGATAATTTGTAGTAATAAAACCGTAAGATCCAAATGAAGCATATCTATTAAAATAACCATTATCTGCTATAAAATAATCAGCATCATATTTTTTCATAAGATTTGCTGTATAATTTAAATCTTGACTTAAAATAAATAATCCAAAGTCACTAGTACCTGATATATTGGAATTAGTATTATCAGTACTGGCCTTTCTTTCTGAAAAATAAGTTATCCAGTGACCATAATCCCACCAGTTAAATATTTTTGCATCAGGAGACGTATTTTCTGCAATCCAAAAGATTGATTCCCTCCAATCTGTTTTTTCAACAATATGTGGAACTTTAGAATAAACTTCATGTGTACCTGCAGCAATAGATGTTAATAATATTAAACCAATAAATATTGCAAACACTCTTTTTCTTAAAACTGTAGAATTTTTATTAATCCATTCATTTATAAAATAAATTAAAAATCCAGCAGATACAGCTATCGGTATTCCAAAATAAAATGTAAACTTTAATTTTGACCAAGCCATCAATAAAGTTATTAAAATCCAAAAGAAAAGTAATAAAGTTAAATTATCTTTCTTTTTTGAAAATAATAAATTAAGTGGCATTATTAAAAGTACAACAAACGGAATCCATAAAAGGAAACTATACTTATATAAGAAAAATTGCTTTCCTGTATTTTCCTCACCAACAGATGCTTTTACAACATCAGTTTCTGAAGTTACATTATTTGAAAGTTTATCTATGTTTTCTTTATTTAAAGGTATATTATCAATTACATAATTACCTGTAGTCTTTACCCAACCAGGTTGAGCAATTGAAGCTAAAGCTGCAAAAATTACAAAAGAAATTACAATGGTTTTTAAAAATAAAGCAATATCTTTATTTGAATAATTCTTATAAGCCATGTATATTAAATTTGCAATTAAAAATGAAACTATAATTAAAGGTATCAAAATAAATGCAGACCAAGTAAAAGCCATAAGTCCAAAAAACAAACCAGATAATAAAGAGTATCTTATATTTTGTTTTCTTGAATGCATATTTTTTATTGCTTTAACAAGGAAAATAAAACCTAAAATCATCCATAAAAATCCTAAAGCATCTTCTTCATAAAAACCAGCCATGGTTCTATAAACAAATGCAGGAATTGTAGCTGTAACTATTGCCATTATAAATCCAGCTTTACGATTATAAATTTCTTTACCTAAAAAATACATTGCAACTGAGATTAAAGCACCAAAGATTGCTGGCAAAAACCTTGCAAACTCCATAAGTAAAGCTTTATTGTAGGGAGCTCCGAGAGTAAATAAAATATATAAAAATGAAGTTAAATACCATACAAAAGAGGGTCTATCTGAAAGTGGAGTTCCTCCTTCTGCATAGAAACCTAATGGATCATAATCAGGTAAATCTCCTTGAAGAACATAACCTGTCATTCTTAAGTGCCAATATGTATCAAATTCAAACATATTGTCATATTTTAAAAGATGTCCCCTAACAGCAAAAGCCATTAAAAAAATAAGTAATATAAATATAATTTTTTTATGTTTTGTAAAAAAAGTATTAAATGCATTTGATTCTGTTTTTGTATCTATCATATATTTTTCCCCTTAAATAAATAATTATAATAAATAAATGTGTAGGGAAATATATTAAAAGATATTTAATTTTAAAAAATAGATTTAATTTAAGTTTATCTAAACAAGAACTAAATTATTTATAAAAAAATAAGTTTTGCTTGTAGAAAAATTATTTTTAAAAAAAATAGCTTTTAATAATTCTTTTTTATAAAATAGAAAATATTAAATGTTAGCAGCTTTAAAGACGCTACTAGCATGAACTAACAGCGAACTAAAACGGCAATAGACTTAACTTCTGGGTTCGGAAAGGGTCCAGGTGTTTCTCCATCCCTATGGCCGCTAACATAAATAATAAGAACCACAAAGTTTATAAATAGATTCTTTTTAAATATTTTATTAAAAAATAAGAAAAAAAGAAATCATTTCTTTTTAACTGATTTCTTTGCAATTGCTTTCTTTTCTGGTTTAAAAGATAACTTTTCTTCACCTTCAGAATTGTTGTCTTTTAATAATTTCTTTACAACAGTAATACTTTTCTTAATATCTGCTTCTGATTTTGCACCAGCACAAATCATTTTACCATTCTTAAATAAAAGAATTGTAATTTTTGGATTATGAATTCTAATTATTGCACCAGGAAATTGTTCTGGTTCATATTCAATATCATCTAAAGTTACTGCAGCTTGGAATAAATCAACTGGTTTATTAAGATTTGAAGTTGCAACTAAATTAACAATGGTATAATTTACTGATTTTTTAATTTTAACTTCTTTTTGAATTTCATTAATTAACTTTGTTGCTTTTTTAATTCCTGCAACAATATCATCTTCATTTGAAGCTCCAGAGATTATTAATTTTCCATTCTTAAATAAAAGTAAAGTTACTTTTGGTTCTTTAAGTTTAAATATAGCTCCTGGAAATTGTTCTGGTTCGTATTCAACATCAGGTATTGCAGCTGCAAGATTATAAAGATCTAATGTAGTTTCAAGATTAGAAGATGCAACTAAATTTTGTATTTTATAAGACATAAGAAATCACCTATTTTTATATATGCACTTTAGATATATTATAAAGCAAAATATTTATAAAGGGGTATTTAAAGGAATATAAATAAAATGAATTTTCAAAACCCTCTTCCCCTAAGAATCTCTTTTAAAACATATCTATTCTATTAATATATATTGAATAATTAATAGATTTTGATATTTATTAGTCTAGTGACTTAATTTTTCAAAGTCTTAAAAAATATAAAAAAAGGTAATTAAATATGTCAGGAAAAAAAGCACACGGAAAAAGAGCAAAAACAAGAAGTTTAATGAAAAGAAATGTTAGAGCAAAAACAACAGTTAATGAAGTACTAAAACCAGTTGAAATTGGTGGAACATACCAAATAAACATTAACAGTTCTAAACATCAAGGACTTCCTCATAAAAGAATGCAAGGAAAAACAGGTAAATTAGTTTCTTTCCAAGGAAAAGCCCCAGTTATGGAAATTTATGATGGAAATTTAAAAAAGAAAGTTATAACTGAAAGAGTTCATTTAAAACCTATAAAACAAATACCTAAAGTTAAAAAGGTGAAAAAATGAATTATAAATATGTTGAAGACGTAACATTAAATGAAGTTAAGAAAGTATTAACTGAAAAAGCAAAAGAAAAAGAATTAAATTTCGAACAAAAACATGCACACGAGCATGCAAAGTTATTTGCAAGTTTAACTCCTGCAACAGCAGAAAAGTTAAAATCAGCTTTAATTGAAATAGAATTATCTGATGAACTTGCAACAAAAATAACTGATATCTTGCCTAATGTTACAGAATTAAACTTAATATTAGAAAAAGAAAAAGATATTGATGATGATAAAAAAGAAAAAATCATAGAAATTTTAAAGAAATACAAAAAAGAGTGATTAAATTTTATGATGAAAGAAGCAATAGTTTTAGATAGACTAAAGAAAGATATTAAATTTAAACAAACAGATGTTATTCACTGTATTGGTAGCTCTAACTTTTCTTTACTTGAAATTGTTACTTCAGAAAATCATAAGATTCAAGAAAAAATTTCCACAGAAAATTTAATTGTAAGAAGAATAAATTATAATAGATTATCAAATGTTGGAAAAAAAGAACTTGACAAAGCAATTGAAACAATTGTAACTGAACACTCAGATAAATTTGTAAATTTTTTCAATAATGCAAAACCAATTGGTCTTAGAAGACATCAACTTGATCTTTTACCAATGATAGGTGTAAAACATAGAATGGCAATCATTGAACATATTAAGAAAAAAGGTAAATTCACTTCTTTTGATGACATTAGAGAAATAGAAATGATGCCAGATCCTGTAAAGGTTGTTGTAAATAGGGTTATTGATGAAATCATCGGTGGCGAAGAAATTAAATATAATTTATTTACAATGCCATATCTTATTAAAAAATAAAAAAATTAATTATTATGCAAAAAGAAATATATAGATTAATGCTTATTCATGGATTTAAACCTAACCATAAATTAGATCAAAATTTTATAATAGATAAAAACTCTATTTCTAAAGTAATTGAAACAATTAAACCTAATAAAGAAGAAACAGTTCTAGAAATTGGGCCTGGACTTGGATTTGTAACAAAAGAACTTTTAAAAGTTTTTAAAAAAGTAATTGCTATTGAAAAAGATCCAATAATGGTTGAAATCTTAAAAAAAGAATATCCAGATAAAAATCTAGAAATAATCCATTCTGATTTTTTAGAAGTAGATCTATCTAAACTTAAATTTGATAAAATTGTTGGATTTATTCCTTATTCAATATCTTTAAAAATAATTGATAAGATAATAGCAACTAAACCAGCATGTCTAGTTGTACAAAAAGAATTTGCAGAAAAATTAGTTGCATATGAAGGTTTTGCAAATTATGTTTCAATCAGTGTACTTTTACAATCACATAGTGATATAAAAAATATTAGAAACATTAGAAAAGCATCTTTTTTTCCAAAACCAAAAGTTGATTCTTCAATAGTTTCAATAATTCCAAAAAAGAACACAAAAGTAGATGATAATTATAATCAGTTTATTAAAAATATTTTTAGATATCCAAATAAAGATATAGTTAATAGCTTTAAACATTCTAATTCTGAAAATAAAGAAATAATTTCTTTAGATAAAATAAAACTTATTCCAGAAAAATTACAGACTAAAAAAGTAAAACAAATATCTGTAAAGGAATTTGAAAAAATATATAATTTAATTAAAAAATAAAAAAAGAAAAAGAGTTTTATTCAAACTCTTCTAAAACCATTTTATCAAAGATAACAGGATTATTATCTTTTAAATACTCAATAGCTCTTGATATTTTTTCTTCTGTATTTGCATGGAACTCTAATATAGCATCATTTACTTGTACAGAATCTCCTACTTGACAGAATAAAACAACACCTGCTTCAATATCTTTTGGAGCACCTAAAAGTTTTGCTAAATGAGTTATTTTTGAAACATCAAAATTATTTACATCCCCTGCTTGTGAAGAATAAATCTTTTGTATAAACTTAGCTTTTGGAACATCTTCTGATCTTAAAATACTTCCACCTTGAATTTTAATAATTTCAATAAATTTATCTAAAGCTTTTCCAGAAGTTACAATTTCTTTTGCAAGAAGATAACCTTCTCCATTTTTTGATTTTCCAACAAGCTCTAAAAGTTCACCTGCAAGAAGACATGCTTTCTCTAAAACAGAGTCTTGATATTTACCTTCTAAAAGTTCTAAAACATTTTTAGCTTCAAGAGCTGGACCAAAGAAATCCCCACAAGGTTTATCACCATCAGTTAAAACAACCTTAGATTTAATACCTAAAGATTCACTAATAGTTATAAATTTCTTTGCAAGACGTTCTCCATCTTCTTTATTTTTAACTTTAACATCTCTTCCAACAGGAATATCAATTACAAGATGAGTTGAACCTATACTTTTTTTCTTTGAAAGAATAGATGCAATCATTATTCCTTCTGGATTAATTCCTAAAGCATGTTCAATATCAATTAATTTATTATCTACAGGACAAAGATCAAATTTACCTTCCCATGCAACAACTCCACCTGCTTTATTTATAATTTCTTTAATTTCTTCAACATCAAAGCTTACAGGAGCTAAAACTTCCATGGCATCAGCAGTACCTGCTGCAGAAGTTATTGATCTAGACGCTGTTTTTGGAATTTTATAACCTAAAGATGCAATAATTGGAGTTAATATCATTGAAACTCTACCATTAATTCCACCAATAGAATGTTTATCTAAAATAATGTTTTCTCCAAAATCAATTCTATCTCCAATATCAACTAAAGAATTACATAAAAATTTAGTTTCTTCTAAATTAAGACCATTTATGAAAACTCCAGTTACAAAAGCAGATAATTCAACTTCTGATAAAGAATTGTTTTCTATAGATTTTACAATTTCATCAATTTCTTCTTTTTCTAAAGTTTTATTTTTTATTTTATCCATTATATATTTAGTTGCAAGAGGAGGTGTTTGTAATTTTACAACTACTTTATCTCCGTTGTTTAAACTTAGATCTTTTGCTGTATCTTTAAAAATACCTAATTCATTTTCTGTAACATAAGAATTTGAAGTGTCTAAAACAAAAGCTGTATCAATTTTTTCATTTTTAACTTCTAATCTATCTAAATTTTGTGCACCTAAACTTAATGATGATCTTGGATGCATAATAACTATTGGATAATTTGCATAAATATCTAATATTTTTATTTTTAATTCTAGTTTCATTTTTGATAAACTCCTTTTAAATTTTTAAAAAAAATAATTTTATAATTCATTAACAATTTGCTTAATAATTTCTTTAGAAAGTACACCTACTTGTTTTTTAACAACTTCTCCATTTTTTATAAAAAGTATTGTAGGAATTGACATTACTTGATATTCTTTAGAAATATTTGGAGAATCATCAACATTAACTTTTACACAAAAAACATTAGTATTTTCTTTTGCAAAATTTTCAAAAATTGAAGCAAACATCTGACAAGGTCCACACCATGCAGCCCAAAAATCAACAACTACAATTTCTTTTCCAGTAATTGTTTCTTTAAAATTAGTATCATTTAATTCAGTTACATTTTCTGACATATTTAATTCACTCCTTGAAATATTTTTATATAATATATATATTATAGAATACATTTAAAAGAATATACATCTTCTAAATAAATATAAATAAAAGAAAGATTAAACATGCCAAGAAATATAAATAATAGAGCATTAAAAAGAACAAAAGAAGTTTTAGTTAAAATGGATAAAAAATATCCTGAACTTTATAGGCTAGACTTAACTATAAACGAAATTAATCTTTTAACAAAAACCATTAAAAAAGATCCTATTATTTATGAAAGAATAAAAAAATCTATTGAAGAAAATAAGTTTAGTGTAAAACAGTTTTTTAACAGTTTAAAAAAAGAAGAAGAAATCTTAAAAAAAGTTAGTAAAAGAAAAGTTGTCGAAGAAGAGAAACTAACTACAGCACAAAAAAAAATATATTTAAAGTTTTTAATCAATAAAGAAGTTTCTTCTAAGAAAGCAAAAGAAATAATATCATTAGTTTCTCTTAATTATAATTCAAAAGAAGCAAGAGAAATAATAATTAATTTTGCGAAATTCTTAAAAAAAATACCTAAAATTAAAAAAGAAAATATAACAAATGTTTTGATTAAAAAATTAAAAAATAATAAAAATCACATAAATGAATTACTAATAAGATTGAATGATCCTAAAATCACATATGAAAGAATTAAAGGAATATTATTAGAATTTAAATAAAATAAGTTAGAATATATATAAATCCTAAAATAAAACAAAAATATGAAAAATTAATTTTCTTTGCAAATTTAATCAAAAGATCAATTGTAAAATAACCAACAATAAAAGAAACAACTATTGAAATTAAAATATATGGAGAGAAAAATAAACCATTAAAAACTAAAAGTGCTATTTCTCCAATAAAAATAGTTGGAATTGAAACTAAAAAACTAATTCTGAAAGCTTTCTCTGGACTAAAACCTCTAAAAAGAAGTAAAGAAGTTGTAAGCCCACTTCTACTTAACCCTGGAAGTATTGAAAAACCTTGAAATAAACCTAAAAGAAAAGAATTTTTTATTGAAAGAACAGGTTTTTTTGAAAATATTTTTCTTGAAAAGAATATTAAAAAACCAGTAATAAATAATAATAGACCAATAATTAAATTTATTAAAAGTATATTGAAATTATTTATTCCATCACTTATTAAAAAATAAATTGGACCTGAAATTAAAAGAGTTACAATAACTGTTATAAAAATAAATCTTAAGTAAGAAAAATCTTTATCTAAATTACTTTCTTTAATTTTTAATAATTTAAAATTATATTTAAAAAGTAAAGAAATATTTTTAACAGTTAAAAGAGATTTAATTTCTTTATAAAAATAAACAATAGCTGCTAAAAGAGTACCTATGTGTAAAAGAATAGAATAATTTAAACTTAATTGAGAAGATAAATTTAAAACATTTGATAAATAAACCATTAAGTTTCCTTGAGAACTTATAGGAAGCCATTCAACTACCCCTTGTAAAATACCAATTATTATATAACTTATTATTTCATTCATTTTTAGTCTATTTTAAAATATATTTAATATATATTAAAGAAGATAAGAATTTATAAATAAATCTATAGTATATATATTATAAGAAAAAAAGGATTTTTTAGAAATGAATAAATTAGGGCATGTTCTATTTGCAACATTTATATTTACTTTTGTATATGTTGTAATCTCAAACTTAATGGAACTTGAGATTGAAAAAATATTAATTGCATACTTTATATTCATAGTATACACACTTCTTCCAGATATTGATAAAAATAATTCATGGATAAGAAAACAATTAGATAAAATAATTATTCTTTTATTAATATTTTTTACAGGAATAAGTATTATTAATAATGATCAAACAGCTTTAATTATTGCAGGGATACTTTTATTATTAGAAATTATTTTAACTGTCATTAAACATAGAGGGCCACTTCATTCTTTTACTTTTGGAATATTAACAGCAAGTCCTTTACTTTTTTTAGATCCAGTTTATTTCTTTGCAGGTTTTTTAGGAGTTGTAGTACACTTACTTGCAGATAGTTTTTAGAAATAAACTTATTTTAATTTTTCAAAAATATTTTTAAAAAAAGTTTTAATTTTGTTATCTTCTATAACTTCTTCTTCAATAATAGTTTCATCACTAACATTAATATCTTGATTTAAATAATTAACAGTAATTGTTCTAATGTCTTTAATATCATCTTTATTAAAAGCATAACAAGATATATAAAATAAATCTTCTTGAACAGAATTATTAGCTATTGAAACTTCTAAAATATGTTTATTATCTCCATCATATCTTAAATCTAAAGAAAGATCTTTACTATTTGAAGTACAATTAACATCATATACAAAAGAATAATCTACATGATTTTTAATTGAAATCTTATCTTTATCTAAATAATTTAAAAGTATCATCTTATCTCTAGATAAAGAATAACCTTTATATTCTGGAACTTTATTTATTGGAGACTCTGAAAATTCATATTCAGAATTATTTGAAATTATTTTTAAAAATAAATAATCACTATCAACCAAATTATTTAAAGAATCATAGACTGAAACTTTTATTCTTAAATTAATTGTTTGATCAATATAATTTAAACTTCTTATATTTAAAGCAAAAGATGAAAAGACATCTGAAACAAAATATTCTTCTGTTTTTGATAAAGATAAATCTATTTCTTTTAGTTCTTGAGAATATATTTTTAAATCATATTCAGCTCTATAAGTATTATTAATTGTTGAAGAATAATTTGAAGTATAATTAAATAAAACATCTTTTGAAATATTTTTTGATAAATAAACAGTATTATTTGAAACAGAAGGATCTACTGATAAATTAACATGAGAAAAAATCCCTGGAGTTAATATAATTAATGTTAAAAATAAAAATATAATTTTATAGTTCATTATATAATTATATAGAGTTAATGTTTAAAAACATATTTATTTTATATAAAGTCTATTGAACATTAATATTTATTGTATTAGAAGCAGTTTGACCATAACCATCACTTACATTTAATTCAATTTCATGTGTTCCTGTAGCACCTATAGAATATCCATGTAATTTATCCATGTATGTTTCTCTACCTTGACTTGAATCTCCTCCTGCACAATAAAAAGTATTATCTGCAATTCCACAACCTATATAAGATCTGTTAGAATAAGGTAAACTAGCAAGAGTTGACCAACTATTTAAAACAGTATCGTAAACTAAAAGTGCAGCAGAAGAACCTCCTCCATAATAAATTTTAGTACCATATAAATCAGAAGCTCCAGATGATTTTGATGTTGAGATAGTTGTACCTGTAGACCATGAATCAGATAAAACATCATATATTAAAGTAGTAGTTGTACCACCAATACAATAAACCTTATTATTTAAACCCTCACAATTATGATTTGCTTTTCCTGAAGGTGAACTTGTACCTGTTGACCAAGAATTTGTTGAAATATTATATATTTCAAGAAGATTACTTGCACCTCCACCATCTTTATTTCCACCAAAACAATAAATTTTTCCATCTAAGGCAGTACAATCATGTTCAGCTCTTACTGTTGGCATAGAAGTTTTACTAGACCAAGAATTTGTAGAAATATTATAAGCATAATTTGAATTAACATAATCCCAAGAACTATTAAATCCTCCTATACAATAAATTATTCCATTATAATAACTACATGCTGGAAGCTCTCTATCTGCAGGCATATTTGCACCTAAAGACCAAGTATTTGTTGTAGAATTATAAATTTGAGTAGTTCTTTCTACATTATAAGTAGAATCATCTCCTCCAAAACAATATAGTTTATCACCAACACCTACACAATCATGATAATCTCTACCTTGAGGCATATCTTGATATTCAGACCAACTTCCTTGTGGATAAGTATGACTAAATGAACAACTAGAACTTAAAGGAGAACCATTATCTGTCCAACTACAAGAATAAGATCCATCGCCTCCAGAAATGCTTGATGAAAAAGAGATAGGACTTCCTAAAGATTTTGTAGAATTATTAGCAGGAAGAGAAACAGAAGCAACTAATAAAGCATAAACATCTATAGAAATATTTGAAGATGCTGTTTCAAGAGAATCAGTTACTTGTAAAGTAATAGTATGTGTGCCTGGAGATAAACTAGAACTAAAACTACAATCACTTGAAAGAGAACCATCTAAAGAAGAAGTCCAAGAACAAGTGTGAGAACCAAAATTATTATCTGCAGTACCACTAAATGAAATTGTATCACTAAATAAATGATTTGATGAATTTGAAGGAGTAGAAATAATACTTTCTAAAGAATCTTTTACAATAATTGAAGTTGATTGTGTTAAAATATCACCAGAATCTTCAACAACTAAATTAATATCATGAGAACCAGAAGATAAAGAAGAATAAGTTGCATCACAAGATGTTGAAAAAGTACCATCAATTGAAGAAATCCAAGTACAAGAAGGAGTACCTGAAGAATTTAAAATTTCAGAAGTAAATGAAATACTAGAATTTAAAGCATTGATTGAATTTTCCAAAGGAGAAGTTATTGAAAAAGAAAAAGTACATTCTGAAGGATCAAAAAACTTAGAAGTGACAGGAAAAGAAATATATTCATTAGAGTCTGTTAAAAGTTCAATTGAAAAATTCTTTTCTGGAACACAACCTAAAGTTAATTGAGCAATGGAATTTTTAGATAATAAAAAAGATTCATCAAGATAATGATATTTATTAAGATAAGCATAATCTAAGGAACTGTTTATTTTATAACCAATAATAGTTTTACTTAATGATATATGTGTGTTTTTTATAAAAAGATTTTTACCAGTAATATCATCTTGCCAAACAAAATCAGAAACAGTTTTATCTTGTGAAAAAGTATAAGTGGAAGTTAAACTTTCATTTGTAAAGTTTTTACCCCATAATAGAATCACACCAATAACTGCAACAACTACAACAATAATTAAAATGCTTGCTATTAATGGAGAAATAGCATTTTTATTAAGATACATATATAAAAAAGAAAACCAAAACATTTATAAAGATAAATATTTATAATCTCTTTGATAGTAATATCGTATATTAAAGATATAGGAAAAAATAATTATGATTACAAAGAAAATAGCATTTGATGAAGATAAATATATTCAATTACAAGTAAATGAAATTAAAAAAAGAATTAAAAACTTTGATAAAGTCTATATTGAGTTTGGAGGACATCTTTTAAGAGACTATCATGCAAATAGAGTATTAATAGATTATAAAAAAGATACAAAAGTAAAGATTCTTGAAAAAATAAAAAAAGATGTAGGAATAATATATTGTATTTATTCAAAACATCTAGAAAATGGAAGAGATTATAATAGTAATCTAGAATTTAGAAAATTAGTATTAGAAGAAATTGAAAAATTGCATAAAAAATTTGAAAAAATTGATATAGTAATAACAAGATATAAAAATGAAAATTCAGGAAAAGTTTTAGAAAAAGAAATGAAAAAGAAAAACATAAAAGTTTATTTCTCAAAAACAATTAAAGACTATCCAAATGATTTAGATGAAATATTAGGACAAAAAGGATTTATTGAACAACCATATATCCAAACAAATAAAAAAATAAATGTTGTAATTGGTGCAGTTGCAAATTCAGGAAAAATGGGGATTTGTTTAGCACAAATATTTTTAGATTCAAAAAATAAAATTAATTCAGGATATTTTAAATCTGAAACTTTCCCAGTATTTAATCTTCCTTTAAATCATCCTATTAATCTTGCATATGAAGCTGCAACAGCAGATATTGGAGATAAAAATATTATTGACCCTTATCATAAAAAAGCATATGGAATTACAGCTATTAACTATAATAGAGATATTGAAAATTTTAAAATTTTAAAAAAAATAATTAACAAAATTATTTCAAAAAAAAATAAAATGCACGAGTATAAATCTCCTACAGATATGGGCATAAATACAGTTAAAAGCTCAATTATAAATGAAGAGAAAATTAAAGAAGCTGCTAGAAAAGAAATAATTAAAAGACATAAAAAATATATTGAAAAAAAAGAAAAAAGAGAAGTTATTGAAAGAATGGAAAAAATTTTAAAAAAAATTATTCCATAACTTTATTTAAACAAACTAAAATATCAAGTAAAAATAAACTAGCATCTTCTTCAACAGTAGTATTCTTAATAATTATCTTAGCTGATGAAAAAATAGATGCTTCTAATTCTTTTTTTTTTACATGCAGATAAAAAGGAGAATTATCTTTAGATATATAAAAATCATTTTCTTTTAATATAGGGAGTAATTTTGAAACATTTAATTCTAAGAACTTCTTTGGATAATATTCAAATCCTGGTGTTGCTTTACATGTATCTTGTATAAAATCTTTTTCAGTTAAAACCATACTTTATCACATTTTTTTGCCTGTTACAGCATCTACTTTTAAAACTCTATTTCCTTCTTTATTATTATAAGTAATTTGCCAAATTGGCCAATAGATTTCTTGAAGAGAAGTAAATTCAATTTCACCCCATAATTTCTTTAAATTATCTTGAATAACATTTAAAGAATAGTTTATTGATTCTAAAAACTCAACATCTTGTTTTTTTAAAGGTAAAACATCTAAAGATGAAAGAACTTTAATAGTCGGGTTAAAAGGAATATCAAAAGCTTTTGAATCTATTTTATAAACATCTATACCAGAATTATTTTTAACAGTAATTAAATTTAATTCTTTAAAAGAATCAATCATTTCAATTAAATCTTTTTCTTCAATATCTGTTTCTTGATTTAAAGAAAACAAAGTATGTTGTTTATTTAAAAGATAAAGAATCTCTAAATAATCTTCATTAATTTTATCTAAAACATTTAAACCAGAAGAAATCTTAAACTCTCCATTTAAAAAATGTATAAACTCACCAGTTACAGAATCCACAAAACAAGTATTTGTCTTAAAAGAATCTTGTGAATCATAAACATTATAACTTATTTTATAAATTGTTCTATATTTTAAAACAATATTTAAAATTTCTTCTTTTGGTTTAAATAATAAAGATTTTTTAATATTTTGATTTGCAATTTCTTCAATATTTGCTTTTGAAATTCTTTCTGCAATAGTATTTCTTACTTTTACTTTTGAAACACTACTTTTAACATGTTCTAAATTTTCTTCAATATTTTCAAGCTCATTTTCATCTAAAGAATTTATTTCATCAGTATTTTCGGAATCATTAGAAACTAATTTTTCTTCTTGATTATATTCTTTGAAAAAATTTTCATTAAGATATAGAAGATCTTCTTTAAGTAAAACATTTTTTTCTAAAAGTTTTTCTAAAAGTTCATCATATTCAACAGTTCCTCTATATTTAATATTAATAACATCTAAAATATCTTTTGCAAAAGACACTTTAATTTCTTTTGTTTTTTCTAATTTTTCATAAACCATTTTAAAAGCAATTTCTAAAACTTCAGATTTATTTTTTTTAGGAATCTCTCTAATTGTTTCTGCATCACGACCTTCATGTTGAGATCTTCTTGGTGCTGCTCTTAAAATAAAAGCTCTAGAAGTTTCTTCTGATCTATCTCCTACAAGAGCAGTTGCAAAAGGCAAAGTCTTTATAAAATTTGGTTCTTTATATTGCTTTGGTATTATTGCAGGCATTCTTTTTTGAATTGCAGAAATATCATCATTAAAAACTAATTTATTTGAGATTAATATATCAACTTGTGATAAAACTTTAGTGTTTATTGCAGAAGGCTGTTGTGTTGCAAAAACTAAAGAACAACCAGGTCTTCTTCCTTGCTTAACATACTCTATAATTCCTGCAGTTGCTGGTGTTTGAGAATTTCCAGAAGGAATTAAAGTGTGTGCTTCATCAATATACATCCATGTTGGAGGAATTTCAATTTCTAAAAGTTCTTCTGCTTTTTGTGTTGAATCACCATATTTTTTAACAGCTTCTTGTCTTGCAAGAAGTTTTCTTGCAGAAAGAATTCTTCTAGCTAAAATACCAATAACTAAAGCAGTAATATTTTCATCTAAAAAAGAAGTATCAAGCACAGTTAATTGATTTTCTCTTGAAAGTTTTGAAAGAGGAGTTCCAGAATCTGAAAATATACCCCAAGATCTTGCAGCTTCAAATCTTGAAACTAAAGCTCTTATAGAATCTGGTTTATAACCTTTTTGAGAAGATTGAAATTCAGAATTGTTTTGAAGACAGTTAATAATATCTTCTAAAGTAAAATGATTTCCTTTTGCTGATATTTTTTTAACATCAGGAACATCTTTTGTTCCACCTGTAACATATCCTTTCTTTACAGACTCTAAAGTTTTTTCTAAAAGTAAGCCTGATGGAGAAAATCTTTCAATACCAAAAGTTAAACACCAATCTTCTGGAGTTAAAAGAGAAGGAAACATTGAAAAAGTGTCATCATAAGTATCTTTTGAAACTTGAGAAACTATACCTTCTGGAACAAAGACTTTTAAGTTTTTAAGACCTTCTGCCTTTAAACCCCATTCTTCTAAAATTTTTAATTCTTTTGAATCTCTGTTTGGAAATTTCATTGACCAGAAAACACCTACAGGATCAATTACTATTTGCCCTATATATGGGTTTGTTCTTGCAAGCTCTTCTGCTATTACCCCTAAAAGATAACTCTTACCTGTTCCTCTAGCACCATCTAAGAAAATAACGTGTGGATTTAGACCATCTATGTTAACTTGTTTGCCTTCTTGTTGATTTTCAGCAACTTTTCCTATATATGCTGTAGCTATCTTTCCATATTGTTTTAAAACAGATTTTTTTCTACCTAAATAAACTACATTAGGGTCTTGTAAATCTTCTAAGAATTTAAGTGCTGGTTTAATTATAATTTCTGAACTTTTAGCAGGTATATCTTTATCTTTAGTAATCTCTTTTGATATATTTGAGTTTTTAGTAAAATCTTCTTTTAAATCTGATTCTTTAGAATCAATTTCATTTAGGTCTTTTTCAACATTATCTTCTTCTAAATTATTATCTTCAGAGTCTTCTTCTAAATCAGCTTCATCTATATCATTATCTTCAGAATTATTATCTTCTGAATTATTATCTTCTGAATTATTATCTTCTGAATTATTATCTTCTGAATTATTATCTTCTGAATTATTATCTTCTGAATTATTATCTTCTGAATTTTCATCTTCAGAGTTTTCTTCTAAATCAACTTCATCTAAGTTATCATCATCTTCAGAATCATCATCTTCAGAATCATCAATTTCAGAAAAATTTTCAACATCTTCTAAAGGATGTTCTTCTCTTGATTTTTTTAATTTATCTTCAATATCTTTAATAGTATCTTCATTAACATACTTTCTATTAGAAGATTCTACTTCATCAAATAAATCTTTATCATTTGTTGCTTTATATTTCTCTACGGACATATTTTATCAAAGTTTAATAGTTATTAAAAAATCATAACAATATATTATATATGTAAAAGATATAAATAGTTATTCTTTTTAAAACTTAAGGGTTATAAATAATATATAATATAGTTAATTAGAGTTTTTAAAATATGGCTTTAGATAAAAATGATAAATTCACACATTCATTAATTACTATTAAAAAAAGTAATTTTGTATATCAAATATATTATTGGTTAATTTCTTTTCCTTTAATGTATAGAATGAAGAGATTTTTAAAATATGCAGTCTTAGGTCTTGCAGGAACAATAATAGATATATTAATGATTTTTGGTTTACATAATATACTTGCTTATAATTACTTATGGGTTACATTTATTTCTGATTTTGTAAAAACATTTACAAATTTTAATCTTCATAAAAAATTTGTTTTTAAAAATGATGTAAAAGCTTTTTCTAAGAAAAACCTTTTTGCTTTTGGAAGATATTATGTAATTAACTTTTCTGCAGTAATTGTTATTTTTATAATGGTTATTGGTTTTGTTGAATTTTTAAACTTTCCACCTATATATGCAAAACTTCTTGCAGATTTAATAATGAACTTAACTAGATTTTCTGCTCATAAATCAATTGTCTTTGAAAGACCTGGAAAATTAGGAAAATAATTTTATTTTAATAGATTTTTTTCAAGACTAGTTAGTTTTATTTGTTTAAGACCAACTACTTTTCCTTTTTTTACAAAATAAGGGAGAGATAAAGATATATTTTCTAATCCTAGAATGTCTTTTGAAATATATTTAGATAAATATAATGTATTTTGTTTATCTGAATTAAGTTTATTAAAAAATAATTCAAATTCTTTTGATACTAGATCATAATTAATACCATTAACTTTAAAAGAGTTAAATAATTTTAGATCAACCGCCGAATAACTTTTTAAAAAATGAGTTTTACTTTTTAATACCTTTAAAGGAACTGAAAAACCATGTAAACCAATACAATTAATTTTTTGTTTAAAATAATTAGAATATCTTAAAGCATCTAAAGAAATCCCAAAACCAATTACATCTAAATTAGTATTTTTTGATAAAAAAGTAACAATATCATCCACAGGATTAGAAACTACAATTACCTTAGAATTAGGGAGGTAATTTATAATTTTTTTCAAACTATTTTTATTTTTAACCAACTCATATTTTCTTAAATCATAAGTAGTATTATATTTAGAGCATAATTTAAGTCGGTTTAATATCGAAATTGAAGAAAGTGTAACTATTATATAATCAAAATTAGATTTTTTTAACTTTGTTAAAGGTAAATACTTATAAGCTACATTTTTTTTAACTACATCATAATAGAATATATTATTATTTTTAGATAATCTATCGGCAATAGAAATACCTGTATTACCTAATCCTAAAAATAATAAATTCATAAAACACCTAATTTAAACCTTTAAAAGAAAATCATCTATTTTCTTGTGAGCATCTTTTCTTCTTTCTTGATGAGCTAAAAGGAAAGCAGTTATTTTATCAATTAAATATTTTTTAATCTCTCCAGTTAACATCTTTCCAGAAGAATAATCTTTTTCAATCTCTGCTAATTTTTCATCATCCTCTTCGAAAAGATATTTTAAATATTGGAAAGGAATGTCAATCTCTGTGTTTCCACCTTTTTCTCTATGTTCTTCTAAAGTTGGTTGTCCTCCAGAGAAGGCATATTTATTTATTTTATCTTTAATCTCTTTTGGAGAGTCTGTCATGAATATTCCTTTAGCTTCTCCAGTACTACTCATTTTTCCAAAAGCTCCTGTTAATGGAGGAAGAAAAGAACATTGTATGCTTGCAGGTTTATAAAAACCAAGCTTTGGTAAAATATCTCTTGTTATTCTAAAATGATTATCTTGATCTATTGCATGAGGAATAAGGCAAGGAATGTTTTTCTTTTTTAAAACTGATGGCAAAAAAGAAGGAACTGCTTGCATAGAGGTATAAAAAATAGATCCAACATTATTGCTATCTGTAAAACCAAAAGAAGATTTAACTGTTGAAAAAGTTAATTTCTTTGCAACCTTTATTGCCTCTGGGTAAAGAAGACCAGCATGCTTTGTGTCTACTATGAAAAATGTTTTTTTAGGGTCAAAACCTATAGCTATAACATCAAGCATGTTTTCATAGACCCATTTTTGTATTTCTTCATAAGGTTTATCTTTGTATAAAAATTTTTCATCATCTGTAAACTGAAAATATAATTCAACATCAAAAGTATCTTGTAAGTATTTTGTAAAATACCATACTAATGCATGCCCTAGATGGATTGGACCTGATGGACCACAACCTGTATATAGAAAAAATTTATTTCCTTTTAGATATTCATCTAACACCCAGTTAAGGTCTCTATGTGCAAAAAAGATTTTTCTCTTTAACATTGGATGAAGACCTTTAGTTATTTGTTTTATTTTTTCTAAAATTTCAGGAGTTATTTCTTGAAGACCAAATTCTTTTACAAGTCTTTGGTAATCAACTTCTCCTTCTACTTGGTATGGATTTACAATCATTTTTTCAGTCATAAATATTAAAGAGAGGCAAAAGTATTTTAAATAGATATAAAATAGATTAAAAATTTTTAAAACACAATTTTTAAAGAAAAAAAGTTTTGGGGGAAAATCACTTCTTTTAAAAAGAAAGTTTAAATAAGCGTTAACAAACGCAAAATCATTGGGTGCTAGCTGACCGAAACCAGCTACGCAGAGAATGAGATTTGAACTCATGTAAAGGAAAAAACCTTAATCAAGTTTTCGAAACTTGTGCGTTTGACCACTCCGCCATCTCTGCAAAATAAATATTAAATTAAAAAAGAAAAAAGCGCAGAGGACGAGATTCGAACTCGCGTAGCACGAGGCTCAAGCTTTCCAGGCTTGCGCGTTTGACCACTCCGCCACCTCTGCATTTTTAGTTTTAAAAAAAAATTAGTGTACAATCGAGCCTTCCGATACAGGCTCAGATGGTAAAAGTAAAGCATCTAAAGTTTTATCTCCAACAGCTAAGATCATTCCTTGACTTTCAAAACCCATCATTTTTCTAGGTTCTAAATTTACAATAACAGGAATTTGTTTGTTTAATAAATCAGTTGGTTGATATTTTGTTTTAATACCAGCTAAAATCTGTCTTTTAAAATCTTTAAAATCAATTATTAATTTTATTAATTTATCAGAACCCTCAACAGCTTCAGCCTCAACAATTGTTCCAATTCTTATATCAAGTTTTAAAAAATCTTGAAAAGAAATGTTTTCTTTAATCATAATAAAAATTCCTATATTTTAAAAGATAAAGCGCAGAGGACGAGATTCGAACTCGTGTAGCGCAAGGCTCCAGCTCTCAAGGCTGGCGCGTTTGACCACTCCGCCACCTCTGCATTTTTTACCATATAGTCTTTGATAAAAAAAAGGTACTATATATATAATATATATAGAAAAGATATATAAAGCTTATAGAATTTAAATAAAATTAGAGAAATAGAAAAAATATTTGTTAAAGATAGGGAAGCCTTCAAATCACATCAGTTTACCATATAAACCTGGTTTGGGTTTGCTTCCCTAACTATCGTTCGAGTCGTTTATCGTCATATTACTTTATCACCACCTCCTAGATGAAAAAACTCACCTGAAAATCATTCTTTAGGAAACTACTTGTCTCCAAGGTCTCAAATCCAATATAACTATAATTTGTGTAATATATATATATTAACCCTAAATAAGTGTACAAAAAAAAACACCTTAATCTAAAATAACATACCAGATTATAATTACTTAGGATAAAAAAGGAAAAAATAAGATATTAATATTAAATAATTAACTTATATATAACTAAAAAAATTAAATTAAAAATTTCTCTTTAGTAATAAAAAAATCAGTTAAATATTCAGATAAGTCATCATCTTCTAAAAATAAATCATTGATCTCTGTTCCAGAATAAATCTTAGATTTTAAATTAAAGACTTGTGAGAAATCTAAAATTATTGCCTTTGCAGAAGTTTTATCTCTTTTTCTTACAACATACCATCTATCTTCTTTAATATATGGACCAAGTACAGAACGATTATTAGTTAAATAATTTTGAGAACTTTTAAAATCAGAAACTAAAGGTCCATTAATTTTTTTAAATTTAGGAAGTTCTAAAGTATTTAATAATAATACAAGATAACATCTATCTTGACCTTCTTTATGATAAACTTCATATTTTAAAATATCAAAATCAGAAAATTCTAAATGAGTAATTAACTTTGAAGTATTACTTTTAACTTTAGACCAAATAATTTCTTTTAACATATCTTTTACTTCAAAACTTACAATTACTAGTGAAAAATTTTCAAGTTTCCCTATTAATTGATGATATGTAACTTTTGGAATAACTTTAGTATTAAAGAAATCAATAGAAGGATTTTCTAAAAATTTTCTTGAAGAAGCTATAAATAAACTTAATTGTTTTAAACTTACAGCAGATGCTACATTTCTAGTATCATCAATAGGATCAATTACAACTAAGCTTTCAGAAAATCTTGCTAAGTTAACATGTTGTTCTTTAAGTAAAGTAAATTTTATAGGATATTGCCAATTTGAAGCATTCTCTAAAACAGTTATAAAATCTCCATAAAATAGAATTAAAAGTTCACATAAATAACCAGAAAATCCAGATACAGAAGTATCTGCACCATAAGACCCTATTTGTTTTAAAAAATATTTTAAAAGTCTAGTTTCATCTTTTTGTGTTTCAGACATATTTTTTAAAACAAACATTAAATGTAAAACAGTTCTATCAACTGCAGAAATTATAGGTTCATTAGGTTCTATTTTATATGCAGGCACAACTTCAACTTTATGTCCGTCAATTACACCTCTTATATAAGGATGTTGAGAATATGCTTTTTCCCAAAAATATCCTTTAAAAGCTTTTTGACCTAACATTAAACCTTCTTCAATAAATTTTGTTTTTTCAAGAGAAGGAGGATAAATTACAAAAACATCAAAATCTTTTGTATCTTTTAAATTAGTACCTTTTCCAAAAGAACCTGCACAAACAGCAGATAAATGTGGTCCTGGCATCTTTTCTATTTTTTTAATAACATTATCAATAAATCTTTTTTCTTTTATATTTTGAGAAGTACTAGGTTTGATTTGAGAAAGTAATTTCTTTCTAGTATCTCTATAAATTGATACTTTTGATTTATCAAGATTTATTGAAGACATAATTATAATTATAGAACATAAACAATATAAATTGTTTTATAAAGTTATTTTTAAAAAAATATTTAATTATTAATATCTTGTGAAAAGTTATCATCGTTTAAAGAATTATCATCAGAAAAATTTTCATCAATTAAAATATTTTGATCATAAAAGTTTTCATCAACAATATTTTCATCAATAATATTTTTATCAACCAAAGACTTTTCTTTAGAAGTGCTTAATTTATTTTGAATATCTGTTAAAGAATCTTCAATCATTTTAGCATCTTTATACATTTGATTAAAAGAAACATATAAAGAGTCATAAACAAATTCTTTTGATTTAGGATTAATTAATAATAATTTTTCATTTAAATTTAAAACAACTTCTGATTTTTCAACATCTCCAAAAGGATAATTAACCATAATTACAGAATGATTAGTATCTAAAAGAGATAAACATTCTTCACTTGTAAGTTCAATATTTTCTAAAACATTTCCATTATTTGATTGACAATAAAGAAGATTATTTTCATTATCAATTACAGAAATTAAAAGAATTGTATTTTTATTTTTAGCAGAAAGCATGGATTGAGAAAATACAAGGCCATCAATTACTGAAGATAAATAATTTGTATCTTGGTAATAGTAATTAAAAACTAATAAATAATTTTTATCAGTTCCAAATATTTCAAAACCTTCATGTATATGAAAGTTTACTGATTTAAAGTCAATATCATTATTTGTAAAAGAAGTTCTTGTTTCAACAACTATTTTGCTTAATATCAATGCAATTAATATTGCAACAATAGTTATTAAAATCAATTTAACAATTAATTTATTTCTTCTTTTAATAGAAGATTTCTTTTTAATTTCTTTAACAGTTTGTGTTTTTGCAGAAACTAATGCTTGAACCATTTTTTATCACATTTTATAATTTTAAATATTTATTTATTTTTTTTAAATTTAATTTAAGGTCTTTTGAAACCTCTATAGGAATATAATCTATTTTTTTAGAATTTAATTTTTCTTGAAAATAACTTGTCTTATGACAAAGAATATTTTCTTCAATTTTTAAAACAGAATAATTTCTCTCAGACATTCTATCTCTTAATAATTTTTCAGAAGATAATAATAAAAAAACAAAATCCATTTTTTTTAAAAAAAGTTTAGAAACTTCACAAAACAAATGTCCTTCAAAAATAATATTTTTTTTCTTTTTTAAAAGTTCTAAACATTTTTTTGAAAGAAGTGAAGTATCTATTTCATATTCTTTTGTTTCTTCATTTAAGATAGCAATATTATTTTCTTTAGAAAAATCTTTATCATTAACAACTAAAAACTTTTGAAAAGGAAATTTTTTTTTAACTTCTTGTGCAAGCGTAGTTTTACCGCTTGCAACAGAACCTGTTATTACAAAATACATAATACCTTACCTTAATCTAACACTCTCTAAATTTTGAATTGAAAGTGTATTAATATGGAATTTCTTTGCAACAAATCTTGCAAATTCAGGACAAGAATCACCGTGATTTACTAAAATTGTTTTTGGTTTAGGATTTAAACTTGTAACATAATTTAGTAACTCTTGACGATAAGCGTGACCTGAAAAGGCATCAATAGTTTCAATTCTAAGATTAACATTTAATGTTTTTGTTTTTCCTTTAGAATCATTAATAATCATTGATTTTAAACCTTTTTGCACCTTTTGTCCTAAACTATTTCTTGCTTGATAACCAACAAAAACTAAAGAATTATTAGGGTTATCTGCAAGTTCATTAAAATATGCAACTGAAGGTCCACCTGTAAGCATACCTGATGATGCTATAATAATTGAACCAGGAGAATTTAAAACATTTTCTCTAGAATTTTCTTCATAATCAACTGATCTAAAAAGTTTTGAAGAAAATGGAGAATTATTTTGTAAAACTCTAGTTTTAATATTCATTTTTAAATATTCAGGATAAACAGTATGTATTAAAGAAGCTTCTCTTGTCATACCATCTATAAAAACATTTTCTGCTTTTAATTTTCCACGTCTAAAATATTCTTCTAAAACAATCATAACTTCTTGAGCACGACCTACAGAAAAAACAGGAATTAAAGTAATTCCTCCTTTATCATGTGTTTCATTTAAAACTTCTATTAAACGATCTTCTGATTTATTTCTAGAAGGATTTAATGGTTTACCACCATAAGTACTTTCTAAAATTAAAGTATCTACTCTAGGATAATTTGCATCCATATTGTTATATAATCTTGTAAAACCATATTTAATATCTGCAGAATAAACTAAGTTATGTTTTCCATCACCTATATGTAAGTGTGCAGAAGCAGAACCTAAAATATGTGCTGAATTATGGAAAGTAAGTCTTATTCCAGGAGCGATATCTGTAACTTCTCTAAAGTTTTTAGTTATACAGTGTTTTATAACTTCCTTAACATCTTCTTCTCCATAAAGAGCTTCTCTACCTGTTTTTTCAGAAACTGAAATTGCATCTAAAAGTAAAAGAGCCATAATATCTTTTGTAGGTTCTGTACAATATACAGGACCTCTATAACCTGCTCTAAAAAGATATGGTAAAAATCCTACGTGATCTATGTGAGCGTGTGTAATTACTACAGCATCAAGTTCATCTAAAGGAAATCTTATAACACCAAAGAAAGGTGCTTCTTCATTTTTATCTGCAGGATTAATTCCACAATCTAAAAGTATTTTTGTATCAGGAGTTTCTAAAAGTATAGCACTTCTTCCAACTTCTCTAAAACCACCAAGAGCTGTCATTCTAACCCATTCTTTATTACTAACAGGAGGAGAATATATTTTTTTTGCAACTTCTTTTAGAAATTGTCTTCTTTCAGTATTATTTTTAATTGCATACCCTCTTATTTTTTTAATTATTTCAGAAGGTTCAAGTGGTGCTCTTAATATTTTTGGAATCCATTTTGTTTCTTTTATAATTGATTTTGAAACATCTCCTTGTTTTCCAATAACTACACCAGGCTTATCTGCTTCAATTACAACTTCTGAAAAAACTCCATCAAAAGCAATTGATTTAATACCAGCATCTTCTGGAATTATTTCTTTTATTTTATTATAGGCTTCAGCTGAATCCATAAGAGATGATTTTTCAGTTCTAATGTTAATTCTTTTTTTAAATTTATCAGCAATTTCACCAACAATTGTTTTATTACTGAAAAAAGAATAAGGGTCATTTGTATAGATAGCAATCTCTGAAGCTTCAGGTTCTATCTTTGAAAACGACATTTTTTTCTCATTTAAGAGAGAAGAAATTTGTTTTTTAATATTATCGAATAAGTCCATATTTGTTCACATTATTTTTAAAAAAGTATAAATATCATATATTTAATTGTATAATTTAGATTAATTTTCTTTATAATTTATTTAAAATAAATATAAAGATTATAAAGTATAAAAAATTTAAAAGTAATTTTTAAAAAAAAATAAAAAAAGAACTATTTGTATTTTTCAATAGGTAGTTCTTCAATACCATCTTTTTTAATAATTACAACTTTTATTCCATCTCCGCCAGTAAAAACATCTCTTTTCTTAGCAGAAGTAATAGCTTCTTTTGCAAGTTCAATAGTATCCTTAATAGAAATATTAGATTTATAACCTTTATCAAGTGCACTTAAAGCAAGTTCTGAACCTGAACCTGAAAATGAAAAATTATCTTCTTTTGAAAATCCTCCAAGCATATCTAGAGAATAAAGTTCTTGATCTGCTCCTGCAAGAATTAATTGAGAATAGAACGGAAGCATTTTACTAGAATTTAAAATATTTGACAAAAGAGTTACACATGATTTTGTACTTAAAGCCCTCTTATGTTCAAGTTCATAAAGATTTGCATGATTTTGAAGATATCTAATTAAAACCATAGCATCCCCTACAGAACCTGCAATTGTCATTGCAATAGAATCATTAATTTTGTATATTTTAGTAGTATTATTATTAACTGCTAAATTACCCATTGTAGCTTGCATATCAGCTGCTAAAACAATACCATCTTTTGCAACAATTCCAACTGTTGTTGTACCTGTTTTTAATGTTTTATCATTCAAAATAATTCACCCTTTTTTCTTAGTTAATTTTTGAACAAACTTAACATTTTCATAATTAGTTGAATCAAAAACTAGTTTTGCAAAAAATTGTTTAAAATAATCAATTTCTTGAGGAACACCTAAAGGCATTTCAACTTCAATTTCATCTTCTTTAGAAATTAAATTAATTTGTTCTTTTGGCATAAAATAAAATGCCTTTTCTAAAAGTAAAGGAAGTTTATCAGAATCTTTAGAAATAACTTTATTTATTGTTACAGTATATTCTAAATCTCTTCCTGCATAAATAGGATTAAAATCAACTTTAACTCTTCCACCAGAAACAGAAATTATTTTTCCAGATCTATTTCCAATATTTACAAATAAACCAACTTCTGGTCTTACATTTTCTTTTTTAAATTCATTTAAAGAAACTAATTCTATTTTTTTAGGGTCTTTATCTTTGAAAGCTTGTTCTTTTTTTAAAACAAATGTTTTTGTTTTAGAAACTTCTAAATCAGAAATATTATCTTCAATACCTTTTAAAAGTTCTCCAGTACCAAAAACATAATTTAAAGGTTTATATTCATTTTTTAAATTTAAATTATTTTCTTTCGCAATTTCTTTTTTTGTAGTATCTAAAATTTCATTAGTATTTACATCTTTTAAAATTAGATCAATTTCAATAATATCTTTTGTTTTTATCATGTTAATTAACCTCTTGTCTTCTAATCATAGAAACTAAAAATCAATAACCTATCTACTACTGTTTTTAATAATTAAAACAGCCGCAAAAAATAGGATATTTATAAAAGTAGATTTTTTATATAATATAATTATAGACCGAATTGCTTAAAAAGATTTGTTTTTATGTAGTAAATTAAAAAAATATTATAAATTACTTAAAAACATTTAAATTAGGTTAAAAATTATTTATTTTACTTTAAAAAAATTAAAAATAATAATTAAAAGAACAATTTAATTTAGAATAATTTAACAAATTCTTCTCTTGTTATTCCAACTTGCCTTATAATTGCTCTTAAAGTCCCTATTGAAATTTCTTTATGGTTTGGAATTGTTAATCTTCTAAAAGGTTCTTTATTTTGTCTTAAGATAATATGTGATCCAGTTTGATGATGAACTTGATAATCTAATTTTAGAAGTAATTTGATTAAATCTTGACCAGATATAATAGGCAGTTTATCCATAAATATCAATTATTTCTTCAGATATTGGAGAAGGAATTGGTTCATTAGCTATCTTTAAACTTTCAAGATAACCTTTTATGGCTTCTTTAATATTTATTATTGCTTCTTCTCTTGTTTTTCCTTGAGAAATTGCACCTGGAAGACTAGGGCATTCAGCAACAAAGATACCATCTTCGTCTTGTTCTATTAAAACTCTATATTTCATATTGCTTTCACCTAATATATTATATAAATAAACAAAATTTAAAGCTTTGTTTTTTTCAAAAACAATATTTTTAATGCAAAGAGAATCTACACTATAAAACCATTAATATTTAAAGTACTTAAGAGATTATAAGAGTTTGCATGCTTTGCATAACCTAAAAAAGAAAAAAGAGAAAAATTATAGTTAAGTTTAGAAATTTTAAAGGTAAAGCCTTTTTTAAAATTAAAAAAAATTATTTTAATAACCACTCATATACAGGAATCATCTCTATTACTTTTCCATCTATCTTTAATTTTTCTTTATGCTCAAAAGTAATAATTTCGCCATAATTTAGATTAAACTCTTTTAAAGCAGATAGTAAACCTTCTATTTCTCTTTTTCTAGTATCTATCTTTTTAAAAGCAAAACACACTTGAATAGCCTTAACTACTTTTCTATCATTTAACAATAAAAAATCACATTCTTTATTATCCTTATCTCTATAATAATAAATTTCAGATTGCGGATTATTTCTCCAAAGTTCAATAAAAACTTGATTTTCTAAAAATCTAGTTTCCTCTATTGAATATCCAAAACCCACTTTATTTAATAAACCATTATCTATACAATAATATTTTTTTGGATATTTATTTAATTTTTGTAATGAAGAAGAAAATCTTTTAACTTCATAAACAAGGTAAGTTAATTTAAGATAATCAAGATAGTTTGAAACAGTAGTAATATTCTGAATATTAAAATTATCTTTTAATGATTTAAAAGTAAATTCATTCGTAGATAAAGAAATTACATAATTACAAAATTCTTTAAATAAAGAAACATCATTAATCCTAAATCTTTCAATTATATCTTTAGAAATTATGTCAGAATAAATATTTAATAAAATTGAAGTATCGTTTGTTAAAACAACCTCTGGAAAACCACCTATTTTAAAGTAATTTTTAAACTCTTTAATAATTAAGGTTCTTGATTTTGTAGAATCTAAATCTACATTAATATTTTTATACGTTAAATATTCTTTAAAGGAAAAAGGGAATAAGATTTTATCAATATGTCTTCCTGTTAGATAAGTAGATATTTCTTGACTTAACAAATTTGAATTTGAACCGGTTACAAAACATTTATGCCCAATCTTTTTCATTCTATTAACAAATTTATTCCATTCTGGAACTCCTTGTATTTCATCAAAGAAAAAAGCCTGTCTTTTTCCAAATTTTTCTAAAAACACCTCATATAATGTTTGAAAGTCAGCAGTTTCAAATTTTGCAATTCTTTCATCAGAAAAATCAAAATAATAAAAGTTATTTTTATAATATAAATTTATTATCTGCTCTAAAAAAGTGGACTTACCACAACGCCTTACTCCTGAAATTATAGATATAGCAGGATTATTTACAAAGCGCGCTATTTCTTTTGAATCATATCTTTGTATTGTTTTTGAAACATCTTTTAAATCTTCATACTGGTCAGAAACAACGTTTCTTAAAAAAGCTTTATCCATATTTTATCACTAATATAATATATAATAAAAACATTTTTAAATATAGTCTTTTGATAGAAGATTATAATTAAGGTATAGTGCGTTAGTAAAAGATTATAATTTAAGTTTAAAATAGACGCTCAAGTGCCCATAATAAAAATAAACTATAACTCATTAATATTTAAAGTACTTAAGAGATTATAAGAGTTTGCATGCTTTGCATAACCTAAAAAAGAAAAAAGAGAAAAATTATAGTTAAGTTTAGAAATTTGATTTTTTTTTAGAAGAAAGTTATTTTTATTTTGTCTTAGAAGAAATCTTTTAAGATTTGATTTTCTTAATCTTATGTTTGAAGGAAATACCTTATAACCTAAAAAATCAACTCCTTTACTTACTAAGTTTATATAAGTTTTATTTTTTGGAACATCTAATAATAGTTCTTTACTTAAAAATAATTTTATTTTTCTTCTAAAAACATGTAATTTTCTTTTATTGTTTGAAAATATTAAAAAATCATCTACATATCTATAATAATGTTTAATTTTTAAAGAATGCTTAACATACTGATCTAAATGGTTTAAATAAATATTTGCAAACAACTGAGAGGTTAAATTACCTATAGGGATACCTTTTTGAATTTGATTTAAATCAAAAGAATAACTATCAATTATTTTATATATTAGAGAAAGTAATCTTGCATCCTTAATTCTTTTAAAAATTATTTCTTTTAAGGTAGGTTTATGAACTGAAGGAAAGTATTTCTTTACATCTTGTTTTAAATAGTATTTTGGATGATTTGGGGTTTGAATTACTTTTTTAATTTCAAAAAGCCCTTTATGTGTGCCTTTTCCTTTTCTACAAGCAAAAGAGTTATCTATAAAGGTTTTATCAAAAATAGGTTCAATAATGTTTATTATGGCATGCTGAACAACAACATCCCTGAAAATAGGTGCACTTATTGTTCTTTCTTTAGGTTCATAAACTTTAAAACTTCTGTAAGGAGAAAATTGAAAATTTTCTGAAATTAATTGATCTTGTAATAAGAATAACTCCTTTTCTAAATTTGTGGTAAATTGCAAGATATACTTTTTGTTTGGTGTGGACTTTCTTGCTTTTTTATAGGCATTAAAAATATTTTTAAAAGAAGTGAATTCTTGCCAAAGGTTATTGTATGATTTCATTTTTAAAAAGCCTTATTTAAAGTTAAGAGTTATTACAGATTTCTTTTTACAGACTATAAAAATACTAAATGTAATAACTTATCTTTATATTTGATTTTTTAACATAAAAACAAAATAGTTCTTATGGCACACATTATGTGCAATCAGGAAACATTTTACAGATGTAGTTTTTTAAAATATTCGCTTTATATGTTTTTTTAGATAAAAAAATAAACATACAAACTCTGATAAAACCTTATTATTAAAAATAATAAGGAGAAACTACTTGACACAGCGCAGGCCGATGTTGTTGTTCCGGTTCCCAGGAGTATTGTTCAAGTTCAGGTTCAAGACCCCGGCATTAGTGCCATTGTTCCAGTTACCACCGCGCAAAAACGCGCACCTGTTTTTTTCTGTAAAAGCCCTATTCTTTTTATTTAAAAGAACAACATAACTATTAGTTGAAAAAATATTTAAATCTTTTGTTTTAAAAGACCACCTAATAAATTACCAATATCATTTAATTGCCTTGAAATAACCTCATATTTTTTAAAAGAGATTATTTTTAAATCAAAAGAAAGCCTAATATATATTCTTAGTAATTCTAAGTTTTTATCTGCTTCTTTTAAAGTATTTTCATTATGCTTTGAAAAAAGAACAATATTTGACATTAAAGAAATAGTTGTTTTTTTAATATCCTCTCCTAAAGAATATTTATCTGATTTAGGGAATTTATTTATTTCAGGATAAATATAAAGTAAAAAGTTATAAGTTTCTTTATATAACTTTAAGTCAAATAACATAATAATATACCCTAGTTTTTATTTTCTTCAATCTTTTTTATTAAACCATTAAAATACTTTATTTTATCCTCAAATTGATTATAAAAATATAAGGTTTTTTCTTTTGAGAGATCTTTATTAAGTTCAGATAATATTAAAAGATTAGATTGGGTTGTAGAAACACAATCTCTTGAATAAGAGTAAAGTAAAGATTTTTCATTAGAATGAAATTTATTATACCCTTTGGAAAGAAAAGAAAGAATATCTATTAAATTTTTAACAGTATCTGTATAAACAAAATCTACTTTAAATAAAGATTTATTATTTTCTAAAAAATTATAAGTTTCAATAACGATTGGGAAAAGCTCCTTGTAAACACCAAAATTTAGAATTCCTTTTTCATTTCCAACTAAACTCATTTAAATCACATTGTTTGTCCAAGATATAAAGTATTTTTTCTTTAAAACTTAATTATTATAAAAATTATTTTTACATTAAAAAACCATTTGGTTTAACGGCTAGCAAATTTTTTTGAAAAAAATCAAAAAAATTTGCAAAAATCACACTCATTTCTTTTTTTTAAAACTTCACAAATACGTTTTTTCATTTTTTTGCAAAAACAATCTTGAAACGTTTAGGTTGCCATGGCTTCTTCCGTCTGGCCGTCTTGCCGTCTCACCCGTCTAAATACATGGTTTGGGGATGAAATATATTTTTTCTAAAAACTACTTGACACAGCGCAGGCCGATGAGGATGCTCCGGGACCCAGGAGTCTTGTTCAAGACCAGGTGCAAGACCCCGGCATTAGTGCCATTGCCCCAGTGACCACCGCGCAAAAACGCGTACTCAGTTGTACTAGTATCACTAAAATCACTATAAGTATAAATCCTTCCAACACCATTATCTGTTGCATTATAAGTATTACTAGTTAATAAAAATAAATCTTTATACTTTAAGGTGGTGTTACCTAAATTATCAGAATAAATATATTGATCTACTCCACCGCCCTTAAAATAATCAAACCAATTAAAACCAGAAGTATTATTACTATCATCTACATTATTAAAACCATCAGGCTGGTCCTTTCTTTGAATAGTGTCACTGGTCCATTGTCTTACATTTCCTGCTAAATCCCAAATTACCTCTCCGTTTGTTAAGGTCAAGGTTCTTTTGGTAGTTCCTGAAAGTTGATCAAAGCCTTCCATAGCTCCTGAAGAAGATGAATTCCCTCTTGGAAGGTAGCCATCACCAACTGCTCCACCTGACCAATTAGATGGAACTTGTTCTATGTTTCGTACAATGGTCATCCATTCGTTATTTGTTATTAAATGACCACCAATAGCTTCACAGGCTGATATGCTTTCAGTTTGTGTGATTCTTGCTATGGGAGAACCTTCTGGAGTAGAAACTAAAGTGCCTGGTGTAGGGCATAATTCATAACTATAAGTATTATATGTTAAAGAACCGGTGTTACAATCAGGATAATCAGCTACAAGATTTCCTATTCCATCTCCTGTTCTATCCATTTTCATCTCATATTTTGAAACACAAAAACCCCCACTTTCATTCATAGTTCCATATAAGTGGTTTCCTGGAACAGAAACATAACCTTCTGGACAAGAAAGAGGAGATTTAATAGTTTGTAAAAGATCAGTTTTAATAATCATTCGATCATTATCCAAATATAAAACTAAATTTAATTCTGGAAATAAAATACCATGATCAATAACTGCAGTTTGGTTTGCAGTTATTGTAATTGGTGGATCTATGGGATTAATATTCGTGTTACCATGTAGGCTATAACCTGTTATGGTTAAAGAGGTGTGAGGAGAATTATAAGGAGGATTATATTGAACAACAGTTCTTCCGTTTATTGAATTTTTTACTTGCAAGTAAAAAGAAGTTTCTGATTCAGTGTAAATTTCAAGACCAGAGGCTTTGCTTAAAGAATCATTGGTAAATCCTTTTCCCCAGGAAACAATAATAGCTATAATTGCAACGGCAACAACTATTAAAAGAATAGTGGCAATTAAAGGAGAAATTGCTTTTCTTTTTTTACTAATAGTTATCCCTAAAAAAAATCTTTTGTCTATAGCCATAAATGATCTGAGTATAATATATATAAGGTACTAATATTAAAGAAGATTATATTTATAAATGTAACTAAAAAAGATAAAAAAAATTGTGTTGCACAAATATTGTGTTTTACACAATATTTTTAGCTTATTTCTTTTTTTAATTCATTTTATTTTTTTCTTAATTGATATTTAATAATTTATTATACAAATTTACTTTAGAAATTACTTCATTTTTGACATATTTCTTTCTTTTAGAGTACACACTATGTCCGAATAGTCTTTTGAATACACTAAACGTGTATTCAACAACCCACCTTTTATTATACTCATTTTTTTGTTTCCAGTCATCTACATTTTTAAGTTGCTTTTTTGCAACTTCAATTCTTTTTATTTTTTTCTTTTTTCCAAGTTTTCTTCTTCTTTTTAAATAATCGTCATTAGGTTCTGTTGTAATTGCATTCTTTCTGATTTTGATAATTGGTTTTATTCCCATATCATCAAGCATATCAAAGTTATCATAAGAATCGTATGCCCCATCTCCAAGAAGTCCTTTGACTTCTTGGTTTTGATTATTTATTGTTTGGTATAATAAATCTGATAAGCTTTTATTTTCAAAATCAGAATCATCTGAAATATACACTCCAGTTATTTCTCCAGATGCAACATCTGTTGCAATCACTAATTTTACAAATCCATTTCTTAAGTTTATTTTTCCTTTTTTGTGTATTAATCTAAGCCATTCTCCTCGATTAGTAGTTTGAAGTCCAGAACCATCTATAGCTATAAAGGTTGGTTCTTTTTTTGTTTTTATATTTTTTAGAAATAATTCTAATTTGTGCATTCTTCTACAAATAGTTGTAAAGTCAGGTGTTTTTATTTTTATAACATTATTAAACAACAGGCAGAATGCCTGTAGTTTACGATAATCAAATTTAAAATAATTTTTAAGATCAATTAATAGTTCTATTATTCTATCACTATATATAAATTGTCTTCCTGGTTTGTTTTTATTTTGGGAAACTAGTCTTTCATTTTCACTAAAAATAATGTTTTTATCTAGTAAAAACAAGATTTGTCTTGTTTTTCCATAATTTATCTTTGACCAGTTCCTTTTATTAATCTTTTCGTTCTTAATATTCATATTGTCTAACCTCCTTTATCTAGTAATAAAATAGGTTAGACAATACTTTTAAAAAGAGTTATGCAACACAATTATAAAAAAAGATTAAACTACTTAGTTTTCTTAACAAAATAGTTCACATCTTTTCCAATACTTGAAAAATCAAACTTAACATTATTTACAGCCATTTTATCTAAAAAATCCTTATATGAAATACCAGCGATGTCTGCTGCCTCTGATAAAGAAATACTTCTTGTTTCATATGCTTTAAAAGCTAACTTTAGATTTTTAGATAATTTATTATTTATATCCATAAATATATTATTTATAATAATCTTTTTAAAAGTAATTAATTAATAAAAAGAGGTATTATATTATCTTCTTTATAATAATATATAGAAAGAAAAAAATAATATATAAACAGAAAAATAAATTTTTTAAAAAAATAAATATGCATTCAAAAGAAGAAATTATTCAAAAAATCTTAAAGATTAACGGTTATGATAAACTTAACCCTATGCAAATCTTAGCAAAAGAAAACATAGGAGAAAATACACTCATAACAACACCTACTGCTTCAGGTAAAACAACAGTCTTTGAAATGTATATGCTTGATTGTCTTTTAAATAAGAAAAAAAAAGTAATATATATATCTCCTTTAAAAGCATTAACTACAGAACATTATCTTGAAACTAAAAGAAAGTTTGCAAAAGAACTTGATGTAAAAATAGCACTCTCAACAGGAGATCTTGATTCAAGTAATAAATATCTTGAAAGTTATGATGTTTTATTTTTAACATACGAAAAATTTGATTCAATCATAAGACATGAGCCATCCTGGCTTAAACAAGTTGGACTTTTAACCATTGATGAGATACATGAACTTGGATCAAACAGAGGATCTACCTTAGAAGTAATAATAACACAACTAAAACATAACTACAAGGAAATTACTCTTTTAGGTTTATCTGCAACTATTAAAAATTCAAAAGAAATATCTGATTGGCTTTCTGCAAAACTAGTTTTAAGTAATTATAGGCCAGTTCCTTTAGAGACTGGGGTTTTTTATAACGACTCTATTTATTTTGAAGATAGAAAAGAAGATTTAACTTCTCTTGCAGTTAAAAACATTAATTTAGGATCAATCATTAGAGACACTTTAAAAAAAGAAAAACAAATTATTGTTTTTTGTGCATCTAGAAAAAATGCAATGTCGTTTGCTAAAAAATATGGAAAAATAATATCAACCCATATAAATCCAGAAGAATATAAAAAACTAAGACAAATTTCAAAAGAAGCTCTTGAAGCCTTAGAAAATCCTACAAAACAATGTGAAGAACTTTCTCTTTCTCTTTTAATGGGGTCTGCTTTCCATCATGCAGGACTTGTTTATAAACAAAGAGAAATTGTTGAAAATAATTTTAAAAAAGGAAATATTAAAGCAATTTTTGCAACACCAACTCTTGCAGCAGGAATTAATTTACCTGCATATAGAGTTGTTATTAATAGTGTGTTTAGATTTTCAGAAGGATCAATGGTTCCAATACCGGTTAATGAATTTCAACAAATGGCAGGAAGAGCAGGAAGACCTAAATATGATAAAAAAGGAGAAGCTATTTGTGTTGTAAATAAAGAAAGTGATATTCCAAAGATATACAACACATATATTATTTCTGGTCCTTCCAATATAGATTCTCAACTTTCTAAAATAAATATTCTTAGAGGACATTTGCTTTCTATGATTTTAGTTAATGAACTAAAAAGTATAGAAGAACTTATTAATTATTTATCAAAAACATTTTACTATTTCACATATGGAGATAATCATGAAATTAGAAAAAATATACAAGATATTGTCTATGAATTCTATGAATATGGTTTTTTAGAGAAAAATGAAAATGATTTTTTAATAACTTCTCTTGGTAAAAAAGTATGTTATTTATACATTGATCCATTATCTGCAAATAATATTTTAAAAGATCTTGAGATTAAAAAAAATAAAGATACTAAAATTATGGAAAAAATATTTACTATTTCAAACACATCTGAAATGTATCCATATTTAAAATATAAACAAGAAAAAGAAAATAATATATTTACAATCTTTGAAGAAATTAGACCTAATATTTTCTTTGATTATGAAGATATTTATCTTTTACAAAAAATATATTTAACAAAACTTATAGCTGACTGGATTGAAGAAAAAGAAGAAAACTACATTATTGATGAGTATAATACCACACCAGGACAAATAAGAGATTTAATATCAAGAGCAGAATGGATCTGTCACTCTACAATTGAACTTTTAAAACACACTAAATCAAGTATTATAACTATAAAAGAATATTCAAATCTTCTTTCTAGGATTAAGTATGGTATTAAACAAGAACTTGTTCCATTAGTTGAACTTAGAAATATTGGAAGAGTAAGAGCTAGAAGACTTTTTAATAATGGTATAAAGAGCGCTAACGATATTAAAAATAATACTGACAAATTTATTAATTTAGTTGGAAAATTTGGACTTGATACTTTAAAAGAATTAAAAATTGAATATCAAGAAAAAACAATAAATGAAAAAATAAAGAAAGAATAAAATTTTTCTTTACTTTTTCACTTTTTTTAAAAAATAAGTTACTTCTTTTTCTTTAAAGGTTTTTTAGCAGTACTTACAACTTTATTTGCTAAGTCACCAGTTTTTTCAGAAAAAATAGAAAGTCTCATTGTAACCCAAACAACTATTATTGTAACCACTATAGCATATAAAAACATTGCAATTATTGTTCCAGCTTGTCCAAAAATAGCAACGAACAAAGCTTTAATAGCATCATTCCATGCAAGAGCAGCAACTAAACCAAAAGCACTAGTTAATAATATATTTAGTTTTTCTAAAACTTCTTTTTTCATATTTTTCATCACTCCTTTTTATTTATATCAATTCAATTTATTATATTATTTAGATTTTAAGTTAAATCTCCAAAGTACTTTTTTTTATGTCCTTTAGATATAATGGAGGTTTATAAATCCACTGAATTCCTTTTGGACCATAAATTATTTTTCCACTAAAAAACAAATATATTTATTTTAACCAATATTTTCTTTTTTAATAATCTCTCTAATCAAGACAGTGGCGTATTGCCCTTTATCTAAAATAAAAGAAATTGTTGCTTTTTTTGATCCTGGAATTTCTTCTTGATTTAAATCATCTTCCTCTATAGAAATTAACTTTAATTCTTTTGGAAAAGTAATAACTGGCCTTAAGTCTCCTCTACAAGAAAGAACAGAATAATCTTTATTAAAAAAATGTCTAAAATCAATTCCTTCTCTTTTAAAAATTTCTTTTTCAATTTCTCCTGCCCTACCATCTAAAAATTTAGAATCATAACCAAATAAAGGTAAATGTAAAACACCATTTATAACGTTATCAGCATCTAATGGTTTTAAAAATAAACCTTTATCAATTCTATAATTAATAATTTCATTAAACAAATAAGATTGATAAGCATGAATAAATAAATATTGCATAGATTTTGAAAGAGATTTAAAAGCTCCTAAATAATCTTCAGGATTAATTGCTAAATGATTTAAAATAGGAACTTCAAAACCAGATTTAGATGGAAAAGAAGAAGCCCATTTTTTAAAATCATTTGTTTTTAAAATATCTTCTCTTGCATTTTTTAAATCTTGATCTTCATAAGGAGAAGGAGAGGTTAAGTATAGCATAATTGCTTTTTTATATTCTTTTAATATTAAATGTTTTCCAACTTTAGCAGTAACTTCCCTTGCTCCTCCAAACCTTTGTTCACCAAAATAATTAATTAATCCTTTTTGATTTATTTTAAGAAAATTTGTTTCAATAATTTCTTTTATTTCTTCTTTTGATAATCCTTCTATTTGTCTAATAGTTATAATAAATCTATTTTCTTTTAAATCACCAATATCTATTTTTTTAGAAGACCAAAAAGGGTTATATGTTTTAATGTCTTTAAAATAAAATTTTGAAAGTCTTTCCAATTCAGGATTATAAAGAGAAATTTTTTGAGAAGAAATAGATCTTTTATCTTTTAATCCAGCATAACCAAATCTTGATTTTGAAAGTCTTAAAAATCTTGACATTTGAGAAATTGCCTGCATAGTAGAAAGATTATGTTTTTCTAAATCTAAAATTAAATGATCTTTTCCTTCTTCTTTATTTTCAAATATTTTTTCCCAATCAATAGTTTCTATTTTTTTATCAGGCAAGTATTTTACAGAAGTTTCATAATCTAAACCAATTTCCTCAACAATGAAATCTTGTGGAAGTTGTTTTATTCTTCCACCTAAACCTTTTGTATCTGTAACATATCTATAATCCATAATTTAAAGTTCCTTTACATATATTGGGAGCATATTTTTATCCATATTTATTATAACTTCTTTTTTTAAAGATTTATTTTCTAAAACTAAACAAGGAATTACACCATAATTTATTGAATCTGTAGAAAATCTTTGTTCAATACCTATAATTTTATAATCAGGATATTTTTCTTTAATTAGATTTAATTTTTTATCAGTACCCTTAACAAGTTTAAAACCTAATCTTTCAGATAAACCTTTAGTTTCTGAAAATACCCAAGAACTAGTATATATTTTTTTAACTTTTTTTTCTTTTGCAATATTTAAAAGATCAGAATAAATATTTTTAAAATCACTAAGATTAGATTTTCGATATCGTTTTAAAAAATTAAGTTCTAAAGACTTACCTTTTATAGTATAGGAAATAGAATAAGTTTTATTTTCTAGAATTCTTTTACGAATATCTACGATTCCACATTTAGAACCAATATTAGTTTTTGTAATCTTTCTTGCTTTAAATGTCTTTATCAAAAAAATAACACCTTACCTATATCTTAAGAAAGCTGCAAGCCCTCCAAAAGTTTCAAAAAATTGTTTACCTTCTAAAGTTTCAATAGAAATAAGTTCAACTTTTGCACTTGTATTTTTAGAAATATCTATAAAATAATCATATATATCAACTTCTTCAACAAGTTCTGCTTTACCTTCTGGACAATCTGTTGGAGAATTTTCAAATTTTGAGATAGTATCAGAAACTTCATGTTTATCTTTAACAATTTTTATAAATCTAGATTTGTCTGATAAACATTTAAAAATTAAAACAGTCCATTCTAAACCTTCAGACACTAAAACAGTTGAAGCTTTACCAATATTTAAGGCATCAATTACATCTTGAAAACCATAATTTGCAAGGCCTGTTTTTGCTAAGTCTTCAAAAAACTTATTAATTAATTTTCTTTCATGAACTAAACCAGTTTCTTTTAAAATATCTTCAGATTTATCTAAAACTTCTTTTATACCTGACTCATCTGTATAAGAAGTATCTACAGTTCCTAAAACTTTATCTTTTATTCTGTGGTCTAAATCACCAATTTCTAAAAATTCATTTTTAGTAAGTCCAGGACCACCAACAATCATTCCTTTAAAATTATCAAGATCTACAAAAGCAGTATTTACTTTAGAACCTACTCTCTTATAAAACTCTTCTTCATATTTATCTCTTAGTCTTTCGAATCTATGTGCTGAATTATGAACAATTAATCCATTTGCAATAAAAGATTTATTAGCAACAGAAATGTCTGTCATAATTGTTTTCTTTTTTTCAATAAATATAGAATTTATCTTTGCAGCAAAAAATGGCATATTATAAAATTTAATTAAATCTTTTAAAAGAGATTTATCTTTAACATAATCTAAAACAGAACTTTTAAAAAAGCATTTACTAAGCATTCTATTATTATTGAAAAAACTACTCACTTTTGGGAAAAGTTCTAAATTATAACCATGTTTTGTAACAACAGATCTAACCTGACTACCATATACAGGAAGTGTTCTTGAGAAACTCATGTTTGTTTTTAATTTTTGAATTTTTTTTATTTTTTTTTGCTTTTCAAAAGAAGTAAAATTAATATTTTTTTCAAAAGAATCTATTGACTCTTTATCAGAAATTGAAATCACAAACCTATGGTTATTTGTATAAGGATTTTGTTTATTATCATATTCTTGTAAAGATCCAATAATTGAAAATCTTAATAATGATAATTGAAGTTGTTGTGCAATTTTTTTATTATTTATTCCAATATCTATTGATTTTCTAGAAGTATTAATATAACCTTCAGCATCATAAAATCCTTTTAAAAAATTAGCTAATATTTTATTAGAAGAAGTTAATATTTTAGAAGGTATTAAAGAATCTCTTGCTTTTTTAATTTCCTTAAATTCTTCTTTAATTAATCTTACAAGAGCAGTTGAATTAACTCTTAATTGATAATAATTTTTAGAATCTCTAAAAGTTAAAGAAGAATTTACATTAAAATATTTATCAAATAACTTTTTATATTCTAAAATAACATCTTTTCTAGATTCATAAAAAGTTAATCTATCAGTTTCAATAGAACCATCACCTAATAAATAACCTAAAAATTTAGCAAATACATTATTAAGTTTTATAGGTATCTTTATAGAAGGTTTATTTAATTTAGAAATATATTTTTTAGTATCAAAAGACCAAATTTTATTTTTATAAGATAATTTTTCTGGAAATAACAAATAATCATTTAAAGTTAAATCTTTTGAAGCTTTTTCAACAACACCATCTGGAGTTAAAACAAAAAATATATGATCTTCACTAGCTTTTATTTCTGTACCAGGAGCTTTTGTTTTAATAATATATGTTTTATTTTTAGAAACTGACCAATTATCTAAAACCTTAGAATTAATTAATTTATTTTGTTTAAAATTCATAGAAGAAAGAATATCCTTTTTAGAAATTTCACTAACATCTATTAAATTCCCATCAGATAAAGATACAAAAGCATCTTTTAAACATTGCCCCCCGGCTTTTGTTTTACCAGGAACATTTGAGGTTTCTGAAAAAAGAATTTCTTTAGATTTTCCTCTTAAAATAGCAACTGTTGCTTCTCGTTTGTCAAGAACAACTAAACCATAAACATCATCTGTTTGTGCCATATCTTCTAAAGGAGCTATGTGAAATGTTGAATCACACCAATAAAGCTTAGTTGTAAGTCTTACAGGAGGTGCAATTGCAAGTAAAATTACATCTGATTTAGAAGGATTAGTTGAAACATCTCCAGAAAATAAAACTAAACCTGTTTCAGGAAGTTTAAAATCAATTTGTTTTAAATAATTAATAATTCTTTTTAAAGCTGCTTGTACATTTTTTCTAGTCTGAGCACTCTTAATATTTGAAGATTGACTCATTTCATCAGTTAATTGTTTTGTTGCAGAACTTCTATCTGCATCAGGTGGAAGATAAAGACTTATAAGTTGAGTACCTTGGCCTTTATATTGTTTTATAGCTTTTACTTTCTTTTTTAAAAGCATTAAATTTGCATCATCCATAAAAAACACATTTTTTAAAATTTAAAATTATTCTAAATATTCAATCATCCAGATACTTTTTGTTTGATTTTCATCTTTATTAAAAACTAAAATATAATCTTTATATTCTAAAATATAATCTCCTTTTTCTGTTTGAAGATAACCATAAGAAGAAACTAAGGCTTCATCAAATAAAAAAGAATATTTATTTCTTAAATCAGAAATATTTATACTTGTGATTAAATATTCATTAATAAGCTTACTTTCTGGTAAAGTAAATTCATTTAATTCTGACAAATTCACATCATTTTCTACATTTACTAACCTATCAGAATTAAAATCTACTTTTGAAATTGTTAAATTATAATCTATATTATCTAAATTATTTTCTTTTATATTACTATATAAAATATTTGCAGAAAATATAACAATAAAAAATATTACTAAAATTATTAAAATAATTAATAAAGCTATTATTAAATTTTGTTTATTAGACATTTTTTTTTTCATAATTAATCTTAATCCTCACAGTTTTCTAAATTTTTCAAAATTGATTTTTCTTGATAAGGAAAAACAATGGTTATAAAATCATCAACTTTACTTGTATAAAAATCAGGTTTAAAACTTTTTTCTGTACCTTTATAAAAAACACATGCTGAAGTTATAGAATTTATATTTTTATAATTTTTATTTATTTTTGAAATTACATTAACAGAAGCTTGATCCATAACATCATCAACTAAAAGAATATCCCCTTCAACATCATATATTGTTGATATATAATTATCAACATGATAAATTCCATCTACATGTTTTGCTGCAATTACACCCATAGGTAAATCTAAAGTTGAAGATAATAATCTTGAAAGTAAAAGACCACCTCTACTAACCCCAACTATAAATGAAAAGTTTTTATTTGAAGATTTAATCTTTTTAGTAAGATCAATTGCTAGACTTTCAAACTCTGTCCACGATACTTTGTACATACTATATAATATTATATCATAAGATATATAAAAACATCTTTGCTATAAAAAGCCTTCAATATCTTTCTCTTGATTAGAAGTATTTTTTAAATAATTTTTAGCAAGCCCTGAAAGAGAAACATCTAAATGAGAATCTTGAGAATATTTTTTTCTAACTTTAAAAAACACAGGATAAGATGAAGCTTCACCAACAACTAAAGCCTCTCCAACTCTTAAAGAAGTTATCATTTCTACTGATTTAGAATCAAGTCCTTCAGATGATTCTCCTATATGTTTTAAGTCATAAGGATTAGTTATTCTTAAAATTATATGTGTGTTTGCCTGTGAAAGCACAGTGGTAGATAATTTTACAGGTCTTTGAGAAATTAAACAAAGACAAGATCCAAACTTTCTACCTTCTCTTGCAATAGTTTCTAAAATTGATTTTGCCATAGCTCTATCTTTACTTGCACTTTCTGGAGCAAATTGATGGGCTTCTTCAACAACTAAAAGGAATGGAGGTACATTTAAAGAAGGATTTGTTCTTGAGTAAAAAAGTTTATGTGCAAAATAATAAAGTATTAATTGTTTCTTTTTAAGATTTATCTCTCTAGATAAATCAATAATGGTTAATTTTCCAGGTTTTACAATATCAAAAATTGAAGGTGAATCTATTTTTGCAAAAAGATGATAATCTAAAAGTTCACCTAAAGCATTAATTAAAGGTTTTGAAACATTTTCTTTAACTTCTTGTCTTTCAATTTCTTTAATAATGTCTTTTAGATCAAAAGGACCTAAACCATTTTTTTTATCTTCATTTAATTTTTTTAAAACACTTCCAAGTTCACGTTTTTGTGCAGAACTTAAAGAAGGTAAAAGAGATGAAAAGAAATTTAAAGAAAGAGTAGAAACTCCAATCTTTATTTCAAAAGAATTAATCTTTATTGTCTTTGAAGAATAATCTTTATGTTGAGAAGAATCTTTTATAGGGTGTGAAAAATGAGAATACTCTCCATGAACATCAAATAATAAAATTGCAACTTGCCCTTCTTCTTTAGTTCTGTCTAAAAGTTCTTCTAAAACAACAGAGGTTAAATAACTTTTTCCTGCCCCAGACTGTGCTAAAATTGCTAAATGTTTTTGTAAAAGTCTATCCATACAAAAAGTAACAGGAAGAGTAGGAAATTCAATTTGTCCAAGATTAAGTCCATTCTTTTTTAAATGAAGAAATTTAAATAAAACTTCTTTTTCACAAATTAAAACTTTTGAACCAGGAGATACTGGAAGAGTAGATCTTACAAAAAAATTTTCTTTTGAAAGAACCCCTAAAGGCTTTATATTTGCAATTAAAAATTCCCAATCACTAGTTGGAAATTGATCATTGATATTATAATCAGAACTTTCAAATTCTTTTACAGATTCATTATTTTCAAAATATCTATTCTGAGAAGATACATCTGTTACAAGCCCAATTAAACTACCTTGAGAGTATTCTATTTGAACATACTGTCCTTTATAAACTTTTTTGGTACAAACAAAAGTGATCTTTGAAGTTGAAGGTGAATCCATTGTTGAAACAACAATTCCAAGTTCATTTTCTTTAAAGACCATATTTATTTTTCACCAAAAAAATTATCTTATATAATTAGATTGAGTTGAAGGACCTTCTTGTTTTTGAGAAATTTGTTCTAAATTTTTTGAAATTTCACTAAATGATTTTTCAATCTTTTTTGCACTCTCATCTATTTTTTTCAAATTAATTTTTAATTTAAATAAAGAATCAACTACTTCTAAAAGTTGTTTTGCAGAAGAAGGATCTCCATAAGTTAATTTACTATTTGTCTCACCCATTAAACAAGCACCTGGGATTTTATAAGATTCAAAAGAAATACCTAAAAGTAAACCTGCAACTCCAGAGATTAAAGCATCTTGTCCTTTATCTTGAAAATGAAGATTTGATATTTTCTTTTTTAAAATATTTTCTTTAGTTTTTAAGTCTGTAGAAACACAAATTACTTTTGGTTTAGAAGTTATTCTTTTATCACCTATATTAAGACCTGCAAAAGTATATATTTCCTTAATTTTATGTTTTTTTGCAAATAAAGCAATTTTTTCTGAAAATTCATAATGTTGATCACTATTAATTGTGTTTGTTAAAGGAGGTTGTACAGGGCCTGCTATAAATAAAAAATCTTTTGTTTTTGTTTTATATAAATAAATTTCATCATAAATAAGCTCTAAAACAGAATTCTTTTCGTGAACTGCAGGAGGAAATGAATCAGAAAATATTTTTCCAATCAATGTTGGTTTTGGAGATAATTCTTTAATTAAATAATCAACAGATATTTTTCCAACTAAACCAATTCCAGGAAGTCCTACAAAAAGAACTGGGTTTTTTAAAGTTTTTATGTTTTTAATTAATTTTATTTCTGTAACCATATTACAACTCACCTTTATATAAATATTTAAGAATCTTTTTTAACAACTTCAAAAGAAGCATGTTTCTTTAATCCTTTAGAAATTTCATCTACAATTAAATCAAATTTTTTTGCAGAAGTTTTAAATTCTTTAGAAGTTACTTTAAGTTCATATTTTCCAGGACCTAAATAAATTATTCTACAGTCAGGATATTTTTCAGTAACTTCAGAAAGTACTTTTTTAATATTTTCAAAACCATTTGAATTACTTGAAGTAATTGTCATAATTCCTAAAATATCTTTATCTTTCAAAGTAATATTTTTATCTAAAATTTCAAATAAAACTTTATGATATTTAGGATCAATTTGAGAATAATAATCTCCACCATGTTTTAAGATATTTAAAAATCCTTTATAAAGAGAATTTTCTTCTTCAATAATTGGATCTGCAACTTCTTCCCAAATTTTTTCTTGAGACTCACCAATTTCTTGAGCAATTACACCCAAAAGACTTTGAGATCTTAAAAATAATCTATATTCAGAAATTTTTCTTTTTTCATCTGCAGCTGTGATCCTACTAAAAGAAATATCAATATGTTTTTTTTCTTCATCAACTTTTAAAACTTTTGCAGCTCTTATTTGATTTTGTTTTACATGGTTATGAATATTTTTTATCCATGTAGAAGATATTTGTGAAATATGCACAAACCCTTCCATATTATCATACTCTAAAAGCTCTGCAAAAACACCAAAATCAGCTATTTTTGTAACTTTACAAATTACCACATCGTTTATATTTGGAAAATCAACCATTAATTATCAACTCTTTTTAATCTATTTTTTTAATAAGATTTTTTGATTCTAATATTTTAATCATATCTTCAGGAATCTCACAAACCTGTTCTTTTTCAAAAGGACCATACTCCTTTAAATCAGCACCAATAAATGTTGGAACTTCCTCTAAAAATTTTACTTTACAAAGATTTTGATTTTCAATTTTTTTAGCTTTTTTAGAAAGTCCAAAAACATTTTGTGAAAATTCTGTTTGTTTATCAATTAATTTAATCACACCTTTTGCAAAATCAATTTCAAAATCAATTAAACCTTCTTCTTCAAAATCATTTGTTCTACTATACATTAAACAAAGGTTAAGACATTTTTTCATTCTTATTTCTCTTATTTTTTCAACCATTTTTTTTAAAGTTTCAAACTTTTTTATAGTGGCATGAGAAAAAGACTCTTCAATCTCTGAAGTATATTTTTTTCTTTCATCTGAAAGAAATTTTTTAAGTTCCTTATAAAAATCAGTATTTAATTTTGTAAGTTTGGGAGACTTTGTTTCAAGTCTATAAATTTTTCTTAATTCATCGTAATCTAAACTATAATCTTCACTCAAAATTTGCCACCCCTTTAAGAACTAAAAACATTGATACTTTTTCTGGAAGTTTTAAAACCTCATCTTTATTATAAGGACCATAATATTGGTCAATTATTCTAAATTTAGGTGTTGGTTTTAATAATTTTATTTTTTTTAGATCCATAGTACCTAAAACAACAGGATCTTTGAAAGGATCAAAATTAATTAAATCTTCTTTTGTCTTAATATATGTTGATAAAAAACCAGTACCACCATGAATAGTATCTGGAACCCTCATTATCTTAAAAATATCTGAAGATGATTGAGGGTCTATTTTAAGTCTAGTCTTGTTTATTACATGATTTATAACATCTTCAAAGAATTTATCACTTGAAGAAAAATCAGCAACTAATATATTATTATGATACATCTTATTTAAAATATCTTCTTTTGTATCCTTTAAAAGTTTTGCTTTTTTTGGAGAAAGTCCAAATAAATTAATAAGCTTTTTTTCATCATAAGAAAAAATATCAATTATTCCATGTAAAATCTTTTTAGACCATCCAGCTGCTTCTTTTATAGGTGGTATTTTCCAAAGTTTTTTCTGTTTTATAAAACCTAATTTTTCAAGCTCTAAATCATTTGCTAAAATATAGTTCATCATCTGTAGTCTTGCAGGTTTAGATAAAGAAATTATTGTTCTATCAGTTATTCTTACATGATACCCTTTAGCACCTGAAAAACTAATAATAAAGCTTGCTGGATTTAATTTAAATTCTTTTTCTAAAAAATCAACTAATCTTAAGGTATCTTCTTTTGCTTTTCCTAAACATTCATCACAAGTCCATTCTGTAATCTTTGTTTTTGAAAAACATTTAGGGCATTCTGTTAAATTTCCATAACCCCATTCATTACATTCTTCACTTGTACATTGCCAAGTATTATGTCTATCATGGCATGGTAGATCATAATCATCTGAATCAAACTCATAAACAATGTCTGAACCTTCCCATATTTTATTATCCATTGGTCTTCTATCTGGATATTTAAAATAACTTGTTGAATAAGAAACATAAAAAGGAGGAGTAATTCTTAAATAATTATTAAAATCTTCTAAAGATACAAAAGATAAATGTCTTTGACTTATTTTAGATTGTATAGTACCAATTCCAAACTCTCTTTTTGAAACATCCAATATACAAGAGATATAATTATTTTGATAGTATTCTTTAAACTTTTCTGTAAAGTATTTAATCTTATGAAAATCAGGGATATAAGACATAAATAATATATAGATAAAAATGTTTAAAAACAAGGTTATTTTTAATAAAAAGTTTAAAAATTAACTCTTGAAGCAGAATCGTTTTCTTTATCTCTCTCTATTATAAACTTAGTTGCATTTACTGTTTCAAGAAGCTTATTATCATGAGTCACAATAAATATTTGCTCAACAAGATCAGGAAGCTCTTCCTCTAAGACATTTGATAAAGCCTCTATTGATTTTTCATCTAAATTATGTGTTGGTTCATCAAGAATTAAAAGGCCTAATTTCTTTGTAAGAATCAAAGAAATTGCAATCCTTATGGAAAGTGAAGCACAAGCCCTCTCTCCTCCACTTAATAAACCTTCAACCCTTATCCAGTTATTTTTTAAAGTTAAGACCTCTAAGATATAATCATTATCTGCATTTAATCTTGCTGATAAATAATCTTTGTAAGGATATACTTTTGGCCAGATGATTGAAAGAGCTTGATTTATGTTATCTATTAAAACTTTTCTTAACTGTAGTTGGCTATTATCAATTGCTTTTAAAAAATAAGAAAGATCTTGTTTTTTATTATTTATTTTTGTAAAAGAAAGGCTTACTTCTTCTTTTTGTTTTGAAAGAGAGGTTAGGTTTTCTAATTGTTTTTTTAAATTTTCTTTTAAGGATTTATAGTTTGTTAAGGATTCTTTTATTTGCAGGAAATTATTTTCTAAGCCTTTATAATCTGTTAAAAGATTTAGATATTCTTCTTGAGAAAAATTTATTTTTGAAAGCTCTTCTTTTTGTAATTTTGTTTTTTCGGTGTATTCTTTTATTTTTTCAGATATTTTTAAAAGTTCTTTTTTAAGAGAAAGACTCTCTTTTATTTTTAAAATTTCTTTTTCTAAAGCAGACAAGTCATCTATTTTTTCTAAAGAATTAATTTCAGTTAAGGCATTTTCTTTTAAATAAGTATTTTCTAGAATTATTTTGTTTAATTGTTCAATTTGTTTTTCAATTAAGAAATTTCTTTCTAAAGTTTTTTCTTTTATTTTTAACAGATTTAATAAATCTTCTTTTTCTTTTATTTTTTCTAAATAATCCTTTAGGTTTAAAGATAGACTTGAAAGCTCTTTATCTATATGCTCTTTAGTTTCAGTTAATTTATCTGCAGTAAAAGGGGTTTGACAGACAGGACAGTTTGAAAAGCCTTTAGAAATTTCATAAAAAGATTTTTCTAAATCTTTTTGTTTTGAAAGTAAAGATATTTTTAAAATATTAAGAGAATCAATTTCTTCTAAAAGATATTTTTTCTTTTCCTCTATTAAAGGAATAGTTAATTCTTCTTTTTCTATTTTTAAAAGAAGCTCTTTTATCCTTTCTTGGTTTTGAAAAATATTATTTTCATAAAAAGAAATTTTGTTATCTAAAGATTTTTTTAAAATCTCAGTTTCTTTGTTTTTATTTTGTTTTTCTTTAAAGAATTTTTCTTTCTTAAAAACCTCTTTTTCAAAGAGATCAAGTTCTTCTTTAGAAGAAAGATTAGTTTTTTCTAAAAGAGAGGTATATTCTTTATTAAAGTCTTCAAGCCTGGACGAAAATAAAGATATTTGAGAAGTTAAGGATTCATGCTTTTCTTTAACTAGCTTCTTTTCAGAAATTACTTTACTTAAAGAAAAAGTTTTTACTTCTTTTTCTAAAATTTCTTTTTCAAGAGAAGTTATTTTTTCAGCTATTTCTTTTTCTTTTTCTAAAAGTTCTTCTATATTATAATTTGAAATTTGAGTAGTTATTTGTTTTAATAAAAGTTCATTTTTATCAATTTCATGATTTAAAAGTCTATCAATTTCTCTTGTTGAAACTTTAATATTTTCAAAATGAGATATACCAAAAAGATCATCAAACTGTTCTTTTCTTTTAGAAGGAGCTATTTTTAAAAAATAATCAATTTCATTTTGTTGAGAATATACAACTTTTATAAAAAGATTATAATCAATACCTAAAAGTTTTGAAATAAATTCATCAACATCACTTTTTTTAGGACCAGCCAATAACTTTCCTTCAAGATATACTTTTGCAGAGTTTGATTTATTTCCAGAAAATACTTCTCTTTCTATTAAATATAATTTATTTTCTTGAACAAGCTCTAAAATAACCTTAAAACTTTCTTTTTGTACAGGTTTAAACATTATAGTTTCATCTAAAGTTATTTTCCTGTTTGAAAGTGTTGGAAATGTACCATATAAAGCATAACAAATAGCATCAACAACACTTGATTTTCCAGAACCAATTACACCTAAGAGTATGTTTGTTCCTTTTTGAAAGGAAAGCTTAGAATCAAGGTGGGTTTTCCAATTTTCAAGATATATTGATTTAATCATAAATATATATATTATAGATAAAAACAAATAAAAAGAAGACTTCTAGCCCTTCATTTCTTTTAACCATTTTTCTTTTAAAAAATTAAAATCTTTGTAATAACCTTCATAATATTCAGGAGAATTATTATATAAATTAATTTCAGTATATTTTTCTTTTAAAGAATCAATTATAGATAAAGATCTCTTTACAATTTCATCAACTGAAAGCCAAAAAGAAGTTTCTGCAAAAGGTCTTGTTTTATGTTCATTAAAAGTTTTCACACTACTTAAATTTAAAAAAAGAGAACAAATATTTTTTTTAGAAAAAGAAATTGACTTCATATCAGCTCTCAGTGCAAGTTTTGATTTACTATAAGAAATCCACCAAGGTACATTAAAAGAATCACTTAAAGATCCAAAAGCAATTAATTTAATTAAAATATTTTTATCTTTTCTTAATAATAATAAAGGGTTTAAAACATTATGAAAACTATCTAAATTAGATTTAAATATTTCTTGATCAATACTATTTATTAAGTCTCCATTTTCTTCAAACTTAAATTTTCCAACAGGATGAATAAATACTATTTCAGTGGTGTGCTCTAAAGAAATTTTATTAATTTCATTTAAAGTTATATCTTTATTTTCTAAATCACAATTAAGATAAATTACACCTTCTATTGGAAAGTCTTCTTTTCGCCTTGAAATAGCATAAACTTTATTTTCTGATAATTTGGAATAAACTTTCACATATTCTTTACCTAAATCACCAGTTGCACCAGTTACAATTATTAATCTTTGCATGATAATCATTTATTAATTATATTTAATAAAAATAAAGAACAAAAGGTTTAAATAATCTTATAACCAATAAATTATTTGAAGAATTATGAATAAATTAAAATATTTATTTAAAGATCAAAAAGCACAAATTTCTGCTGAAATGATAATTTTAATAGCTGCAATAATCGCTATAGTTTTAGTAGTTGTAACACAGTTACAAAAAACAACAACTAAAGCAAATAAAACTGTTGATGACAAAGCAGATGATGTGTTTAAACAAATAGAAAAAATAGACTAAAGGAAAAATTAACTGTGAATGAAAAAGCACAAGTTAGTTTAGAGTATATCTTAATATCGCTTTCTATTGTAGTTGTGCTTTCCTTAATTATTATTCAAGCAACCTCTCTTTATTCTAAAAATATGCAAATAATAGATAATAGAGAGATTAAAAGTTTTTCTGAAAAATTACAAGGAAATATAGATATTTCTGAAATATTAGAAAATTATTCTGAAGAGATTCAAGCATTACCTAAAAAGACATGGACTATTGAAAAAATAGATTCAAAATATAAAATATCAAATGAAGAAAAAGAATATTTTTTAGAAAGTAATATTGAAATTAAAGTAGATTTTAGAGAAATTAAAAAAGAAACAATCCTCTTTAGAAAAGAAAATAAAAAAATATATATTGAGAAAAAATAATTATGAACCTTAATGTTTTTATTTCCAAAATATTATTTATTGGAATTACTATCCATGAACTTGCACATGCATTTGCATGTATTATTTTAGGAGTAAGGATTAGAAAAATTAAATTATTTAGTTTTTCAGATGGTTATGTAGTTCATGATGAATCTAGATCTTATAAAAATATAATAATTTCTATATTTCCGTTCTTTTTTAATATTGCAATAGCCATAATAGGAATTTTGCTTTTAAAAAAAGAAATGATTTTAATTTATAAATTATTAATTATATGGGTTTCAATATCAGCGCTTTTCTTTTCAATACCTTCAAGACAAGATGCAAATAACATTTTTGATTCTGTAAAAAAAAGCTACAGATTGAAACAATCTTTGTTTAAGTGGTTTTATAAGATATTACTACTTCCTTTAACTATTCTAATTTTAATACTTTCTTGGTTATTTAAAGTATTAGATCAATCTTTTTTAATAAGAGTAGTTTTAATATTAGGTTGGGTTTATGTATTATTAGTTTTATAAACAAATGATTAGTATTTTAATATTATCGCTTATATAATATATTAGCTAAGGGGGAGATTTAAAGATGATTAAATTAATAATAAAAGATGTAAAAGAATTCCAAAAAAGTATGGATGCTATTGGAGTATTAATAAACGAAGGTTTATTTACAATCGATAGTGAAAAAATGTTTTTAAGAGCAACAGATCCTGGACAAATAAGTTTAGTTGATTTTGTAATGCCAAAAGATTCATTTGAAGAATTTTTAGTAGATATTAAAGATGATGAAAAAAATATTGCTTTTGGAATAAATATAAATAATTTCTTACAAATCTTAAACCACTCATCAAGTGACGATAAATTAAGTTTAGAAATTAAAGATGATAAATCATTTATCTTAATAGAACTTATTGGAAAATCAAAAAGAAGCTTCCATATCCCTTTAATAGATGTATCAGAACAAGAACAACCTCTTCCTAAAATACAATTTGATGTAACAGTTCAAATCTCTTCTGATCAATTACTTGCAGGTTTAAAAGATGCAAGTCTTTTTAGCTCCCATATCACTTTAAAAGTTGAAAATAATAAATTTTATTTAGAAACACAAAGTAGTAAAGGGAAATTCAAACAAGAGATTGAAGCAAATGATAATAATCTTTTAATTTCAGGAAGCAAAGCAAAAGCAATGTATACTTTAGACTATTTACAAAATATGATTAAGAATGCAAAAAGCATAATCACTTTAAAACTTAAAGACGATATGCCACTTGAAATTAATTACACAATCGGCTCTTCTGCTATTAGATATTTCTTAGCACCAAGAGTTGACCAAGAATAGTTTTTTATTTTAAAAAAACTATTTTTCTTTTTTTTATTATGAGGTGTTTTATATATAGACTCTAGAATGATTAAGAAAAACATATATTCAGTTGGAGCCATTGATTGGGATAGAAAGCTTTTTGATGAACTAATCTATCTTCCAGATGGAACTAGCTACAATTCATACTTAATAATTGGATCTAAAAAAACAGCTTTAATAGACACTGTTGACATTACAAAAACAGAAGAACTTATTTTAAACTTAGAAAAATTAAATATTAAAAATATAGATTATATTATATCTAATCATGCAGAACAAGATCACTCTGGATCAATACCTATAATTTTAAATAAATTTCCAAAAGCAAAATTAATTTGTAATCCTCTTTGTAAAAAAATACTTTTAGATGAAATGGTAATTGAGGAAAAAAGAATACAAGTTATTAAAGACTTAGAAGAAATTAGCTTAGGAGATAAAACCTTAAAATTTATTTATACTCCTTGGGTTCATTGGCCAGAAACTATGTCTACTTTTTTAAAAGAAGATAAAATTTTGTTTTCTTGTGATTTTTTTGGAGCACATCTTGCAACAAGCGAATTATTTGTTAAAGATACAAAAGAAATAGAATTACCTGCTAAAAGATATTATGCAGAAATAATGATGCCTTTTAGAAATTATATTCTTAAAAACTTAGAAAAAATAAAAGAATATAATCCAAAAATAATAGCTCCAAGTCATGGAAAAATATACCAAGATGTTGATTGGATAATTGATAAATACTATAATTGGTCAAAAAAAGAAACCAAACCAAAAATAATTATTGGGTATACTTCTATGCACGGAAGTACAAAAAAAATGGTTGAATATTTAACTTCTAAACTTATTAACCAAGGCAATAAAGTTAAAGAATATAATCTTACAACTACAGAGATAGGACAACTTGCAATTGAAATGGTAGATGCGTCAACTTTAATTATAGCATCTCCTACTTTTTTAGGTGGGCTTCACCCTATTGTTTCAACAACAGTTAGTACTTTAAATAAATTAAAACCAAAAACAAAAATTATTGGATTTATTGGATCTAAAGAATGGGGTGGGGAAGCCTTTAAAGAATTTGAAAATATTACAAATAATTTTGAAGCAGAAGTTATTTTAGGAGAAATTTCAACAGGAATTCCTAAAAAAGAAAACTTTAAAAAATTAAATGAATTTTCAAAGATAATTACTGAAAAAACAAAAGAACTTTTTAAAAAAGAAATTAAAAATAAAAAAATAGATGAAAAAGAATTATCAATTGTACTTTCTGGAGAAGCAGGCCAAGGTCTTGTATCTGTTCAAAATGTTTTACTTAAAATACTTAAAGAAGAAGGTTTTTACTTTTCTTCAAACTCTGAATATATGTCAAGAGTTAGAGGAGGAGTTAACACCATATCTATTAGACTTACAGAAAAAGAAAGAAGAGGAAATTTAAAAAAAATAGATATTTTACTTGCTTTAGATAAAAATACTATAGAACATTTAAAAGAAAGAATTGATGAAAATACAATTATTATTGGAAATAAAGAAGAAGTTAGAAAATTAGGGCTTAAAAATAAAACAATTGATGTTTCCTTTAAAGAAATTGCAGAAAAAATAGGAAATAAAGTTTTTGCAAACACTGTTGCAACAGGAACTCTTTTAGGAATACTAAATATTAATAAAAAATATTTTATAAAACAACTAAAAGAAAGTTTTTCAAAAAAAGGAAAAGAAATTGTTTTAAAAAATATTCAAGCAGCAGAAAAAGGTATTTTAAAAGGAAAAGAAATTTTAAAAATAGTTAAAAATTTACCAAAAATTAAAAAAAATAAACAAATAAAATTAAATAATTTATTTACAGGTGCTCAAGCAATAGCATACGGAGCAATTGCTGGAGGGTGTGATTTTATATCAGCATACCCAATGTCACCATCAACAGGTGTTTTACAAAATCTAGCAAAATTAAGAGAAAATTTTGATATTATTGTAGAACAAGCAGAAGATGAAATTTCAGCAATAAACATGTGTTTAGGAGCATCTTTTGCAGGTGCAAGATCACTTACAAACACATCTGGTGGAGGATTTGCACTTATGTGTGAAGGTGTAAGCCTTGCAGGAATGATAGAAACTCCATTAGTCATACATGTAGCTCAAAGACCAGGACCTGCAACTGGACTTCCAACAAGAACAGCTCAAGAAGATTTAAATTTAGTTATGCACGCTGGACATGGAGAATTTGCAAGAATTGTATATGCTCCTAAAAATTTAAAAAGTGCTGTAGAGATTACAAACAAAGCTTTTATTGATTCTCAAAAATACCAAATTCCTGTTTTTATATTAACAGATCAATATTTTATGGAAAATCTTTATCCTTTTGAAAAAATAGAAATAAAAGAAGATAAAGAAAAATATATTATAGAAAGTAAAAAAGATTATCAAAGATATGCTTTTACAGAAAGTGGAATTTCCCCTAGAGCAATCCCTGGCTTTGGAAAAGGTTTAGTTTGTGTGGATAGTGACGAACATGACCAAACAGGACATATTACAGAAGATTTTTCTTTAAGAATTAAAATGGTTAAAAAAAGATTAAAAAGAATAGAAGATATAACTTTTGAAAGTTTAAAGCCAACAATTATTGGAAAAGGTAATGAAATAATTATTATTGGATGGGGAAGTACTTTTGAAACAATTAAAGAAGCTGTTGAAAAAATAGATAATAAAAAAATAAAATATCTTCATTATGAACAATTATATCCAATTTATCCTGGAACAAAAGACTTACTTAAATCTGCAAAAAAAATAATAGTTATTGAAGGAAATGCAACAGGGCAATTTGCAGAACTTATTAAAAAAGAAACAAATAAAGAAGTTATTAAAATATTAAAATATAATGGATTGCAATTCTTTGTAGAAGAGGTCATGCAAGAAATAACAGAGAGGTTAGATTAAAATATGAACAAAATAGATTTTTCAAACCAAACAGAAATTGCATGGTGCCCTGGATGTGGAAATTTTGGAATACACTTAGTTTTAAAAAAAGTACTAGAAGAAACCAAACTAAAACCAGAAAATATAGTTTTAGTTTCAGGAATAGGACAAGCGGCAAAAACACCACAATATATTAATACAAATTTTTTTAATGGACTTCACGGAAGATCACTTCCTCCTGCAACCGCTATTAAAGCTGTTAATCCTGATTTAAAAGTAATTGTTACAAGTGGAGATGGAGATATGTATGGAGAAGGTGGAAATCATTTTTTACATGCTATTAGAAGAAATCCAGATATTACAATAATTGTGCACAACAATATGATTTATGGTTTAACAAAAGGACAAGCATCTCCTACAAGTAAAAAAGGAATGAAAACTATAGTTCAGACAACAGGGGTTATTTTAGAGCCCTTAAACCCAATTTCTCTAGCTATTTCTTTAGATGCATCTTTTGTTGCTAGAGCAAACATAGGGGACTTGAAAGAAACAAAAGAAATCTTACAAAAAGCAATTTATCATAAAGGCTTATCAATTGTAGATATTCTTCAACCATGTGTAACTTTTAATAAAATAAATACTTTTGAATGGTTTAAAGAAAACACATATTATTTAGAAAAAGATTATAATCCAGAAAATAAAGAAAATGCAATTTTAAAAGCTTTAGAAACTGAAAAAATGCCTTTAGGAATAATTTATATTTCTAAAAAGAAAAAAACCTTTGAAGAAATGCAAAATGTTTATCAAAAAAATAAAAATCCTCTTTTTAAAAGAAAAAGAAATTTAGAGAAACTAAAAAAAATAATTAAAATTTAATTTTTACTTCTCCTGACTTAAGTTTACATTGACACATTAATCTTTCATTTTTTTTTAAATCCATAAATTCTTCATTACTTGTTTTTTCAGCTAAATTATCATAACCATCTACAACCTTTACTTTACAAGTACCACAAATACCTTCTCTACAACTAAAAGGCACACCTAATTTTTCTGCAGCTTTAATTACTTTATCTCCATCTTTAACTTCTACTTTTTTTTTATCAGTTTTTAAAAAGCCCATGATTTAATCACCTGTTTTTTTATAATAATTCTTTATTAAAATTTAAAGATATTATTCTAACATTACCTTTTCCTTCTTTTACTGGAGAAAAAGAAATAAAACCTAATTTTTCAAATTTTAAAAGATATCTACTTTTTGTTCTTTGAGCAATTTCTTTTAAAGAAGAATATGCTTCTGTTGTTGTTTGATCTTCTTTTAGAGATTTTAAAAACATAAATTCTTCTTTTGAAAGAGAAGCTATCTTTTCATTAAGTTTAATAGAATCTATTAAGTTTGAAACAGACAATAAAACCTCTTTAGAGATCATCAAATTACCCTCTCTTTCAGATTGCTTTGCAGCTTTATATAGTAGATCAATAGCAATTCTTGCATCTCCATCTCTTATTGCTGCATATCCTGCAATATACCCTATTAAATCTTCTGAAATTGCATTCTCAATAAGCCCATAATTAACTCTTTCTTTTAAGATTAGTTTTAGGTCTTGAGAAGAATATTTTTTAAATTCTAAATCTTTTAAAAATAAAGAGCTTTGGGTTCTTGAATCTAAGTCTAAAATAAAAGATTTATTGTTTGTAATTAAGATTAATGTAAAATATTTATTATTTGAAGAAAATCTTGAAAGATCATATAAAAGTACAGAAAGATCTTCTTTTTTAAGTTTATCAATTTCATCTAAAATAATTACTGGTGAAAAAGAAGATTTTGAAAAAAGTTCTTTAATTCTTTGCCAAATTTCATCAACTGCAAGACCTCTTCTTGGCATTATTCCTCCAAAGAAAGAAACTATTCTTGAAAATACAGAAAATCTTGTATTATCTTGTATACAATTAACATATAGATATTTAACTTTTAAAGAATAATTTATAAGTTCTTCTAAAACAAATCTTGAAGTTAAAGTTTTACCTGTTCCTGGAGGTCCATATATTAAAAAATTATTTGCTTTTTTATTTGAAATTAATGGTTTTAAAGAAAAAGAAAGTTCTTTAATTTGTGAATCTCTTGAAAAAATGTTTTCTGGAGTAAAGTCTGGATAAAAGACTTGTTCATCTTTAAAGATAGACTCTTCTATGTTTTTAACATTTGAAAATATGTTTTTTTTTGAAATTGGCAT